>NZ_JBIUYQ010000003.1:111214-375218 GCF_044744605.1 Kitasatospora sp. NPDC087271
GGGCGGCTTGGGTGTGGCCCCACCCGGGGGCCCGGGGGGGGGGGGCCCCCCCCCGCCCCCGCGGGGGGGCCCCCCCCCCGGGGGGGGGGGGCCCCCGGGGGGGGGGCCCCCCCCGACCCGGGGAGGGACGGGGCGGGTCGTCAGTCGGACAGGCCCAGTTCGTTGTCCAAGAGGTCGAACATCTCGTCGTCCGAGGCCGACTCGAAGTCGAAGGCCCCGGCGCCCGGGAGTCCGCCGGCGGCAGCGGCGCTCCGGGCGGCGAGCCACTTCGAGCGCAGCACCTCCAGGCGGGCGGCCACCTGGTCGGACAGCGCCTCGTCCGATCCGTCGACCTCGGTCGTCCCGAACGCCTGCTCCAAGCGGTCGAGTTCGGCCAGCAGCACGGCCGCGCCCGCGGTGGGCTCGGGCTCCAGGCCGAGCCGCTCGAACAGGTGGTCCGCCAGCTCAGCCACCGTCGGGTGGTCGAAGACCAGGGTGGCCGGGAGGCGCAGGCGCACCAGCCCACCCAGGCGGTTGCGCAGCTCGACCGCCGTCAGCGAGTCCAGCCCGAGGTCCTGGAAGGCCCGCTGCGGGTCCACCCCGGACGCCTCGGTGTGGCCGAGGACTGCGGCCACCTGCCGGCGGACCGCCTCCAGCAGCGCCTCTCGCCGCTCGGCCCCCGGCAGCTCGGACAGCCGCCGCACGAACTCGGCGCCGCCGCCCGCCCCACCGTCCGCGCCCGCGACCGAGCCGCGCCGCACCGGCACGCGCACCAGGCCGCGCAGGAGCGGCGGGATCTCCCCACGCTTCCGAAGGACCGCCGAGTCCAGCCGCAGCGGCAGGACGGCGGGCTCCGCGCCGACCGTGGTCGCGTCGAACAGTGCGAGCCCCAGCTCCGGTGTGAGCGGCGGTATTCCGGTCTGGGCCAGGCGCTCGGCCTCGGCGTCGGTGAGGGCGCCGGTCATGCCGCCAGCGCCGGTCCACGGGCCCCACGCCAGCGAGACGGCGGGCAGGCCCAGGGAGCGGCGGTGACGGGCGAGTGCGTCCAGGAAGGCGTTGGCGGCAGCGTAGTTGCCCTGCCCGGGGTTGCCGAGCGTGCCGGCCGCCGAGGAGAACAGGACGAAAGCGGTGAGGTCGAGACCTTCGGCGGCCCGGTGGAGGTTCCACGCCGCGTCCGCCTTCGGGCGCAGGACGGCACCGACCCGCTCGGGCGTGAGCAAGCCGATCGTCCCGTCGTCCAGGACGCCCGCGGTGTGCACCACCGCGCGGACGTCGTGGCGGGCGAACAGCCCGGTGACGGCGGCCTCGTCGGCCACGTCACAGGCCTCGACGGCCGTCTCGGCGCCGAGCCCGGCGAGTTCGGCGACCAGCTCGGCCACACCGTCGGCAGCGGCGCCGCTGCGGCTGACCAGGACCAGGCTCCGCACGCCGTGCTCGGCGGCGAGGTGCCGGGCCACCAGGCGGCCCAGGCCGCCGGTGCCGCCGGTGATCAGCACCGCGCCCTCGTCAGGCCAGCTCGGCGCCTCGGTCGCGAGCTCCTCCCGTACGAGGCGGGCGGCGAACAACCCTCCGTCGCGAACGAGCAGTTGCGGCTCGTCGACGGTGAGGGCCCCGGGCATCAGCCCGGTCTCGGCGGTGGCGAGGTCGAGCAGGCCGAACCGGCCCGGCTCCTCCGACGCCGCCGAGCGCACCAGGCCCCAGGCCGCGGCGCCGGCGAGGTCGGCGCCGGACACCGCGCCCCGCGTGACGAACACCAGGCGCGAGGCGGCGAACCCCTCGTGCGAGAGCCACGTCTGGACCAGCTCCAGGACGGCGGCCACCCGGGCGTGCACCGCCTCGGCCCCGCCGGCGGGGAGTTCGGCCAGGACCACCGGCGGCACGTCGGACCGTGCGGCGAGCTCGGTCAGCGCCTGCGCGTTCGGCTCGACGGCGACGAACGCCACATCCGCGTCGGCGGGCGCCTGCACCGGCATCCAGTCGAGGCGGAACAACGCGTCGTGGCCGGCCGGGCGGGCGAAAGCCCCGAGCTGCTCGGCGACGATCGGCCGGACGGTGAGCGAGCCCACCGACGCCACCGGCCGGCCCTGCGCATCGGCCGCGGCGAGCGCCAGCCCACCGGACGCCGACGGCGCCAGCCGGACTCGTAGCGCGGACGCCCCCGAGGCGTGCAGCGCGACGTCCTCCCACGCGAACGGCACCCCGGCACCGCCCTCCCCGAACCCGCCGCCCACGGCGAGCGTGTGCAGGCAGGCGTCGAACAGGGCCGGGTGGAGGCCGTAGGCGCCACCCTCGACGCCCGCGGGCAGGCAGACGTCCGCGAAGAGCTCCTCTCCGCGGCGCCAGACCGCACGGAGGCCCTGGAACGCCGGGCCGTACCCGAACCCGGCCTCCGCCAGGCCGTTGTAGAGACCGGTCAGGTCGACCCGCTCGGCGTCGGCCGGCGGCCACACGGAGGCGTCGAACGCAGCCGGTGCCGCACCCGTGCCCAGCACGCCGCTCGCGTGCAGGGTCCACGGGTGCAGACCCCCGGCCGCGGGCCGGGAGTGCACGGTCACGGGCCGGCGGCCCGCGTCGTCCGGCGCCCCGACCGCCACCTGGAGCTGCACGGCGTCCGTCCCCGGAAGGACCAGCGGCGCGGCGAGCGTCAGCTCCTCGACGATGTCGCAGCCGACCTCGTCGCCCGCGCGCACGGCCAGCTCGACCAGCGCCGTGCCCGGCACCAGCACCGAGCCCATGACGACGTGGTCCGCCGCCCACGGGTGGGACCGTGCCGACATACGACCGGTGAACAGGAGGCCGCCGCTGTCGGCCAGCTCCAGCGAGCCGGTGAGCAGCGGGTGCTCGGCGTTCCTGAGCCCGGCGGACTCTGCGCCGCGGCCGGCGGGCAGGCCGGTCGGCCAGTAGTCCCGGTGCTCGAACGGGTAGGTCGGGAGCTCGGCGAGGTGCCGGCCCGCTCCGGCGAGCAGCGCCCGCCATTCGACCTTCGCGCCGTGGACGTGCAGGCTCGCGAGGGCCTGGAGGAGGCTCGCCTCCTCGGGGCGGTCCTTACGGAGCGCGGGGGTGGCCACGGTGTCGGCGTCGTCGGGCAGCGCGCTCGCGGTGAGCGCGGTGAGGACGGCGTCGGGGCCGAGTTCGAGGTAGCGGCGGACGTCGGCCTCGTGGAGGGTGCGGATGCCGTCGGCGAAGCGGACGGCGTCGCGGACGTGGCGCACCCAGTACTCGGGGGTCGTGAGGTCCTCGGCCAGTGCGCCGGTCAGGTTGGAGACGACCGGGATCGAAGGCGCGCTGAAGCTCAGCCCGTTGAGGACCTCGCGGAAGTCCTCCAGCATCGGGTCCATCAGCGGGGAGTGGAACGCGTGGGACACCCGAAGGCGCGTGGTCCGCCGGTCGGCGAAGTGCGCCTCGATCGCCGCGACGGCCTCCCCCGCGCCCGAGACGACGACCGAGCGCGGGCCGTTAACGGCGGCGATCGAGACGAAGTCGCCCAGCAGCGGCAGGACTTCGTCCTCCGTCGCCTGCACGGCGAGCATCGCGCCGCCGGACGGCAGCGCCTGCATGAGGCGGCCGCGAGCAGCCACCAGGGCACAGGCGTCGGTCAGGCCGAACACCCCGGCGACGTGCGCGGCCGCGACCTCCCCGATCGAGTGGCCCGCCAGGAACTCCGGCCGCATGCCGAGGGATTCGACGAGCCGGTACAGCGCCACCTCGACCGCGAACAACCCGGCCTGGGCGTACTCCGTCCGGTTCAGCAGCTCCCCGTCCTCACCCCACACGACATCCCGAAGCGGCAGTTCCAGCGCGGCGCACACCTCGTCGAAGGCCTCCGCGAACACCGGGAACCGGCCGTACAACTCCCGGCCCATGCCGAGCCGTTGCGAGCCCTGTCCGGAGAACAGGAACGCCGTCTTGCCGTCGGCCGCGACCCCTCGGGCGACCTCCACTCCGTCCACGAGCACCGTGCGGTGCGGCAGCGCCGACCGCCCGGCCAAGGTGAACGACACGTCCGCGGAGGGCAGTTCCTCGGCATCCGTGAGCCGCGCGAGCTGCGCGTCCAGCGCCACCTCGGACTTGGCCGACACGACCCACGGCACCAGACCGGGTGTGGCCTCGTTCTCCGGGACCGCCGACTCGGGCAGCTCCAGGATGACGTGGGCGTTGGTGCCGCTGATCCCGAAGGAGGAGACGCCCGCACGGCGCGGATGGTCGGTGGCCGGCCAGTCGGTGCGCTCGGTGAGCAGCTCGACGGCGCCGGCCGTCCAGTCGACATGGGTGGAGGGCTGGTCGATGTGCAGGGACTGCGGGAGCACCCCGTGCTGCATCGCCAGCACCATCTTGATCACGCCGGCCACACCGGCCGCCGCCTGCGCGTGCCCGATGTTCGACTTGATCGAGCCCAGCGACAGCGGCAGTTCACGGTCCTGACCGTAAGTCGCCAGCAGGGCCTGCGCCTCGATCGGGTCGCCCAGCGTCGTCCCGGTCCCGTGCGCCTCCACCGCGTCCACGTCACCGAACGACAGCCCGGCACTCGCCAGCGCCTGCCGGATCACCCTCTGCTGCGACGGACCGTTCGGCGCCGTCAGACCGTTCGACGCACCGTCCTGGTTCACCGCGCTGCCGCGCAGGACCGCCAGCACCCGGTGCCCGTTGCGACGCGCGTCCGACAGCCGTTCCAGCACCACCATGCCGACGCCCTCACCCCAGCCCACGCCGTCCGCCGCCTCGGCGAAGGCCTTGCTGCGGCCGTCCGCGGCGAGGCCGCGCTGCCGGGAGAACTCCACGAACGTCCCCGGGGTGGCCATCACCGTCACGCCGCCGGCCAGGGCGAGCGTGCACTCGCCGCTGCGCAGGGCCTGCGCGGCCAGGTGCATCGCGACGAGGGACGACGAGCAGGCCGTGTCCACCGTCACCGCCGGGCCTTCAAGGCCGAGCGTGTAGGAGACGCGGCCCGAGGCCACGCTCCCGGCGCTGCCGCTGCCCTGGTGGCCCTCGAACTCACCGCCGCCGAGCAGGTTCGCGTAGTCCGCGTACATCACGCCCGCGAACACCCCCGTCCGGCTGCCGCGCAGCGACACTGGATCGATGCCGGCCCGCTCGAACGCCTCCCACGACGTCTCCAGCAGCAAGCGCTGCTGCGCGTCCGTCGCCAACGCCTCGCGCGGGCTCATCCCGAAGAACGCCGCGTCGAACGCCGCTACCTCCCGCAGGAATCCGCCCGTCCGGGTGTAGGACGTGCCGCTGTGGTCCGGGTCCGGGTCGTAGAGGGTCTCGACGTCCCAGCCGCGGTCGGCCGGGAACTCCGACACCGCGTCCACGCCGTCGGCCACCAGGCGCCACAGGTCCTCCGGCGACGCCACGCCGCCGGGATAGCGGCAGGCCATCCCAACGAGCACGATCGGATCGTCGGACGGGACGGGCAGGGCCGCCGGGAGTTCCACGCTCTCCGCGGCGCCGAACAGGCCTTCCAGCAGGAAACCGGCGAGCGCCTGGGCGGTCGGGTAATCGAACACGACGGTGGCCGGCAGTGGGAGACCGGTCACCGACTTGAGCCGGTTGCGCAGCTCGACCGCCGTCAGCGAGTCGAAGCCGAGGTCCTGGAAGGCCTTCGACGGATCCACCGTCGCCCGGCCCTCGTGGCCGAGCACGAGCGCGATCTGATCGCGCACCAGCTCCAGAACGGCCGCCCGCCGCTCGTCCTCGCCCAGGCCCGACAGCCGCCGGGTCAGGTCGATCGCGGCGGGGGCCGTGGCCGCCCGGCGCGCCGGGGTCCGGACCAGGCCGCGCAGGAGGGCGGGGACGTCCCCCCGGTCCCGCAGGGCGAGCAGGTCTAGCCGGACGGGCAGGACGGCCGGCTCGGCGCCGGTGGCGACCGCGTCGAACAGCGCCAGCCCGTGCTCCGGGTCGAGCGGCGGCACGCCGGCGCGGGTCATCCGCTCGCGCTCGGTGTCGGTGAGGGTGCCGGTCATGCCGGCCACGCCGGACCAGGGACCCCAGGCGAGCGAGACGGCGGCCAGACCGAGCGAACGACGGTGGACCGCCAGGGCGTCCAGATAGGCGTTGCCCGCCGCGTAGGCGCCCTGACCCGCACTGCCGAACGTGCCGGCGACGGAGGAGAACAGGACGAAGGCCGCCAACTCGCGTTCCTTCGTGGCCTCGTGCAGGTGCCAGGCGGCGTCCGCCTTCGGGCGCAGGACGGCGCCGACGCGCTCGGCGGTCAGGGAGCCGATCACGCCGTCGTCGATCACGCCGGCCGTGTGGACGACCGCGCGAATCTCGTGCCGGGCGAACAGGTCCGCGACAGCGGCCCCATCCGCCACGTCACAGGCCTCCACAATCACCCCTGCACCCAACTCCGCCAGCTCCACGAGCAGTTCGTCCGCACCCTCGGCGTCCGCGCCCCGGCGGCTCACCAGCAACAGGCTGCGCACACCGTGCTCCGCCACCAGGTGCCGCGCCACGACCCTGCCCAGACCACCCGTGCCACCGGTGATCAGAACCGTCCCCTCACTCGGCCACGCCACCGACGCCACCGCCCCGACCGTGCCCTCCACCCGAACCAGACGGGCCGCGAAGACCTCACCGCCACGGACGAGCAACTCCGGCTCATCCACACCCAGCACAGCGGGAGGCAGTTCTCCCGAACCCTCCAGATCCACCAGACCGAACCGGCCCGGCTCCTCCGACATCGCCGACCGCACCAGACCCCACACCGCAGCACCCGACAGATCCCCGCCCGCCACCACACCACACGTCACGAACACCAGACGCGAGCCCGCGAACCGCTCCCCCGCCAACCAACCCTGCACCAACTCCAGCACACGTGCCGTCCGAGCATGCACATCGTCGTCCGCCGATCGGATCACCACCACCGGCGGCACCTCCACCGAAACCTCCGCCAACGACTCCACCACCACGAACTCCGGAGCAGCAGCCGTCTTCACCGGCACCCAGTCCACCCGGAACAACGCGTCCCGGCCCACCCGCGTCTTGAGCGCGAGCTGCCCGGCGGCGATCGGGCGCACCGTCAGCGCGCCGACCGAGGCCACCGGCCGGCCGTCGGCGTCGGCGATCGCGAGCGCGACCCCACCGCCCGCCGACGGCGTCAGCCGCACCCGGACCGCCGACGCCCCGGAGGCGTGCAGCGCCACGTCCTCCCACACGAACGGCACACCGCCACCCTCGCCGGACCCGGTCAACGCGAACGCGTGGAGGCAGGCGTCGAACAGCGCCGGGTGCAACCCGAAACCACTACCGTCAACGCCCTCGGGCAGAACGACCTCCGCGAAGACCTCATCCCCGCACCGCCAGACGGCCCGAAGCCCCCGGAACGCCGAACCATACTCGAACCCGGCCGCCGCCAAACCCTCGTACAACCCGACCGCGTCAACCGCCTCGGCACCGACCGGCGGCCACACCGAGGCATCGAACACCGCCGGCACCGCGCCCGAGCCCACCACACCACTCGCATGCAGAGTCCAGACCGGCTCCGAGCCGGTGTCCGCCGTGGAGTGGATGCCGATCGCGCGGCGCCCGGAGTCGTCCGGCTCGGCCAGGCGCACCTGGATCCGGACCGATCCGTCCTCGGGCAGGACGAGCGGCGCGGCCAGCGTCAGTTCCTCGACCAGATCACAGCCGACCTCGTCCCCGGCCCTCACCGCCAGCTCGACCAGCGCCGTGCCCGGCACCAGGACCGAACCCATGACGACGTGGTCCGCGAGCCACCCGTGCGACCGGGCCGACAACCGGCCGGTGAACACCAGATCGGCGGTACCGGCCAGTTCGAGCGAGCCGGTGAGCAGCGGGTGCTCGGCGTTCCGGAGCCCGGCGGACTCGGCCGTCGGGAAGAACGCCGATGCGTCCGTCCAGAAGCGGCGGTGCTGGAAGGCGTACGTCGGCAGGGCGACCCGGCGGGCGCCCGTCCCGGCGTGGAAGGCGGACCAGTCCACCGGGACGCCGAGCACGTGCAGGCGTGCCAGCGCCTCGACGACGGTCCGCTCCTCCTCGCGTCCGCGGCGCAGCGCCGGGATCGCTTCGGCCTCGCCGTCGGGCAGCGCGCTCGTGGTGAGGGCGGTGAGGACGGTGTCGGGGCCGAGTTCGAGGAAGCGGCGGACGCCGGCCTCGTGCAGGGTGCGGATGCCGTCGGCGAAGCGGACGGCCTCGCGGACATGACGCACCCAGTACTCGGGCGACGTCAAACCATCGACCAGTGCGCCGGTCAGGTTGGAGACCAACGGGATCGACGGCGCACTGTAGCCCAGCCCGTTGAGAACCGTACGGAAGTCCTCCAACATCGGGTCCATCAGCGGCGAATGGAACGCGTGCGAGACCCGCAGCCGCGTCGTCCTGCGGTCGGCGAAGTGCGCCTCGATCGCCTCGACGGCCTCCTCCGTACCCGAGACGACGATCGAGGTCGGGCCGTTGACGGCGGCGATCGACACGAAGTCCGTGAGCAGCGGCAGGACTTCGTCCTCCGCCGCCTGCACCGCCAGCATCGCGCCACCCGACGGGAGTGCCTGCATCAGACGGCCACGAGCGCTCACCAGCTTGCACGCGTCCTCCAGCGAGAACACCCCGGCCACATGCGCCGCCGCGACCTCACCGACCGAGTGCCCGGCCACGAACTCCGGCCGCACACCCAGAGACTCCACCAACCGGTACAGCGCCACCTCGACCGCGAACAACCCCGCCTGGGCATACTCCGTCCGGTTCAACAGCTCCTCGTCCGCACCCCACACGACATCCCGAACCGAAAGATCCAGAACCCCGCACACCTCGTCGAAAGCCCGAGCGAACACCGCGAACCGGGCATACAACTCCCGCCCCATCCCCAACCGCTGCGACCCCTGCCCCGAGAACAGGAACGCCACCCGCCCGCTGGTCGCGACGCCGGTCGGCGCCTCGCCGTCCGCCACCGCCCGCAGGCCGGCGAGGAGTTGCCCGGCCCCGTCGCCGACCACGGCCGCGCGGTGTTCGAGCGCGGCACGGGTCGTCGCCAGCGAGTACGCGACGTCCACCGGACGGGCGTCGTCAATGGCCGCAACCAGCCGCTCGGCCTGCGCGCGCAGGGCCTCCGGGGACGTGGCGGACAGCAGCCACGGCACGACCCCCGGTTCGGCCTCCGGCACCTCCGTGGGCTGGGTCGCCGCCGGGGCCTCCTCGATGATCACGTGGGCGTTGGTGCCGCTGATCCCGAAGGAGGAGACGCCGGCGCGGCGCGGACGCTCGCCCGGGGCCCACGGGCGGGGCTCGGTCAGGAGCCGGACGGCCCCCTCCGACCAGTCCACGTTCGCGCTCGGCTCGTCCACGTGCAGCGTCGACGGCAGCTCGCCGTTGTGCATCGCGAGCACCATCTTGATCACGCCGGCGACACCAGCGGCGGCCTGGGTGTGCCCGATGTTCGACTTGATCGAGCCGAGTAGCAGGGGCCGTTCGCGGTCCTGACCGTACGTCGCAAGCAGCGCCTGGGCCTCGATCGGGTCGCCCAGCGTCGTCCCGGTCCCGTGCGCCTCGACCACGTCGACCTGGTCGGCGCCGAGTCGGGCGTTGGCGAGCGCCTGCCGGATCACCCGCTGCTGCGACGGACCGTTCGGCGCCGTCAGGCCGTTCGACGCGCCGTCCTGGTTCACCGCGCTGCCGCGCACGAGCGCGAGCACCGGGTGCCCGTTGCGCAACGCGTCCGACAGCCTCTCGACGACCAGGAAGCCCGCGCCCTCGGCGAAACCCGTGCCGTCGGCCGCGGTCGCGAACGACTTGCACCGCCCGTCGGGGGCGAGCGCGCCCTGGCGGCCGAACTCGGCGAACACCCCCGGCGTGGCCATGACCGTCACGCCGCCGGTGATCGCGAGCGAGCAGTCGCCCTGGCGCAGCGCCTGGGCGGCCAGGTGCAGGGCGACCAGGGAGGACGAGCAGGCGGTGTCCACCGCGACAGCCGGGCCCTCCAGACCGAGCTTGTACGAGACGCGGCCGGCCACGACGCTGCCGTTGCCGTCACTGCCCGGGTAGTCGTGGTACATCACGCCGGTGAAGACGCCGGTGCGGGTGCCGCGCAGGCCGCTCGGGTCGATGCCGGCCCGCTCCAGCGCCTCCCAGGAGAGCTCCAGCGTGAGCCGCTGCTGCGGGTCCATCGCCAGGGCCTCGCGCGGGGAGATCCCGAAGAAGCCGGGGTCGAACTCGGCGGCGCCGTCGAGGAATCCGCCCGCGCGGGTGTAGTACGAGTCCTCGGTGCGGAGCGTCGAGAGGTCCCAGCCGCGGTCGGTGGGGAACGGGGAGATCGCGTCCGCGCCGGACGTCACCAGCTGCCAGAGCTCCTCGGGCGTGGTCACCCCGCCCGGGTAGCGGCAGGCCATGCCGACGATCGCGATCGGGTCGTGGCGGACCTCGGCCGCCGCCGCGATGTCCGCTGCCTCGTCGACACGAACGACGCGGTCGTCGGCCAGGTCGAGCAGGGCATCGACCAAGCCCGCGTCACGGAGCCGCCGGGTCGGGATCGACTGCAGCGCGGCCCGCAGGTCGGCCTCGGCGCGGGACGCCTCGCCGCTGGCGGCGGTCCGCACGCCCAGCTCGGTGACGATGAGGTCCGTCACGGCCTCGGCGTTCGGGTGGTCGAAGGCGAGGGTGGCGGGCAGGCGCAGGCCGGTGAGCGTGTTGAGCTGGTTGCGCAGGTCGGTCGCGGCCAGGGAGTCGAAGCCGAGCTCCTGGAACGCGCGCTCCGGCTCGATCGCGTCGCCCGACTCGTGGCCGAGCAGCCCCGCCACCCGGGCCAGGACGAGGTCGAGGACCGTCCGCCGCTGCTCCGCCTCCGTCAGCCCGGCGAGCCGCGCGGCGAGACCCTCGGCCGGTGCGGCCGACGCCGAAGCGTGGGCCGCCGTGCGGCGGGCGGCCGGGACGAGACCGCGCAGGAGCGCGGGGACCTCGTCGGTGCGGGCCCGCAGGGCGCCCGCGTCGACCCGGATCGGGACGACGGTGGCACGCTCGCTGCGCAGACCGGCGGCGAACAGCGCCAGACCCGCCTCGCGGGTGAGCGGCGGGACGCCCTGGGCGGCCATGCGGTTGCGGTTGAGCTCCAGGAGCTGCTCGCCGAGGCCGGCGCCGACGTCCCACATGCCGTAGGCCATCGAGGTCGCGGGCAGGCCGGCGGAACGGCGGTGGGCTGCGAGGGCGTCGAGGAAGACGTTCGCGGCCGCGTAGTTGCCCTGGCCGGCGGTCAGGACCAGACCACCGGCGGAGGAGAACATCACGAAAGCGGTCAGGTCGAGGTGGCTCGTCAGCTCGTGCAGGTACCACGCGCCGTCGGCCTTCGGCGCCAGCACGGCATCCATACGCCCAGGCGTGAGCGCACCGACCAGACCGTTGTCACCGACACCGGCGGCATGGACCACGGCCGACAAACCCGGGATCCCGGCGATCAGACCGGCCACGGCCTCACGGTCCGCCATGTCACACACACGAACCTCGACGGCAGCACCGAGAGCGGACAGCTCCGCCACCAGCTCCACCGTTCCCGGCGCCTCCAGACCGCGACGACTCGCCAGCACCAGACTACGAACGCCACACTCGGACACCAGGTAGCGGGCCACCACGGCCCCCAGGCCACCCGTACCACCCGTGACCAGCACCCTGTCGCCCGCGCCCACCGGCAGCGAACCCTCCGGCTGCGGGAGCCGGCTCAGACGCGGAACATAGACGGCCCCGGCGCGCACGGCCGACTCCGGCTCGGACGTGACGACCACTTCCCCGTCCGTGTCCACCAGGACGAAGCGTCCGGGGTTCTCCGCCTGCGCCGCCCGGACCAGACCCCACACCGGAGCCTGCGCCAGATCCACCGGCTCGCCCTCACACACCGCCACCGCACCCCGTGTCACCACCACCAGACACGACGCCGCGAACCGCTCCTCCGCCAGCCACGTCTGGAGGACCTCCAGCACGGCGTGGACGTTCACGCGGACACCGCTCGGGACGTCCTCGGGGCTCACGAAGGCGCCGCAGTCGAGGACGACCACGCCTGGCGCCGCCTCCGAGGACTGCGAGACGTCCTGCCACCGCGCCGAGGCGTCATCCGCAGCAGCCGAGCTGGGCAGCTCCGCCCACTCGATCCCGTACAGCGGGTCGACCGAGCCCAGCTGCTCCGCCGAGACCGCCCGGCTCACCATCGAGGCCACCGTCAGCACCGGGCCGCCCGCCGGGTCGGCGAGGTCGAGCCGCAGCCCGCCATCGCCGAGCCGGACGATCCGCACCCGCACCGCCGAGGCGCCGACGGCGGACAGGGTCACGCCGGTCCACGCGAAGGGGATCATGGTCTCGCGCTCGCCCCCGCCTGCCAGGATCGCGGCGTGCATGGCCGCGTCGAGCAGCGCCGGGTGCACGCCGAAGCCGTCGGCCGCCACACCCTCCGGCAGCGCGACCTCGGCGAACAGCTCGTCGCCGCGCCGCCAGGCCGCACGCAGGCCCTGGAACACCGGCCCGTAGCCGAACCCGGCCTCGGCCATCCGCTCGTACGCGCCCTCCACCGGCAGCGGCTCCGCGCCGACCGGCGGCCACACCTCCGCGTCGAACGATTCCGCCCCGACGGCTCCGGAGACCGCCAGCGAACCGGCCGCGTGCTGGACCCACCCGGCGTCCGGGCCCCCGTCCGCCCGCGAGTGGATCGTGACCGCGCGCCGTTCCGAGGCGTCCGGGCCACCGACCCGCACGTGCAGCTGGACGGCGCCGCGCTCGGGCAGGACCAGCGGTGCGGCCAGCGTCAGTTCCTCCACCAGATCACAGCCGACCTCGGCCGCGGCCCGCAGCGCGAGCTCGACCAGCGCCGCGCCGGGGACCAGGACGGTGTCCAGGACCTGGTGGTCGGCCAGCCACGGGTGCGAGTCCAGTGACACCCGGCCGGTGAGGAGGAACCCGTCCGTGTGGGAGAGGTCGACGGCCGCGCCGAGCAGCGGGTGCGCGAAGGCACCCACTCCGACCGCGCCCAGGTCGCCGAGCGGGCTCGTCGCGTCGAGCCAGAACCGGCGGTGCTGGAACGCGTAGGTGGGCAGGTCCACCGTCCGGGCGCCGGTACCGGCGAAGAGGACGGACCAGTCCACCTCGGCCCCGGCCGTGTGCAGCCGGCCGAGCGCGCCGACCAGCCGCGCCTCCTCGTCCCGATCCGCGTGCAGGGCGGGCACGACGCACGTACCGGCGGCCGTCGGGTCGTCGAGGACGCCCTGCACCAGGCCGGACAGGACGGTGTCGGGGCCGAGTTCGAGGTAGCGGCGGATGCCGGCCTCGTGCAGGGTGCGGATGCCGTCGGCGAAGCGGACGGCCTCGCGGACGTGGCGCACCCAGTAGTCGGGCGAGGCCAGGCCCTCCGCCAGTGCGCCGGTCAGGTTGGAGACCACCGGGATCGACGGCGCGCTGAAGGTGAGCCCGCTGAGGGCTTCGCGGAAGTCCTCCAGCATCGGGTCCATCAGCGGGGAGTGGAACGCGTGCGAGACCCGCAACCGGTTCGTCCTGCGGTCGGCGAAGTGCGCCTCGATCTCCGCGACGGCTTCTTCCGTCCCCGAGACCACGACCGACGTCGGGCCGTTCACCGCCGCGATCGACACGAACTCGCCCAGCAACGGCAGGACTTCGTCCTCCGACGCCTGCACCGCCAGCATCGCGCCACCCGACGGCAACGCCTGCATCAAACGGCCACGAGCGGCCACGAGCGCACAGGCGTCCTCCAGCGAGAACACCCCGGCGACGTGCGCGGCCGCGACCTCACCGATCGAGTGCCCGGCCACGAACTCCGGCCGCACACCCAGGGACTCCACCAGCCGGTACAGCGCCACCTCGACCGCGAACAACCCCGCCTGGGCATACTCCGTCCGGTTCAACAGCTCCTCGTCCACACCCCACACGACATCCCGAACCGGAAGCTCCAGAACCCCGCACACCTCGTCGAAAGCCCGAGCGAACACCGCGAACCGGGCATACAACTCCCGCCCCATCCCCAACCGCTGCGACCCCTGCCCCGAGAACAGGAACGCCGTCGCCCCGCCCGACCGGGCGGACGAGGTGGCCGCGCCCGGGGCGAGTTCGCCCCGGCTCAGTGCGTCCAGCCCGGCCAGCAGTTCCTCCCGGTCCGCACCGAGCAGCACCGCGCGGTACTCCAGCGTCGCCCGCGTCTCGACCAGCGAGTGGGCCACGTCCAACGCGTCGAGCTCCGGCCGCGCGCCGACGAAGGTCGCGAGCCGCCCGGCCTGCACCCGCAGGGCCTCCGGCGTCGCCGCGGCGAGCAGCCACGGCAGCGTGCCCGGATCCCGTCCACCAGCGGCAGATGCGACCACCGGCTCGGGGCCCTGCTCCACGATCACGTGCGCATTGGTCCCGCTGATCCCGAAGGCGGACACGCCCGCCCGGCGCGGACGGCCGGTCGCCGGCCAGGCCCTGGCCTCGGCCAGCAGCTCGACCGCGCCCTCCGACCACTCGACGTGCGGCGAGGGCCGGTCGATGTGCAGCGACTTCGGCAGCACGCCGTGCTGCATCGCCAGCACCATCTTGATCACGCCGGCCACGCCGGCCGCCGCCTGCGCGTGCCCGATGTTCGACTTGATCGAGCCCAGCAGCAGCGGCAGTTCGCGGTCCTGGCCGTAGGTGGCGAGCAGGGCCTGCGCCTCGATCGGGTCGCCCAGCGTCGTCCCCGTACCGTGAGCCTCGACGGCGTCCACGTCCGCCGGGGACAGCCCGGCGCTCGCCAGCGCCTGGCGGATCACCCGTTGCTGGGACGGCCCGTTCGGCGCCGAGAAGCCGTTGCTCGCGCCGTCCTGGTTGACGGCCGTGCCGCGGATCACCGCGAGCACCCGGTGCCCGTTCCGCTCCGCGTCGGACAGCCGCTCGACGAGCAGCACCCCGACGCCCTCCGACCAGCCGACGCCGTCCGCCGCGCCAGCGAACGCCTTGCACCGACCGTCCGCGGACAACCCTCGCTGCCGCGAGAACTCGACGAACATGCCCGGCGTCGACATCACCGTCGCGCCGCCCGCGAGGGCAAGCGAGCACTCCCCGGTGCGCAGCGCCTGGACTGCCAGGTGCAGGGCGACCAGGGACGAGGAACAGGCCGTGTCCACGGTCACCGCCGGGCCCTCCAGGCCCAGCGTGTAGGACACGCGGCCGGAGACGACGCTGCCGCCGCTGGTGCCCGAGGGATTCGTGTTGAGCGCGTAGTCGTGGTACATGACGCCCGCGAAGACGCCCGTCCGGCTGCCGCGCAGGGACAGCGGGTCGATGCCCGCCCGCTCCAGCGCCTCCCACGAGGTCTCCAGCAGGAGCCGCTGCTGCGGGTCCATGTAGAGGGCCTCGCGCGGGGAGATCCCGAAGAAGCCGGGGTCGAAGTCGCCGGCGTCGTGCAGGAAGCTGCCGTGGCGGGTGTAGCTGTGCCCCTCCTTGCCGGGCTCGGGGTCGTAGAGGTGCTCGATGTCCCAGCCGCGGTCGGTCGGTAGTCCGGTGACGGTGTCGACGCCGTCCGCCAGCAGCCGCCACAGCTCCTCGGGCGTGGCCGCGCCGCCGGGGTAGCGGCAGGCCATGCCGACGATCGCGATCGGCTCGTCGGAGGTGTGCGGGCGGACGTCGGTGCCGGTCGTCGGCGTCGCCTCCGTGCCCGCGCCGGCCAGGGCGAGGAGGTGCTCCGCGACGGCCCGCGCGTTGGGGAAGTCGAAGGCGAGCGTGGCGGGCAGGCGCAGGCCGGTGCGCTTGTTGAGGCGGTTGCGCAGGTCGGTCGCGGCGAGTGAGTCGAAGCCGAGCTCCTGGAACGCCCGCTCGGGCGCGATCGCCTCGCCGGAGGCGTGGCCGAGCACCGCGGCGACCTCCGTCCGCACGAGCTCCAGTGCCAGACGTCGGCCCTCGCTCCCGGTTGCCCGGGCGAGGCGCGCGGCCAGCCCGGTCCCGGTCGCACGCCCACTCGCGGGCAGCTGGGCGTGCCTGCGCGGCGCGGCGAGGCCGCGCAGCAGCGCGGGGACCTCGTCGGTGCGGGCGCGCAGGGCGGCAGCGTCGACCCGGATCGGGACGACGGCGGCGCGATCGCTGCGCAGCGCGGTGACGAAGAGCGCGAGGCCGGTCGCGTGGTCGAGGACGGGAACGCCCTGGGTGGCCATCCGCGCCCGGTCGACGTCCGCGAGGTCGCGGCCGAGGCCGGCGCCGACGTCCCAGAGGCCGTAGGCCATGGAGGTGGCCGGCAGGCCGGCGGCGCGGCGGTGGGCGGCCAGGGCGTCGAGGAAGACGTTCGCCGCCGCGTAGTTGCCCTGACCAGCGGTCAGGACCAGCCCGCCCGCGGAGGAGAAGAGGACGAACGCGGTCAGGTCGAGGTGGCTCGTCAGCTCGTGCAGGTACCAGGCACCGTCCGCCTTCGGCGCCAGTACGGCGTCCATCCGGTCCGGCGTCAGCGCGCCGACCAGCCCGTTGTCACCCACACCGGCGGCGTGGATCACGGCCGACAGGCCGGGGATCGCGTCGACCAGAGCCGCCACGGACCCGCGGTCCGCCATGTCACACGCCCGGACCTCGACGGCAGCGCCGAGGGCGGACAACTCCGCCACCAGCTCCACCGCACCCGGCGCCTCCGGGCCACGACGGCTCGTCAGCACCACACTCCGCACACCGCACTCGGCGACCAGGTACCGGGCCACGACGGCCCCCAGACCACCCGTGCCACCGGTGATCAGCACCGTGTCGCCCGCGCCGACCGACAGCGCTCCCTCCGGCTGCGGAAGCCGGCACAGCCGCGGGACGTACACGGCTTCGGCGCGAACGGCCGACTCGGGCTCGGCGGTGACCAGCACCTCGCCGTCCGTGTCCAGCAGACCGAAGCGACCAGGGTTCTCCGCCTGCGCGGCCCGGACCAGACCCCAGATCGGAGCCTGCGCCAGATCCACCGGCTCACCGTCACGCACCGCCACCGCACCCCGCGTCACCACCACCAGACGCGACACCGCGAACCGCTCCTCCGCCAGCCACGCCTGCACCGCGCGCAGCAGGTACTGCGTCACCTCGCGCACGGCCGCCGGAACGTCGTCGCCCGGGGCAGCCACGGTCGAGCAGTCCAGGACGACGGTCTCGGGGACCGGGCCCTCGGCGGGCAGGGCGTCCCAGGCCGTCCATTCCTCACCCGGGGCGGCCGGGAGCTCCGACCACTCCACCGCGTAGAGCGGGTCGGCCGGGCTCAACTGCTCCGCCGAGACCGCCCGCCCCTTCACGGAGGCCACCGTCAGCACGGGGTCACCGGTCGGGTCGGCGAGGTCGAGCCGAAGCCCGCCCCCGTCGAACCGGACCAGGCGCACCCGTACCGCCGAAGCCCCGACGGCGCGCAGCGCAGCGCCCGTCCACGCGAACGGGACCACGGTGTCGTCGCTCCCCGCGTCCACGATCGCGACGTGCAGGGCCGCGTCGAGCAGCGCCGGGTGCACGCCGAAGCCGTCGGCGTCGACGTCCTCGGGGAGCTCGACGTCCGCGAACAGCTCGGCCCCGCGCCGCCAGGCCGCCCGCAGGCCCCGGAAGGCGTGGCCGTAGCCGAACCCGGCCTCGGCCATCCGCTCGTAGGCACCCTCCACGGACAGAGCCTCGGCGTCGGCCGGCGGCCAGACGTCGAAGGCCTCTACATTCCCGACTCCACCAGTGGCCAGCGAACCGGCCGCGTGCTGGACCCATCCGGCGTCCGGGTCCCCGTCCGGCCGGGAGTGGATCGTGAGCTCCCGGCGGCCGGTGGCGTCCGGCGATCCGACGCGGAGCTGGAGCTGGAGCGCACCGTGCTCGGGCAGCACCAGCGGTGCGGCGAGTGTCAGTTCCTCGACCTGCTCGCAGCCCACCTCCGCGGCGGCGCGCAGCGCGAGTTCGAGCAGGCCGGTGCCGGGCACCAGGACCGTACCCTGGACCACGTGGTCGGCCAGCCACGGGAACGCGGCCGTGGAGAGGCGTCCGGTGAGCACCAGCCCGTCCTCGTCGGCCAGTTCGACGGCGGCGCCGAGCATGGGGTGCGTGGTGGCGCCGAGGCCGGCGGACCGGACGTCGCCGCTGCGGGCGGCGAGGGGCGCGGGCCAGAAGCGGCGGCGCTGGAAGGCGTAGGTCGGCAGGTCGACGTGCCCGGCACCGGTGGTGGCGAACAGCGCGGTCCAGTCCACCGTGGTGCCGTGGACGTGGAGACGGGCCAGGGCCTCGACGAGGGTGTGCTCCTCGGCCCGGTTGCGGCGGAGCGCCGGGACGGCTTCGGCCTCGCCGTCGGGCAGCGCACTCACGGTGAGCGCGGTGAGGACGGCGTCGGGGCCGAGTTCGAGGAACCGCGTGACGCCCGCGGCCTCCAGCGTGCGGATGCCGTCGGCGAAGCGGACGGCCTCGCGGACGTGGCGCACCCAGTAGTCGGGGGTCGTGAGGTCCTCACCGAGGTTGCCGGTGAGGTTGGAGATCACCGGGATCGACGGCGCGCTGAAGGTGAGCCCGCTGAGGGCTTCGCGGAAGTCCTCCAGCATCGGGTCCATCAGCGGGGAGTGGAACGCGTGCGAGACCCGCAACCGGTTCGTCCTGCGGTCGGCGAAGTGCGCCTCGATCTCCGCGACGGCTTCTTCCGTCCCGGAGACGACGACCGAGCGCGGGCCGTTCACGGCGGCGATGGACACGAAGTCGCCCAGCAGCGGCAGGACTTCGTCCTCCGACGCCTGCACCGCCAGCATCGCGCCGCCGGACGGCAGCGCCTGCATCAACCGACCGCGAGCGGACACCAGCGCGCACGCGTCAGCCAGGCTGAACACCCCGGCCACGTGCGCGGCCGCGATCTCACCGATCGAGTGCCCGGCCACGAACTGCGGCCGCACACCGAGGGATTCGACGAGCCGGTACAGCGCCACCTCGACGGCGAACAACCCGGCCTGGGCATACGCAGTCTGGTTCAGCAGCTCCTCGTCCGCACCCCAGGCGACCTCGCGAACCGGAAGATCCAGGGCCGCGCACACCTCGTCGAAGGCCTCCGCGAACACCGGGAACCGGCCGTACAACTCCCGCCCCATGCCCAGCCGCTGCGAGCCCTGCCCGGAGAAGAGGAACGCGCTCCTGCCCACCGACGCGACCCCTCGGGCCACCTCGGCCCCGTCGACGACCACGGCGCGGTGCGGGAAGAGCGACCGCCCCGCAAGGGTGATCGCCACATCCCCGGAACGGAGTTCACCGAGTCCCGTCAGTCGCGCGAGCTGCGCGTCCAGCGCCGCCTCGGACTTGGCGGACACCACCCAGGGCATCGCCCCCGCCGTCACCGTGGCGTCCTGCACCACGTCGGGCTCGGCCTGCTCCAGGATGACGTGGGCGTTGGTGCCGCTGATCCCGAAGGAGGAGACGCCCGCGCGGCGGGCGTGGCCGGTGGCCGGCCAGTCGGTGCGCTCGGTGAGCAGCTCGACGGCGCCCGCCGTCCAGTCCACGTGCGAGGAGGGTGCGTCCACGTGCAGTGTGCGCGGCAGCAGGCCGTGCTGCATCGCCAGCACCATCTTGATCACGCCGGCCACACCGGCCGCGGCCTGGGAGTGGCCGATGTTCGACTTGATCGAGCCCAGCAGCAGCGGCAGTTCACGGTCCTGACCGTAGGTCGCCAGCAGGGCCTGCGCCTCGATCGGGTCGCCCAGCGTCGTCCCCGTACCGTGAGCCTCGACGGCGTCCACGTCCGCCGGGGACAGTCCGGCACTCGCCAGCGCCTGCCGGATCACCCGCTGCTGCGACGGACCGTTCGGCGCCGTCAGACCGTTCGACGCACCGTCCTGGTTCACCGCGCTGCCGCGCAGGACCGCCAGCACCCGGTGCCCGTTGCGACGCGCGTCCGACAGCCGTTCCAGCACCACCATGCCGACGCCCTCACCCCAGCCCACGCCGTCCGCCGCGTCCGCGAACGAACGGCACCGGCCGTCCACCGACAGGCCGCCCTGGCGTGAGAACTCCACGAAGGTGTTCGGTGTCGACATCACGGTGACGCCGCCGGCCAGGGCGAGCGTGCACTCACCGCTGCGCAGCGCCTGCGCCGCCAGGTGCATCGCCACCAGCGACGACGAGCACGCCGTGTCCACCGTCACCGCCGGGCCCTCCAGGCCCAGGGTGTACGAGACGCGGCCCGAGGCCACGCTCCCGGCGCTGCCGCTGCCCTGGTAGCCCTCGAACTCGCCACCGCCGAGCAGGCTCGCGTAGTCCGCGTACATCACGCCCGCGAAGACGCCGGTCCGGCTGCCGCGCAGCGACACCGGATCGATGCCGGCCCGCTCGAACGCCTCCCACGACGTCTCCAGCAGCAAGCGCTGCTGCGCGTCCGTCGCCAACGCCTCGCGCGGACTCATCCCGAAGAACTCGTGGTCGAACTCCCCAGCGGCGTGCAGGAATCCGCCGGAGCACGTGGAGGACGTCCCGATGTGCTCCGGGTCCGGGTCGTAGAGGGCCTCGACGTCCCAGCCACGGTTCGCCGGGAAGCCGGAGACCGCGTCCACGCCGTCCGCGACCAACCGCCACAGGTCCTCCGGGGACTCGACGCCACCCGGGTAGCGGCAGGCCATCCCGACGAGCACGATCGGGTCGTCCGACAGCGACGGCAGGGCCTCGGGGACGTCGACGTCGCTCTCCGCCCCGAACAGGCCCTCCAGCAGGAAGGCGGCCAGCGCGCTCGCCGTCGGGTAGTCGAACACGACGGTGGCCGGCAGTGGGAGACCGGTCACCGACTTGAGCCGGTTGCGCAGCTCGACCGCCGTCAGCGAGTCGAAGCCGAGGTCCTGGAACGCCTTCGACGGATCCACCGTCGCCCGGCCCTCGTGGCCGAGCACGAGCGCGATCTGATCGCGCACCAGCTCCAGGACGGCCTCACGCCGCCCGTCGCCGCCCAGGCCCGACAGGCGCTGCGCGAGGCCCTTCGTCACGGCCGAAGCGGCGACGACGGCGCGGCGCACGCGGCCCCGCACCAGTCCGCGCAGCAGGGCGGGTACCTCGCCGTGCGCGGCCATCGCCGCCGGGTCGAGGCGGACCGGCAGCACGGCCGGGTGCCCGGTGGCGAGCGCCGCGTCGAAGAGCGCGACGCCCTGGTCCGGGGCAATGGCCGGCAGGCCGAGCCGGGCGATGCGTTCGGCCTCGGTGTCGGTGAGGGTGCCGGTCATGCCGGCCACGCCGGACCAGGGACCCCAGGCGAGCGAGACGGCGGCCAGACCGAGCGAACGACGGTGGACCGCCAGGGCGTCCAGATAGGCGTTGCCCGCCGCGTAGGCGCCCTGACCCGCACTGCCGAACGTGCCGGCGACGGAGGAGAAGAGAACAAAAGCCCCGACGTTCTCAGCGGCCCGGTGCAGGTTCCACGCCGCATCCGCCTTCGGACGGAGCACCGCGCTGACACGCCCGGGATTGAGGGAACCGATCACACCGTCATCGAGCACCCCCGCCGTGTGGACGACGCCGCGAATCTCGTGCCGGGCGAACAGGTCCGCGACAGCGGCCCCATCCGCCACGTCACAGGCCTCCACAATCACCCCTGCACCCAACTCCGCCAGCTCCACGAGCAGTTCGTCCGCACCCTCGGCGTCCGCGCCACGGCGGCTCACCAGCAACAGGCTGCGCACGCCGTGCTCCGCCGCCAGGTGCCGCGCCACGACCCTGCCCAGACCACCCGTGCCACCGGTGATCAGAACCGTCCCCTCACTCGGCCACGCCACCGACGCCACCGCCCCGACCGTGCCCTCCACCCGAACCAGACGGGCCGCGAAGACCTCACCGCCACGGACGAGCAACTCCGGCTCATCCACACCCAGCACAGCGGGCGGCAGTTCTCCCGAACCCGCCAGATCCACCAGACCGAACCGGCCCGGCTCCTCCGACATCGCCGACCGCACCAGACCCCACACCGCAGCACCCGGCAAATCCCCGCCCGCCACCACACCACACGTCACGAACACCAGACGCGAGCCCGCGAACCGCTCCCCCGCCAACCAACCCTGCACCAACTCCAGCACACGTGCCGTCCGAGCATGCACGTCGCCGTCCGCCGGTCGGATCACCACCACCGGCGGCACCTCCACCGAAACCTCCGCCAACGACTCCACCACCACGAACTCCGGAGCAGCAGCCGTCTTCACCGGCACCCAGTCCACCCGGAACAACGCGTCCCGGCCCACCCGCGTCTTGAGCGCGAGCTGCCCGGTGGCGATCGGGCGCACCGTCAGCGCGCCGACCGAGGCCACCGGCCGGCCGTCGGCGTCGGCGATCGCGAGCGCGACCCCACCGCCCGCCGACGGCGTCAGCCGCACCCGGACCGTCGACGCCCCGGAGGCGTGCAGCGCCACGTCCTCCCACACGAACGGCACACCGCCACCCTCGCCGGACCCGGTCAGCGCGAACGCGTGGAGGCAGGCGTCGAACAGCGCCGGGTGCAACCCGAAACCACTACCGTCAACGCCCTCGGGCAGAGCGACCTCCGCGAAGACCTCATCCCCGCACCGCCAGACGGCCCGGAGCCCCCGGAACGCCGGGCCGTACTCGAACCCGGCCTCCGCCAGACCCTCGTACAACCCGACCGCGTCAACCGCCTCGGCACCGACCGGCGGCCACACCGAGGCATCGAACACCGCCGGCACCGCGCCCGAGCCCACCACACCACTCGCATGCAGAGTCCAGACCGTCCCGTCCGCGTCGTCCGGCCGGGCATGCATCGTGAGCGCGCGCCGCCCGGACGCGTCCGGCGCGCCGACCCACACCTGCACCCGCACGCCGCCCCGCTCGGGCAGGACGAGCGGCGCGGCCAGCGTCAGTTCCTCGACCAGATCACAGCCAACCTCGTCCCCGGCCCGCACCGCCAGCTCGACCAGCGCCGTGCCCGGCACCAGGACCGAACCCATGACGACGTGGTCCGCGAGCCACCCGTGCGACCGGGCCGACAACCGGCCGGTGAACAGGTAGCCGTCCGTGTTGACCAGCTCGACGGCCGCGCCCAGCAGCGGGTGCTCGACGGCACCGAGTCCCGCGAGCCGGACGTCGCCGCCGCGCGCGCGGGTGACCGCCGGCCAGTAGTGCCGGTGCTGGAACGCGTACGTGGGCACGTCCACGGCGCGGGCACCGGTCCCGACGAAGAGGGCGGCCCAGTCGACGCGCGCGCCGGTGACGTGCAAGCGCGCGAGCGCGGTCAGGACGGTCGCGTCCTCGCCCTGGTCCTTGCGGAGGACGGGAGCCAGAACGCTGTCGCCGGAGAGGGAGGCGGCCGCGAGGGCGGTGAGGACGGCGTCGGGGCCGAGCTCCAGGAAGCGCGTGACACCCGCGGCCTCCAGCGTGCGGATGCCGTCGGCGAAGCGGACGCCCTCGCGAACGTGGCGCACCCAGTAGTCGGGGGCGGTGAGGTCCTCGGCCGGTTCGCCGGTGAGGTTGGAGATCACCGGGATCGACGGCGCCTGGTACGTCAGCCCGTTGAGGACAGCCCGGAAGTCCTCCAGCATCGGGTCCATCAACGGCGAATGGAACGCGTGGGACACGCGCAGCCGCGTCGTCTTTCGGTCAGAGAAGTGCGCCTCGATCTCCGCGACGGCCTCCTCCGCCCCCGAGACCACGACCGACGTCGGGCCGTTCACCGCCGCGATCGACACGAACTCACCCAGCAGCGGCAGGACTTCATCCTCCGCCGCCTGCACCGCCAGCATCGCGCCACCCGACGGCAACGCCTGCATCAAACGGCCACGAGCGCTCACCAACGCGCAGGCGTCCTCCAGCGAGAACACCCCGGCCACATGCGCCGCCGCGACCTCCCCGATCGAGTGCCCGGCCACGAACTCCGGCCCCACACCCAGCGATTCGAGCAGCCGGAACAGCGCCACCTCGACCGCGAACAGTCCGCACTGGGCGTACTCCGTCCGGTTCAGCAGTTCCTCGTCCGCACCCCACACGACATCCCGAACCGGAAGCTCCAGAACCCCGCACACCTCGTCGAAAGCCCGAGCGAACACCGGGAACCGACCGTACAACTCCCGCCCCATCCCCAACCGCTGCGACCCCTGCCCCGAGAACAGGAACGCCGTCCCGCCCTCACCCACAAGCCCCCGGGCCACCTCGACGCCATCGACGAGCACCGCCCGGTGCGGGAAGGCCGTCCGCCCGGACAGCGTGAACGCCACATCCGCAGCCTGGAGCTCACCGACCTCTGCCAGCCGCGCGACCTGCGCGTCCAACGCCGCTTCGGACCTGGCGGATACCACCCAGGGCATCGCCCCCGCCGTCACCGCAGCGTCCCGCACGGCCTCGGGCTCGCCCTGTTCAAGGATCACGTGCGCGTTGGTCCCGCTGATGCCGAACGACGACACGCCCGCCCGGCGGGGCCGGCCGGCCTCCGGCCACCCCTGGGCCTCGGCCAGCACCTCCACCGCGCCCGCCGTCCAGTCCACGTGCGAGGAGGGTGCGTCCACGTGCAGTGTGCGCGGCAGCAGGCCGTGCTGCATCGCCAGCACCATCTTGATCACGCCGGCCACGCCAGCCGCCGCCTGCGCGTGCCCGATGTTCGACTTGATCGAGCCCAGCAGCAGCGGCAGTTCACGGTCCTGGCCGTAAGTCGCCAGCAGGGCCTGCGCCTCGATCGGGTCGCCCAGCGTCGTCCCCGTACCGTGCGCCTCGACGGCGTCGACGTCGGCGGTCGACAGTCCGGCACTCGCCAGCGCCTGCCGGATCACCCGCTGCTGCGACGGACCGTTCGGCGCCGTCAGACCGTTCGACGCACCGTCCTGGTTCACCGCGCTGCCGCGCAGGACCGCCAGCACCCGGTGCCCGTTGCGACGCGCGTCCGACAGCCGTTCCAGCACCACCATGCCGACGCCCTCACCCCAGCCCACGCCGTCCGCCGCGTCCGCGAACGAACGGCACCGGCCGTCCGCCGACAGGCCGCCCTGGCGCGAGAACTCCACGAACGTCCCCGGCGTCGACATCACCGTCACGCCGCCCGCGAGCGCCAGCGTGCACTCGCCGCCGCGCAGCGCCTGCGCCGCCAGGTGCATCGCCACCAGCGACGACGAGCACGCCGTGTCCACCGTCACCGCCGGGCCCTCCAGGCCCAGGGTGTACGAGACGCGGCCCGAGGCCACGCTCCCGGCGCTGCCGCTGCCCCGGAAGCCCTCGAACTCCTCGCCGTCGAGGAGCGAGCGGTAGTCGGTGTACATGATGCCCGCGAAGACGCCGGTCCGGCTGCCGCGCAACGTCACCGGGTCGATGCCGGCCCGCTCGAACGCCTCCCACGACGTCTCCAACAGCAGGCGCTGCTGCGCGTCCGTCGCCAGCGCCTCGCGCGGACTCATCCCGAAGAACTCGTGGTCGAACTCCCCGGCGGTGTGCAGGAACGCGCCCCGCCGGGTGTACGACGTGCCCGGGACGGACCGGTCCTCGCTGTAGAGCGAGTCGACGTCCCAGCCGCGGTTCGCCGGGAAGTCGGACACCGCGTCCACGCCGTCGGCCACCAGCCGCCACAGGTCCTCCGGCGACGCCACGCCGCCGGGATAGCGGCAGGCCATCCCGACGATGACCACCGGGTCGTCCGACGACACCGGGAGCGCCGGCAGGAGTTCCTCGGCCTCCTCGGCGCCGAACAGGCCCTCCAGGACGAAGCCCGCCAGCGCACTCGCCGTCGGGTAGTCGAACACGACGGTGGCCGGCAGTGGAAGACCGGTCGCCGACCGCAGCCGGTTGCGCAGCTCGACCGCCGTCAGCGAGTCGAAGCCGAGGTCCTGGAAGGCCCGCGACGGGTCGACGACCGAGCCGCCCTCGTGGCCCAGGACCACGGCGATCCGGTCGCGCACCAACTCCAGGACGGCCGCCCGCCGCTCGTCCTCGCCCAGCCCCGAGAGCCGCTGCGCGAAGGCCGCCGAAGCGGCCGAGCCCACGACCACCGCGCGCCGGACCCGGCCGCGCACCAGTCCGCGCAGCAGGGCGGGCACCGAGTCCTGGGCCCGCAGCGCCGCGAGGTCCAACCGGACCGGCAGGATCGCGGGCAGGCCCGCCGCGAGCGAGGCGTCGAACAGCGCGGCGCCCTCGGCGGGGGTGAGCTCCGGCATGCCCGAGCGGGCTATCCGGTGCAGGTCGACGTCGGCGAGCGTGCCGATCATGCCGCCGTCGCGGGTCCACGGGCCCCAGGCCTGCGAGACGGCGGTCAGGCCGAGCGAACGACGGTGGACCGCCAGGGCGTCGAGGTAGGCGTTGCCCGCCGCGTAGGCGGCCTGGCCCGGGCCGCCGAAGACGCCGGAGACGGAGGAGAACAGGACGAAGGCCGCCAACTCGCGTTCCTTCGTGGCCTCGTGCAGGTGCCAGGCGGCGTCCGCCTTCGGGCGCAGGACGGCGCCGACGCGCTCGGCGGTCAGGGAGCCGATCACGCCGTCGTCGATCACGCCGGCCGTGTGGACGACCGCGCGGATCTCGTGCCGGGCGAACAGGCCTGCCACCGCCGCCGGATCGGCGACGTCACACGCCTCGACGACGGCCTCCGCGCCGGCCGCCGCCAGTTCGGCAAGCAGTTCATCCGTGCCCTCGGCGTCCGCGCCCCGGCGGCTGACCAGCAGCAGCTGCCGCACGCCGTGTTCGACGGCCAGGTGCCGGGCCATGACCCGGCCCAGGCCGCCCGTGCCGCCGGTGATCAGGACCCTGCCCTCACTCGGCCACGCCACCGGCTCGCCCGCCGATTCGGCGCGCAGGAGCCGGGCCGCGAGGACCTCCCCGTCGCGGACGAGCAGCTGCGGCTCGTCCAAACCCAGGGCTGTGGGCGGCAGTTCTTCCGAACCCGCCAGATCCACCAGGCCGAACCGGCCCGGTTCCTCCGACATCGCGGACCGCACCAGGCCCCACGCCGCAGCGCCCGGAAGGTCCTCGCCCGCCACCACACCGCGCGTCACGAACACCAGACGCGAGCCCGCGAACCGCTCCCCCGCCAACCAGCCCTGCACCAGCTCCAGCACGCGGGCCGTACGCGCGTGCACGTCGTCGTCCGCCGGTCGGATCACCACCACCGGCGGCGCGTCCGCCGAAACCTCCGCCAGCGACTCGACCTCCGCGAACTCCGGAGCAGCAGCCGTCTTCACCGGCACCCAGTCCACCCGGAACAGCCCGTCCCGAGCCGCTGCCGACCCGCCGCTCGACACAGCGCGCAGGGCCAGCGACCCGACGGACGCCACCGGCAAGCCCTCGGCGTCGGCGACCGCCACCGCGACGGACTCCTCGCCGGTCCGGGTGACGCGCACGCGCACGGAGGACGCGCCGGAGGCGTGCAGCGACACGTCCTCCCACGAGAACGGCACGACGCCGCGCGGCATCCCGTTGACGGCCGTCACGTGCAGGGCGGCGTCGAGCAGCGCCGGGTGCAGGCCGTAGCCGGTGCCCTCGGTACCCTCCGGCAGGGCGACGTCGGCGAAGACCTCGTCCCCTCGCCGCCAGGCCGCCCGCAGGCCCTGGAACACCGGGCCGTACGCGTAGCCGCCGTCGGCCATGTCCTCGTACAGCCCGGCCGAATCGACCGCCTCGGCGCCGACCGGCGGCCAGACCGACGTGTCGAATGCGGTGCGCATCTCCCCCACGGCCAGGACGCCGGTCGCGTGCTGGTCCCAGGCGCGGCCGTCGGCGCCCTCGGGCCGGGAGGCGATGGTGAAGGTGCGGCGGCCGGTACCGTCGGCCGCGCCGACCCGCAATTGCAACTGGACGCCCTCGCGCTCGGGAAGGACGAGCGGTGCGGCCAGGGTCAGTTCCTCGACGCGGTCGCAGCCGGCCTCGTCCCCGGCGCGGACGGCCAGTTCGAGAAACGCGGTGCCGGGCAGCAGGACGTTGCCGCGCACGACGTGGTCGGCGAGCCAGGGGTGGGACTGGCGGGAGAGCCGGGATGTGAACAACAGGCCGTCCTCGTCGGAGAGTTCGAGCGAGGCGGAGAGCAGCGGATGGTCGGCGGTGTCGAGGCCCGCCGCGCCGAGGTCACCGGCGGTCGCGCGGGCGGTCACGGGCCAGTAGCGACGGTGCTGGAAGGCGTAGGTCGGAAGGTCGACCGGGCGGACGGCGGTGCCGGCGAAGAGGGCGGCCCAGTCGACGGGCACGCCGGTGACGTGCAGGCGCGCGAGCGCGGTCAGGACGGTCGTGTCCTCGGCCTGGTCCTTGCGGAGGGAGGAGGACAGCACGGCCTCGTCGGAAAGAGAGGAGGCCGCCAGCGCCGTCAGAACACCGTCGGGGCCGAGTTCCAGGAAACGGGTGACGCCGGCAGCCTCCAACGCGCGCACACCGTCGGCGAAGCGGACGGCCTCACGGACGTGGCGCACCCAGTAGTCCGCCGAGCACAGCTGCTCGGGAGCGGCTGCCTCCCCCGTCAGGTTGGAGATCACCGGGATCGAAGGAGCAACGTACGTCAGCCCGTTGAGGACAGCCCGGAAGTCCTCCAGCATCGGGTCCATCAGCGGCGAGTGGAACGCGTGCGAGACCCGCAACCGGTTCGTCCTGCGGTCGGCGAAGTGCGCCTCGATCGCCTCGACGGCCTCCTCCGCCCCCGAGACCACGACCGACGTCGGGCCGTTCACCGCCGCGATCGACACGAACTCGCCCAGCAACGGCAGGACTTCGTCCTCCGCCGCCTGCACCGCCAGCATCGCGCCACCCGACGGCAACGCCTGCATCAAACGGCCACGAGCGGACACCAGCGCACAGGCGTCCCCCAGCGAGAACACCCCGGCCACGTGCGCGGCCGCGACCTCCCCGATCGAGTGCCCGGCCACGAACTCCGGCCGCACACCCAGGGACTCCACCAGCCGGAACAACGCCACCTCGACCGCGAACAACCCCGCCTGGGCATACTCCGTCCGGTTCAACAGCTCCTCGTCCACACCCCACACGACATCCCGAACCGGCAGCTCCAGAACCCCGCACACCTCGTCGAAAGCCCGAGCGAACACCGGGAACCGGCCGTACAACTCCCGCCCCATCCCCAACCGCTGCGACCCCTGCCCCGAGAACAGGAACGCCGTCCCGCCGCCCTGGACCGCACCCTCGACGACCCCGCCCGAGCCCGCCGCCAGCGCGTCGAGCCCACGCAGCAGCGCGTCCCGGTCCGAACCGACCACCACGGCCCTGTGGTTGAGCATCGACCGGCTCGTGGCGAGCGCCGCCGCGACGTCCGCGACCGGCACGCCCGCCGCGACGTCGCGCAGGCGGGCGGCCTGGGCGCGCAGCGCGTCCGGCGTCCGGCCGCTCAGCACCCACGGCACGACGGCCGGGACCGGGGCAGCCTCCACAGGCTCCTCCGCCACAACCTCGTCCGCCTGTTCCAGGACCACGTGCGCATTCGTCCCGCTGATGCCGAACGCCGAGACGCCCGCCCGGCGCGGGCGCCCGGTCCGCGGCCAGTCGCGGGCCTCCGTCAGCAGTTCGACGGCGCCCGCCGTCCAGTCCACGTGTGAGGACGGCTCGTCGACGTGCAGGGTGGCCGGTAGCACCCCGGCGCGCAACGCCATGACCGTCTTGATGACGCCCGCGACGCCGGCCGCCGCCTGGGCGTGGCCGATGTTCGACTTGACGCCACCGAGGTAGAGCGGCCGGTCGGCGGGCCGGTCCTGGCCGTAGGTCGCGAGCAGGGCCTGCGCCTCGATGGGGTCGCCGAGGGTCGTGCCGGTGCCGTGGGCCTCGACGGCGTCGACCTGGTCGGGGGTGAGGCGGGCGTTGGCGAGCGCGGCCTGGATGACGCGCTGCTGCGAGGGTCCGTTGGGGGCGGTCAGGCGGCTGCTGGCGCCGTCCTGGTTGACGGCGGTGCCCCGGACGACGGCGAGGACCTCGTGGCCCAGGCGCCGGGCGTCCGAGAGGCGCTCGACGAGCAGGACGCCGACGCCCTCCGCCCAGGAGGTGCCGTCCGCGGCCTCCGCGAAGGGCTTGCAGCGCCCGTCGGGGGCGAGGCCGCGCTGGCGGGAGAACTCGGTGAACAGGCGGGTCGTCGGCATGACGGCGACGCCGCCGGCGACGGCCATCGAGCACTCGCCGGCGCGCAGCGCACGGACCGCGAGGTGGAGGGCGACGAGCGCTGAGGAGCACGCGGTGTCGACGGTGACCGCCGGGCCCTCCAGCCCGAGGGTGTAGGCGATGCGGCCTGAGAGGACGCTGACGGCTCCGCCGGTGAGGAGGTGGCCCTCGGTCTCCTCGGTCTGGCGGGCGAGGGAGCCGTAGTCGGTGTCGGCACCGCCGATGAACACGCCGGTGTCGCTGCCGCGCAGGGCGGCGGGGGCGATGTGGGCGCGCTCGATGGCCTCCCAGGCGGATTCGAGGAGGAGCCGCTGCTGCGGGTCCATGGCGAGGGCCTCGCGGGGGGCGATGCCGAACAGCTCGGCGTCGAAGTCGGCGACGCCGTCGAGGAACCCGCCGTGGCGCACGTAGCTCTTGCCGGGGGTGCCGGGGGTGGGGTCGTAGAGGCCACCGGTGTCCCACCCGCGGTCCCCCGGGAGGTCGCCGATGGCGTCGGCACCGTCGGCGACGAGCCGCCAGAGGTCCTCCGGGGTGCGGACGCCGCCGGGGTAGCGGCAGGCCATCCCGATGATCGCGATCGGCTCGGCGTCCCTCGCCTCGACGGACTCCAGGCGCTGCTTCGTGCGCCGCAGGTCCGCGGTGACCTTCTTGAGGTAGTCGCGGAGCTTGTCCTCGGAGGTGCTGGCCATGGGTGGGAAACCTCGCAGTTCGGAAGGGTGGCACGGGTCCGTGGGACGGCCCCGGGGCGGACGGCCCCGGGGCTGGTCCTCAGGCGAGTCCGAGCTCGCGGTCGATCAGGTCGAACATCTCGTCGTCCGTGGTGTCGTCGAGCGCGTCGTCCGGCCCGTCGGCGGCCGCGGGCGGCTCGGTCGCGCCGTCGTCGAGCCGCCACTGGAGGCTCTTGAGGCGGGCGAGGAGTCGGGTCCGGGAGCCGGCATCCAGTTCGGTGGCGCCGAGCGCGCTCTCCAGCTCGTCGAGTTCGGCGAAGACGGGCCGGGCGGGCGCCGCGGTGCCGGTGGGCGCGCCGACCAGGTCGCGCAGGCGCCCGGCGAGGGCGGTGGGCGACGGATGGTCGAAGATCGCCGTGGTGGGCAGCCGCAGGCCGAGTTCGGCGTTGAGGCGGTTGCGCAGCTCGACGGCGGTCAGGGAGGACATGCCGAGGTCGAGGAAGCCGCGCTCGGGTTCGACGGCCTCGGGCGAGCCGTGGCCGAGGACGGCGGCGAGGTGGCCGACGACGACGTCCAGCAGCAGCTTCTCCTGCTGGACCGCGGCGAGGCCGGGCAGCCGGTCCAGGACGCCCCGGTCAGCGGTCGCCGCGCTCCCGGCCCGCCCTGCGGCCGTGCGCCGGGTAGCGACACGGCGGGGCGCGAGCTCGGCGAAGAGCGGCGCGGCCCCGGCCGTGGCGAGGGCGTGTCGGTCGAGCCGGATCGGGGCCAGGTGCGGTCGGTCCACACCGCTGGCGGCGTCGAGCAGGGCGAGGCCCTGGACGGCCGTGAGCGGCAGCATGCCGGAGCGCGCGAAGCGGGCGATGTCCACGGCGTCCAGCGTGGACGTCATTCCACTCGATTCTCCCCAGTATCCCCACGCGAGGGAGACGGCCGGGCGGCCCTCGGCGCGGCGGCGGTCGGCGAGGGCGTCGAGGAAGGCGTTGGCGGCGGCGTAGTTGGCCTGGCCGGGGCCGCCGGCCGTGGCGGCGAAGGAGGAGAACAGGACGAAGGCGGAGAGGTCGAGGTGACTGGTCGCCTCGTGGAGGTTCCAGCCGGCGTCGACCTTGGGGCGCAGAACCTCGGCGAGCTGGTCGTCCGTCAGGCTTTCGAGCAGTCCGTCGTGCAGGACGCCGGCGGCGTGGACGACGCCGGCGAGTGGGTGCTCGGCGGGGACGGTGGCGAGGAGAGCGTCGAGGGCGGCGCGGTCGGCGGTGTCGCAGGCGGCGATCCGGGCGTCGGCGCCGAGGGCCGCGAGGTCGGCGAGGAGTTCGGCCGCGCCGGGGGCGTCGGGGCCGCGGCGGCCGGTGAGCAGGAGGTGGCGGACGCCGTGTTCGGTGACGAGGTGGCGGGCGACGAGGGCACCGAGGGTGCCGGTGCCGCCCGTGATCAGGACGGTCCCCGCCGGGTTCCAGGACCATGCCCTGCCGTCCACGGCTTCGTTCACCGGGCGCAGCCGGGGCGCCGTCACCTCGCCGCCGCGAACGGCCAGACGCGGCTCGTCGGGGTCGGCGAGGGCGGCGGGCAGGGCGGCGTCGGAGGCCGGGTCGTCGTCGAGGTCGACGAGGAGGAAGCGGCCGGGGTTCTCGGACTGGGCGGAGCGGATGAGTCCGTGGGCCGCCGCCTGGGCGAGGACGGTGCCGTCGCTGGACGGGGCCACGGCCTCGGCGCCGTGGGTGAGCAGGGCCAGGCGGGCGTCGGCGAGCCGGGGCTCGCCGAGCCAGGCGCGGGCGAGGCCGTGGGTGGCCCGGACGGCGCGGTGCGCGGCGGTGACGGGGTCGCCGTCGTCGGACGCGGTGAGGCGGTGGACGACGGTGGCGGGTGCGGGCTCTCCGGCGTCGAGGGCGGCGGTGAGGTCGGCGAGGTCGGCGTAGGCGCGGGCGCCGAGGGCGGCGGCGAGCGCGTCGTCCTCGCCGAGGACGGCCGTGTCCCCGAGGTCGCTTCCGGAGAGGGCGATCCCGGGTGTCGGGGCCCACTCGACCGCGTAGAGCGGATCGGCCGCCGGGGCGAGGTACTCGGCCGCGATCGGGCGGACGGTGACGGCCTCGGCGGTGAGCACGGGAGCGCCGTCGGCGTCGGCGGCGGTGAGCACGTGGCTGCCGTCGGCGGCCGGGGTGAGCCGGACGCGGAGCAGGGCGGCGCCGGTGGCGTGGACGGTGACGCCTCGCCAGTCGGCGGGCTGGGCGGGGTCGGTGCCGCCCCGGAGGGCGGCGAGCAGGGGCTGGAGCAGCCCGGGGTGGACGCGGAAGCCGGCCGTCTCGGTGCGGTGCTCCTCGGGCAGGGCGACCTCGGCGAACAGCTCGTCGCCGCGCCGCCAGCGCGCCAGGACGGTGCGGAAGCGCTCGCCGTACTCGGTGCCGTCCGGCTCGACGGCGTCCACCGCCTGGGCGCTCGCGGGGGGCCACTCGGTCAGGGACGCGCCGCCGGCGCTGTCACCGGTCAGAGTGCCGGTGGCGTGGCGGGTCCACGGGGTGTCGTCGGGAGCGCCGGTCGGGCGGGCGTGGATGGTGAGGGCCCGTCGGCCGTCGGCGTCGGCGGGTCCCGCGGTGAGCTGGAGGTCGACGGTGCCGTCGTCGGGCAGGGTCAGCGGGCTGAGCTCGGTGAGCTCGGCGACGGTCGGGGAGCCGGCCTCGTCGCCGGCCCGCACGGCCCAGTCGAGCAACGCGCTGCCCGGCACGACGGCGGTGCCGCGCACGCGGTGGTCGGCCGTCCACGGGTGCGTCGTGGTGCCGATCCGGCCGGTGATCAACACGGTGTCGGCGTCCGCGAGGCGGACGGCGCGGTCCAGCCCGCAGGGGTCGACGGGCGGGCCGGTGCGGGCGGCGTCCTGGGCGAGCCAGTAGCGGCGGCGCTGGAAAGCGTAGGTGGGCAGGTCGACGAGCCGGCCGCCGGCGAGGGCGGGCCGCCAGTCGATCCGCACTCCGCGCACGTGGGCCTCGGCGAGGGAGGTCAGCAGCCGGGCCGGGCCGCCGTCCTCGCGCCGGACGGTGCCGAGCACGACGGCCTGGGCGCCCGCGTCGTCCGCGGTGTCCTCGACGGCCGTGGCGAGCACGGGGTGCGGGCTGCATTCGAGGAAGGCGTCGTGGCCCTGGGCGAGCAGGGCGCGGACGGACTCCTCCAGGCGGACGGCCTGCCGCAGGTTCCGGTACCAGTAGCCGGCGTCGAGCGGGGTGTCGCCGAGCCAGTCGGCGGTGACGGTGGAGAAGAACGGGATCCGGGCCTCGTGCGTGGTCAGTCCGGCGAGTTCGGTGAGGAGGCTCTCCTCGATCCGCTCGACCTGGGCGGAGTGGGAGGCGTAGTCGACGGGGATGCTCTTGGCCCGGACGCCGTCGCGGGCGCAGCCGGCCAGGAGGTGGTCGAGGGCCGCGGTCTCGCCGGAGACGACGACGCCGGACGGGCCGTTGGCGGCGGCCACCGAGAGCCGGCCGCCGTAGGGCTCGATGCGGGCGAGGACGTCGGCGTGGGCCTGCGGCACCGACACCATGCCGCCGTGGCCGGAGAGGCCGCGGGCGATGGCCTGGCTGCGCAGGGCGACGACCTTCGCGCCGTCCTCCAGGGAGAGCGCGCCGGCCACGCAGGCGGCGGCGATCTCGCCCTGCGAGTGGCCGAGCACGGCGGCGGGGGTGACACCGTGGGCCTGCCAGCAGGCGGCGAGCGCGATCATGGTGGCCCACAGCGCGGGCTGGGCGACGTCGACGCGGTCGAGTGACGGCGCGTCGGGCTCACCGCGCAGGACGGCTTCGAGGGACCAGTCCGTCCAGGGGGCGAGGGCCTGTCCGCAGGCGGCGATCCGCTCGGCGAACTCCGGTGAGGTGTGCAGCAGTTCGGCGCCCATGCCGACCCACTGGGAGCCCTGGCCGGGGAAGACGAGGACGACCCGGCGGTCGCGCCCGGCGCCGTGCCGACCGGTGACGACGCCCGGGGCGGGCGTGCCGTCGGCGAGCGCGGCGAGTCCGGCACGCAGGTCCTCGGTACCCGTGCCGACGACGACGGCGCGGTGCTCCAGGAGCGCGCGGCCGGTGGCGAGGGAGTGGGCGAGGTCGAGCGGCGCGGCGGTGCTGGTGGGGAGGTGGTCGAGCAGCGCGCGGGCCTGGCCGCGCAGGGCCTCGGCGCTGCGGGCGGAGAGCAGCCAGGGCAGCGCGGGACGCTCGGGCGGGGCCGGTTCGGGCTCCTGGCCGGGGGCCTGTTCGAGGATCACGTGGGCGTTGGTGCCGCTGAGGCCGAAGGAGGAGACCCCGGCGCGGCGGGGCCGTCCGGTGGCGGGCCACGTGCGGGCCTCGCTCAGCAGCTCGACGGCGCCCTCCGTCCAGTCGACGTGCGTGGTGGGCCGGTCGATGTGGAGGCTCTGCGGGAGGGCGGCGTGCCGCAGGGCGAGGACGGTGCGCATGACGCCGGCGACGCCGGCGGCGGCCTGGGTGTGGCCGAGGTTGGACTTCACCGAGCCGACGAGGAGCGGGTGTTCGCGGTCCTGGCCGTAGGCGGCGAGCAGGGCCTGGGCCTCGATCGGGTCGCCGAGGCGGGTGCCGGTGCCGTGCGCCTCGACGGCGTCGACCTCGGCGGGCGTCAGACCGGCATCGGCCAGGGCGGCCCGGATCACGCGCCGCTGGGACGGGCCGTTGGGCGCCGTGAGGCCGTTGGAAGCGCCGTCCTGGTTGACGGCCGAGCCGCGCACCACGGCCAGCACCGGGTGCCCGTTGCGCCGCGCGTCCGAGAGCCGCTCGACCAGCAGCACTCCGACGCCCTCGGAGAAGCCGGTGCCGTCGGCGGCGTCGGCGAAGGGCTTGCAGCGGCCGTCGCCGGCCAGGCCGCGCTGACGGGCGAAGTCGACCGGGATCATCGGCGTCGACATCACGGTGACGCCGCCCGCGAGGGCAAGCGAGCACTCGCCGCCGCGCAGCGCGCGGACCGCGAGGTGCAGCGCCACCAGGGACGACGAGCAGGCGGTGTCGACGGTGACGGCCGGGCCCTCCAGGCCGAGGGTGTAGGCGACTCGGCCGGAGATCACGCTCGCGGCGTTGCCGGTGCTCACGTACGGCGCGGCCTCGTCGGGGATGCGGGCGACCCGGTCGAGGTAGTCGCTGGAGGACAGGCCCGCGAAGACGCCGGTGCGGCTGCCGCGCAGCGTGCCGGGGTCGATGCCGGCGCGTTCGAGGGCCTCCCACGAGGTCTCCAGGAGGAGCCGCTGCTGCGGGTCCATCGCGAGGGCCTCGTTGGGGCTGACGCCGAAGAACGCGGCGTCGAAGCCGGCGGCGTCGGCGAGGAAGCCGCCCTCGCGGGTGCGGGAGGAGCCGGGATGATCGGGGATGCCGTCGTAGAGGCGGTCGAGGTCCCAGCCGCGGTCGGCCGGGAAGGGGGCGATGGCATCGGTGCCGTCGGACAGCAGGGTCCACAGGTCGTCGGGTGTCGCGACTCCGCCGGGGAAGCGGCAGGCCATGCCGACGATCGCGATCGGCTCGTCGGCGGCCTGGGGGGCCGCACCGGCCGTGGCCGCCCCGCCGGTGCCGGTGAGGCCGTCGGCCAGGTGCCCGGCGAGCGCCCCGGGGGTGGGGTGGTCGAACACCAGGGTCGCGGGCAGCCGCAGGCCGGTCGCGCTGTTGAGGCGGTTGCGCAGTTCCACTGCGGTCAGCGAGTCGAGGCCGAGGTCGCGGAACGGCCGCGTGGCGTGGATCTGGTGGGCCGAGGAGTGGCCGAGGACGGCCGCGGTGCAGCCGCTCACCAGGTCGAGCAGCGCCGAGGCGCGGTCGGCCGCGGTGAGCCCGGCGAGGCGGGCGCGCAGCCCGTCGGCGGCCTGTGCGCCCTGCGCGGTGCGGCGGGCCGGGGTGCCCACGAGAGGGCGCAGCAGGGAGCGCAGCAGAGCGGGGAGTTCGGCCGCGCCGCGCGAGCGCAGGGTCGCGGTGTCGAGGCGGACGGGGACGAGCAGAGCACAGTGGTCGGCGAGGGCCGCGTCGAACAGGGCGAGGCCGTCCGGGGTGCTGAGGGTGAGCGCGCCGGACTGCTCGGCTCGGGCCCGGTCGGTGGCGCCGAGGTGGGCGGTCATGGTGCTGGCCTGCGCCCACAGTCCCCAGGCGAGGGCGGTGGTGGGCAGCCCGGCGACGCGGCGGTGCTGGGCGAGGGCGTCGAGCCAGGCATTGGCGGCGGCGTAGTTGCCCTGGCCGGGCGAGCCGAAGACGCCGGCGGCGGAGGAGAACAGGACGAGGTCGGCGAGGTCGAGGCCGCGGGTGAGCTCGTGCAGGTGCCGGGCGGCGTCGGCCTTGGGGCGCAGCACGGCGGCGAGCCGGTCGGCCGTCAGGCCTTCGACCACGCCGTCGTCGAGGATGCCGGCCGCGTGGACGACGGCGGTGAGCGGGTGCTCGGCGGGCACGGCGGCCAGCAGGGCGGCCAGGGCGTCGCGGTCTGCGGCGTCGCAGGCGGCGACGGTGACCTCGGCGCCGAGGGCGGCCAGTTCCTCGGCGAGGGCCGCCGCGCCGGGGGCGTCGGGGCCGCTGCGGCCGGCGAGCAGCAGGTGCCGCGCGCCGCGCGCCGTGACCAGGTGGCGGGCGAGCTCGGCGCCGAGGGTGCCGGTGCCGCCGGTGATCAGGACTGTGCCGTCGGAGGCCCAGGGACGCGGGACGGTGAGGACGATCTTGCCGGTGTGCCGGGCCTGGGCCATGTGCCGGAAGGCCTCGCGGGCGCGGGTGACGTCCCAGCAGGTGAGCGGGAGGGGACGCAGCGCGCCCCGCTCGAACAGCTCGACCAGGTCGGTGAGCATCTGCCCGATCCGCTCGGGCCCGGCCTCCTGGAGGACGAAGGCCTGGTAGCGGGCGCCGCCGTGGGCGGCGGCGACCTCGGCGGGTTCGCGGACGTCGGTCCGGCCCATCTCGATCAGCCGTCCGCCGGGTCCGAGGAGGCGCAGCGAGGCGTCGACGTACTCCCCCGCGAGGGAGTTGAGGACGATGTCCATGCCTTCGCCGCCGGTGGCGGTGCGGAAGCGCTCCTCGAAGTCGAGGGTGCGGGAGGAGGCGATGGCGGTGTCGGGCAGGCCGTCGGCGCGCAGCAGGTGCTGCTTGGCCTCGCTCGCGGTGCCGTAGACCTCGGCGCCCCAGAGGCGGCCGAGCTGGGTGGCGGCCATGCCGACGCCGCCGGTCGCGGCGTGGACGAGGAGGCGTTCGCCGGCCCGGAGGTCCGCGAGGTCGCGCAGGGCGTAGTAGGCGGTGAGGAAGACGACGGGGACGGAGGCGGCCTGGGCGAAGGTCCAGCCCCGCGGGACGCGGGCGAGCAGGCGGTGATCGGTGACGGCGAGCGGGCCGAACCCGCCCGGAGCCATGCCCATGACGCGGTCTCCGATGGCGAGTCCGGTGACGCCGGGGCCGAGTTCGCGCACGACGCCGGCCGCCTCGGAGCCGAGGAAGCGGGCACCGCCCGGGTACATGTCGAGGGCGTTGAGGACGTCGCGGAAGTTGAGGCCGGCGGCGCGGACCTCGATGCGGACCTCGCCCTCGGCGAGCGGCGCGGCCGCGTCGGGGCTCGGCAGGAGTTCGAGGTTGTCGACCGTGCCCTTGGTGCGGATGTCGAGGCGCCACGGGCCTTCGGGCGCGGGCAGCGGCTCGGCGGTGTTGGCGCGGGCCAGGCGGGGGGCGTGGGCGGTGCCGTGGCGCAGGGCGAGCCGGGGTTCCCCGGTGGCGAGCGCGGCGGGCAGGGCGCGCCAGGAGGCGGGGTCGCCGTCCAGGTCGGCGAGGACGATGCGGCCGGGGTGCTCGCTCTGGGCGGAGCGGACCAGGCCGTGGACGGCGGCGGCGGGCAGGTCGTGGACGTCCTCGGCGGGGTCGACGGCGACGGCGCGCCGGGTGGTCACGAGCAGGGTGGCGTCGGGCCGGTCGTCGGCGAGCCACGTCTGGAGGACGGCGAGGGCGCGGTCGAGGGCGTCGAGCGGCTCGTCGCCGCTGAGTTCGACGAGCGTGACGTCCCCGTCGGCGCCGAGGGCGACGCCCGCCTCGGCGAGGGCCGCCGCGTGGGCGGGCGGTTCGCCGAGGACGGTCCAGCGCTCGGGGGCCGGCCCCGGCTCGGGAAGGGTCAGGGCTGGCCAGTCCAGGTGGAAGAGCGCCTCGCGCGCCACCCGGGCGGCCGGGTCGAGGGCGCCCTCGGCGAGCGGGCGCACGGCCAGGGCCTCGATGGCGGCGACCGGGCGGCCGGCCGGGTCGGCCATCTCGACGGACACCGCGTCGGGCCCGGCCGGGGTGAGCGTCACCCGCAGCGCGGTGGCCCCTGCGGCGTGGAGCGTGACGCCGGTCCAGGCGAACGGCAGCCCGGGGCGGCCCGCCAGCGGGCCGAGCCCGGCCGGGTGCAGGGCGGCGTCGAGGAGGGCGGGGTGCAGGCCGTAACGGGCGGCGTCGGCACGGGCCGGCGCGGGCAGCTCGACCTCTGCGTGGACGGCGGCACCGAGGCGCCAGGCCGCGCGCAAGCCCTGGAACACCGGTCCGTAACCGTAGCCGTGCTCGCGCAGGCCCGGGTAGAAGCCGCCGACGTCGATCGGCTCGGCGCCGGCGGGCGGCCAGGCGGCGGACGCCGGCGCGGGCTCGACCCCGGCGGGAGCGACGCTGCCATCGGCGTGCCGGGTCCAGCCCTCGGGCGCGTCCGCGTCGGCCGGGCGGGTGTGCAGCGCGACCGGGCGGCGGCCCGTGTCGTCCGGGGCGCCGACCTCGATCTGCACCTGGAGCGCACCGCGCTCGGGCAGCAGGACGGGCGCATGCAGGGTCAGTTCCTCGATGCGCCCGCAGCCGAGCTCGTCGCCGGCCCGGACGACCGCCTCGACCAGCGCGGCGCCGGGCACCACGACGGTGCCCGCGACCGCGTGGTCGGCGAGCCACGGGTGGGTGTGCAGCGACCAGCGGGCGGTGGCCACCAGGCCTCCGCCCTGGGCGAGTTCGACGGCGGCGCCGAGCAGCGGGTGCTCCGGCGCGGCCAAGCCGGCCGTGGTGACGTCGCCGCCCGTCCCGCCCGGACGCGGCCAGTAGCGCTGCCGCTGGAACGGGTACGTCGGCAGCTCGGTGGCGCGCGCGCCGGTGCCGGCGAACAGGAGGTCCCAGTCCACCCGGGCGCCGTGGTTGCACGCGTCGGCGAGGGCGAGCAGGAAGCGGCCGGGGCCGCCCTCGTCGCGGCGCAGCGTGCCGAGGGCGGCGGCGGGCAGGCCGCTGTCCTCGATCGTCTCCTGGACGCCGGTGGTCACCACGGGGTGCGGGCTGACCTCGACGAACACCCGGTGGCCCGCGGCCAGCAGGGTGCGGGTGGCCTGCTCGAACTCCACGGTGTGGCGCAGGTTGCGGTACCAGTAGGCGGCGTCCAGCCCGGCGGTGTCGATCACGGCGCCGGTGACGGTCGAGCAGAACGGGACGTCGGCGCTGCGCGGGGCGATCGGCGCGAGGAGGTCGAGCAGCTCGTGCTCGATGCGCTCGACGTGCGCGGAGTGCGAGGCGTAGTCGACCGGGATGCGTCGGGCCCGCACGCCGGCCCGCTCGCAGTCGGCGATCAGCTCCTCCAGGGCCTCGGGGTCACCCGAGACCACCACCGAGCCGGGGCCGTTGACGGCGGCGACGGAGATGCGCTCGCCCCAGCGCATGAGGCGCTCACGGACGGCGGCGACCGGCTCGGCCACCGAGACCATGCCGCCGAGGCCCGCGAGCCGCCGGATCGCTCGGCTGCGCAGGGCGACGACGCGGGCGGCGTCGTCCAGGGAGAGCGCGCCGGCCACGCAGGCGGCGGCGATCTCGCCCTGCGAGTGGCCGAGCACGGCGGCCGGTTCGACGCCGTGCGCGCGCCACAGTTCGGCCAGCGACACCATGACGGCGAACAGCACGGGCTGCACGACGTCGACCCGGTCGAAGCCGGGCGCACCGGGTTCGCCGCGCAGGACGCCGGTTGCCGACCAGTCGGTGAAAGGCTCCAGGGCCGCCGCACACTCGGCGAAGCGCTGCGCGAACACCGTTTCGGTGTCGAGGAGTTCGACCGCCATGCCGGCCCACTGGGAGCCCTGGCCGGGGAAGACGAACACCGGTGCGCCCTCTCCTGCGGCCTGTCCTGCCAGGACGGCAGGGGTGGCGCGGCCTTCGGCGAGTGCGTCCAGACCGTCCAGCAGCCCGGCCCGGTCGGGCGCGACGACGGCGGCCCGGTGCTCCAGGACGGCGCGGGTCGTGACGAGGGAGCGGGCGACGTCGTCGAGGGCGGGCTCGGCGGCACGGACGTGGGCTGCGAGGCGGCGGGCCTGCTCGCGCACGGCCTCGGGTGTCCGGGCGGACAGCAGCCAGGGCAGCGGGCGGCCGGCGGCCGGGCGCTCGGGCAGCGGCTCGGGCGCGGGGGCCGCTTCGAGGATCACGTGGGCGTTGGTGCCGCTGACGCCGAACGAGGAGACGCCGGCGCGGCGGGGCCGTCCGGTCCCGGGCCACGTGCGGGCCTCGCTCAGCAGCTCGACGGCGCCCTCCGTCCAGTCGACCTGCGCGGTCGGGGCGTCGATGTGCAGGGACTTCGGGAGCTCGCCGTGCTGCATCGCGAGCACGGTCTTCATCACGCCGGCCACCCCGGCCGCGGCCTGGGTGTGGCCGAGGTTGGACTTCACCGAGCCGAGGAACAGCGGGTGTTCGCGGTCCTGGCCGTAGGCGGCGAGGAGGGCCTGGGCCTCGATCGGGTCGCCGAGGCGGGTGCCGGTGCCGTGCGCCTCGACGGCGTCGACCTCGGCGGGCGTCAGACCGGCGTCGGCCAGGGCGGCCCGGATCACGCGCCGCTGGGACGGGCCGTTGGGCGCCGTGAGGCCGTTGGAAGCGCCGTCCTGGTTGACGGCGGAGCCGCGCACCACGGCCAGCACCGGGTGCCCGTTGCGCCGCGCGTCCGAGAGCCGCTCGACCAGCAGCACTCCGACGCCCTCGGCCCAGCCCGTCCCGTTCGCCGCGGCGGCGAACGGCTTGCAGCGGCCGTCGGGGGCCAGGCCTCGCTGGCGCGAGAACTCGACGAACACCTGCGGCGTGGACATCACCGTCACGCCGCCCGCGAGCGCCAGCGAGCACTCGCCCCGGCGCAGAGCCTGGGCGGCCAGGTGCAGGGCGACCAGCGAGGACGAGCACGCGGTGTCGACCGTGACGGCCGGGCCCTCCAGGCCGAGGACGTAGGCGACGCGGCCGGAGATCACGCTCGCGGCGTTGCCCGTCATCACGTGCCCGGCGACCCCCTCCCGGGCCGCGTCCAGCAGCACCTGGTAGTCCTGGAAGTTGGAGCCGACGAACACGCCGGTCCGCGAGCCGTGCAGCGCCCCGGGGCCGATGCCGGATCGCTCGACGGCCTCCCAGACCGTCTCCAGCAGGAGCCGCTGCTGCGGGTCCATCGCGAGGGCCTCGCGCGGGGAGATCCCGAAGAAGGCGGCGTCGAAGTCGGCCGGGGCGGTGAGGAACGCGCCCTCGGCGACGTAGCTGGTGCCCTCGTGGTCAGGGTCCGGGTGGTGCAGGCGGTCGGTGTCCCAGCCCCGGTCGGCCGGGAACGGGCCCACCGCGTCGCGGCCCTCGGCGAGCAGTCGCCAGAGCTCCTCCGGCGACTCGATGCCGCCGGGGAAGCGGCAGGCCATCGCGACGATCGCGATCGGCTCGTCGGCGACGACGGCAGGGGCCGCGGACGTCTCCCCCGCGGCCGTACCGGCCAGCTCGGCGCGCAGGTGCGCGGCGACGGCGGTCGGGGTCGGCTGGTCGAACAGCAAAGTGGCGGGCAGGCGCAGACCGGTCGCGGCGGTGAGGCGGTTGCGCAGCTCGACGGCGGTCAGCGAGTCGAACCCGAGGTCCCGGAACGCCCGGGCGGCGTCGACGGTCGCGGTGGAGGCGTGCCCGAGGACGGCGGCGGCCTCGGTGCGGACGAGTTCCAGCAGCACACGCTCCTGCTCGTCGGCGCTGCGGCCGCGCAGCTGATCGGTCGGCGGGGAGTCGGTGGACGTCGTGGCGACGCCCGGGTGGACCGCGCGACGCACCTCGGGCAGGTCCGCGATCAGCGCGCTCGGACGGGCGGCGGTGAGCACGGGGGCGAGCGTGCTCCAGTCCACGTCGGCCACGGTGAGGCCGGACGCATCCGCGAGCAGGGCCCGACGCAGCGCGGCGACCGCCCGCTCCGGGTCCATCGGGGCGAGCCCGCTGCGCCGCATCCGCCCGGTGAGGCCCGGGTGGTCCCCCGCCATGCCGCCCCCGGCCCACGGGCCCCAGGCGACGGCGGTGGCCGGCAGCCCGGCGGCGCGGCGGTGCTCGGCGAGGGAGTCGAGGTAGGCGTTGGCGGCGGCGTAGTTGGCCTGGCCCGGGTTGCCGAGGACGCCCGTGATCGAGGAGAACAGGACGAACAGGGTGAGGTCGTGCCCGGCCGTCAGCTCGTGGAGGTTGCGGGCGGGGACGGCCTTGGCGCGGAGCACGGCGCCGAAGCGGTCGGCCGTGAGGCTCTCCAGCACGCCGTCGTCGAGGACGCCGGCGGCGTGGACGACGCCGGCGAGCGGGTACTCGGCGGGGACGGCGGCGAGGAGGGCGGCGAGCGCGTCGCGGTCGGCGACGTCGCAGGCGGCGAGGGTGACGCGGGCACCGAGGGCGGTCAGCTCGTCGCTCAGCTGCTGCGCGCCGGGGGCCTGGGGGCCACGGCGGCCGACGAGGAGCAGGTGCTCGGCACCGGCCTGGGCCAGCCAGCGGGCGACGTGGGCACCGAGGGCGCCGGTGCCGCCGGTGACGAGGATGGTGCCTCGGGGCGCGGTCCAGCCGTCGGGGGCGTCCGACGCGGGCGCCGTGCCCGGAGCGCCCGGCAGCGCCGCCGCGCGCCCGGGCACCGGCGGGAGATGGCGGTGGGTCAGCCGGCGGGCATATGCGCCGGAACCGCGCAGGGCGAGCTGGTCCTCGGCGGTCTGGGCGAGGAGGCCGGCCAGGCGGACGGCGGTGCGGGCGTCGGGGGCGTCGGGCAGGTCGATCAGGCCGCCCCAGCACTGCGGGTGCTCCAGCGCGGCCACCCGGCCGAGGCCCCACAGCTGCGCCTGCTCGGGCTCGCTCACCCGGTCCGCGCCCTCGGCCGCGACGGCGCCCCGGGTGAGGCACCAGAGCCTCGCCGGACCGCCCGCGGCCTCCAGGGTTCGCAGCAACTCGACGGTCGCGGGCAGGTAGCGGGGGACGAGGCGGTGGTCGGGGTGCGGGCGGTCGTCGGCGGCGAGGAAGGAGAGGACGCCGGCGAGCAGTTCGCCGGAGCCGTCCGCAAGCAGCGAGGTCAGGGCCCCGGTCCCCGCCACCAGCTCGATCCGCAGGCCGCGCTCGGCGAGGGCGTCGAGGGCGGCCCCGGGCCATTCCTCCTCCGTGCCCTCCGGGACGACGGCGAGCCAGCGGCCCGGCGGCACCGCGTCGGTGAGGCCGCGTACGGGTACCCAGCTCGTCCCGTACGTCCACCCGTCCAGCGCGCCGAGCAGGCGCCGCTGCCCGCGCCAGGAGGCCAGGACGGGCAGCAGGTGGTCAAGCGAGGCCTCGGCGGCCTCCTCCGCGATCCCGAGGACGGCCGACGCCTCCCGGAGGTCGCCGGCCTCGACGGCCGTCCAGAACGCGTCCTCGACCGGGTCGGCGGAGGGCGCGCCCGCGTCACGGTGCTGGAACTCGGGCAGCCAGTAGCGCTGCCGCTGGAACGCGTACGTGGGCAGGTCGACGCGACGGCCGCCGGACCCGGCGAGCACCGCCGCCCAGTCCGGGCCCGCGCCGCGCACGTGCAGGCGGGCGAGGGCCTCCAGGAGGGCCGGCTCCTCGGAACGGTCCTTGCGGAGCACGGCGGCGAGGACCGCGTCGGCCGGCAGTGACTCGGCCGCCATCGCGGTGAGGACGCCGTCCGGGCCGAGTTCGAGGAAACGGGTGACTCCGGCCTCGTGCAGCGTGCGGACGCCGTCCCCGAAGCGGACGGCCTCGCGGACGTGGCGCACCCAGTAGTCGGGCGAGGCCAGGCCCTCCGCCAGTGCGCCGGTCAGGTTGGAGACCACCGGGATCGACGGCGCGCTGTAGCCCAGCCCGTTGAGAACCGTACGGAAGTCCTCCAGCATCGGGTCCATCAGCGGCGAGTGGAACGCGTGCGAGACCCGCAACCGGTTCGTCCTGCGGTCGGCGAAGTGCGCCTCGATCTCCGCGACGGCTTCTTCCGCCCCCGAGACCACGACCGACGTCGGGCCGTTCACCGCCGCGATCGACACGAACTCACCCAGCAGCGGCAGGACTTCGTCCTCCGACGCCTGCACCGCCAGCATCGCGCCACCCGACGGCAGCGCCTGCATCAACCGACCGCGAGCAGCCACCAGGGCACAGGCGTCGGTCAGGCTGAACACCCCGGCCACGTGCGCGGCCGCGACCTCCCCGATCGAGTGCCCGGCCACGAACTCCGGCCGCACACCCAGCGATTCGAGCAGCCGGTACAGGGCCACCTCGACGGCGAACAACCCGGCCTGGGCATACGCAGTCTGGTTCAGCAGTTCCTCGTCCGCACCCCAGGCGACATCCCGAACCGGAAGATCCAGAACCCCGCACACCTCGTCGAAAGCCCGAGCGAACACCGGGAACCGGGTATACAACTCCCGCCCCATCCCCAGCCGCTGCGACCCCTGCCCCGAGAACAGGAACGCCGTCGCCCCCTTCTCCGCCACGCCCGTCACGCGGCCCGCTCCCCCGCCCCCGGCTGCCAGGGCGTCCAGGGCGCGCAGGCGCTCCTCCGGGTCGGCCGAGACGACGACGGCCCGGTGGGCCATGGCCGTCCGGCCGGTCGCCAGGGAATACGCGACGTCGGCCGGGTCGAGCGGTCCGCGCGTCCGGAGGTGGGTGGCCAGACGTCCGGCCTGGGCCCGCAGGGCCGTCACGTCGTGCGCCGACAACACCCACGGCAGCACCGTCTCGGGCGCGGCCTCGGACGCGGCCTCGGGCGCGACGCCACCAGCGGGCTCCGCCGGCGCCGCCTCCAGCACGACGTGCGCGTTGGTGCCGCTCACACCGAAGGAGGAGACCGCCGCACGCCGGGGCCACGCGTCGGCAGGCCACTCCCGGGCCTCGGCCAGGAGTTCGACGGTGGCGGCGGTCCAGTCGACGTGTGGGGTCGGGGCGTCGAGGTGCAGGGTGCGCGGCAGCAGGCCGTGCCGCATCGCGAGCACCGTCTTGATCACCCCGGCCACGCCGGAGGCGGCCTGGGTGTGGCCGGTGTTGGACTTCAACGCACCGATGAACAGCGGCCGTTCGCGGTTCTTCCCGTACGTCGCGAGCAGGGCCTGCGCCTCGATCGGGTCGCCGAGCCGCGTGCCCGTGCCGTGCGCCTCGACGACGTCCACCTCGGCGGGCGTCAGACCGGCGTCGGCCAGCGCGGCCCGGATCACGCGCTGCTGCGACGGGCCGTTGGGCGCCGTCAGCCCGTTCGAGGCGCCGTCCTGGTTGACGGCCGAGCCGCGCACTACGGCCAGCACCGGATGGCCGAGGCGCTGCGCGTCGGAGAGCCGCTCGACCAGGAGGACGGCCGCGCCCTCGCTCCACGCGGTGCCGTCGGCCGCCGCCGCGAAGGGCTTGCACCGGCCGTCGGCGGCGAGGCCGCCCTGCCGGGAGAACTCGGTGAACATCTGCGGGCTCGACATCACCGTCACGCCGCCCGCGAGCGCGAGCGCGCACTCGCCGCGGCGCAGCGACTGGACGGCGAGGTGCAGGGCGACCAGGGAGGAGGAGCACGCGGTGTCGACCGTGATGGCCGGGCCTTCGAGGCCGAGGACGTAGGAGATGCGGCCGGAGGCTACGCTGACGGTGTTACCGGTCAGCAGGTGTCCGGCGGCGGTCTCGACGACCTGGCCCGCGGTGGTGGAGGCGCTGTCGTAGCCGCCGTGTCCGGCGCCGACGAACACGCCGGTCGGCGTGCCGCTCAGCGTCCCGGGGTCGATACCGGCCCGTTCGACGGCCTCCCACGCGGTCTCCAGGAGGATCCGCTGCTGGGGGTCCATGGCGAGGGCCTCGCGCGGGGAGATGCCGAAGAACCCGGCGTCGAACTCGCCCGCGTCGTGCAGGAATCCGCTCTCGCGGGAGGTGACGGCGCCCTCGGGCAGGTCCCAGCCGCGGTCGGCGGGGAAGGAGGAGACGGCGTCGACGCCGTCGCACACCAGGTCCCAGAGCTCCTCAGGGGAGGCGACCCCGCCCGGCAGCCGGCAGGCCATGCCGACCACGGCGATCGGCTCCCGGTGCTGCTCGGTCGCCTCGCGGAGCTGTTCGCGGGCCTCGTGGAGGTCCGCGATGGCCCGCTTCAGGTAGTCGCGGAGCTTGTCTTCGTTCGACATCGGGGCGTCAACCTCTCCGGGGGTCGCCAGGAACGCGGTGCGGGCGGCCCTGTCGTGCGGGCCCGTCCCGGCAGGCCCGTTCCGGGGGCCGGCCGCAGGCTCCTGACGTCAGGTCCGACCCGTCGCCCGCCCAGTCTCGCCACGGACGGCCCCGGTTTTCCCTAGAGGCGTGGACGCGCCGAGAAGCACGGACGGGCGTGCCCGGTACCCGTGGGTACCGGGCACGCCCGTCCGGCCTGCGGCTACTCCTGGCCGCGCAGCCACTCCTCCACGACCTCGGCGGTGAGGGCCGAGTCCTCGCGGATCATCGACAGGTGGTCGGCGTCGACACCGACCACCCGGGCGCCCGGCACGAGCGGCTCGGCCTGGGCACGCTGCTCGACGGGGGCCTCGTCGACGCCGGTCAGGGCACGGTCGCAGGTGACGAGCAGGACGGGGGCCGTGGTGTGGTGCACCTCCAGGCGGTTGAGGAGGACCATCCAGCGGCCCATCGCGGACAGGCGGGAGTTGGTCAGCCGCACCGGCGAGTCGCCGCCGGTGAAGTTGAGCCGCATCATGCCGGTGTAGTCGGTGCCCTCGTCGGCGTTGTGCTGGAAGCTCAGCGTGTCGAAGAGGACGACGCCCGCCGGGCGGATGCCCCACGTGTGCTCCAGCAGGCCGGCCGCGGCGTAGGCGAAGGAACCGCCGGAGGAGTGGCCGGCGAGGACGAACGGGTGGCCGTCGCTGGCGCGCAGGGCGCTCTCGGCGATCACCCGGGTGGCGACCTCGGGGGTGGCGGGCAGCCGCTCGCCCGTGGCGAAGCCGACCAGCGGGAGCGCCGACACCTCGCGCTCGCCACGGAAGTGGGCGGCGAGCCGGGAGTACTGGTGCACGCCCGCGTTGGCCGTCGGCGCGCTGACGCAGATCAGCCGGGTCGGGCGGGGCCCCTCGGCGAGGCGGGTCGCCCAGGGCAGGTCCTCCAGTTCGGCGGTCGCCTCGAAGGTGGGGCGCAGGGCCGCGACGGTGGCGAGCATGCGCTGGGCCTCGGGCACCTTGCCGATGGCCAGGGCGTCGGTGAACAGCCGCTCCAGGGAATCGAGTTCGGGCTCGCCGCCGGGCACGAGCACGGCCCCGCCCCCGCCGTCCTCGGCGCGCTGGTTGGCGAGCTCGCTGCGGAGCCAGGTGGCGAGCTCGACCGGCGAGCGGCTGTCGAAGACGACGGTGGCGGGCATCCGCAGGCCGGTGACAGCGGCGATCCGGTTGCGCAGCTCGACGGCGGTGAGCGAGTCGAACCCGAGCTCGTAGAAGTCGCGTTCGGCGTCGACGGCCTCCGGGGAGAGGTGGCCGAGGACGGCGGCGGCTTCGGCGCGGACGGTATCGACGAGGTAGCGCATGCGGTCGCGCTCGTTGAGGTCGAGCAGCTGCCGGGTGAAGTCGGCGGCCGCGCCGGCACCGCTCGTGCCGCCGCCCGAGGCGGAGCGCCGGGCGGCGCGGACGAGTCCGCGGAACAGCGGTGGCACGTCGCCCTGGGGGCGCATGCCCCCGGCGGCCAGGCCCATCGGAATGACGAGCGGTTCGGCGGAGCCGAGGGCCGCCTCGAACAGGGCGAGGCCCTGCTCGACGGAGAGCGGCGGGATGCCGCCGGACTGCATGCGCCGCATGTCGGTCTCGCTGAGCTCGCTGGTCATGCCCGCCTCCTGGGCCCACGGGCCCCAGGCGAGCGAGGTGCCGGCCAGACCGAGCGACCTGCGGTGGTCGATCAGGGTGTCCAGGAACGCGTTGGCCGCGGCGTAGTTGCCCTGGCCGGGGCTGCCCATGACGCCCGCGATGGACGAGAAGACGGCGAAGACCGCGAGGTCGAGGTGCCGGGTGAGCTCGTGGAGCTGCCAGACGGCGTCGACCTTGGGCCGCAGGACGGCGGACAGCCGCTCGGGGGTGAGCGCGGTGATGATGCCGTCGTCCAGCACACCGGCCGTGTGGATGAGGGCGGTGAGCGGGTGCTCGGCCGGGATGCCGGCGAGCAGGGCCTCGGTGGCGGCGCGGTCGGCGGTGTCGCAGGCGACGACGCGGGCGTCGGCGCCGAGCGCCGCCAGGTCGGCGAGGAGTTCGGCCGCGCCGGGCGCGTCCGGTCCGCGCCGGCTGGTGAGCAGCAGGTGGCGGGCGCCGGTGGAGGCGAGGCGGCGGGCGAGGCGGCGGCCGAGGGCGCCGGTGCCGCCGGTGATCAGCACGGTGCCGTCGGGGTCGCGCTCCGCGGGCATCGTGAGGACCGTCCGGACGGCGGACTCCCCGGCGGTGAGCGCGGTGCGGGCGGCGCGGATGTCGTGCGCGGCGACCGGCGGCGCGGTGAGCTCGCCGCGTCCGGCCAGGGCGACGAGCTCCGCGAGGATCGCGGCGGTCTCGTCGGCGTCCGGTGCGGGCAGGTGGGCGAAGGCGTCGTCGTCGAGGACGAGGTCGGTACCCGCCGCCGCGCGCCCGACGAGCCGCTCGGGCGGCAGGCCGTGGCCGAGCAGGGCGTCGCGCAGCCCGTCGGGGGCCGTGGCCGAGACATCGGCGCCCAGTCGCAGGGCGAGCTCGACGGCAGCGGTGGCCGGTCCGGTGGCGGTGGCGTGCACGTGGACGGTCCGGCCGGCCTGGACGGCCGAGCCGCCGAGGGCCTGCCGTGCGGGGACGAAGTCCGCGGCCAGGGCGGCGGCGGCCCCGGAGGACCAGCCGTCGGGCAGCGGGGCCAGCAGGCGCCGGTCCGCGACCGCCTTCGGCCCGGCCGCCAGCACGCCGAACACCTCGTCGCCCGGGCGAAGGTCCGGCACGCCGTCACCGACCGCCGTCACCACGCCGGCCGCACCGGTGCCACGGCCGTGGACGGCGGCCCGGACGGCGACGGCGACCTGCCCGGCCGCGGGCGGCCCGGCCGCCTCGGGGCGGGGCACGAGCGCCATGTCGTCGGGCAGCAGGCCGTCCAGGACCCACGGCGTGCCGGCCGGGGGCAGCAGCCCCGCCGCGTCCGCGAGCCGGGCCAGCCGGGCCACCCGCAGGGCGCCGCCGCGCACGGCGAACTGGGCCTCGCCGTCGGCCAGCAGGCCGGGCAGCAGCGGCAGGACCGCGGCCACGTCCTCAGTGCGTTCGACGTCGAGCAGGGCGAAGCGGCCGGGGTGCTCGGAGTTCGCCGAGCGGACCAGGCCCCAGGCGGCGCCGCCGGGCAGGTCGCGGACGGTCTCGCCGTCGGCTGCCCGGACGGCGCCCCGGGTCACGAACACCAGCCGGGCGGCGGCCCGGTCCTCGGCCAGCCAGTCCTGGACCAGGGCGAGGACGCGCGTGGTGTGCGCGTGGACGGCCTCCGGGACATCGCCGGCCGGGCCCTCCAGGGCGACCAGGACGAGGTCCGGCACCGGGCGGCCGAGGTCCGCGAACGTCGCGGCCGAGGAGCCCGTGCCGTAGCCGTCCCGGCCGAGCGCCGTGCAGCGCACTGCCGTGGCGGCGGGCGGCGTGGCGGGGGCGGGGACCCACTCGATCCGGAACAGCGGGTCGCGGCCGGTGCGGGCGGCGGCAGCGGCGGCCTGCGGGGCGCGCAGGGTGACCGAGCCGACCGTCAGCACCGCGCCGCCCGCCGGGTCGGTGGCGGTGACGGACACCGTCTCCTCGCCGAGGCGGGCGACGCGCACCCGCAGGGCGGCCGCTCCCCCGGCGTGCAGGGCCACGCCCTGCCAGGCCTGGGGCTGCGGCAGCTGCTCCTCGGTGCCGACGCCGATCAGCACGGCGGCGTGCAGGGCGGCGTCGAGCAGGGCCGGGTGGAGGCCGAAGTAGCGGGCGTCCTCGCCGGGTTCGCCGGCCTGCTCGACCTCGGCGAACACCTCCTCGCCGCGCAGCCAGGCGGCGCGCAGTCCCCGGAACGCCGGGCCGCGCCCGGGCTCGCGGTAGAAGCCCTCCAGGTCGACGGCGAGCGCACCGGCCGGCGGCCAGGCCGCCTGCGCGTAGTCCGGCAGGTCGGTGTCCTGGGGCACGAGGGTCCCGGTGGCACAGCGCGTCCACGGCTCGTCGGGGGCGGCGTCGCCGGGGCGGGCGTAGCAGGCCACCGGGCGGGCGCCGCTGTCGTCGGGCGCGCCGACGCGCACCTGCACGACGGGTTCGTCGTCCTCGGCGAGCGGCAGCGGGTCGCCGAGCGTGAGCTCCGCGATCCGGCCGCAGCCGACCTGGTCGCCGGCCCGGACGGCCAGTTCGACGAAGGCGGCGGCGGGGAAGGCCAGCCGGCCGCCGATCCGGTGGTCGAGCAGCCACGGGTGGACGCGCAGGGCGAGGCGGCTGGTGAAGAGCAGGCCGTCGGTGTCGTCGGCGAGCGGGACGGCGGCGCCGAGCAGCGGGTGGTCGGCCGGGACGAGGCCGACGGAGGCGACGTCGCCGGAGAGGGCGGCCGGGCGCGGCCAGTAGCGGCGGTGGTCGAAGGCGTAGGTGGGCAGGTCGACCCGGCGGGCGCCGGTGCCGTCGAACAGGGCCGCCCAGTCGACCGGGACGCCGGCCGTGTGAAGCGCGGCGAGGGCGGTGAGCAGGGTGCGCTCGTCGGCGCGGTCCTTGCGCAGGGCGGCGGCGCGGACGCAGTCGGCCGCGTCGTCGCCGAGGCTCTGTTCGGCGAGGGCGGTGAGGACGCCGTCGGGGCCGAGTTCGAGGAAGGCGGTGGCCCCGGCCTCGCGCAGGGCCCGGACGCCGTCGGCGAAGCGGACGGCCTCGCGGACGTGGCGCACCCAGTAGTCGGGGCTGGTGAGGTCCGCACCGAGGGCGCCGGTGAGGTTGGAGACCAGCGGGATCGAAGGGGCGGCGTAGGACAGGCCGTCGAGGACGGTGCGGAAGTCCTCCAGCATCGGGTCCATCAGCGGGGAGTGGAACGCGTGGGACACCCGAAGGCGGGACGTCCGGCGGTCGGCGAAGTGCGCCTCGATCGCCGCGACGGCCTCCTCCGTGCCGGAGACGACGACGGAGGTCGGGCCGTTGACGGCGGCAACGGACACGAACTCGGTCAGCAGGGGCAGGACTTCGTCCTCAGTGACCTGCACGGCGAGCATCGCTCCACCGGACGGCAGGGCCTGCATCAGCCGGCCGCGCGCCGCCACCAGGGCGCACGCGTCACCGAGCGAGAACACCCCGGCGACGTGCGCCGCGGCGATCTCGCCGATCGAGTGACCAGCGACCAAGTCCGGCCGCAGGCCCAGGGATTCGACGAGTCGGTACAGCGCCACCTCGACCGCGAACAACCCGGCCTGGGCGTACGCCGTCCGGTTCAGCAGCTCCGCGTCCTCGCCCCACACGACCGCGCGCAGCGGCTGCTCCAGGTGCTCGTCGAGCACCGCGCACACCGCGTCGAAGGCGTCCGCGAACACCGGGAAGCGCGCGTACAGCTCCTGGCCCATGCCCAGGCGCTGCGAGCCCTGGCCGGAGAACAGGAAGGCCGTCGAGCGGTCCGCCGCGACGCCGCGGGCGACCTCTGTCAGGCCCTCGCTGCACGCGAGCAGCACGGCCCGGTACTCGAAGGCGGAGCGTCCGGTGGCGAGCGAGAACCCGATGTCCAACGGGGAGAGTTCGAGGGCGGAGGCGCGGGCGAGGTGGGTCTCCAACGCGTTCTCGGAGCGGCCGGAGAGCACCAACGGGACGACGGCGGGCAGCACCCGCTGGTCCTCGGTGCGCTCGGTCACGGCGGGCGCCTGTTCGAGGATCACGTGCGCGTTGGTGCCGCTGATCCCGAACGAGGACACCCCGGCGCGCCAGGGCCGGTCGACCTCGGGCCACGGCCGGGCCTCGGTGAGCAGGTCGATCGAGCCCGCCGTCCAGTCCACGACGGCGGACGGCCGGTCGATGTGCAGGGACTTCGGCAGCACGCCGTGCCGCATGGCGAGCACGGTCTTGATCACCCCGGCGACGCCGGCGGCGGCCTGGGTGTGGCCGATGTTCGACTTCAGCGAGCCGAGCAGCAGCGGCCGTTCGCGGTTCCTCCCGTACGTGGCGAGGAGCGCCTGGGCCTCGATCGGGTCGCCGAGGGCGGTTCCGGTGCCGTGGCCCTCGACGGCGTCGACCTCGGCAGCCGACAGTCCGGCGCTCGCGAGGGCCTGGCGGATGACGCGCTGCTGGGACGGGCCGTTGGGGGCCGTCAGGCCGTTCGACGCGCCGTCCTGGTTGACGGCGCTGCCGCGCACGACGGCCAGCACCGGGTGCCCGTTGCGGCGGGCGTCGGACAACCGCTCCAGGACCAGCATGCCGGCGCCCTCGGACCAGTTGGTGCCGTCGGCGGCGTCCGAGTAGGCCTTGCAGCGGCCGTCGGCGGCGAGGCCGTTCTGGACGGTGAAGCCGGCGAAGCTCACCGGCGTGGTCATCACCGTCACGCCGCCCGCGAGCGCGAGTCCGCACTCGCCGTTGCGCAGCGCCTGGGTGGCCCAGTGCAGGGCGACCAGGGACGACGAGCACGCGGTGTCGACGGTGACGGCCGGGCCCTCCAGGCCGAGCGTGTAGGAGATGCGGCCGGACAGGACGCTCGACGCGAGGCCGGTGCCGGCGTGGCCGCCGATGTCCTCGCGCGAGTTCATCATGAGCGTCGCGTAGTCGAGGCCGTTGGTGCCGACGAAGACGCCGGTGCGGCTGCCGCCGAGCTTCTGCGGGTCCACCCCGGCGCGCTCCAGGGCCTCCCAGGACGTCTCCAGCAGCAGGCGCTGCTGCGGGTCCATGGCGAGGGCCTCGCGCGGCGAGATGCCGAAGAAGGAGGCGTCGAAGTCGGCGACGGCGTCGATGAAGCCGCCTTCCAGGGTGGCGCTGCGGCCGCGGCCGTCGCGGTCGCCGACGAGCAGGGTCCGCAGGTCCCAGCCGCGGTCCTCCGGGAAGCCGGCGATGCCGTCGCCGCCCTCGGAGACCAGGCGCCACAGCTCGTCGGGCGAGGTGACCCCGCCGGGCAGGCGGCAGGCCATGCCGACGATCGCGATCGGCTCGCCGTCGTCGGCCGCGGCTCGCACGTTGGGCAGCAGCGGGTCGACGGGGGTGTCGAGGAGCTCGGTCAGGAGATGCCCGGCGAGGGCCTGGGCGGTCGGGTAGTCGTAGACGGAGGTGGCGGGGAGCGTGAGGCCGGTGGCCGCGCCGAGCCGGACGGGCAGCTCGACGGCCGTCAGCGAGTCGAAGCCGAGGTCGCGGAACTTGCGGTCCGGGGCGACGGCGGAGCGGTCGGCGTAGCCGAGCACGGAGGCGACGTGGGTGCGGACGAGGTCGGTGAGCAGGGCGGTGCGCTCGGTCGGGGTGAGGGCGCGCAGGCGGCCGGTGAGCTCGGAGGCGGCGGTCGCGTAGTCGCGGCGGACCGCGGCGGCGGCCTCCAGGGCGGGCCGGGCGGCCGGGAGGTCACGCAGCAGCGGGTTGCCGCGCAGGCCGACGAGGCTCTCCAGGACCTGCGGCTGCGTCAGGTCGAGCAGCACGAGCGCTGGGGCCGGGCGGGTGACGGCCTGGCGCAGCGCGGCCAGGGCGAGGTCGGGGTGCAGGGCGGGGACGGCGGTGCGCTGGGAGCGTCCGTCGTCCCCGGCCGGGGCGCCCGAGTCGATGCTGGTGGCCTCGGCGCCGATCCACGCACCCCAGGCCACGGAGGTGGCGGGCAGGCCGTCGGCGCGGCGGCGCTGGGCCAGCGCGTCCAGGACGGCGGCCGGGGCCGCGAGGGTGGCCCGGCCGGGGGTGCCGACGGCACCGGCGACGGAGGAGCAGAGCACGAAGGCCGTCAGGTCGATGCCGCGGGTCAGCTCGTCCAGGTGGAAAGCGGCCCCGGCGCGGACCCGGTGGACGGCGGCAAGGCGCTCGGGCGTCAGGTCGTCGAGGACGCCGTCGTCGACCGTGCCCGCCGCGTGGACGACGGCGGTGAGCGGGGCGTCGGCGGGGATCGCGGCCAGCAAGGCGGCGAGGGCGTCACGGTCGCCGACGTCGCACGACGCGATCGTCACGACGGCGCCCAGGCCGCTCAGTTCCTCGACGAGGTCGGCGGCGCCGGGGGCGTCCGGCCCCCGGCGGCTCGCCAGCAGCAGGTGGCTCGCGCCCGCGGCGGCGAGCTGGCGGGCCACGGCCGCGCCCCGGCCGCCGGTGCCGCCGGTGATCAGCACGGTGCCCGGGGTCCGCCCAGGCGTCCAGCCCGCGGCCGGCGCGCCGGCCGGAGCCGGGACCAGGCGGCGGGCGTGGACGGCGGCGGTACGGATCGCGATCTGGTCCTCGCCGTCCACGCCGGCGAGCACGGCGGCCACGCGGCGCACCGCGGACTGGTCCGGCACCTCGGGCAGGTCGACGAGGCCGCCCCACTGCTGGGGGTGCTCCAACGCGGCGACCCGGCCGAGGCCCCATACGGCGGCCTGCTCGGGCGCGGTCGGCGAGTCGGTACGGGCCACGGCGACCGCGCCGCGCGTCAGGCACCACAACGGCGCGGTGACGTCCGCGTCGCGCAGCGCCTGCAGGAGGGCGAGGGTCGCGGCGGCCGGGTCGGTCTCACGGCCGAGCGCGAGGAGGGACAGGACCCCGGTGAACGGGCCCCCGGTCGAGGGAAGTTCGCGCAGGAGCGTAGCGATCCCGGCGCGCTCCTGGGCGGACACGGACAGGCACAGCACGTCCGGCCCGACGGCCTCGCAGGCCGCCTCCGTCCACGCCTCGTCGCCGTCCTCGGCCGGCGTCACCACCAGCCATGGGCCGGACGGCCGGGCCGTCGAGCCGCCCGGCAGCGCGCGCCAGGACTCGTGGAAGCGCAGCGCGTCCAGCAGGGACTGGTCGCGGTGGTGGCGCCGCCACGCGGACAGGGCCGGGAGCACCGCGCCGAGCGCTTCGCCGTCCACAGCGAGGTCGGCGGCGAGCGCGTCCAGGTCCTCGCCCTCGACGGCGGCCCAGAAGCGGGCGTCCAGCGGGTCGTCCGGCGCGGCGGCGCCGGGGCGGGAGGTCGGGGCGTGCGTCTGCGGCCAGTAGCGCTCGCGCTGGAAGGTGTACGTCGGCAAGCCGGTGCGGCGTGCACCGGTGCCGTCGAACAGGCGCGCCCAGTCGACGGGCGTGCCGACGACATGGAGGCGGGCGAGCGCGGTCAGCAGGGCGGTCTCTTCGGGACGGCCGCGGCGCCCGGCCGACTCGACGACGACCTCCGAGGCATCCGCCAGGGTCCGGCGGACGGCAGGGGACAGGGCCGCGTCCGGGCCGAGCTCCACGAAGTCGGTCGCACCGGCGGCGTGCAGCGTGCGGATGCCGTCGGCGAAGCGGACGGCCTCGCGGACGTGGCGCACCCAGTAGTCGGGGCTGGTGACGTCCTCGCCGAGGGCGCCGGTGAGGTTGGAGACCAGCGGGATCGAAGGCGCGCTGTAGCTCAGCCCGTTGAGGACCTCGCGGAAGTCCTCCAGCATCGGGTCCATCAGCGGGGAGTGGAACGCGTGGGACACCCGAAGGCGCGTGGTCCGCCGGTCGGCGAAGTGCGCCTCGATCTCCGCGACGGCCTCCCCCGCGCCCGAGACGACGACGGAGGTCGGACCGTTGACGGCCGCGATCGAGACGAAGTCGCCCAGCAGCGGCAGGACTTCGTCCTCCGTCGCCTGCACGGCGAGCATCGCGCCGCCGGACGGCAGCGCCTGCATGAGGCGGCCGCGAGCAGCCACCAGGGCACAGGCGTCGGTCAGGCCGAACACCCCGGCGACGTGCGCGGCCGCGACCTCCCCGATCGAGTGGCCCGCGACGAACCCGGCCCGCACGCCCAGCGATTCGACGAGCCGGAACAGCGCCACCTCGACCGCGAACAACCCGGCCTGGGCGTACTCCGTCCGGTTCAGCAGCTCCTCGTCCTCACCCCACACGACCTCACGGACGGGCAGGTCGAACTGCGCGCAGACCGCGTCGAAGGCCTCGGCGAACACGCGGAAGCGGGCGTACAACTCCTGTCCCATGCCGAGGCGTTGGGCGCCCTGTCCGGAGAACAGGAGTGCCGTCCTGCGCTCTCCGTCGGCGACGCCCCGGGCCACTTCGGCGCCGTCCAGCAGCACGGCCCGGTGCGCGAACCGCGACCGCCCGGCGGCCAGCGAGAGGCCGACGTCAACGGGCGAGGCGTCCAGCCCTTCCAGTCGCACGAGCTGGGCGTCCAGCGCGGCCTCGGACTTGCCCGCCAGCACCCATGGCACTGAGCCTGGCGCCACCGACGGCTCCGCCACGCCGGCCTCGGCCGGCGGCGCCTGCTCGATGATCACGTGAGCGTTGGTGCCGCTGATCCCGAAGGCCGACACACCCGCACGGCGCGGCCGGCCGGTCTCCGGCCACTCCTCCGCCTGCGTGAGCAGCCGGATGTCACCCGCCGTCCAGTCGACGTGCGAGGACGGCGCGTCCACGTGCAGCGTGCGGGGCAGCACGCCGTGCTGCATCGACAGCACGGCCTTGATCACGCCGGCCGCACCGGCGGCGGCCTGGGTGTGGCCGATGTTGGACTTCAGCGAGCCGAGCAGGAGCGGGCTTTCGCGCTCCTGCCCGTAGGTGGCGAGGAGGGCCTGGGCCTCGATCGGGTCGCCCAGCGTGGTGCCCGTACCGTGGCCCTCGACGAAGTCGACCTCCGCCGCCGAGAGGCGCGCGTTGGCGAGGGCCTGGCGGATGACGCGCTGCTGGGCCGGCCCGTTGGGGGCCGTCAGACCGTTCGAGGCACCGTCCTGGTTGACGGCACTGCCGCGCACGACCGCGAGCACCGGGTGCCCGTTGCGACGCGCGTCCGAGAGGCGCTCCAGCACCAGGACGCCCGCGCCCTCCGACCACCCGGTCCCGTCCGCACCGTCGGCGAACGCCTTGCAGCGCCCGTCCGGGGCCAGTCCGCCCTGCCGGGTGAAGCCGGGAAAGCCGAGCGAGGACGACATCACGGTGACGCCGCCGGCCAGGGCCAGCGTGCACTCGCCGCTGCGCAGCGACTGGGAGGCCAGGTGCATCGCCACCAGCGAGGAGGAGCACGCCGTGTCGACGGTGACCGCCGGTCCCTCCAGGCCGAAGGTGTAGGAGATCCGGCCGGAGACCACGCTCGCGGCCAGGCCGGTGCTCGCGTGGCCCTCGATGTCCTCCTGGGCGTTCATGACGAGCGTCAGGTAGTCCTGGCCGCCGGTGCCGACGAAGACGCCGGTCCGGCTGCCGCGCAGCGCCGTCGGGTCGATCCCGGCACGCTCGACGGCCTCCCAGGACGTCTCCAGCAGGAGCCGCTGCTGCGGGTCCATCGCGAGCGCCTCGCGCGGCGAGATCCCGAAGAAGGCCGCGTCGAAGTCGGCCACCCCGTGCAGGAAGCCGCCCTTCGCGGTGGCGCTGCGCCCCCGGTCGCCGGGGCCGCCGCCGAGCAGGATGTCGAGGTCCCAGCCGCGGTCGGTCGGGAAGTCGGAGATGCCCTCGCGGCCCTCGGCAACCAGCGCCCACAGCTCCTCGGGCGTGCCGATCCCGCCGGGCAGGCGGCAGGCCATGCCGACGATCGCGATCGGGTCATCGGCGATGGCGGTGGCCGCCGCGGCCGGGGCGACCGGATCGTCGTGCCGGCCGAGCACCTCCGCGAGCACGCGGTCGGCGATCGCGGCGGGGGTCGGGTGGTCGAAGACCAGGGTCGCGGGCAGGCGCAGGCCGGTGACGGCGGTGAGGCGGTTGCGCAGTTCCAGGGCGGTGAGGGAGTCGATGCCGAGGTCGTGGAAGTCCCGGTCGGCGGCGACGGCCTGCGGCGAGGCGTGGCCGAGGATAGCGGCGGCCTCGGTGCGGACCAGGTCCACGACGTGGCGCAGCCGGTCGGCCTCGCGCAGCTCGTGGAGGCGGGCGGCGAGGGCCGTCATGGTGGCGGCACCGGTGCCGGTCGCGGAGGCCGTGCGGCGCCCGGCGGGCAGGAGGGCGCGGAACATCGTCGGCACCTCGCCGCGTGGGCGGGCGCCGGCGGCCATGCGGCCGATGGGGACGAGGTAGGGCTCGTCAACGGCCATGGCGGCGTCGAGCAGGGCGAGGCCGTGCTCCTCGGCCAGGGGCGGGACGCCGGAGGCGTGGATGCGGTGCAGGTCGGCCTCGGAGAGCGTCCCCGTCATACCGGCCGTGGGCACCCAGGCGCCCCAGCCCAGAGACTGGGCGGGCAGGCCCTGGTGGCAGCGCCAGTGCGCCAGCGCGTCGAGATAGACGTTGGCCGCCGCGTAGTTACCCTGACCCGCCGTACCCATCACGCCCGAGATGGAGGAGAACAGGACGAAAGCCTTGAGATCCTGGTCCTTGGTCAGCTCGTGCAGGTTCCACGCCGCATCGACCTTCGGGCGGAGGACGGCCGACACACGCTCGGGAGTGAGCGCGGTGACGATGCCGTCGTCCAGCACACCGGCCGCGTGCACGACACCCGTGACCGTCCGGCCGTCCAGAGCCCGCGCCAGCGCCTCACGGTCGGCCACGTCACAGGCCACCACCTCGACACGCGCGCCCAGCCCCGCCAACTCATCCACCAACTCGGACGCGCCCCCGCGCCGGCTCAGCAACAGCAGGTCACGCACACCATGCCCGACCACCAGGTGCCGGGCGACGAGACGACCCAGACCACCGGTACCACCCGTGACCACCACGGTTCCCGAGCCCCAACCCTTCGAGCGCCCGCCGGGGGCCACTCGGGCGAGCCGGCCCACCCGGACAACGCCGTCTCGTACCACCACCTGCGGCTCGCCCACGGCCAGCACCGTGTCCAACGGAAGCTCGCCGTCCGCGTCCACGAGTACGAACCGGCCCGGGTTCTCCGACTCCGCCACCCGCACCAGACCCCACACGGCAGCGCCGACGAGGTCGGACACCTCGCCACCCACCACGGCACCCCGCGTGACGAAGACGAGGCGCGCGTCCGCGAACCGAGGCTCGGCCAGCCACTCCTGCACCAGGCCCAGCACCCACGCCGTCACCTCGTGCACGGCCTCCGGCGTCGAACCACCCGCCACCGGGACCACCACAGCACCCGGCACCTCGTCCGTCAGGTCGGCGAACGACGCCACGCCCGCACCCAGCGTCGCTGCCGTCACGCGCTCACCCGCGCGCGACGGCGCGGGCACCCATTCCAGCCGCAGCAACGAGCCCGCCGCAGCCGCTCCCTGCGCCACGGCAGCCGGCTCGGCCAGCGTCAGGTCCTCGGCGGACAGCACCGGCTCCCCGGCGGCGTCCACGACGGCGAGCGCGAGCGTCTCCCCACCCGTACGCACGAGCCGGGCCCGCACCACGGACGCGCCCGAGGCATGCAGCGACACCCCGGACCACGCCACCGGCACCAGCCCCCGGCCGTCCGCCCTCACCACGGCCGCCAGCAGCGCCGGGTGCACGCCGAACCCCGCGGCGTCATCGGCCGCGCCGCCCGGCAGGACGGCCTCGACGAAGGTCTCTTCGCCGCGCCGCCAGACCGATCGCAGCCCGTCGAAGGCCGGACCGAGGTCCGCCTCCTCCTGGATCCCGGTCAGCTCCGCAACAACCGCGCCCTTCGGCGGCCAAACCGAGGCGTCGAAGTCGGCCGTGCGCTCGCCGCGGACGAGCTCGCCCGAGGCGTGCTCCGTCCACGCGCCATCGGCGTCGGCGTCCGGGCGGGAGAAGATCCGCACCGGGCGCGCGCCGGAGGCCGTCGGGGCGTCCACCTGGATCTGGACGACTACCGCGCCGTCCTCGGCCAGCACCAGCGGTTCAGCGAGCGTCAGCCGCTCGACCCGGTCACACGCCACCTGGTCGGCGGCCCGAACGGCCAGCTCCAGGAACCCGGTCGCCGGGAAGACGGCCACGCCACCCACCCGGTGGTCGCCCAGCCACGGCTGCGCCTTGAGCGACAGGCGGCCGGTCAACAGCGTGCCCTCGGCGTTCGCGAGCGCGACGGTCGCGCCCAGCAGCGGATGCTCGGCGGGCGACAGGCCGGCGCCGGTCACGTCGCCGATGCGGCGGGCGGGGCGCGGCCAGTAGTGCTCGTGTTGGAAGGCGTAGGTGGGCAGGTCGACGCGGCGGGCGCCGGTGCCCTCGAAGAGCCGCGCCCAGTCGACCGGGACACCCGCGACATGCAGGCGGGCCAGCGCGGTGACGAGGGTGTGCTCCTCGGGCCGGTCGCGACGCAGCAGCGGGAGCGCGGGAGCGTCCCCGTCCTGCTGGGCGAGGGCGGCGAGGACGCCGTCCGGGCCCAGCTCGACGAAAGCGGTGGTACCGGACTCGCGCAGGGTGCGGACGCCGTCGGCGAAGCGGACGGCCTCGCGGACGTGGCGCACCCAGTACTCGGGGCTGGTGACGTCCTCGCCGAGGGCGCCGGTGAGGTTGGAGACCAGCGGGATCGAAGGCGCGCTGAAGCTCAGCCCGTTGAGGACCTCGCGGAAGTCCTCCAGCATCGGGTCCATCAGCGGCGAGTGGAACGCGTGCGAGACCTGCAACCGCGTCGTCCTGCGGTCGGCGAAGTGCGCCTCGATCTCCGCGACGGCCTCCTCCGTTCCCGAGACGACGATCGAGGTCGGGCCGTTGACGGCCGCGATCGAGACGAAGTCGCCCAGCAGCGGCAGGACTTCGTCCTCCGACGTCTGCACCGCCAGCATCGCGCCACCCGACGGGAGTGCCTGCATCAGACGGCCACGAGTGCTCACCAGCTTGCACGCGTCCTCCAGCGAGAACACCCCGGCCACATGCGCCGCCGCGATCTCACCGATCGAGTGCCCGGCCACGAACTCCGGCCGCACACCCAGCGATTCGAGCAGCCGGTACAGCGCCACCTCGACCGCGAACAGTCCGCACTGGGCGTACTCCGTCCGGTTCAGCAGTTCCTCGTCCTCACCCCACACGACATCCCGAACCGGCAGCTCCAGCGCGGCGCACACCTCGTCGAAAGCCCGAGCGAACACCGCGAACCGGCCGTACAACTCCCGCCCCATCCCCAACCGCTGCGACCCCTGCCCCGAGAACAGGAACGCCGTCGACCACTCCCCCGCCACCCCGCGCGCAACCTCGGCCCCGTCCACCAGCACCGCCCGATGCCCGAACCGCGAGCGCCCCGCCAACACGAGGGCGACGTCCACGGGAGAATCATCGACCTCGGCGAGCCGCTCCACCTGCGCGTCCAGCGCCGCCCCCGACTTCGCCGAGACCACCCACGGCACCACACCGGGCACGACCGACAAGCCGGCCGCAGAATCCTCCTCCACCGCCTCCTCGACGATCACATGCGCGTTCGTCCCGCTGATCCCGAACGAGGACACACCCGCCCGGCGGGGCCGGTCCACCTCCGGCCAGGCTCGGGCCTCGGTGAGCAGCTCGACGGCCCCCGCCGACCAGTCCACCTCGGCCGACGGCGCGTCGACGTGCAGCGTCTTCGGCAGCACGCCGTGCCGTAGCGCCATCACCGTCTTGATCACGCCGGCCGCGCCCGCCGCCGCCTGGGTGTGGCCGATGTTGGACTTCAGCGAGCCGAGCAGGAGCGGCTGTTCACGGTCCTGCCCGTAGGTGGCGAGGAGCGCCTGGGCCTCGATCGGGTCGCCCAGCGGCGTGCCCGTCCCGTGGCCCTCGACGGCGTCCACCTCACCGGCCGACAGCCCGGCGTTGGCGAGCGCCTGCCGGATCACGCGCTGCTGCGAGGGGCCGTTGGGCGCCGTCAGCCCGTTCGACGCACCGTCCTGGTTGACGGCCGAGCCGCGCAGGACGGCCAGCACCGGGTGCCCGTTGCGGCGGGCGTCCGAGAGCCGCTCCAGCACCAGCACGCCCGCGCCCTCGGCCCAGCCCGTCCCGTCCGCCCCGTCGGCGAACGCCTTGCAGCGCCCGTCCGAGGCGAGCCCGCCCTGCCGGGAGAAGCCGGAGAAGCTCATCGGCGTCGACAGCACGGTGACTCCGCCCGCGAGGGCCAGCGTGCACTCGCCGGCCCGCAGCGCCTGCGACGCCAGGTGCATCGCCACCAGCGAGGACGAGCACGCCGTGTCGACGGTGATCGCCGGGCCTTCCAGGCCGAAGGTGTACGACACCCGGCCGGACAGCACGCTCGCCGTCAGGCCGGTGGTCGCGTGGCCCTCCATGTCCTCGTCCGAGTTCATCACCACGCCGACGTAGTCGACACCCGCCGTGCCGACGAACACGCCGGCGCGGGTGCCGCGCAGGCCGCTCGGGTCGATGCCCGCCCGCTCGAAGGCCTCCCACGACGTCTCCAGCAGCAGGCGCTGCTGCGGGTCCATCGCGAGGGCCTCGCGCGGCGAGATCCCGAAGAAGCCCGCGTCGAACTCGCCGGCCGCGACGAACCCGCCCTCGACCGAGGCGCTACTGCCGCTGCCCTCGCCGAGCAGCGCCGCGATGTCCCAGCCGCGGTCGGCTGGGAACCCGGTGATGCCGTCCCGCCCGTCCGCGACCAGCCGCCAGAGCTCCTCGGGGGTGGTCACCCCGCCCGGCAGGCGGCACGCCATGCCGACGATGGCGATCGGCTCGTGCCGGCCGGACTCGGCCTCCAGCAGTCGTTGGCGTGTCTGGTGCAGGTCGGCCGTGACCCACTTGAGGTAGTCAACGAGCTTGCTGTCGTTCGACATGGGGGGTGGTGCCTTCCTGTGATGAGGCGGGTCGGTCAGCGGTCGCTCAGCCGGCCGAGCTCGTTGTCGATGAAGGCCAGGACCTCGTCCGCGCTCGCTGCTTCGAGCCGCTCCGCAATGGCGTCCTCGGCATTCTGCGCGTCCTGGTTTCGCAATTTCTCCAGCATTCGGCGCAGCCGGAGCGAAACCGCGTCGCGGGTCGCCTCGTCGGTGTCCGCATCGGCCAGGGCCGCGTCCAGGCGGTCGAGTTGGCCGAACAGCGCGGCGCCGTCTGCGGCGTCATGCTCGTCCAGGAGCACGCCGAGCAGGTGTGCGGCGATCGCGGCGGGGGTCGGGTGGTCGAAGACCAGGGTCGCGGGCAGGCGCAGGCCGGTGACGGCGGTGAGGCGGTTGCGCAGTTCCAGGGCGGTGAGGGAGTCGATGCCGAGGTCGTGGAAGTCCCGGTCGGCGGCGACGGCCTGCGGCGAGGCGTGGCCGAGGACGGCGGCGGCCTCGGTGCGGACCAGGTCCACGACGTGGCGCAGCCGGTCGGCCTCGCGCAGCTCGTGGAGGCGGGCGGCGAGGGCGCCCACCGCGCCGGTGCGGCCGCCGGTGGACTCGGCCGTGCGGCGGGCGCCGCGGACGAGGCCGCGCAGCAGCGCGGGCACCGTTCCGGGCATCCGGGCGGGGCCGGTGGCGCGGCCGATGGGGACGAGGTAGGGCTCGTCGATTCCCATGGCGGCGTCGAGCAGGGCGAGGCCGTGCTCCTCGGTCAGGGGCGGGACGCCGGAGGCGTGGATGCGGTGCAGGTCGGCCTCGGAGAGCGTCCCGGTCATACCGGCCGTGGGCACCCAGGCGCCCCAGCCCAGAGACTGGGCGGGCAGGCCCTGGTGGCGGCGCCAGTGCGCCAGCGCGTCGAGATAGACGTTGGCCGCCGCGTAGTTGCCCTGACCCGCCGTACCCATCACGCCCGAGATGGAGGAGAACAGGACGAAAGCCTTGAGATCCTGGTCCTTGGTCAGCTCGTGCAGGTTCCACGCCGCATCGACCTTCGGGCGGAGGACGGCCGACACACGCTCGGGAGTGAGCGCGGTGACGATGCCGTCGTCCAGCACACCGGCCGCGTGCACGACACCCGTGACCGTCCGGCCGTCCAGAGCCCGCGCCAGCGCCTCACGGTCGGCCACGTCACAGGCCACCACCTCGACACGCGCGCCCAGCCCCGCCAACTCATCCACCAACTCGGACGCGCCCCCGCGCCGGCTCAGCAACAGCAGGTCACGCACACCGTGTTGCGCCACCAGGTGCCGGGCGACGAGACGACCCAGACCACCGGTACCACCCGTGACCACCACGGTTCCCGAGCCCCAACCCTTCGAGCGCCCGCCGGGGGCCACTCGGGCGAGCCGGCCCACCCGCACGGCCCCGGCACGGGTGGTGAACTGGGATTCTCCACCGTCCAGTCGGGTGGAGAGGACAGGCAGCGCCGTCTTCACGTCCGACGCGCGCTCGACGTCGAGCAGGACGAACCGGCCCGGGTTCTCCGACTCCGCCACCCGCACCAGGCCCCACACGGCAGCGCCGACGAGGTCGGACACCTCGCCACCCGCCACGGCACCCCGCGTGACGAAGACGAGGCGCGCGTGCGCGAAGCGCGGCTCGGCCAGCCACTCCTGCACCAGGCCCAGCGCCCACGCCGTCACCTCGTGCACGGCCTCCGGCGTCGAACCACCCGCCACCGGCACGAGCACGACCTCCGGCACCTCGCCGGTCACGTCGGCGAGTGACGGCACGTCCTCGCCCAAGGTGACGGCCTGCACGGGCCTGGTGGCCCGCGCCGGGACGTCCACCCAGTCGAGCCGCAGCAGAGCCCCGGCCGGTCCGCTCCGCTCGGCCACGGCGGCCGGCTCGCCCAGCGTCAGCGACCCCGCCGACAGCACGGGCCCGCCCGCCGCGTCCGCGACCTCGACGGACACCGCGTCCGCGCCCGCCCTCGCGACCCGCAGCCGCACGACGGCCGCGCCGGTCGCGTGCAGCGCCACGTCGCGCCAGTCCGTGGGCACCAGCCGCTCGCCACCGTCCGCCTCCGTCAGAGCGGCGATCTGGACGGCCGCCTCCAGCAGCGCCGGGTGCAGCCCGTACGGCGCCGCGTCCTCGGCCCGGCCCGGCAGCACGGCCTCGGCGAACACCTCGTCGCCCCGCTGCCACACCGCCTGCAACGTGCGGAACGCCGAGCCGTGGTCCAGCGGGTCGTAGCAGTCCTCCAGGTCCACGGCGACCGCGTCCGCAGGGGGCCACGCGGAGGCGTCGAAGCCGCCCTCCGCCTCGCCGACGGCCAGCGTGCCGGTGGCGCGGCAGGTCCACGGACCGTCCACCGCGTCCTCCGGCCGCGTGTAGCAGCTCAGCGGACGCGTCCCGGCCTCGTCCGGGGCACCGGCCACCAGTTGGACGACGACGGCGCCGTTCTCGGGCAGCGGGAGCGGTTCGGCGAGCGTCAGCCGCTCGACCCGGTCACAGGCCACCTGGTCGGCGGCCCGGACGGCCAGCTCCAGGAACCCGGTCGCCGGGAAGACGGCCACGCCGCCCACCCGGTGGTCGCCCAGCCACGGCTGCTCCTTCAGCGACAGTCGGCCGGTCAGCAGCACGCTGCCCGAGTCGGCCGGGGAGACCACCGCGCCCAGCAGCGGGTGCTCGGCCGGCCGCAGGCCCGCGCCGGTCACGTCGCCCGTGTGCGCGGCCTGGGCGGGCCAGTAGCGCTCCTGCTGGAAGGCGTACGTCGGCAGGTCGACGCGCCGGGCGCCGGTGCCGTCGAAGACCCGGGCCCAGTCGACGGGCACGCCCGCGACGTGGAGGCGGGCGAGCGCCGTCAGCAGGACGTTCTCCTCCGGTCGGTCGGGGCGCAGCGCGGGGGCCGCGACGCGGTCGGCCCCCGCGTCGAGGTTCTGCTCGGCGAGGGCGGTGAGCACGCCGCCGGGACCGAGCTCCAGGTAGTCCGTCGCGCCGGCCGCGTCGAGGGCGCGGATCCCGTCGGCGAAGCGGACGGCGTCGCGGACGTGGCGCACCCAGTAGTCGGGGGTGGTGAACTCCTCGCCGCCGACCTCACCGGTGAGGTCGGAAACCAGCGGGATCGAAGGGACCTGGTACGCGAGCCCGTCGAGGACGGCCCGGAAGTCGTCCAGCATCGGGTCCATCAGCGGCGAGTGGAAGGCGTGCGAGACCTTCAGCCGCGTGGTCCTGCGGTCGGCGAAGTACTGGTGAATCGCCTCGACGGCCTCCTCGCTGCCCGAGACCACGACGGACGTCGGTCCGTTGACGGCAGCGATGGAGACGGCGCCGTCCAGCAACGGCAGGACTTCGTCCTCCGTCGCCTGCACCGCCAGCATCGCACCACCCGAAGACAACGCCTGCATGAGACGGCCCCGGGCCGCGACCAGGGCGCACGCGTCCTCCAGCGAGAACACCCCGGCGACGTACGCCGCCGCGATCTCGCCGATCGAGTGGCCCGCGACGAACTCGGCCCGCACGCCCAGCGATTCGACGAGACGGAACAGCGCCACCTCGACCGCGAACAGCCCGGCCTGGGCGTACGCGGTCTGGTTCAGCAGCTCCTCGTCCTCGCCCCACACCACCTCGCGCAAAGGCATGTCCATCGCCGCACACACCGCGTCGAACGCCTCCGCGAAAACCGGGAACCGGGCATACAACTCCCGCCCCATCCCCAGCCGCTGCGAGCCCTGCCCGGAGAACAGCAGCGCGAGCCTGCGCTCCCCCGCCGCACCGCGCGCCACCTCGGCGCCGTCCAGCAGCACCGCCCGGTGCCCGAACCGCGACCGCCCCGCCAGCGACAGCCCGACGTCCGCCGGCGAGCCGCTCAGGTCGGCGAGCCCGGCCAGTTGCGCGTCCAGCGCGGCCTCCGACGCTCCCGAGACCACCCACGGCACGGCGCCCGGCGCGATGCCCGGCTCCTCGGCCTGGTCCACCACGGGCGCCTGCTCGACGATCACGTGGGCGTTCGTCCCGCTGATCCCGAACGACGAGACCCCGGCCCGTCGCGGGTGTCCGGCCTCCGGCCACGCACGCGCCTCCGTCAGGAGCTCCACCGCGCCCGCCGACCAGTCGACGTGCGAGGACGGCGCGTCGACGTGCAGCGTCCTCGGCAGCACTCCCGCCCGCATCGCCTCCACCATCTTGATGACGCCCGCGACCCCGGCCGCCGCCTGGGTGTGCCCGAGGTTGGACTTCACCGAGCCGAGGAACAGCGGGAGTTCGCGGTCCTGCCCGTAGGTGGCGAGGAGCGCCTGGGCCTCGATCGGGTCGCCGAGGGTCGTGCCCGTGCCGTGCGCCTCGACGGCGTCCACCTCGTCGGCCGACAGCCCCGCGTTGGCCAGTGCCTGGCGGATCACGCGCTGCTGGGACGGGCCGTTGGGGGCCGTCAGGCCGTTCGACGCGCCGTCCTGGTTGACGGCGCTGCCGCGCACGACGGCCAGCACCGGGTGCCCGTTGCGGCGGGCGTCCGAGAGCCGCTCCAGCACCAGCACACCGGCGCCCTCCGACCAGCCCGTCCCGTCGGCACCGTCCGCGAACGCCTTGCAGCGCCCGTCCGTGGCCAGTCCGCCCTGGCGGGTGAAGCCGAGGAAGCTCATCGGCGTGGACAGCACGGTCACACCGCCGGCCAGCGCCAGCGTGCACTCGCCGCTGTCGAGGGACTGCGCGGCCAGGTGCATCGCCACGAGCGAGGAGGAGCAGGCGGTGTCGATCGTGAGCGCCGGGCCCTCCAGGCCGAAGCAGTACGACACCCGGCCCGAGATCACGCTGTTGGCCAGCCCGGTGCTCGCGTGGCCCTCCACCTCCTCCCGGGAGTTCATCACCAGCGGGGCGTAGTCCTGGCCCGTCGTGCCGACGAAGACGCCCGTCCGGCTGCCGCGCAACGCGGTCGGGTCGATGCCCGCCCGCTCGAAGGCCTCCCAGGACGTCTCCAGCAGGAGCCGCTGCTGCGGGTCCATCGCGAGGGCCTCACGCGGCGAGATGCCGAAGAAAGCCGCGTCGAAGTCGCCCAGGCCGGCGAGGAAGCCGCCCTGGCGGGTGGCGCTCACGCCGTGGCCGGTGCCGAAGAGCGCTGCGAGGTCCCAGCCCCGGTCGGTCGGGAAGTCGGTGATGCCGTCGCGGCCTTCGCTCAGGAGCCGCCACAGGTCCTCGGGGGTCCGCACTCCGCCGGGCAGGCGGCAGGCCATGCCGACGATCGCGACCGGCTCCCCGGCGTCGGCGCGGGTGGCGGCCGCCGGGGCCACCAAGTCGTCCTCTTCGCCGAGGAGTTCCCCGAGGAGGTGCGCGGCGAGGACGTGCGGGGTCGGGTAGTCGAAGACCAGGGTGGCCGGGAGCCGGAGCCCGGTGACGTCGGCGAGGCGGTTGCGCAGCTCGATCGCGATGAGGGAGTCGAACCCGAGGTCCCGGAACTCCCTTCCGGGGTCGACCGCTTGGCCCGAGGCGTGGCCGAGGACGCCGGCCGCCTCCGCACGGACGAGGTCGACGAGGTGACGCAGGCGGTCGCCCTCGCGCAGTTCGAGGAGACGGGCGGCGAGCGCGGCCCCCGTGCCCGTGGTGCTCACGGCGGTACGGCGCCCGGGGGGCAGGAGGGCGCGGAACATCGTCGGCACCTCGCCGCGTGGGCGGGCGCCGGCGGCCATGCGGCCCGTCGCGACCAGGTAGGGCTCGTCAACGGCCATGGCGGCGTCGAGCAGGGCGAGACCGTCCTCCTCGGTCAGGGGCGGGACGCCAGCGGAGCGGATCCGGTGCAGGTCGGCCTCGGAGAGCGTCCCCGTCATACCGGCCGTCGGCACCCACGCACCCCAGCCCAGCGACTGGGCGGGCAGGCCCTGGTGGCGGCGCCAGTGCGCCAGCGCGTCGAGATAGACGTTGGCCGCCGCGTAGTTGCCCTGACCGGCGCTGCCCAACACACCGGATATCGACGAGAAGAGGACGAAGGCCTTGAGATCCTGGTCCTTGGTCAGCTCGTGCAGGTTCCACGCCGCGTCCACCTTGGGGCGCAGTACGGCGGAGAGACGCTCGGGCGTCAGGGTGCTCACGACGCCGTCGTCCAGCACACCGGCCGCGTGCACGACACCCGTGACCGTCCGGCCGTGCAGCGTCTCCATGAGGGCCTCCCGGTCGGCGGCGTCACAGGCCACCACCTCGACGTCGGCGCCCAGCTCGCGCAGTTCCTCCAGCCACGCGCCGGCGCCACCGCGGCGGCTCAGCAACAGCAGGTCCCGGACGCCGTGTTCCGCCACCAGGTGGCGCGCGACGAGCCGGCCGAGGCCGCCGGTGCCGCCCGTGACGACGACCGTGCCACCACCCCAGCCCGCAGATGACCCGCCGCCCGCAGCGCGGGTCAGTCGACCGACGCGCACGGCGCCCTCGCGGACCAGCACCTGCGACTCGCCGGTCGCCAGCACTGCGTCCAGCGGCAACTCGCCGTCCGCGTCCGCGAGCACGAACCGGCCCGGGTTCTCCGACTCCGCCACCCGCACCAGACCCCACACGGCAGCGCCGACGAGGTCGGACACCTCGCCACCCGCCACGGCACCCCGCGTGACGAAGACGAGGCGCGCGTGCGCGAACCGAGGCTCGGCCAGCCACTCCTGCACCAGGCCCAGCACCCACGCCGTCACCTCGTGCACGGCCTCCGGCGTCGAACCACCCGCCACCGGGACCACCACAGCGCCGGGCACCTCGTCGCCGAGCTCCGACAGTTCCGCGACCTCCACACCCAGCGTCACGGACCGGACGCTCACCGGCCGGGCGGGCGCAGCCGCGACCCACTCCAGGCGCAGCAGCGACCCGTTCGCCCCATGGATAGCAGCGGCCGGCTCGCCCACCTCCACGGACTCCGCCGACAGCACGAGCTCGCCCGCCGCGTCGGCGAGGACCAGCGACAGCGTGTCCGCGCCCGTCCGCGCCAGCCGGGCCCGCGCCACCGTGGCACCCGTGGCGTGCAGCGACACCCCGCACCACGCCACCGGCACGAGCCCTCGGTCGTCCGCCCGCAGGACGGCGGCCAGCAACGCCGGGTGCAGACCGAACCCGGCCGCCGAGCCTGCCAATTCGGCCGGGAGCTCGGCCTCGACGAAGGTCTCCTCGCCGCGCCGCCAGACGCCGGCGCCGTCCGCGACCGCGCCGGTCGGCGGCCAGACCGCCGCGTCGAAGTCGGCGGCGCACGCTCCCGTGGCCAGCACCCCGGTGGCGTGCTCGGTCCAGGCCTCGTCGAGCCCGCCGTCGGGGCGCGAGAAGAACGTCACCGTCCGCGCACCCGACTCGTCCGGCGCGCCTGCCCGGACCTGGACCATCGTGCCGCCACCCGTGACGCCCAGGGCGAGCGGTCGGGTGACGGCGAGCCGCTCGACCCGGTCGCAGCCGACGTGGTCGCCGACCCGGATCGCCAGCTCCAGGAACCCGGCCGCCGGGAAGACGTCCGCCTCGCCGTCCCACGCCGCCGCCATGCCGGGCGAGAGCCGGCCGGTGAAAACGACGTCGTCCGTACCCGCGAGCGGCACGGCCGCCCCGAGCAGCGGGTGGTCCGCCGCCAGCAGACCGGCGGAGGCGACGTCGCCGACGCCGCTGCCCAGGGCGGGCCAGTAGTGCTCGTGTTGGAAGGCGTAGGTGGGCAGGTCGACGCGGCGGGCGCCGGTGCCCTCGAAGAGCCGCGCCCAGTCGACCGGGACACCCGCGACATGCAGGCGGGCCAGCGCGGTGACGAGGGTGTGCTCCTCGGGCCGGTCGCGACGCAGCAGCGGGAGCGCGGGAGCGTCCCCGTCCTGCTGGGCGAAGGCGGCGAGGACGCCGTCCGGGCCCAGCTCGACGAAAGCGGTGGTACCGGACTCGCGCAGGGTGCGGACGCCGTCGGCGAAGCGGACGGCCTCGCGGACGTGGCGCACCCAGTACTCGGGGCTGGTGACGTCCTCGCCGAGGGCGCCGGTGAGGTTGGAGACCACCGGGATCGAAGGCGCGCTGAAGCTCAGCCCGTTGAGGACCTCGCGGAAGTCCTCCAACATCGGGTCCATCAACGGCGAGTGGAACGCGTGCGAGACCTGCAACCGCGTCGTCCTGCGGTCGGCGAAGTGCTCCCCGATCGCCGCGACGGCCTCCTCCGTTCCCGAGACGACGATCGAGGTCGGGCCGTTGACGGCCGCGATCGAGACGAAATCGCCCAGCAGCGGCAGGACTTCGTCCTCCGCCGCCTGCACCGCCAGCATCGCGCCACCCGACGGGAGTGCCTGCATCAGACGGCCACGAGCGCTCACCAGCTTGCACGCGTCCTCCAGCGAGAACACCCCGGCCACATGCGCCGCCGCGATCTCACCGACCGAGTGCCCGACCACGAAATCCGGCCCCACACCCAGCGATTCGAGCAGCCGGAACAGCGCCACCTCGACCGCGAACAGTCCGCACTGGGCATTCGCGGTCTGGTTCAGCAGCTCCGCATCCGAACCCCACACCACACCACGCAAGCCCGGATCGAACTCCACACACACCGCATCGAACGCCTCGGCGAACACCGGGAACCGGGCATACAACTCCCGCCCCATCCCCAGCCGCTGCGACCCCTGCCCCGAGAACAGGAACGCCGTCAACCACTCCCCCGCCACCCCGCGCGCAACCTCGGCCCCGTCCACCAGCACCGCCCGATGCCCGAACCGCGAGCGCCCCGCCAGCGACAGCCCTACGTCCACCACCGAGCCCCCGACCCCGGCGAGCCGCTCCACCTGCACGTCCAGCGCCGCCCCCGACTTCGCCGAGACCACCCACGGCACCACCCCGGGCACGACCGAGAGATCCGCCCCGGAAACATCCTCCGCCGGAGCCTCCTCGACGATCACATGCGCGTTCGTCCCGCTGATCCCGAACGACGACACACCCGCCCGGCGGGGCCGCTCGCCCCCCGGCCACTCGCGCGCCTCCGTCAGCAGCCGCACCGCGCCCGCCGACCAGTCCACACGCGAGGACGGCGTGTCCGCGTGCAGCGTCTTCGGCAGCACGCCCGCCCGCATCGCCTCCACCATCTTGATGACGCCCGCGACGCCGGCCGCCGCCTGGGCGTGGCCGAAGTTGGACTTGACCGAGCCCAGCCAGAGCGGCCGACCGTCCTCCCGCCCCTGCCCGTAGGCGGCGAGGAGTGCCTGAGCCTCGATCGGGTCGCCCAGCGGCGTGCCCGTGCCATGGCCCTCGACGGCGTCGACGTCGGCGGCCGTCAGCCCGGCGTTGGCGAGCGCCTGGCGGATCACCCGCTGCTGCGAGGGGCCGTTGGGCGCGGTGAAGCCGTTGGACGCGCCGTCCTGGTTCACCGCCGAGCCCCGGACGACCGCGAGGACGCGGTGCCCGTTGCGGCGGGCGTCCGAGAGGCGCTCCAGCACCAGCACGCCGACGCCCTCGGCCCAGCCCGTCCCGTCGGCACCGTCGGCGAACGCCTTGCAGCGCCCGTCCGAGGCGAGCCCGCCCTGCCGGGAGAACTCCATCAGCGAGCCGGGCGTCGCCATCACGTTGACGCCGCCCGCGACGGCGAGCGTGCACTCGCCGGCCCGCAGCGCCTGGACCGCCCAGTGCAGGGCGACCAGCGAGGACGAGCACGCGGTGTCGACCGTCACCGCCGGGCCTTCCAGCCCGAGGGTGTACGACACCCGGCCGGAGAGGGCCGAGGCGGCGATGCCGGTGCCGATGTCGCCGGTCGCGTCGGCCAGGGAGCGCACCAGCAGGTACGCGTAGTCCTGGCCGTTGGTGCCGAGGAAGACACCGGTGCGGCTGCCGCGCAGCGCCGTCGGGTCCAGGCCCGCCCGCTCGAACGCCTCCCACGACGTCTCCAGCAGCAGGCGCTGCTGGGGGTCGGTGGAGACGGCCTCGCGCGGCGAGATGCCGAAGAATTCGGCGTCGAAGCCGGACACCGAGTCGAGGAAGCCGCCACGCCGCGAGACGCGGGTGCCGCGCTCGTCGACGCCGGCGTCCGCCAGGGCGCCGAGGTCCCAGCCGCGGTCGGCCGGGTACCCGCCGGTGGCGTCGGTGCCGCCCGCCACGAGGTCCCAGAGGTCCTCGGGCGAGGCGACGCCGCCGGGGTAGCGGCAGCCCATGCCGATGACGGCGACGGGTTCGGCGGCCGCGGCCAGGAGCTGCCGGTTCTGGCTGCGCAGCCGTTCGGCCTCCTTCATGGAGGACCGGAGAGCGGCGACTACCTTGTCGTGGGGCGTGGTCATCTCTGCTCCGTCAGTCCTGGGCGTGGTCGGGGTCGTTGCGCAGGGCGGCCTGTACCAGGTCGTCCAGGTCCATCGCGTCGATCGCGTCGGTGTCCTCGGCCTCCTGGGCGGGCCCGCCGTCGGCGAGCCTCAGCAGCGCGTCCAGGACGCCGCTGCGCCGCAGGCGGTCCAGCGGGACGGACTCGACGAGCGCCCGCAGGCGGGCGCGCTCGGGGTCCACGCCGTCCGTTCCGGCCCCGCCGTCGCCCTCGAACAGCCGGCCGAGCAGGTGCTCGGCGAGCTCGGTCGGGCTCGGGTGGTCGAAGACCAGCGTCGGGGACAGGTCGAGGCCGGTGGCGGCGCCGAGCCGGTTGCGCAGCTCGATCGCGCCGAGCGAGTCGAACCCGAGGTCGCGGAAGGCCTTCTCGGGGCCGACGGCCTCGATGCCGGGCAGCCCGAGCACCTCGGCCGCGCGGCCGCGCACCAGCCCGAGGAGGGCGGCGGAGCGGCGGGCCGGGCTGAGCGCGGCCAGTTCGGCGCGCAGCTCGCGGCCGTCGGCCGGGTCGCCGCCGGGGCCCCGCGGGTCGGCGTAGCCGGGGAGTTCGGCGAGCAGCCGGCTCGGGCGGACGGCGGTGAAGGCCCGGACGAAGCGCTCCGGGTCGACGTCGGCGACCAGGGTGGTCGGCACGGTGTCGAGGACGGCGCGGCGCAGCGCAGCGACCGCGACGGCCGGGTCGAGCGGCCGGATGCCGGTGCGGCGGGCGGCCTCGCCGGCCCGGGCGTCGGCGGCCATGCCGCCACCGGCCCAGGCGCCCCACGAGAGGGACGTGGCGGCGAGTCCGTCGGCGCGGCGGCGCTCGGCGAGGGCGTCGAGGACGGCGTTGGCGGCCGCGTAGTTGCCCTGGCCGGGGTTGCCGACGGCCGCGGAGGCGGAGGAGAACAGGGCGAAGACGGCGAGGTCGCGGTCCCTGGTCAGCTCGTCGAGCAGGAGGGCCGAGGTGGCCTTGGCGCGGTAGACGTCCTCGAAGCGGTCGGGGGTGAGGCCGTCGATGACGCCGTCGTCGAGCACGCCGGCGGCGTGGACGACGGCGGTCAACGGGTGTTCGGCGGGCACGGCGGCCAGGACGGCGGCGAGCGCCTCCCGATCGGCCGCGTCGCAGGCCGCGACGGTGACGGCGGTGCCGGTGGCGGCGAGTTCCTCGCGGAGCTCGGCTGCCCCGGGAGCGTCCAGGCCTCGACGGCTCAGCAGCACGAGGTGCCGCGCGCCGGCGGCGGCGAGGCCGCGGGCGACCTCGCCGCCGAGCGCGCCGGTGCCGCCGGTGATCAGGACGGTGCCGGTCGGGTCCCAGTGCGCCTGGTCACCGGCCGGAGCACCACCGGCCGTCGAGCCGCCGGGCGTGGCGGCCAGGCGCCGGCCGAGGACCCCGGTGGGCCGGACGGCCAGCTGGTCCTCCCCGTCCGGGTCGGCGAGGACGGCGGCCAGCAGGGCGGCGGTGCGCCGGTCGAGGCTGGCGGGCAGGTCGATCAGGCCTCCCCAGCGCTGCGGGAGTTCGAGGGCCGCGACCCGGCCGAGGCCCCAGACGGCCGCCTGGGCCAGGCCGGTGACGCGGTCGCCGGGGGCGGCCGCGACGGCGTCCCGGGTGAGGCACCACAGGGGTGCGCCGATCCGGGCGTCGCCGAGGGCCTGCACCAGGGCGGCGGTGCGGGCGAGCCCGGCGGGGGCGCTGCCGTCTGCGGACTCGTCGAGTGCGAGGAGCGACACCGATCCGGTGATCTCCTCGGCCGCGCAGGGGAGTTCGGCGAGCTGCTTGGCGAGGCCGGCCCGGTCGGTGTCAGCCTCGACGGTGAGCCGGACGGCGTCCGCGCCGAGTGCGGCGAGGACGGCGTCCGTCCAGGCCGTGTCACCGTGGCCGGCCGGTACGACGGCGAGCCAGGTGCCGGCCGGGGCCGCGGCGCAGGGCCGGTCGAGCGGCTTCCAGCCGATCCGCCGGCGGCGGGCGTCCACCGTGGCCTGCTCCTCGCGCCGGTCGTGCCAGTCGCGCAGCGCCGGGAGCACCTGGGCGAGGGCGTCGCCGTCGACGTCCAGGGTGCCGGCGAGCGCGTCGAAGGACGCGGTGCGCAGCGCCGTCCAGAACCCGCCGTCCGGGGAGGCCACCGGGGTCACCGACTGCTCCGGCCAGTAGCGCTGCCGCTGGAACGGGTAGGTGGGCAGGTCGACCCGGCGGGCGCCGGTGCCGGCGAAGACGGCGGACCAGTCCGGCGCGAGCCCGTCGGTGTGCAGCCGGGCGACGGCGGCGAGCAGGGTCGTGCGTTCGTCGCGGCCGTGGCGCAGCGCGGTGGCGGTGACCACCGGGCGGGCCGGGTCGGCGTCCTCCCCGGTGTTGGCCTGGACGAGGGCGGACAACACGCCGTCCGGGCCGAGTTCGAGGTGGCGGCGCACGCCGCGGGCGGTGAGGGCGGCGACGCCGTCGGCGAAGCGGACGGCCTCGCGGACGTGGCGCACCCAGTACTGCGCCCCGTACTCCGCACCGGTGTCGCCGGTGACGACGTCGCCGGTCAGGTTGGACACGAGCGGGATGCGCGGGGCGGCGTGGGCGATGCCCCGGGTGGTCCGCTCGAAGTCGTCGAGCATGGCGTCCATGTGTACGGAGTGAAACGCATGGCTCACCCGCAAACGCCTAGTCCTGCGTCCGTCGGCGGCGAATCCGGCGGCGATGCGTTCGACGGCGTCCGCGTCTCCGGAGAGGACGACGGCGCGCGGGCCGTTGACGGCGGCGATCGAGACGCCGTCCGTCAGCAGCGCCAGCACCTCCGCCTCCGTCGCCTCGACGGACACCATCGCTCCACCACCCGGCAGTTCGGACATCAGCCGGGCACGAGCGGCCACCAGCGCGCAGGCGTCCTCCAGCGAGAACACCCCCGCCACATGCGCCGCCGCGATCTCACCGACCGAGTGCCCGACCACGAAATCGGGCCGCAGACCCCACGACTCCACCAGCCGGAACAGCGCCACCTCCAGCGCGAACAGCGCCGGCTGCGCATACCCCGTGCCGTCCAGCAGCGAAGCCTGCGCCGAACCCTCCCCCGCGAACATCACCGGGCGCAGCGGCCCGGCCAGCCGCCCCTCGAAGCCCGCGAGGACGGCGTCCAGCGCGTCGGCGAACACCGGGTGGGAGGCGTACAGCTCCCGCCCGGCGCCGGGGCGCTGCGAGCCCTGGCCGGGGAAGAGGAAGGCGGTCCTCCCACCCAGGGGCGAGCCCTGGAGGAGCTGCGGGACGGCCCGGCCGTCGACGAGGGCGTGCAGGCCCTGCGTCAGCTCGGCGCGGTCGGCGGCGAGCACGGCGGCCCGGTGGTCGAGCAGCGTGCGGGTGGTGGCGAGCGAGTGGCCGAGGTCGCGGACCGTCAGCTCCGGGTGCGCGGCGAGGTGGCCGAGCAGCAGGTGGGCCTGCTCGCGCAGCGCGGCGGGCGTCGCGGCGGAGAGCGGGACGGGCAGCGGCCGGTCGTCCGGGTGCTCCTCGGCCGGCTCGGCCGCGGGCGGCGCCTCGACGATGACGTGGGCGTTGGTGCCGCTCGCGCCGAAGGCGGAGACGCCCGCCCGTCGCGGGTGGCCGGTGGCCGGCCACGCGGTCTCCTCGGTGAGGAGCTCGGCGGCGCCGGCCGTCCAGTCGACGTGCGAGGACGGCGTGCCGACGTGCAGCGTGCGCGGCAGCAGGCCGTGCCGCATGGCCAGCACCATCTTGATGACCCCGGCCACGCCGGAGGCGGCCTGGGTGTGGCCCAGGTTCGACTTCAGCGCGCCGATCAGGACGGGCCGTTCGCGGTCCTGGCCGTAGGTGGCGAGGAGCGCCTGCGCCTCGATCGGGTCGCCGAGCCTGGTGCCGGTGCCGTGCGCCTCGACGGCGTCGACCTCAGCGGGCGCCAGGCCCGCGTTGGCCAGGGCGCGCCGGATGACGCGCTGCTGGGACGGGCCGTTGGGCGCGGTGATGCCGTTCGACGCGCCGTCCTGGTTGATCGCGGAGCCGCGCAGGACGGCCAGCACGCGGTGGCCGCGGCGCTCGGCGTCGGAGAGCCGCTCGACCACCAGGACGCCGACGCCCTCGGACCACGCGGTGCCCTCGGCGGCGTCGGAGAAGGTGCGGCAGCGCCCGTCCCGGGACAGCGCCCCCATCTCGCCGAACTCCACGAAACCGACCGGGCTCGACATCACCGTCACACCGCCCGCCAGGGCCAGCGAGCACTCGCCGGACCGCAGGGCCTGGGCGGCCAGGTGCAGCGCCACCAGCGAGGACGAGCAGGCGGTGTCCACGCTGACCGAGGGCCCCTCCAGCCCGAGGGTGTAGGAGAGCCGGCCGGAGAGCAGGCTCGCGGACTGCGCGGTCTCGACGTGCCCGAGCTGGCCGATGGTCGGCCGGTAGTCGCCGCTGCCGCCGCCGACGAAGACGCCGGTGTCGCCGCCGCGCAGGCCCGCCGGGTCGATCCCGGCGCGCTCCAGCGCCTCCCACGCGGTCTCCAGGACGAGCCGCTGCTGCGGGTCGACGACCATCGCCTCGCGCGGGGAGACCCCGAAGAAGGCGGCGTCGAACTCGGCCGCGTCGTACAGGAACCCGCCCTGCTGGGTGACGCTGCGCCCGCGCCCGTCACAGTCGCCGTGGGCGAGCCGGTCGAGGTCCCAGCCTCGGTCCGCCGGGAAGGGGCCGATCGCGTCGGTGCCCTCCCGCAGGAGCCGCCACAGGTCCTCGGGCGACCGGACGCCGCCCGGGTAGCGGCAGCCCATGCCGACGATCACGATCGGGTCGTCGGTGTCGGCGGCGACCGCCGAGCGCTCCACTTCCCGCGCCTCGTCGAAGAGTTCGGCGCGGAGGTGGACGGCGAGGGCCGCCGGGTTCGGGTAGTCGAACACGAGGGTCGCGGGCAGGCGCAGGCCCGTCGCGGTGTTGAGCCGGTTGCGCAGGTCGACGGCGGTCAGCGAGTCGAAGCCGAGGTCCTTGAACGGGTGCCCGGACGGTACGTCGTCGGCGTCGGTGTGACCGAGCACGGCGGCCGACTCGGTCCGGACGATCGCCAGCAGCACCTCGGTGCGTTCGGCCGCCGACCGCTCGCGCAGACCGGCGCGCAGCGCGTCGGCGCGGCTCCCGGTCTCCTCCTCGGGGCGCGCGGCGACGCGGGCCTCGGGCAGGTCGGCGAAGAGCCGCGTCGGCCGGGCCTCGGCGAAGGCGGGCGCGAAACGCTCCCAGTCGACGTCGGCGACGGCGACGGCCGGACCGTCGGGGGCGGCGGCGAGCGCCGCCAGGGCGCGGTCGGGCGCGATCGGCGGCAGCCCGTTGGCCCGCAGGTGCGCGGCCAGGGAATCGGGCGTGCTGCCCGCCCAGGCGCCCCACGAGACGGCGGTGGCGGCCCGCCCGGCGGCACGGCGGCCCTGGGCGACGGCGTCGAGGAGGGCACCGGCGGCGGCCTCGTCGGTCCGGCCCTTCACGCCCCAGGTGCCGGTGATCGACCCGAAGAGCACGTAGGCGTCGAGCTCCCGGTCCGCGAGCGCCTCGTCGAGCGCCCTGAGGTCGGCGAGCAGCCCGGCGAGGTGGTCGGCGGGCTCGCCGGCCCGGCCCGTGTAGAGGACGGCGGAGAGGTCGGGCAGCCCGAGGACGGAGGCGACGGCCTTCGCGTCGCCGGGCGTGCCGGTGACGAGTGTCAGCCCGGTGCCGTGCTCGGCGAGCTCGGCGCGCAGGCGATCGACGGCCTCGCCGTCGATGTCGGCGTCAGCGGCGAGCAGCGTCACCTGCTGAGCACCCGCACGGGCGAGCCAGCGGGCGGCGGGGGTCGCGTGGCCTGTCGGGTCGCCGACCACCAGGACCGAGCCGCGCGGGGTCCACGGGCGTGCGGTGTCGGGCGTCGCGGCGCGCACGAGGCGGCGGGCGAAGGCTCCGGCGGGGCGCAGCGCCAGCTGGTCCTCACCGTCCCCGGCCGTCAGCAGGGCGCGCAGGCGGGCCGATGTGCGGGCGTCGGGCGCTTCGGGGAGGTCGATCAACCCGCCCCAGCGCTGCGGGTGTTCGAGGGCGGCCACCCGGCCGATGCCCCAGACGGCCGCCTGCGCGGCGTCCTGCGGGGCCTCGGTGTCGCCGACGGCGACGGCGCCCCGGGTGAGGCACCAGAGCGGGGCCTCGACGCCGGCCTCGACGAGGGCGGCGAGCAGGGCGTCCGGCCGGGCGAGCCCGGTGGGCACGCCGTCGGGGGCGGCGAGCAGGGACACCACGCCGGTGATCGGCCCGGCGAGCGGGGCCAGGTCCGCGGCGCCGTCCCCGCCGACCGCCACACGCACGACGTCCGCGCCGAGGGCGGCGAGCACCGCGGACGTCCAGGCGTCGTCGTCCCGGTCGGCCGGGACGAGGACCAGCCACGTGCCCGGCAGGGCGTCCGGGCCGGTGGGGGCGGCGTACGGCTTCCAGACGGCGCGGTAGCGCAGCCGGTCGGCGTCCGTCCGCTCGGTCCGGCGGCGGCGCCACGCCGAGAGGGCGGGGAGCAGCGCGCCGAGCGACGTGTCGTCGTCCAGGCCCAGGGTCGTGCCGAGGGCGGCGGTGTCGGCGCGCTCGACGGCGGACCAGAACGCGGCGTCCGCCGGGTCGCCAGCCGCGAAGGCCTCCGGCGCGCGCTCGGGCCAGTACAGCTCGCGCTGGAACGGGTAGGTGGGCAGGTCGGCGTGGCGGGCGCCGGTACCGGCGAGGAGGGCGGTCCAGTCGACCGGCACGCCCGCGACGTGCAGGCGGGCGAGGGCGGTGACCAGGGTCCGTTCCTCGGGCCGGTCGCGGCGGCAGGTCGCTTCGACCACGCGGTCGAGGTCGCCGGCGGACCGCTGGGCGAGCGCGGCGAGGACGCCGTCCGGGCCCAGCTCCAGGAAGGCGGTGGCGCCCGCCTCTTCGAGCGCCCGGACGCCGTCGGCGAAGCGGACGGTCTCGCGGACGTGGCGCACCCAGTACTCGGGCGACTCGACGTCCTCGGCCAGGGCGCCGGTCAGGTTGGAGACCAGCGGGATCGAAGGCGCCTGGTACGCGAGCCCGTCGAGGACGGCCCGGAAGTCGTCCAGCATCGGCTCCATCAGCGGCGAGTGGAAGGCGTGCGAGACCCGCAGGCGCGTGGTCCGCCGGTCGACGAAGTGCGCCTCGATCGCGGCGACGCCCTCGGCAGTGCCCGACACCACCACCGATGTCGGACCGTTCACCGCCGCGGTCGAGACGGACTCGCCGAGCAGCGGCAGGACTTCGTCTTCCGATGCCTCCACGGCGAGCATCGCGCCGCCCTCCGGGAGCGCCTGCATCAGCCGGCCGCGAGCAGCCACCAGCGTGCACGCGTCCTCCAGCGAGAACACCCCGGCCACGTGCGCGGCCGCGATCTCACCGATCGAGTGCCCGGCCACGAACTCAGGCCGCACGCCCAGGGATTCGACGAGCCGGAACAACGCCACCTCGACCGCGAACAGCCCGGCCTGGGCGTATTCCGTCCGGTTCAGCAGTTTCGCGTCGTCGCCCCACACCACGTCCCGCAGCGGCCGGTCCAGCTGCTGGTCCAGCCGTGCGCAGACCCCGTCGAAGGCCTCCGCGAACACCGCGAAGCGGGCGTACAACTCCCTTCCCATGCCGAGCCGTTGCGATCCCTGCCCGGAGAACAGGAAGGCCGTCGAGCGCTCGGCGGCGACGCCGCGCGCGACCTCGGCGCCGTCCAGCAGCACCGCCCGGTGTCCGAGCGAGGCCCGGCCGACGGCCAGCGAGTGGGCGACGTCCAGCGCGGACGGCCCGTCCACCTCGGCGAGGCGCGCGAGCGAAGCGTCCAGCGCGGCTTCCGACTTGGCGGAGAGCACCCACGGCGCGGCGTCTGCGGGCAGCACCGGACCGGCCGGGTCCGCAGCCGCAGGCGCCTGCTCCAGCAGGACATGCGCGTTGGTGCCGCTGACGCCGAAGGCGGAGACGCCGGCCCGGCGCGGGCGGCCGGTCTCCGGCCAGTCGCGGGCCTCCGTCAGGAGCTCCACGGCGCCGGCCGTCCAGTCGACATGCCGGGAGGGCGCGTCGACGTGCAGCGACTTCGGCAGTTCCCCGTGCTGCATCGCGAGCACCGTCTTGATCACGCCGGCGGCGCCGGCGGCGGCCTGGGTGTGGCCGAGGTTGGACTTCACCGAGCCCAGCAGGAGCGGCAGTTCGCGGTCCCGCCCGTAGGCGGCCAGCAGGGCGTGTGCCTCGATCGGGTCGCCGAGGGCGGTGCCGGTGCCGTGCGCCTCGACGGCGTCGACCTCGGCGGCGGTCAGGCCCGCGTCGGCGAGGGCCGCGCCGATCACCCGCTGCTGGGCCCGTCCGCTGGGGGCCGTCAGCCCGTTCGAGGCGCCGTCCTGGTTGACGGCGCTGCCGCGCACGACCGCGAGCACCGGGTGCCCGAGCCGGCGGGCGTCGGAGAGCCGCTCCAGGACGAGCACGCCCGCGCCCTCGGACCACGCGGTCCCGTCGGCGGCGTCGGCGAAGGACTTGCAGCGGCCGTCGGCGGCGAGGCCGCCCTGCGCGGTGAACTCGACGAAGGCGTCCGGGCTGGACATCACCGAGGCGCCGCCGGCCAGGGCCAGCGAGCACTCCCCGGCGCGCAGCGCGCGGGCGGCCAGGTGGAGCGAGACGAGGGCGGAGGAGCACGCGGTGTCGACGGTGACGGCCGGGCCCTCCAGCCCGAGCGTGTAGGAGAGGCGGCCGGACAGGACGCTCGCGGTGTTGCCGGTGGCGGCGTGGCCGCGGACGTCTGCGGTGCCGCGGCGCAGCACGGTCAGGTAGTCCTGGCCGTTGGTGCCGACGAAGACGCCGGTGTCGCTGCCGCGCAGGCGGTCGGGGGCGATGCCGGAGCGCTCCAGGGCCTCCCAGGAGGTCTCCAGGAGGAGGCGCTGCTGGGGGTCCATGGCGAGGGCTTCGCGGGGGGAGATGCCGAAGAAGCGGGCGTCGAAGCGGCCGACCCCGTCGAGGAAGCCGCCGTGGAGGGTGGCGGAGCCGCCGCGGCCGAGCGCGTCGAGGTCCCAGCCGCGGTCGACGGGGAACGGGCGGACGGCGTCGGCGCCGTCGCCGAGCAGCCGCCAGAGGTCCTCCGGCGACTCGATGCCGCCGGGGAAGCGGCAGGCCATCCCGACGATCACGACGGGGTCGTCCGAGACGTCGTGCAGGACCGGGGCCCGGCCGGGTTCGGGCAGGGTGCCGAGGAGTTCGGCGAGGAGGTGGGCGGCCAGGTCGGCCGGGGTCGGGTGGTCGTAGACCAGGGTGGCGGGCAGGCTCAGGCCGGTGGCGACGGTCAGGGCGTTGCGCAGTTCGACGGTGGTGAGGGAGTCCATGCCGAGGTCGGTGAAGGGCTGGTCGGCGCCGACGCGTTCGCCGCCCGCATGGCCGAGGACGGCCGCGACGCGCGTGCGCACGAAGTCGAGGACGAACCGCTCCCTGGCCTGCTCGGACAGCTCGGCGAGGCGCTGCCGCAGCCCGGACTCCGGGGCGGCGGTGGCCGCACGGTCGGCCGGCCCGGCCAGCGCGGCGATCAGCGGGACGGGCCGCTGCGGGGTGAAGATCGCGGCGAAACGCCGCCAGTCGATGTCGGCGACGGTGAGCGCGGTGTCGTCGTGGTCGAGGGCGTGCCCGAGGGCGGTCAGGGCGAGCTCGGGCGCCATCGGGCCGTAGCCGCCGCGGCGCACCCGCTGTTCGACGCCGGCCCCGGCCATGCCGTCGCCGGCCCACGGGCCCCACGCGATCGCGGTGGCCGGGCGGCCGTCGGCGCGCCGCTGCTCGGCGAGGGCGTCGAGATGGGCGTTGGCGGCGGCGTAGTTGGCCTGTCCGGCGGCTCCGATGGTGCCGGCGGTGGAGGTGAACAGGGCGAAGACGGCGAGGTCGGCGTCGCGGGTCAGCTCGTCGAGGTGGTGCGCGGCGTCGACCTTGGGGCGGAACACTTCGGCGAAGTGCTCGGCGGTCAGGGTGTCGAGGGTGCCGTCGGCGACGACGCCGGCGGTGTGGAAGACGGCGGTGAGCGGCCGGTCGGCGGGGACGGCGGCGAGGACGGCCGCGAGGGCGTCCCGGTCGGCGGCGTCGCAGGCGGCCAGGGTGACGTCGGCGCCGAGGGCGGCGAGGTCCGCGCGCAACTGCCCGGCGCCGGGGGCGTCCGCGCCGCGACGGCTGAGCAGCAACAGGTGCGCGGCGCCCTGGGCGGCGAGGCGACGGGCGAGCTGCCCGCCGAGGCCGCCGGTGCCGCCGGTGATGAGCACGGTACCGGCGGGCGTGTACGGCCGGACGGCCGGGCGCTCGCCCAGCGGGTGACCCAGCGGGTGGCGCACGAGGCGCCGGGCGAAGGTGCCGGAGGCGCGGACGGCGAGCTGGTCCTCGCCGTCGGTGCGGGCGAGCGCGGCGGCCAGGCGGCGCAGCGCGGTGTCGTCGAGCTGCTCCGGCAGGTCGATCAGCCCACCCCAGCGGGTGGGCAGTTCGAGGGCGGCGGAGCGGCCGAGGCCCCAGACGGCGGCCTGCCAGGGGTCGGCTGGCCGGTCGGAGCGGCCGGTGGCGGCGGCGCCGCGAGTGAGGCACCACAGCGGGGCGGTGAGGCCGGCGTCGCCGAGGGCCTGGACGGCGGTGACGGTGGCGGCGAGCGGGTCGTCGCCGAAGGCGAGCAGGGACAGGACGCCGGTGAACCCGCCGTCTTCCGCGGTCACGTCACGGAGCTGTGAAGCGAGCGCGGCCCGGTCGCCGGAGACCCTGAGGGTCACCCCGTCGACGAGCCCGTCCGCCCACGGCGCGTCGTCCGAGGCGAGCACCAGCCAGCGGCCGGACGGCCGGGCCTCAGCAGCGCCCGGCCCGTCGAGCGGCGTCCAGGAGGCGCGGTAGCGCCAGGCGTCCACGGCGGAGCGCTCGCGGCGGGCGCGGCGCCAGGTGGAGAGGGCGGTCACGGTGTCGCGGTCGAGGTCAAGACCGGTGCCGAGCGCCCCGAGGTCGCCGCGGTCGACGGCGGCCCAGAACTCGGCGTCCACGGGGTCGGATCCCACCGACGGGACGGACCGGCCCTCCGGCCAGTAGCGCTCCCGCTGGAACGGGTACGTGGGCAGGTCCGCGCGGCGGGCGCCGGTGCCGGCGAAGACGGTCGCCCAGTCCGGGCGCAGGCCGCCGACGGCCAGCCGGGCGAGCGCGGCCGTGAGGGCCGGGACACCGGGCCGGCCGCGGCGCAGCGCGGGCACGCCGGTGAGGCGGGCGCCGTCGCCGAGGGTGTCGCGGGCGGCGGCGGTGAGGACCCCGTCCGGGCCGAGTTCGAGGAAGGCGGCGGCGCCGTGGCCCGCGAGCGTCTGGACGGCGTCGGCGAAGCGGACGGTGCCGCGCACCTGCCGGGCCCAGTACCCGGGCGCGGCGAGCTCGTCGGCGGTGGCGGGCGCGCCGGTGACGGTGGAGATCAGCGGGATCGCCGGGGCGTCGTAGGTGAGCGCGGCGGCGACGCGGGTGTAGGCGTCGAGCATCGGCTCCATGTGCGGGGAGTGGAAGGCGTGCGAGACGCGCAGGCGCTTGGTGCGCCGCCCGTCGGTCGCGAACTGCTCGGCGATGCAAAGGACTTCACCCTCGTCGCCCGCCAGGACGACGGCACGCGGGCCGTTGACGGCGGCGATCGAGACGCCGTCCGTCAGCAGCGCCAGCACCTCCGCCTCCGTCGCCTCGACGGACACCATCGCTCCACCACCCGGCAGTTCGGACATCAGCCGGGCACGAGCGGCCACCAGCGCACAGGCGTCCTCCAGCGAGAACACCCCCGCCACATGCGCCGCCGCGATCTCACCGACCGAGTGCCCGACCACGAAATCGGGCCGCAGACCCCACGACTCCACCAGCCGGAACAGCGCCACCTCCAGCGCGAACAGCGCCGGCTGCGCATACCCCGTGCCGTCCAGCAGCGAAGCCTGCGCCGAACCCTCCCCCGCGAACAGGACGTCCCGGACGGGCCGTTCGTAGCCGAGGTCGAAGCGGGCGAGGACGGCGTCCAGCGCCTCCGCGTACACCGGGTACCGGTCGTACAGCTCCCTGCCCATGGCCGGGTACTGGCTGCCCTGGCCGGTGAACAGGAACGCCAGGCCGCCGCCGGCCGCCCGGCCGGTGACGAGCGCCGCATCCGGCAGGCCGTCGCGCAGGGCGGCGAGGGCGCGCCGCAGCTCGGCGCGGTCCCCGGTGGTGACGGCGGCGCGGCGGTCGAACGCGCTGCGGGTGGTGGCGAGGGAGAACGCCAGGTCGGCGAGCGGCAGTTCGGGCTGCTCGTCGAGCGCGGTCAGCAGCCGCTCGGCCTGGGCGCGCAGGGCCTCGTCGGTACGGGCGGACAGGGCGAAGGGCACGGTGTCACCGTCCGTCGGCACAGCCGCCACAGCGGTGGCCGGTACCTGTTCGAGGATCACGTGCGCGTTGGTGCCGCTCAGCCCGAAGGAGGAGACGGCGGCACGGCGCGGACGCCCGGTCTCGGGCCAGTCGCGCGCCTCGGCGAGGAGCTCGATGGCGCCCTCCGTCCAGTCGACGTGCGTGGACGGCCGGTCGATGTGCAGGCTGGCCGGGAGCACACCGCTGCGCAGCGCGAGCACGGTCTTGATGACGCCGGCCACGCCGGAGGCCATCTGGGTGTGGCCGATGTTGGACTTCACCGAGCCGAGCAGCAGCGGCAGTTCGCGGTCCTGGCCGTAGGTCGCGAGCAGCGCCTGCGCCTCGATCGGGTCGCCGAGCCTGGTGCCGGTGCCGTGGCCCTCGACCGCGTCGACCTCGCCCGGGGCGAGCCGTGCGCTGGCGAGCGCGGCACGGATCACGCGCTGCTGCGCGGGCCCGTTGGGCGCGGTGAGGCCGTTGGAGGCGCCGTCCTGGTTGACGGCGGAGCCGCGCAGGACGGCGAGCACCGGGTGGCCGAGCCGCTCGGCGTCGGAGAGGCGCTCGACCAGGACGAGGCCGACGCCCTCGGCGAGGCTCATGCCGTCGGCGGCCTCGGCGTAGGCCTTGCAGCGGCCGTCGACGGCCATCGCGCGCTGGCGGCTGAAGCCAACGAACGCGTTGGGCGTGGCCATCACGCTGACGCCGCCGGCGAGGGCGAGGGAGCTCTCCCCGTTGCGCAGCGACTGGCAGGCCAGGTGCAGGGCGACGAGCGAGGACGAGCACGCGGTGTCGAGCGTGACGGCCGGGCCCTCGAAGCCGAAGGTGTAGGAGAGCCGGCCGGACAGGACACTCGGGATGGTGCCGGTGACGAGGTGCCCCTCGGCGCCGTCCTGGGCGGAGTCGCCGGGGCTGTAGTCCTGGTAGCTGGCGCCGATGAAGGTACCGGTGAGGCTGCCGCGCAGGGCGGACGGGTCGAGGCCGGCGCGCTCCATGGCCTCCCAGGCCGCCTCCAGGAGGAGGCGCTGCTGCGGGTCCATGGCGAGGGCCTCACGCGGGGAGATGCCGAAGAACGCGGCGTCGAAGTCGGCGACGTCCTGTAGGAAGCCGCCGCGCACCGAGTACGTGCGGCCGGGCGCGTCCGGGTCCGGGTCGTACAGCCCCTCGGTGTCCCAGCCCCGGTCCGCCGGGAACTCGGTGATGGCGTCGCCGCCCGAGGTGACGAGCCGCCACAGGTCCTCGGGCGAGGCGATCCCGCCGGGGTAGCGGCAGCTCATGCCGATGATCGCGATCGGCTCGTCCGGTGCGGCGCCCACCGTCGTGGCGGCGGGGCCGTCGGCGGCGGCGCCGACGGTCTTCTCCCGTAGGAAGCGCACCAGGGCGAGCGGGTTCGGGTGGTCGAACACGAGGGTGCTGGGCAGTGTGAGCCCGGTCGCGGCGGCCAGCCGGTTGCGCAGGTCGACGGCGGTCAGCGAGTCGAAGCCCACGTCGCGGAATGCCCGCTGCTCGGACAGCACGTCGGGCGAGGCGTGACCGAGCGTGGTGGCCGCCTCGGCCCGGACCAGGTCCAGCAGCCGGCGCTCCTGCTCGGCGGCCGGTAGGGCGCGCAGCCGGGCGATGAACCCGCCATCCCCGGAGGGGCGGTCGGCGGCCTCGGCGAGCCGGCGCACCTCGGGGACGTCCTCGAACAGGGCGGTCGGGCGGCCGGAGGTGAAGACCGGGTGGTAGTGCTCCCAGTCGACGTCGGCGATCGCGAGCACCTGCTCGTCGGCGTCCAGGGCCTGGCGCAGCCCGTCCAGGGCGAGCGAGGGGTCCATGAAGACCAGGCCGCTGCGCCGGATCCGGCCGGGGTCGACGCGGCCGAGCTTCAGGTCGTCGGCCCAGATGCCCCAGGAGATCGCGGTCGCCCGGCCGCCGCGGGCGCGGCGGCGCTCGGCGAGCGCGTTGAGGTAGGCGTTGCCCGCGACGTAGGCGGCATGCCGGCCGCTGCCCCACATGCCGGCGGTGGAGGAGTAGAGGACGAAGGCGTCGAGCTGGTCGTCGGGCAGGAGCTCGTCGAGGTGGCGGGCGCCGGCGGTCTTGGCGTGCAGGACCTTGGCGAAGGCCTCGTGGGTGCTCTCCTCGATCGACAGCAGCTCGATGACGGCGGCGGTGTGCACGACGGTGCGCACCTCGTGGCCGGCGGCGGCGAGGTCGGCGAGCATCCGCGCGACGGCGTCGCGGTCGGTGAGGTCGCAGGCCGCCATCTCGGCCGTGCAGCCCGCGGCGGCGAGCTCGGCGAGCAGTTCGGCGGCGCCCGGCGCGGTGGCGCCGCGGCGGCTGGTGAGCACGATCCGCTCGGCACCCTCGGCTGCGAGGCGGCGGGCCAGGTGCGGGGCGAGGGTGCCGGTGCCGCCGGTGATGAGGACGGTGCCGCGCAGCGTCCGGGCCTCCCGGTGGGTGGCGGCCTCGGCGCGCACGATGCGGCGGGCGTAGGCGCCGGAAGGGCGGATCGCCACCTGGTCCTCGTCGCGGGCGGCCAGCACGGCGGCCAGCCGCTCGCCGCCGCGCCGGTCGAGGGCGTCGGGCAGGTCGACGACGCCGCCGAAGCGCCGCGGGTGCTCCAGGGCGGCCGTCCAGCCGAGGCCGTGGACCTGCGCCTGCACCGGGTTGGCGACCCGGTCGGTGCGCCCGGCGGCGACGGCGCCCCGGGTGAGGCACCACAGCGGCGCGTCCTGCCCGGCGTCGCCGAGGGCCTGGATCAGAGCGAGGGTGAGCGCGACGCCCTCGGGCAGGGCGGGGTGGCGCTCGCTCGGCCGCTCGGCGGTGGCGAGCAGGGAGACGATGCCCGTCAGGCCGTCGACGGCGGGCTCCAGAAGCGCGGCGAGTCGCCCGCGGTCGGTGCAGGTGCCGTCCAGGACGAGCCGCTCGACCGCCGCGCCGTGCGCGGTCAGCGCCTCCGCGACGTCCTCGCCTTCGCCCTCCGTGGCGGTGACGAGCAGCCAGGTGCCGTCCGGCCTGGCGGGAGCGACGGAGAGCGGCTTCCACGTCACCCGGTAGCGCCAGGAGTCGAGCGTCGAGCGCTCCCGACGGCGGCGGTGCCAGTCGGACAGCGCGGGCAGCACCGGCGCGAGCGCGCCGCTGTCGATGCGCAGCCGGGCGGCCAGCGCCTCGACGTCGGCCTCCTCGACGGCGCTCCAGAACTCGCCGTCCTCCGGCTCCCCGCCGGGGCGCGGCGCGACGGCCCAGAGGTGCTCGCGCTGGAAGGCGTAGGTGGGCAGCGGCACGCGGCACCCGCCGGCCGTACGGGCGGACCAGTCGGCCCGTCCGCCGCGGACGAACGCCTCGGCGAGCGAGGCGAGGAAACGGCCGGTGCCGCCCTTGTCGCGGCGCAGGGTGCCGACGGCGGTGGCGTGGTCGCCGCGGTCCTCGGCGGTGGCCTCGATCGCCATGGTGAGCACGGTGTGCGGGCTGACCTCGACGAACAGGCCGTGGCCCTGGGCCATCAGCTCCCGCACGGCCGGGTCGAAGCGCACCGGATTGCGCAGGTTGCGGTACCAGTAGCCGGCGTCCATGGCGGTGGTGTCGAGCCAGTCGCCGGTGACGGTGGAGAAGAACGGCACCTCGGCGGCACGCGGGCGCACGGGGGCGAGGTCCGCCAGGAGGTCGTCCCTGAGGAGTTCGACCTGGGCGGAGTGCGAGCCGTAGTCCACGCTGATCCGCCGGGCCCGCAGGCCCTCAGCCCCGAACTCGGCCATGAGCTCGTCGAGTTCACCGGCCGGACCGGCGACGACGACGGTCCTCGGCCCGTTCACGGCGGCGACGGCGAGCCCACCGCCGCGCGAGCGCAGCCGCTCCTCGGCCTCCTCCGCGGACAGCGGCACGGAGACCATCCCGCCGGAGCCCGCCAGGACGCGGCCGATGAGCCGGCTGCGCAGCGCGGCCACACGGGCGCCGTCCTCCAGGGAGAGCGCCCCGGCGACGACGGCGGCGGCGATCTCGCCCTGGGAGTGGCCCACCACGGCGTCCGGGTGGATGCCGTGGGCGCGCCACAGTTCGGCGAGGGCCACCATGACGGCGAAGGTCGCCGGCTGGACCACGTCGACGCGGTCCAGCGCGGGCGCGCCCTCGGCCTGGCGCAGCACGTCGAGCAGCGACCAGTCGACGTGCGCGGACAGGGCCGCCGCGCACTCGGCGATGCGCTCGGCGAACACCGGCGACTCGTCCAGCAGCCGGGCGCCCATGCCGGCCCACTGGGAGCCCTGGCCGGGGAAGACGAAGACGGTGCGGCCGCCGTCCTCGGCGAGGCCCTGGACGGCGTTCGGCGCGGAGGCGCCGGCGGCGAGCGCGGCGAGGCCCTGGACGGCGTTCGGCGCGGAGGCGCCGGCGGCGAGCGCGGCGAGGCCCCCGCGCAGCTCGGCGGCGTCGGCTCCGAGCACGACGGCGCGGTGCTCGAAGAGGGCGCGGGTGGTCAGCAGGGTGTGGGCGACGTCGTGGAGGCGCAGGTCCGGCTCGACGTCGAGGTGGTCGGCCAGGCGCGCGGCCTGGGCGCGCAGGGCGGCGGGGGTGCGGGCGGAGAGCACCCACGGCACGACGCCGTCGGACGCCCCTGCGCTCTCGGTCGGGAGGGCGGCGGGCGCCTCCTCCAGCACGACGTGCGCGTTGGTGCCGCTGATGCCGAAGGAGGAGACCGCGCAGCGGCGGGTCCGCTCGCCGGCCGGCCACGGCGTGGCCTCGTTGAGCAGGGTGACGGTGCCCGGCGTCCAGTCGATGTGCGAGGACGGCTCGGCGGCGTGCAGGGTGGCCGGCAGCACGCCGTGGCGCAGCGCCTGGACCATCTTGATCACGCCCGCGACGCCGGCCGCCGACTGGGTGTGGCCGAGGTTGGACTTGACCGAGCCGAGCAGCAGCGGGCGCTGAGGGTCCCGGTCGCGCCCGTACGCGGCCTGGAGGGCCTGGGCCTCGATCGGGTCGCCGAGGGCCGTGCCGGTGCCGTGCGCCTCGATGGCGTCGACGTCGTCGGGGGTGAGGCCCGCGTTGTGCAGGGCCTGGCGGATGACGCGCTGCTGGGACGGCCCGTTGGGCGCGGTGAGCCCGTTGGAGGCGCCGTCCTGGTTGATCGCGGAGCCGCGGATGACGGCGAGCACCTGGTGGCCGTTGCGCTCGGCGTCGGAGAGCCGCTCCAGGACGACGACGCCGACGCCCTCGGCGAGGGTCATGCCGTCGGCGGCCTCGGAGAAGGCCTTGCAGCGGCCGTCGGCGGCGAGCGCGCGCTGGCGGCTGAAGGCGATGAAGGCGTTCGGACTGGTCATGACGGTGGCGCCGCCGGCGAGCGCGAGGGAGCTCTCGCCACCGCGCAGCGACTGGCAGGCCAGGTGCAGCGCGACGAGCGACGAGGAGCACGCGGTGTCAACGGTGACGGCGGGGCCCTCCAGGCCGAACAGGTAGGCGAGGCGGCCGGAGAGCACGCTCGGGCTGGTGCCGGTGACGGCGTGCCCGGCGGAGCTGTCGTCCATGCCGAGCCCGTACTCCTGGTACGTGGACCCGATGAAGGTGCCGGTCGCGCTGCCGTGGACGGAGGTCGGGTCGATGCCCGCGGATTCGAGGGCCTCCCAGGTCGTCTCCAGCAGCAGGCGCTGCTGCGGGTCCATCGCCAGGGCCTCGCGCGGGGAGATGCCGAAGAACGCGGCGTCGAACTCGCCGGCCTCGTGCAGGAAGCCGCCCTGGGTGGAGTAGGTGCGGCCGGGGGTGTCCGGGTCCGGGTCGTAGATACCGGTGTCCCAGCCGCGGTTCTCCGGGAACTCGGAGATGGCGTCGGTGCCCTCGGCGACGAGCCGCCACAGCTGGTCGGGGCTTGCGGCGCCGCCGGGGAAGCGGCAGCCCATGCCGACGATGGCGATCGGCTCGTCCGGGTCGGCGGCGGCGACCGGCGGCGCCGTCACGTCCTGAGGTCCGTCGAGCAGTTCGCCGCGCAGGAAGGCGGCGAGGGCGACCGGCGTCGGGTGGTCGAAGGCCATCGTGCTGGGCAGCGGCAGACCGGTCAGGGCGGCGAGGCGCTTGCGCAGCTCGACGGCGGTCAGCGAGTCGAAGCCGGCGTCGCGGAAGGCGCGCTTCCCGGGCACGCCGTCGACGGAGCCGTGGCCGAGGACGGCGGCGGCCTCGCGGCGCACCAGGTCGACGAGCAGGCGGTCGCGCTCGCCCTCGGACAGGCCGCGCAGGCGGCGGACGAGGTCGGAGGCGGCCCCGGTGTCGGCGGCGGCGGCGCGGGCGAGGGCGCGGACCTCGGGCAGCTCGTCGAACAGGGCGCTCGGCCGGGCGGCGGTGAAGACGGGGGCGTAGCGTTCCCAGTCGACGTCCGCGACGGTCACGGCGACGTCCTCGTGCACGATCGCGCGGCGCAGCTCGGTGAGCGCGGTCTCCGGAGCGAGGAAGCGCAGGCCCTGGCGGCGCAGGCCGTCGGAGACGGCCTCATGGGCGGCCATGCCGGCGCCGGCCCACGGGCCCCAGGCGATCGAGGTGGCGGTCAGGCCGCGGGCGCGGCGGTTCACGGCCAGGGCGTCGAGGTAGGCGTTGGCGGCGGCGTAGGCGCTCTGCCCGGCGCTGCCCCAGATGCCGGCGACGGAGGAGAACAGGACGAAGAAGTCCAGGTCGTGGTCGGCGAGGAGGGCGTCGAGGTGGGCGGCGCCGTGGAGCTTGGCGGCGGTGAGCGCGGCGACCTCGGCGACCGGGGTGTCCGAGAGCGGGGCGGCCTGGCCGACGCCGGCCGCGTGCACGACGCCGGTCAGCGGGTGTTCGGCCGGGACGGCGGCGAGGACGGCGGCGAGCGCGTCGCGGTCGGCGACGTCGCAGGCGACGACGGCCGCGGTGGCGCCGTGCTCGGCGAGCTCGGCGACGAGTTCGGCGGTGCCGGGGGCGTCCGGGCCGCGGCGGCCGGTGAGCACGAGGTGCCGGGCGCCGCTGCGGGCCAGCCAGCGGGCGACCTCGGCACCGAGCGCGCCGGTGCCGCCGGTGACGAGGACGGTGCCGTCGGCGGTGAACTCCTCGGCGCGGGGCAGCTCGTCGACGGCGTGCCGCACCAGGCGGCGGCCGTAGACGGCGCTGCCGCGCAGCGCGACCTGGTCCTCTCCCCCGCGTTCGCTGCCCGCGAGGACGCCGACGAGGCTCTGCACGGTCGGTGCGTCCAGCACCGGCGGCAGGTCGACCAGCCCGCCCGGCGCCTGCGGGCGCTCCAGGGCGGCGACCCGGCCTAGGCCCCACGTGGCGGCCTGGACGGGGTTGGTGAGCGGGTCGGCGGGCCCGGTGGAGACGGCGCCGCGGGTGACCGTCCACAGCGGAGCGGCGGAGCGGAGGTCGCCGAGGGCCTGGGCGAGGACGACGCCGAGCGCGATCCCCTCCGGCAGGCCGGGCCCGGGGGTGGGCCGGTCAGCCAGCGGGACGAGCGACAGGATTCCGCTCAGCTCGCCGAACTCTGCTATGCGGCGGGCGAGTTCGGCGCGGTCGCGGCAGCTCTCGGCCAGTGCCAGCCGTTCCAGGCGGGCACCGTGGCCGCGCAGCGCGTCGAGCAGGTCGGCGTCGTCGACGGCGTCGGTGGTGACGACCAGCCAGGTGCCGTCCAGCACGGGCGCGGCCGCCGGGCGGACCGGCCGCCAGTGGACGCGGTAGCGGGCGGCGTCGAGCCGGGCCTTCTCGTGCCGGGTGCGGCGCCAGTCGGCGAGGGCGGGCAGGAGGGCGTAGAGGCCGGCGTGCTGCTCGTCGCGCAGACCGAGCAGGCCGGCGAGTTCGGCGGCGCTGCCGCGCTCGACGGCGCCCCACAGGGCGGAGTCGGCGGGGTCGGCGGCCGGCACCGCGGTGCCGGGCTCGGCTTCCGGCCAGTAGCGCTCGTGCTGGAACGCGTAGGTGGGCAGGTCGGTGCGGCGGGCGCCGGTGCCCGCGTACAGCGCGGCCCAGTCCGGTGCGTGCCCGCGCACGTGGAGCCCGGCCAGGGCTAGGGCGGCGGTCCGCTCCTCGGGCCGCCCGGCGCGCAGCAGCGGGACGGCCGTCACGGCCCCGTGGTCGCCGGGCGCGGTGTCGGCGAGGACGTCCTCGGTGAGCGCGGACAGCACGCCGTCCGGGCCGAGTTCGAGGAAGGTGGTGGCGCCGGCCGCGCGGGCGGCGCGGACCCCGTCGGCGAAGCGCACGGCGCGGCGGACGTGCTCGACCCAGTACTCGGGCGAGCACAACTCGGCCCCGGTGGCGAGCTCGCCGGTGGTGTCGGAGACGAGCGGGATGGCTGGTGCGCGGAACTCCAGCTCCGCCACGGCGCGCCGGAACTCCTCCAGCATCGGCTCCATCAGTGGCGAGTGGAAGGCGTGCGAGACGCGCAGCCGCCTGGTCCGCCGGCCCTCGGCCGCGAACTCCCCGGCGATGCGCAGGACTTCGTCCGCCAGGCCGGAGACGACCACGGCCCGCGGCCCGTTGACGGCCGCGACGGACACGCCGGGCACCAGCCGCGGCAGCATCTCGTCCTCACCGGCCTCGACGGAGACCATGGCCCCGCCCTCGGGCAGCGCGTCCATGAGCCGGGCCCGGGCGGTCACGAGCGCGCACGCGTCGGCGAGCGAAAGCACTCCGGCGCAGTGCGCGGCGGCGATACCGCCGACGGAGTGGCCGAGCAGGACGTCGGCCCGCACGCCGAGCGAGGCGAGCAGGCGGAACAGCGCCACCTCGACGGCGAAGATCGCGGGCTGCGCCCAGCCGGTGCGGTTCAGCAGTTCCTCGTCCTCGCCCCACAGCACGTCGCGCAGCGGGCGCTCCAGGCGGGGGCCGAACTCGCGCCACACCTCGTCCAGCGCCTCGGCGAACACCGGGAAGCGACGGGCGAGTTCGCGCCCGGTGCCGAGATGCTGGGCGCCCTGGCCGGCGAACAGCAGGGCGAGCTTGCCGGCACCGGCCTCGCCCGCGACCAGCCCGGCGGCGGAGTCACCGGCCGCGAGGGCGGCCAGGGCGGCGAGCAGTTCCGCGCGGTCGCCGCCGACGGCGACGGCGCGGTGGTCGAATCCGGAGCGGGTGGTGGCGAGCGAAAGGCCGAGGTCGGCCGGGCTCGCGGCCGGGTCCGCCGCGGCGAACGCGCGCAGCCGGGCCGCCTGGTCGCGCAGCGCAGCCGGGCTGCGGCCGGCCAGCGGCCAGAGCAGGACGGGCGCGGTGACGGCCGGGGCGCTCTCCCGCGCCGCGACGACGGCGGGCGCCTGTTCGAGGATGACGTGGGCGTTGGTGCCGCTGAAGCCGAACGAGGAGACGCCGGCCCGGCGCGGACGGCCGGTCTCCGGCCAGTCCGCCTCCTCGGTCACCAGCTCCACCGCGCCCTCGTCCCAGTCCACGTGGGAGGACGGCTCGGCCGCGTGCAGGGTGCGGGGCACGACGCCGTGCCGCATCGCCAGCACCATCTTGATCACGCCCGCGACGCCGGCGGCGGCCTGGGTGTGGCCCAGGTTGGACTTCACCGAGCCGAGCAGCAGCGGGAGTTCACGGTCCTGGCCGTAGGTGGCCAGCAGCGCCTGGGCCTCGATCGGGTCGCCCAGGGAGGTGCCGGTGCCGTGCGCCTCGACGACGTCCACGTCGGCCGTCGCGAGCCCGGCGGTGGCCAGGGCCTGGCGGATGACACGCTGCTGGGACGGCCCGTTGGGGGCGGTGAGCCCGTTGGAGGCGCCGTCCTGGTTGACGGCGGAACCGCGCACGACGGCCAGCACCGGGTGTCCGTTGCGGCGCGCGTCGGAGAGCCGCTCCAGGGCGATCACCCCGACGCCCTCGGACCAGCCGACGCCGTCGGCCCGGTCGGAGAAGGCCTTGCAGCGCCCGTCCGGGGCCAGGCCGCGCTGCCGGGAGAACTCGATCAGCGAGGTCGGGGTCGACATCACCGTGACGCCGCCGGCCAGCGCGAGCGTGCACTCGCCGGCGCGCAGGGCCTGCATCGCCCAGTGCATGGCGACGAGCGAGGACGAGCACGCGGTGTCGACGGTGACGGCCGGGCCCTCCAGGCCGAGGGTGTAGGAGACCCGGCCGGAGGCGATGCTCGGCGAGGTGCCGCTGCCCTGGTGGCCCTCGAAGCGCCCGCCCGCGAGCAGCGCGGAGTAGTCGTTGTACATCACGCCGGCGAACACGCCGGTACGGCTGCCGCGCAGTGCGACCGGGTCGATCCCGGCCCGCTCGACCGCCTCCCAGCAGGCCTCCAGCAACAGCCGCTGCTGGGCGTCGGTGGCGAGTGCCTCGCGCGGGCTCATGCCGAAGAAGGCGGGGTCGAAGTCGGCGGCCCGGTGCAGGAAGCCGCCGAAGCGGGTGTAGCTGGTGCCGAGGTGGTCCGGGTCCGGGTGGTAGAGCGACTCGACGTCCCAGCCGCGATCCGTGGGCAGGCCGGAGATGGCGTCGGTGCCCTCGCGCAGCAGGCACCACAGGTCGTCGGGGGAGGCGACGTCGCCGGGGTAGCGGCAGCTCATGCCGACGATGACGATCGGGTCGTCGTCGGCCGCCGCCCGGACGGGCGCCGTGGCGGCGGGCGCCTGGGCGCCCGTCAGGCCGTCCAGCACGTGCCCGGCCAGGGCGGTGACGGTCGGGTAGTCGAAGACGACGGTCGCCGAGGTGCGTAGCCCGGTGGCGGCGCTCAGGCGGTTGCGCAGCTCGACGGCGGTGAGCGAGTCGAAGCCGAGGTCCTGGAACGGGCGGTGCGGGTCGACGTCGGACGCGTCGGCGTGCCGCAGGACGGCGGCCACCTGGGCGCGGACCAGCTCGACGACGGCCTCGGTGCGGGCGCGCCCGTCCAGCCCGGCGAGCCGGCGGGTGAGGGCGCCGGCCGCCTCGGTGGCGGTCACGGCGGCCCGCCGGGCGGGGGTGCGGATCAGGCCGCGCAGCAGCGGCGGCACCTCGCCGCGGGCGCGCAGTGCCGGGAGGTCGAGGCGGACGGGCAGCAGGACGGCCTCGGGGCGGGCGAGGGCGGCGTCGAACAGCGCGGTGCCGTCCGCCTCGGAGAGCGCCGGGGTGCCCAGCCGGGCGAGCCGGTCGAGGTCGGCGTCGGTGAGCCCGCCGGCCATGCCGCCGGTCGGACCGCCGACCGGGGCCCAGGGGCCCCAACCGAGCGAGAGTCCCGGCAGTCCGGCGGCGCGGCGGGTGCGCACCAGCGCGTCCGCGAAGGCGTTGCCCGCAGCGTAATTGGCCTGCCCGGCCACGCCGACGGTGCCGGAGAAGGACGAGAGGACGACGAACGAGGCGAGGTCGAGGCCGCGGGTGGCCTCGTGGAGGTGCCACAGGGCGTCGACCTTGGGCCGCAGGACGGCGGCCAGCCGCTCGGGGGTGAGCTGCTCGACGACGCCGTCGTCGAGGACTCCGGCGGCGTGCACCACGGCGGTCAGCGGGTGTGCGGCCGGGACACCGGCGACCAGGCGCGCGACGGCTCCGGGGTCGGTCAGGTCGCATGCCTCGATGGCGACGTCGGCACCCGTCTCGCCGAGCCGGGAGGCCAGTTCGGCGGCGCCGTCGGCCGCCGCGCCGCGCCGGCTCGCGAGCAGCAGGCGGCGCACGCCGTGCTCGGCGACCAGGTGCCGGGCGAGGACGGCGCCGAGGCCGCCGGTGCCGCCGGTGATCAGGACGGTGCCGTCCGGGCTCCACGTGGCCCCGGTCGCGGCCACCGCGCCCGCGCGGGCCAGCCGGGCCGCGAGCACGGCGCCGTCGCGCACGGCCAGCTGCGGCTCCTCGCCGCCGAGGGCGTGCTCGGGCAGCGGGCCGCCGGCCGGGTCCAGGTCGACCAGACCGAACCGGCCCGGGTGCTCGGCCTGCGCGGAACGCACCAGGCCCCACACGGCGGCCGCGGCAGGATCGGTGAGCTCGTCGTCCGCCGTGGTGGCGACGGCGCCGCGGGTCACGAAGACCAGCCGGCCGTTCGTGTCCTCGGCGAGCCACTGCTGGAGCCGGGCCAGAGCCAGGGCCGTCAGCGCTCGGGCCGAGCCGACCGGGTCGGCCGGGTCGCCCGCGAGCGGCACGAGCATCACCTCGGCCGGGGCCCCGCCCGCCGTCGACAGCACGCCGAGGCCGAGCGGGTCCGCATCCGGGACGGCCACCGAGGCGGGCACCTTCGCCCCGCCGCGCGGCCGGGCCCAGCGCAGCTCGAACATCGCGTCCCGGACCGGACCTGCGCCCGCGCCGGCCTGCGCCGGGAGCGCCCGCAGCAGCAGCGAGCCGACCGAGACGACCGGTCCGCCCGCCGCGTCGGAGACCTCGATCGCGACCGAGTCGTCCCCGGTCGCGGACAGCCGCACCCGCACCACCGACGCGCCCGCGGCGTACAGGCTGACGTCCTGCCAGCTGAACGGCACCCCTCCGAGCCCGAGGAACGCCGTCGCGTGCAGCGCCGCGTCCAGCAGCGCCGGGTGGATGCCGAACGCGCCCGCCTCGCCGCTCGCGCCCTCGTCCAGCGCGACCTCGGCGAACACCTCCTCGCCGCGCCGCCAGGCCGCGCGCAGCCCGCGGAACGCCGGGCCGTAGCGGAAGCCCGCACCGGCGAGGCGCTCGTCCAGGCCGTCCAGGTCAAGCGCCTCGGCGCCGGCCGGCGGCCACTCCGTGAACTCCCCGACGAAGGAGCGGTGTTCGCCGGCCGAGTCGCCCGCCCCGAGGATGCCGTCGGCGTGCTGCGTCCACGGGGCGTCCTCGTCGCCCTCGGGCCGGGCGTAGACGCCGACGGTGCGCCGCCCGCTCGCGTCGGCCCGCCCGGCCCACACCTGCACCTGCACGCCGCCCTGCTCGGGCAGCGGCAGCGGCACGGTGAGCGTCAGCTCCTCGACGCGCTCGCAGCCGACCTCGTCGCCCGCGCGCACGGCGAGCTCCAGGAAGGCCGTACCGGGCAGCAGGACGGTGCCGTCGACGGCGTGGTCGGCCAGCCACGGGTGGGTGCGCAGCGAGAGCCGGCCGGTCAGCAGCAGGCCGTCGGTGTTGGCGAGCGAGACGGCGGCGGCGAGCAGCGGGTGGTTGGCCGAGCCGAGCCCGGCGGAGCGGACGTCGCCGGTGCGCGAGAGCGCGCTCTTCGGCCAGTAGCGCTTGTGCTGGAAGGCGTAGGTGGGCAGGTCGGCGCGGCGGGCACCGGTGCCCTCGAAGTAGGCGTCCCAGCGCACCGGGACGCCGCGCACGTGCAGTCCGGCGAGGGCCTCGGTGAGCGCCTCGGTCTCGTCGCGGCCGGGGCGCAGCGCGGCGAGGGCGCTGCAGTCGTCGCGGGCCTGCCCGTCGAGGGCGCCCTGGGCGAGCGCGGCGAGGGCGCCGTCGGGACCGAGTTCGAGGAACAGGGTGGCGCCGTGGCCACCGAGCCAGCCGGCGACGTCGGCGAAGCGGACGGCCTGGCGGGCCTGGTCGGCCCAGTAGTCGGCGGAGGTGAGCTGCTCGACGGTGGCGAGCGTACCGGTGAGAGTGGAGACGATCGGGATCGCGGGCGCCTGCGGGTCCAGCGCGGCGACGACGGTGCGGAACTCGTCGAGCATCGGGTCCATGAGCGACGAGTGGAAGGCGTGCGAGACGCGCAGGCGCCGGACCTTGCGGCCGAGTCCGGCGAAGTGCGCGCCGACGGCCTCGGCCGCGGCGGTCTCACCGGCGACGACGACGGCCTGCGGGCCGTTGACGGCGGCCAGCGACACGCCGTCGCCGAGCAGCGGGAGGACCTCGTCCTCGCTCGCCTGCACCGCGACCATGGCACCGCCGGCCGGCAGGGCCTGCATCAGGCGGGCCCTGGCGGCGACCAGGGCGCACGCGTCGGCCAGCGAGAACACCCCGGCGACGTGTGCGGCGGCGATCTCGCCGACCGAGTGCCCGGCCAGGAAGTCCGGGCGCACGCCCCAGGACTCCAGCAGCCGGTACAGAGCGACCTCGACGGCGAACAGCGCCGGCTGGGCATGGCCCGTGCGGTTCAGCGCCTCTTCGTCGGCGCCCCAGATCAGGTCGCGCAGCGGCGCGCCCGACCGACCGTCGAGTTCGGCGAGCACCTCGTCCAGCGCGGCGGCGAACACCGGGAAGCGGGCGTTCAGTTCGCGGCCCATGCCGAGGCGCTGCGAGCCCTGGCCGGCGAACAGGAAGGCGAGCTTGCCACGCCCCTGGGTGGTGCCCAGGACTGCCCGGCCGTCGCCCTCGCCGTCCGCGAGCGCGGCAAGCGCCGCGACGGCCTCGGCGCGTCCGGCCGCGGTGACGACGGCGCGGTGCTCCAGGGCGGCCCGGGTGGTCGCGAGCGCGTGGGCCAGGTCGGCGGCGGAGCCCTCGGCGTCCGTCGCCAGGAACGCGACCAGCCGCTCGGCCTGGGCCCGCAGCGCCTCGGGGGTGCGGCCGGAGACCAGCCAGGGCAGCGTCCCGGCGTCGGCGGCGTCGGACGCGGGCTCCTCCTCCGCCGGGGCCTCCTCGATGATGGCGTGCGCGTTGGTGCCGCTGAGGCCGAAGGACGAGACGCCCGCCCGGCGCGGCTCGGCGCCCTGCGGCCACGGCGTCGCCTCGGTCAGCAGCCGGACGGCGCCGGACTCCCAGTCGACGTGCGTGGACGGCTCGTCCACGTGCAGGGTGCGCGGCAGCAGCTCGTGCCGCAGCGCCAGCACCGTCTTGATCACCCCGGCCATGCCGGCGGCGGCCTGGGTGTGGCTCAGGTTCGACTTCACCGAGCCGAGCAGCAGCGGGCGCCGCGGGTCGCGCCCGCGCCCGTACGTGGCGAGCAGCGCCTGGGCCTCGACCGGGTCGCCGAGGACGGTGCCGGTGCCGTGCGCCTCGACCGCGTCGACCTGGTCGGCGGAGAGCCGCGCGTTGCGCAGCGCCTGCTCGATGACGCGCTGCTGGGACGGCCCGTTGGGGGCGGTGAGCCCGTTGGAGGCGCCGTCCTGGTTGACGGCGGTGCCGCGCACGACGGCCAGCACCCGGTGCCCGTTGCGCCGGGCCACCGACAGCCGCTCCAGGACGAGCACGCCGACGCCCTCGGCCCAGCCGGTGCCGTCCGCGGAGTCGGCGAAGGAGCGGCAGCGGCCGTCCGAGGCCAGGCCGCCCTGGCGGGCGAACTCGACGAAGGTGGTGGGGGTCGACATGACGGTGACGCCCGCGGCGAGCGCCATGCCGCACTCCCCCGCGCGCAGCGACTGCGCGGCCAGGTGGAGCGCGACGAGCGACGACGAGCACGCGGTGTCGACGGTGACGGCCGGGCCGACGGCGCCGAGCACGTAGGAGAGGCGGCCGGAGATCACGCTGGTCGCGTTGCCCGTCAGCACGAACCCCTGGACGTCGTCGTCCGGCCCGGTGCGGTAGTCCTGCGGCATCGCCCCGACGAAGACGCCGGTACGGGTGCCGCGGACACTGCTCGGGTCGATGCCCGCGCGCTCGATCGCCTCCCACGAGGCCTCCAGCAGGACGCGCTGCTGCGGGTCCATGGACAGCGCCTCGCGCGGCGAGATGCCGAAGAAGCCCGGGTCGAAGTCGGCGGCGCCCCGCAGGAACCCGCCCCGGACGTCGGCCGGCCCGTCCGCCGGGTCCAGCTCCCAGCCGCGGTCGGCGGGCAGGCCGGTGATGCCGTCCTCGCCGGCGACGAGCATCGCCCAGAGGTCCTCGGGAGCCTCGACCCCGCCGGGGAAGCGGCAGCTCATCCCCACGATGGCGATCGGCTCCCGGGCGGCCGCCTCCAGCTCGTCCACCCGCTGCCGGGAGCGCTGGAGGTCCGCGCTGGCCCGCTTGAGGTAGTCCCGGAGCTTCTGTTCCTTGTCCATCATCGACGCAACCCATCTGGAAGACCGGCGAACGGCAGGGATCCGCGTGAGGACGGCCCGCGTGCCCGGCACGCACGGCGCTCGCATTCCCGCACTCCAGCGCCCAGTCTCGATCGGGGCCGCGCCGATTTTCCCTAGGGTCTGTCGGTCACGTCCGAACGGGCTCCGGACTCTAGGGAATTGCCGGGCCGTTCGGCTGGATCGTCAGTTGCGCGAGCCATGGGTGCGGCCCGACCGGGCCGAGCGCCCCGACATCGACGAGGATCACCGCCATGCCCGAACCCTTCCCGCACGGCGACGAACCGAGAGTGCCGCGGCCCTCCACCGAGGGCACCGCGGACCCGGCCGCGGCCGAGCTCAGCGAGCTCGACGAGCAGCTGATCGCCCAGTTGGTCCACCGCGTCCGGCTGGCCCGCGGCCACCAACTAAGCCGTCGCGCCGCCGGATTGCCGACCACCAGCCTCGCGCAGGAGAACGCGATGCTGCGCCGCTACGCCTCCCGGCTCGGCGACCAGGGTGCCGGGATCGCACTGGCGATCCTGGAACTCTCCCGGCCGCCGAGCGGGCCGGCCGTCGGACGACGGTAGGGCGGTGGGGACGCGGAATCCCCACCGCCCTTCGCCGTACCCGGCGGGTGTCACCAGCGGGCGCCGGCCAGCACCTCGCCGTAGTCACGGGCCACGCGCGCCTGCTCCAGGTCGGACTCGACCATCATCCGCATGAGCTCGGGGAAGTCGACCTTCGGCTCCCAGCCCAGCTTCTCCCGCGCGTCGCCGGCGTCGGCGCAGAGCGTCTCCACCTCGGCGGGCCGCACGAGCCCCGGGTCCACCTCGACGTACTGCTCCCAGTCGAGCCCGACGCACTCGAAGGCGATCCGGGCCGCGTCCCGCACCGAGTGCATCCGCCCGGTGCCGATGACGTAGTCGCCCGGGTGGTCCTGCTGGAGCATCAGGTGCATCGCCCGGACGTAGTCCCCGGCGAAACCCCAGTCGCGGACGGCGTCGAGGTTGCCGAGCAGCAGCCGGTCCTGCAGGCCGAGCTTGATCTGCGCGACCGCGAGGGAGATCTTCCGGGTCACGAACTCGGCCCCACGGCGCGGCGACTCGTGGTTGAACAGGATCCCCGAGACGCCGTACATCCCGTAGGACTCGCGGTAGTTGCGGGTGATGTAGTGACCGTAGGTCTTCACCACGCCGTACGGGCTGCGCGGGTGGAAGGTGGTCCGCTCGCTCTGCGGGGTCTCCGCCACCATGCCGAACATCTCGGAGCTGGAGGCCTGGTAGAACCGGATCCGCCCGGAACCGCCCGCGGCACCGGCCGGCTTGTTGATCCCGCTCACCATCCGGATCGCCTCCAGCACCCGCAGCACGCCGGTCCCGTTGACCTCGGTGACGAGTTCCGGCTGGCGCCAGGACATCGGCACGAAGGAGATCGCCCCGAGGTTGTACACCTCGTCCGGCTGGATGGTGTCGACCGCGGAGACCAGGCTGCTCTGGTCCATCAGGTCGCCGTCGACGAACTGCAGGTCCGGGATCAGCCGGCTGACCCGGTCCTTCCGCGGGTTGGCCTGCCCCCTGGTCAGGCCCCAGACCTCGTATTCCAGGGAGATCAGGTGCTCGGCCAGGTAAGACCCGTCCTGACCGGTCACCCCGGTGATCAGTGCACGCTTGGACATCCGTTCCCCTTCAACCACTGCTCGCGGAGCGCTCTCGGCACGGCCAGCGAACCAGAGGAGGGGCTAAGGAATTTGCGAGACTTCCGGCGCACGCCGCCCGGTCCTCCGTCGGGTCGGCACATAAGGGGCAATCCGTTCACATCAAACGCCCAGAGAGATGTCGATGCCGACCACCCCGCCGCCCGCCCCGACGACCTCCGCCACCGGGAAGAGCAACGCGCCCCTGCCGGACCTGACGTCGAGGACCGATGCCCCCGCGGAGATCCCCGAGAACTCGACGAGGCGACGCCCGACGGACCGAAGGAACTCCACACCGCTCTGGCCGTAGACCTTCGCCGCCCTGTTGAAGAGCGCGTGCATCTCTTCGGTGTTCTCAGCGGTTCCCGTGCGAGCCTCCCCGAATTCGACGGCCGCCGGTGGGGCGGCCAGGGCGGTCAGCCAGTCCTTGAAGTAATTGCCCTGGTGGACGGGATACGCGTCGATCAGCACCTGTCCCAGGGGAGCGGATCCCCCGAGTTCGAGGCATCGGGCAACGGCGTTCGCGACGGCGCCCCCGGCGGAAGCACCGACCAGGACGACGGGCGCCGGTTGCCGGCGTGCCGCAGCACCGTCTCGGCGTGGAGGCGGGCGAGCGTCTCCCGGTCGGCCGGAACGGCGCACCCCGCGCCGATGCCCGGGTGCGGGAACTCCAGGACTCCAACTCCCCCTCGAAGCAGGCGTGCAGGGCCGCGAACCTGCCGCCCGGGAGGGCGGGGAGCGGAGCCCGGTGGACGCCCACGGGCGCTCACGGGCGCTCACGGGCGCTCACCAGGCGTGGTCCCCAAATGGCCCCCAGGGCCACGGACCTCGCGACACGTCCTTCGAAGTCCGACATGGGTTCTCCAGCGGTCCCTTGATCGCGAACCGCAAGTTGTGGGAGGCGTAGGTGTGCTGGCCCATGACACCGCGCCGGCCGGGGTTCGGTTCGACGAAGTAGCAGAGGGTGACGCGCAGGTCGACCAGGGTGGCGCCGAGGTCGAGGAGTTGCTCGCGTGGCCACTGACCGTGGTCACCCGCCTGTCCGTGCGCCTTCCGTCGGGGCGCCCGCGGCGGCCAGGAGTTCGGTGGCGGTGCGGGTGTTGGCCGGTTCGCATACCGCCGTCATCAGCCACTCGGCGGTCGGGGCCTCGGTCTCGGGGGGACGCCCTTCGACTACTGTCTGACCGATACCGCCGCCAAGGCCCTCGCTCCTCCGTGATCTCCGCCACCCGCCGCTGCGCGCCGCCGGCCGGAAGATGTCCCTCCACGGTGAGTTGACGTATCAACTCCACTGCCTCCGCGAGCGGAGCAGCAGGCGTGGACGGGGTTACGCACACTCGAGAGCTCATCATGCTGATCCCCTGTCAGCAGCGAGGGAAAGGAGCCGATTCAACTTGCACGAAACACACGGACGCAGCCGGAGACTACGCCGGGGAAGCGAACGCGCGGACCCAGCCGAGGTCGTCTTGGCGAAACCCTTGCGTGCACAAGCTCAAGCACGGCAAGTTCTGGCCGGTCGTCGAGCGCATCCACCGGGAGGCCGCCGAGGGCTTGTCCAACCGGAAGATCGCGCTGGGGCTGACGGCCGACGGATTCCGGTCGACTCGGGGCGGCCCGTTCCGGTCGAATACGGTCGGGACGATCTTGAGGAACCCGGTTTACCTCGGATGGCAGATCGTTCGGGTGAACCACGTCGCCCAGGTCTATCGGGATGTCAAGGGGAAACCGGTGCGGGTGTTCGCCAAGGGGGTGGAGAGTATTCCGCAGGAGACGTGGGACCAACACCGGCGGATCGCGGCCGGGTGGGAGCGCCGGAAGAACCTGCCGACTGCGGAAGAGCAGGAGAAGCCCATGAAGCGCTCGCCGGCGTCGGGGCCCATGTGGTGCGATGGCGGAGGCCGGGACTCGAAGAAGGGTCACATGGCGACGATCCACGGCCAGTCGTTCCGGTGCGGCAGGGTCAACCTTGGGCTGGACTGCCCCGCTCCGGTAACGGGTATGCGGACATCCGTGGAGCGGGTCCTGGCGGAGGAGTGGCGCAAGAAGCTGTCGACGGCGAATCCGCTGGACCCCACCCTGTTGGCCGTCGCGGAAGGGTGGGTGGACCTGTCCCAGCCGGAGGAGAGCAAGAAGGAGGCCGACGCCCGGGGGCAGCTCAAGCTCGCGGAGGAGGCGGTGGCGCGCATCGACCGCCTGGAGGCTGCCGGGGCATACCCAGGCCGGGACGGAGAGGCCACGTACGTCAAGCAGCGCCGGGCGGCGGTGGAGGACGTAGAGAACGCGCGCAAGGACTGGGAATCGATCGCCCAGCCGATGGCGGACATTTCCGTGCTCACCGATCCGGTCCGCGCCGCGAAGCTGTGGGAGTCATCGGACGACCACTACCGGGGGCAGTTGCTCCGGTTGGCGATCGAGCGGGTGTACCTGCTGAAGGCTCCTCACTCGGGCGGCAGGTTCACGGCGGACCGGCTGGACATCGTGTGGAAGAAGCCGCGCGGGTGGAAGCCGCCGAAGGACGAGGGCGAGCAGCCCGGGGCGGGTGGCCCTGGGCCACGACACCCCGACCGCTATAAGTAGTCATCCACTTCCATAGTGTGCTCGCATGGATCTACGTACAGTCGGTGCTCTCAAGGCCGCCGCCGGACGGCCGCCACTTTGCCGGTTTGTCCTGCGTTGTGGCGCTGGCACCCTCTGGGCGGTCCGCTCACGGGGCAGGACTCCGAGGCGCCAACCCCGGACGGGTCCATCGAACGGCTTCGGCTGGGCTCATCCGCGGCATGAGGCTGGCTGCATACAACGACCGCTCCTGTGGGAGCGAAGGCACGGAAGGAACCGACATGACTGTTCGCGAGATCAGAGGACACGGCGTGGACGCCTGCCCGGACGGTTTCCTGGCGCTGTACGAGCACAGCGACTTCAACGGGTGGAGCGACGGGCGGATTCTGCTCACCGACGAGTCCATCCCGAACCTCAAGGATCACAACTTCAATGATGTGACCTCCTCAGTCGTTCAGAAGATGCCGGGTAATTGGATCATTCTTTGGACCGACACCAGGTACGGCGGTACGAGCTTCCCCCTCCAGAGCGATACCCGCGAGTACCCCAACATGATCGACTTTTCGAAGATCGATGTCAGGCAGAACGACACCATCTCCTCAGTGCAGTTCAGGGGATAACCCGGAAGCGCGCTATCGCCTCGGAGCGGACATCGCCCCACGGACTGCCGTCTGAAACGCAGAAAAGGCCCCCGGTCAGCACCGTGCGAACAGTGCCGGCCGGGGGCCTTAACGTGGGTCAGGTGGACAGGGTGCGGAGCAGAGCCAGGGCAAGGCGGCGGGTGCGGCCGATCTCGGCCAGCAGCTCTACCGCGTGGTCAGGCACCTCGGGTGAGGCCAGCAGTGCCCTCGCGTCAGGGCTGCTGAGGTACTGGGTCAACAGGTACTCGCCGTTGCAGCGGTCGGCCTGGAGGCTGCGCAGGGCGACCTCGGCGATCACCCGGGGGTGGTCGGGCTCGCTCATGCCGCTATCCAACCATCGTGGCTGTCACCAAGTGCAATCTTCGATGCTCATGGCCAGATCCAGTGCCACGTGTTTCGGAAGGGGGACGACCGATCGGGTGATCTGGCGGCCGGGTGTGGAGTGCTCGGTCTCGATGACGATGACACGCTCGCCTGTGGGGGTGCGGGCCTCGTAGGCACGGGCGGCCTGTTGGCTCAGAACCTACCCAGGTAGGTGCGCTGGTTGTGCCGTCAGCATGCCGGGGGCGTGCTCCGGCCCGCGGCATGTGGAGAACATTTAGTAATCATACGATCACGTTCAGGGGTCGTGGATCCCCCCTCCCCACCCTCATCCAGGAGTTTCGACGTGAACGTTCGTCTCGCCGTCCGGCGCATAGCCCGGATCGCCGCCCTCGCCGCCCCCACCCTCGCGCTGCCCCTGGCCACGGCGCTGCCCGCCCACGCGGCCTTCCCCCCGCCGGGCACCCGGTTCCTGATCGAGACCACCATCAGCGGGACCACCTACTGCCTCCAGATCAACCCCATCCCCGCCGACTCGTCTCTTGTCTTCGCGGCTTGCAGTACCGGCGGCACCGACCCCGCCCAGGCGTGGACCCACGACACCCTCACCGGACACGTTCGCAGCGTGCAGAGCGGCAAGTGCATCGACGTGGACGGCGAACAAGGCTTCTGTCCCGTCCTTCCCGCCTCCTACTGGACCCAGGACGATGAGGGCCATGTCAACAACCTGGTCCTGGTGGGAACCTACTTCTGGCAGGTAACCCCGGACATCTCCTTCCCTGGCAGGCTCGTGACGACCAAGAGTGCGTCGAACGCATCCATCTTCCACTTCACCGAGCTCTCGTAACCGCTTCCCGCTCACCCGCCACGCGCCTGGTCCGCGGGTTCCCACCGGCCCAGGCGCGTTAGCGATGACGGTTCGACGGCGCAGCTCGCCTCGTCTCCTGGAGCAGGAAATTCGCCATGGCGATCTTGCTGGCGACGCCTGCGTCCGGGCCGAGCAGTTCGGAGGCGCGCAGGAACGCGCGCTCGCGCTCCGCGGTGGTGTCGTTCGCGGGGAGCATCACGTCGGCGAAGGTGGGCGGCTGGGACGGTGCGGGCGGCATCGCGGTGATGACCGGCTGCGGTGCGGTCAGCTGGTCGGCCAGAACCGGCTGGGGGAAGGCGGTGGGCGAGGTCGAGCCGCCGGGCACCATGTAGGGCAGTCCGGCCTGGCGGTCCTGCTCGGCCTGGCGGGCGGCCTCCATCTCGCCCAGGCGTCGGGCGGCCTCGGCTTCCTCCTGGCGGACGCGCTCGATCTCCTGGGCGAGCGTGCGGGACTGCGCTGCGGCCTGGATCAGGGCGTTGCCGAACTGCTGGGCGACTTCGGGGTTCTGGTAGATGGAGGCCATGGCCTCACCAGCGCGGATAAGTACGCCGATGTCGCCTTCGGCGTCTACGTGCAGGCGGGCGAAGTCGGTGGGGCCGTCGTACTTGCAGGGGAAGCGCTGCTCGTCCGGGTGGACGGTCTCAGTTACGGTCGTCATAGGGGTTCTCTCTTGTCAGGTGAACAGGGCCAGGAATGCCTGGACTTCGCGGGCGGAGTGTCCGGCGTCGTAGCGGACGGTCTGGCCGTCGCGGGTGATCTCCAGGCTGTAGCCGTCGTTGCCGCCGTGGTCGGCGAAGACGCGCAGGCGCGCGCCGTCGGGCAGGTCCCCGCCGGGGCCCGGCTCGACGCCAAGGGCCGCCGGGTACGGCGGAAGGTGGTCGAGCTGGTCATCGCCGCCGGGTTTCTCCAGCAGGAGGAGAACGGCGACGTCGTCGCCACAGCGGACGGCCGCGCCATGCTCACCATCTGGCGGCGCCACCGCACCGACCTCGCCGAGCCCTGGCCAGCCCGCGCGGAGCCCCAGGCCCTACCCCCGCTGCCCGGCGGCCACGAAGCCGCCCGCCGCCGGGAAGCCGCCCGCCAGCGCCTCGCGGAGCTGGAACGCCAGGCCGCCCAGAGCCGGGCCGAGTTCCTGCGGCGTCGTGAGGAGGCCGAGCAGCAGCACCAGGCCGAGCGCGCCGCCGAACGCCAGCGCCGCGCCGACGAGCAGGCCGAGCGCGAGCGTGCCCAGCGGGCCCGCACCGGTGCGGACATCGGCCTGACGTGGTCCGCGGTGGGTGCCGGCCGCTGGAGCGTCACCGGTGCCGGCCATGACCGCCGCCTGGACGCCACCCTCAACACCACCGACTTCGCGGCGGAGATGTACGAGATCCGGGAGAACGGCTACTTCATCTCCCGCCACCGCTACGAGCACCAGGCCGAGGCCGCCGTCCGACAACTGCTCGCCGACGGCGTCGAGATCGGGGAGCGGACACCAGAGCCCACCCCCGCCTCGCCCACCCAGTCGGCCGTCGACAGCCCCACCGGCCGATGGCACCAGGCCCCACCCCCACCCACCCGAACGGAAGGCACCACCCCTGAGCATTCACCCCGACAACGTCCTGGCCGAGGGCCGATGGAATCCGCGGTGCTTCGAACTCGACTACGAGGGCCGCCGAGGCCACTACCGGGTCGTACGGGGCCTCGGCGAACAGATCGGCACCGTGGAGAAGCACGGGGGTGTCTGGATGCCCAAGGACACCGCCGGAGCCTGGGTCGGGGCAGCCGCCGGCCGACGCGGCTACCTCACCCGCCGGGTCGCGGCCATCGAGCTGTCCATCACCGTCCCGCTCCCGCCGCCGGAGGAAGACGAGAAGTATCGGGTGGCACCAGGCCTCACCCCGTCGTAGACCCTTCGTCGTAGCCACTACGCTGCACCCCAATCGGACACTCTGAGTGACTAGCTACTGCTGGGCCCCGCCATTCCTCGCCATCAGGAAGGGCGGGGCTCTCTACCTCTTGGAGCTGTGGGCAGTCGCCGTCATGATGGACCCCAAGGATGAGCTGGCGGTTCGTCAGAAAGCGATACGCCTGACACGGCCTCATACTCGCGCGCGATCCTGGTTCCTGCACTAACGGCCATGCAAGATCGCGCAAGTGAAGTGACAGGAGGGGTAGCCATGACGATACGGTTCTTTGGTATCGACCCGGAGACCGGCCAGGGGAACAGCCCGACCATCTGGGTGGACGAGGGGATCGGGGACTTACTGGTCCAGACCTATATGGCCGATGAGGCGTCGATCGCTGGCGCGCTCGCGGCCGGCCACGGTCCGGACCACGAGAACACGATCCCGGCGCACGAGGGAGTGTTTCGGATTCCGGCCCGCATGGTGCCGATTCTCAGGAGGGCGTGTGATGAGGCAGAGCGTTCCCAGCTTCGTGGAGATGCTGGACTCGGCGAAGAGCACGGCGGTGCACCTGGAGCTGCGTGACCAGTACAACGTCGCTGAGGAAGCCTCCGAACTCGCCAAGTGGCTCCGCGGTGAAGCTGTCGACGTTAACCCCGACTCGGAGTACTGGAGCGGGTGGAGCGACCTCGTCCGCCGTACCGTTGCCCGAGGTGTCCAGGTGCGCCGGGCCCGCGTCGTCTCAGTGCCGGTGACGGACTACGTGCGGTACGAGCACCACATTACGAGCGTGAACCTGGCCATCGGCGAACAGGTGCGATGGCTGCCCCGAAGCGAGGCGTCGCATCTCGCCCTGCCGGGCAACGACTTCTGGCTTGTAGACGGCCGTGCCGTTCGCTTCAACCTGTTCGATGGTCCCGGGGCGGCGTTGGATCCGCAGTACTCCGAGGACTCGGCGGTCGTCGAGTTGTGCGCCAACGCCTTCGAAGCGGTCTGGGAGCGCGGAGTGGAGCACGAGAAGTTCGCCGTCTGAGTTAGTACGCAGGACCGCCAGATCATGCCCCTGTCCCCATCGTCCAGTGCGCAAGGCGCCCGTGAGACGATCGCCAAGAGGTTGAAAGCCCTTCAGCAAGAAGCTGGCCTGACGGGGCATCATCTGGCCCTACGGACGGGCTTCAGCGAGTCCAAGGTCTCTCGCATCGCAGGGGCCAAAACGCCGCCCTCCGCAGATGACATCCAGCGATGGTGCGTGGCCTGTGGTGCCGAGGGCGAGGCGGCCGATTTGGTTGCCGCGAGTCGTGCCGCCGACGAGATGTACGTCGAGTGGAAGCGCCTGCATCGAACAGGCATGAAGCACGCCCAGGACGCCATCCTGCCCCTGTTCGAGAACAGCCGGCAGATCCGGATGTACTGCTCCAACGTTATGCCGGGGATCGTCCAGCGCCGTGAATACGCTCGCGCGCTGATGGGAGCCATCACGGCCTTCCAGAACACGCCGAATGATGTTGAGGCCGCCGTCGAGAGCCGCCTCCAACGGGGGCGCTATCTCCATCAGGGGGGCTGCACCTACGCCTTCGTCCTGGAGGAGACGGTCCTGTACTACCCCCTGGGCGACGAGGAAGCCATGGCGGATCAGCTGCGCCACCTGCTGGACATCATGGCCCTGCCCCGCGTCAGCCTTGGGGTGATTCCTTTCCGAGCGCCGCGAGCTATGTGGCCGCTCGAAGCCTTCTACATGTTCGATGATCGGCAGGTGGACGCCGAGTTGCTGACCGCAGTCGTCAAGATCACGACGCCGAGCGAGATTGCCGCGTACTCGAAGGCCTTCAGGGTTCTCTCGGGCATGGCGGTACACGGCCGCGAAGCGCGGACCCTAATTGAGCAGGCCATCCGCGCTCTCGGGTGAATCCGTGCAAGACGGTGCAAGATAGTGGCACCGTCTGTAGCTGCCTCCCTACGGTCTATCACGCACCCCCACCGCCACGGCGAAGGAGGACAGACCGATGGCGAGACGCAACCCCAAGCGTGAGTACCGCGAGGTCGACGTGGGTCGGAGCAAGAGTGAGTCGAACCGACTTCCCCCCGGCTGGAGCCCGCCGGACGACTACAGGACGGCCAACGCCGCCAGCCGCCCCCTGTCCGGGGCTGGCGAGCTTCAGATCGCCGCCGTGCGGTCCTGGTGCACCTGCCCCGCCTGCGTCGCCCGCAGGAACGCCGCATGAGCACCGATGGAGAGGCGCAACTGTGAAAGTCGGTGTGATCCAGGGCGACCCGGTCCGGCACCGCAAGGACGGATGGACGGGCACCGTCGCGGAGACCCCGAGCAGGCTCGCCAACCACGCCTGGGTGAACCGGGACAGCTCCAGCGATCCCTACCGGAGATGGTCCTGCTGGTGGACTTGGAGGCCGCGGGTTGAACACGCTGCCGCCCTCCTGGCCTCCGGGCGAGGGGCGCGTCGTGGACCGGCCCGACGGCTACCGCGAGGGGACGTGCTGGGTCTGCTCCCGGGAGACGCTGGTCTGCGCGGGCACCTCGCTCCAGGCCCCCGGTGACCCCCAGCGCACCTGCCACCCGATCTGCAACGACTGCATCATCCGCGCCCGGACGCCCCACCGCCGTGCCGCGCTGCGGGCCGCGCTCGACAAGCGCCCGGCGTAGGTCCCGTGTCGAGCCGCCCGCAGGAGAGCGCCGAGGACGACGGACAGGCGGTGGCCGACCACCATCCACCCCCTACGGAGTACACACGTCTGATCCGCCGGTGCCGCGTGAAGTCAACGTGAGCGTCGTGCCGGCCGAGGGCTATCAGCTGGAAATCGCGGGGGCACTGTCCGACCCGTACGTCGCGGCGGACGACATCGACAGGCACTTCGAACAGGTCATCGCCGACGCGGTTCGCCGGGAACTGTTCATCCCCGACGACGTACCGCTCGTCCTGATCATCACGGACTCCGACGGGGAGAACATCCGGGCCGAACAGCCGTCGAACCCCAAGTAGCACCCACAGACCCCCGTCCCGGCCGACCTGGGGAAGAACGGCCGGGACGGGCAGCACCACCCGGCGGGCATCCGTCCGCCGGACACGACGAGCACAGAGGTAGCGGCATGGGCAAGCGCGGAGGCGGCACCGGTTCCGGTAACGGCGGCAAGCAGCAGGACGACAGCAACAAGGGCTCCGGGCACGGCGGTGGCGGCTCGGACGAGGGCGGCAACACCTCGGACGGCCAGAACCCGGCGGGCGGTAAGTAGCCAGTGACCGGCGAGACGCACAGGGAGGCGGGCCCTCAGGGGCTCGCCTCCGCGCTGGTGGCCAGCGGCGCACTCACTTCGGACTGGCTCCCCTCCTTCGAGGCCGTACCCCGCGAGCAGTTCGTCCCGGACCGCATCTGGCCGGGCATCGCGACCGGCACGAAACAAAACCCCGTGGTGTACCGGTCGAAGGACCCCGGGGCGTGGTGCAGGGCGGTCTACTCGGACATCCCACTGACGACGCAGTGGGACGACGGCGACCACGAGGGGGATGGGCTCGGGACGACCCCGAGTTCGTCCAACTCCATGCCGACGATGGTGGCTTCCATGCTCCGCACGCTGGACGTGAACGCGGGTGACCGGGTGCTGGAGATCGGCACGGGTACGGGCTGGAACGCGGGCCTGCTGGCCCGGCGGCTCGGGGACGCGAACGTGGTGAGCGTCGAGTACGACCCGGAGGTCGCCCGGGGGGCGGGAGAACCTGGGCCGGGCCGGACTCGCGCCGACCGTGGTCGAGGGCGACGGGCGGGCCGGGTGGCCGCAGGGCGCTCCCTACGATCGCATCATCGCCACGTGCTCCGTGCTGGAGATCCCTGCGGCGTGGCTGGAGCAGTCGGCCCCCGGCGCGGTGATCGTGGCCCCGTTCGGCACCGAGTACGGCGGCGAGCAGATCGTCCGCCTGATCGTGAACGACGACCGGTCCCGCGCGGTCGGCACGTTCACCGGCGGCTCCGCCTTCATGAGGCTGCGTCAGCAGCGCACCGAACGGCCGCTGTTCGAGGAGTACCTGCACGGGGTGCCCTGGCCGGCCGACGGCGTGAAGAGCACCACCACGCTGTCCCCGTGGGACACCGGCGAGTGGTTCCAGCAGTTCGTCATCGGCCTCGGGGTACCCGGCGCGTTCTGGCGTGCCGAGCGCTACGACAACGGCGCGTACACGCTGTGGATCTACAGCCGCGACAAGCGGTCCTGGGCGTCAGCAGACTACGAGCACGGCCGCACCGAGTACGAGGTGTACCAGTCCGGGCCCCGCAACCTCTGGGACGAGGTGGAGGCCGCCTACCGCTGGTGGGACGACCAGGGCCGCCCCGGCTTCGACCGCTTCGGCCTCACCGTCACCCCCGACGGCCACACCGTGTGGTTGGACAGCCCCGACAACCCCGTCCCCACCCGGGACTGACACCTCGCACCCCCGCCGCCCTCAACCCCCAGCGGCGGGCCCGCCTCCGCCCTGCGGCTGCCCCCGCTGCCGCAGGGCGGAGGACTCTCCACCCTCCTCAGGAGTAGCCATGTGGGCCACCACCGAACAAGACCGGCAGGCCATGCTCAGGGCACTCGTGATCGCCGCGCTGCCGGCCATCGCCCTCCGGTACGCCTCCGGCGTCGGCGTCAGAAGGCTCGCGACGGTTTACGGGTGCGATTCCAACTGGCTCCAGGCCCAGATGATCAAGGCCGGGTACCGCGTCCGGCCACTTGAGGAAGCAACCGGTCTGCGCCCCGCACCCTGGCCGTGGATGCCTATCAGCATGCCAGGGCGGAAGACGATGCCCTGATTGGGCGCCTTCGGTCGCTAGGTCGCGTGGGCCCCGGCAGGGTCGTGGCACCCAACACCTCAGCACATTTCCGCAGGTCGGGAACAAGGTGCAAGGGTGATACGTTCTTCCAGGTCGTCTCCGAGGGGCAGTGGAAACTGTTCCAGCCCTGACAGCACCGGGTAACTCCCGGCACTGGGCGGCCAGGACGTCGGGGTGGCGGGCGTCGGCGTTGCGCCAGCGGAAGTAGGCGTGCAGCGCGCGGGTCTGGACCGTGTGGTTGGGGTAGTCGGAGTTGGCGAGGGTGACCTGCCGCAAGGGTCCGAGGTGCGCCTCGATCGGGTTGGCGCAGGAAGCGTTGGCCGGTGTGAAGCACAGTCGACCACGGTGCACGTGGCGCACGGGGTTGTCGTGCAGGCGCAGGTCCTGGGCGAACAGGGCGATCGAGAGGGTCATCGGCGGGACCTCGGAAACGATTGAACGGTGGGGGTGCGTCGGGGTGGCAGGGGCAGGAAGCCGCTGGTGCGGGCCGCGTACTCGGCCCAGCCGGGCCGCTGCGCGCCCATCTGCCGCTCAAGCATCGGTTTGCCGCTGCCGAAGGCCAGCAGGTAGGTCATGAGGATCGGGCTGAGGACGAATGCCCAGCCGCTCGGGGTGTCGGCGGCGAGCAGGAACAGGCCCCACCAGACGCATGCGTCCCCGAAGTAGTTCGGGTGGCGGGTGTAACGCCACAGGCCGCGGTCCATCACCCGTCCCCGGTTGGCGGGGTCGGCCTTGAACCGCGCGAGCTGCCGGTCCCCCACCGCCTCGAAGAACAGGCCCACCGCCCACAGCGCGGCGCCCGCCCAGGCGAGCGCACCAGGCGGGTGGGGAATGTGCTGGGCGGCTTGGACCGGCAGGGAGACGAACCAGACGATGGCGGTCTGGAGCAGGTACACCATTCGCAGCGCGTACCGGGTCCGGGCCGGGCCCTCGGGAGCGCGGGAGAGCATCCTGGCGTAGCGCGGGTCCTCGGGCGCGCCTCGGGCGCGCCACCAGATGTGCGCGGACAGCCGCAAGCCCCAGACCACGACGAGTACGGTTGCGAGCAGCCTTCGCCCGGGATCCCCGTAGCCGTCCGAGAGCGCGTAGCCGGTCAGCGCGACGGCGGTGAACGCCAGTCCCCAGGCGACGTCCACGCCCCGGTGGCGCCCGGTGCGCACTCCGACCGCGAACGTGATGAGCAGGACGGCAAGGGCGACGGCGGCGGTGACGGCGAGGCTGAGCGCGAAGGCGCCGGCGTTCACGTCAGAACCTCCCGGGCGGGCCGCCGGACAGGTTTGCCGAGGGCTGTGTCGATGAGGGCCGCCGCGCTCATGCCGTCACCTCTTCGCGGGTCAGCAGCAGTTGGTGGACGTCGAGGTAGCCGGTGCGGAACCCGGCTTCGGAGTAGGCGAGGTACAGCTCCCACATGCGCTGGAACACCTCGTCGAAACCGAGGGCTGCGACCTGCGCGGACTGCTCGGTGAAGCGTTCGCGCCACAGGCGCAGGGTCTCGGCGTAGTGCGGCCCGTACGCGCCCGCACAAGTGACCCTCAGCCGGGTGTGGCGCGCGGCCGTCTCCGTGATCGCCCGCACGGACGGGATGAGGCCGCCGGGGAAGATGTACTTGAGGATCCAGGTGTAGGTGCGGCTGCTGGCGAGCATCCGGTCGTGCGGCATGGTGATCGACTGGAGGGCGACCCGGCCGCCGGGGGCCAGGACCCGGTCGAGGGTGGCGAGGTACTCCGGCCAGAACGGTCGCCCGACGGCCTCGATCATCTCCACGCTGACCACGGCGTCGTACTCGCCTTCGGCGGCACGGTAGTCGCAGAGCCGAACTTCCGCCCGTTCTTCCTGCCCGGCCGCGGCGATGCGCCGGCGGGCCAGTACGAGCTGCTCCTCGGAGAGGGTGAGGCTGACTACCCGGGCACCACGGGCGGCGGCGCGCAGGGCGAGTTCGCCCCAGCCGGTGCCGATCTCCAGCAACCGGGTGCCGGAGCCGACGTTCGCGAGGTCCAGCAGCCGGTCGATCTTGCGGTGCTGCGCCGGGGCCAGCCCGTTCCAGGTCGCTTTCGGCTCTGGGTCCGGGCCGGTCGGGAAGAGCGCCGAGGAGTAGGTCATCGTCGGGTCGAGGAACAGGGCGAACAGGTCATTGGACAGGTCGTAGTGGCGGTGGATGTTGCGCCGGGCGTTCGCGGCGGTGGACAGTTCCCCGGACGGCGGGCGCTGAACGTAGAACCGGCGCAGCCACTGCGTGCCGGTCGGTACGAGGGTCTCGGGGGCGGTGGCCAGTTCGGTGAGGAGCGCGACGAGGTCGGGGCTGTCCCAGTCGCCGGCCTGGTAGGACTCACCGAAGCCGATCAGGCCGCTCTCTCCGACACGGTGCAGGAAGGCGCGAGGGTGGTGCAGGCGCAGGACCGGTGCGCCGGGCGGGGCCGGATGCAGGGTTCGGCTGCCGGGGAGTTCGACGCGCAGGTCGCGCCGCGCGGCCACCCGGTGCAGCAGGCGTCCCGCGACGGCCGCGCGCAACGGAACGTGCGGCACCCGGGCGACATCCGGCCAGCGGGCGGGGTCGACGGCTGGCGCCGACGTCACCGGCTGGGAAACCGTGCTCGTCATGGGATGGGCACCTCTTCTGTGAGCGTTGGTTCACCGGCTGACAGGGACGAACCGGCAGCCGGGCGGGGGTGGACGGGCAAGCCGCTCAGCCACAGCCGGATGCCCCGGTAGCGGATGTGCAGGCTGACGGCCCAGGTGGCGAACGGGTGTGTAAGCGCGACACGCAACAGGGCTGCCGGGCCTGCGGCGCGGCCGGTGCCGCGGACCGTGGCGGTGAAGGCGCGGCCGCCCTCCCGTTCCAGGTGGACGGTCAGGCTCAGCCGCTTCCCCGGTTCGGGCAGCAGCATCCGGTAACGGCCGTCGACGGGGAAGAACGGTGAGACGTAGAAGTCCTTGCGGGTCTCGCCACGGCCGGTGGGATCGGGGGGCAGCAGGTAGCGGTGCCGGCCGCCGTAGGTGTTGTGGACTTCGACGACCGTGCACAGTGGCCGGCCTTCGTCGTCGCGGCACCAGTACACCGTCAGCGGATTGAACACGTGTCCGAGCGAACGTGCCTGGGTCAGCATCAGCACCTGTCCGCCGCCGAGTCGGATGCCCTGCTCCGCGAGGTGGCGTTCCAGGTCCCGACGGATCGTCGGCCCCGTCCCGGCGGGGTCCGAGGCGTGGTCGCCCGCCCGGAAGGCGGCCAGCGGCCGCAGCGGCCACGGCACGGACGGGAGCCGGTCCAGATCCACCAGCCACAGGTAACCGCGGTGGCGGAAGGCGTGCCGCCCGGGAACGGTGCGTACGTGCGTGGTGAGGGTGTCGTAGAGGACAGCGCCCCAGGGCCCTGGCAGGGTGGTCACTGCGCGCTCACCCCCAGCAGGGACCGCGCCGCGTCGACACCGGAGCGGCAGCCGTCCTCGTGGAACCCCCAGCCGTGGTAGGCGCCGGCGAACGCGGTGCGGGCGGTGGCGAGTTCGGGGAGCCGGCGCTGAGCGGCGACGGTGCGCGCGGTGTAGACGGGGTGCTCGTAGACGGTGCGGGAGACCACCAGGTGCTCGGGGACGGGGCGCTGGCGGTCCTCGTTGAGGGTGACCAGGTAGTCGTCGGCGGCATCCAGCCGCAGCAGCCGGTTGAGGTGGTAACTGACCCGTACCCGGTCGGAGGGGGCGGTGCAGTGGGGCATCCGGTAGTTCCACGATCCGCGGGCCCATCGGGCAGCGGGCAGGACGGTGGGGTCGCGGTGGAGCACGGTCGGGTTGCGCGAGTAGGTGAAGGCGCCGAGGACCTCCAGCTCGGAGTCGGTCGGGTCGGCGAGCAGTTGCAACGCCTGGTCGGCGTGAGTGGCGACCACCACGGCGTCGGCCTCGGCGCGGTGTCCGTTCCCGGTCACCACGGTGACGCCGTCCGAGTGGCGGCGCACCACCCGTACGGGGGCGGAGCGGTGCACTGCGGTGAGCCGCTCGGTGATCTTCTCGACGTAGGTGCGGGAGCCGCCGACGACGGTGCGCCACGTCGGTGAGCCCGTCACGCTGAGCATGCCGTGGTTGTCGAGGAACGCGAACAGGTAGCGCGCCGGATAGTCGCCCGCCAGGTCGGGGGCGCAGGACCACACGGCGGAGACCACCGGGGTCATGAAGTGGTTCACGAAGTACGATGAGAAGCCCTCGGCGGAGAGGAATTCGCGCAGGCTCGGGTCGCCCGCCGCCGGGTCAGCGAGGAGGCGGCGAGCCAGCCGGTGGAAACGCGGCGCCTCGGCCAGCATCCGCAGGTAGCGGCCGCGCGCCAGGGTGGCGGGCTTGGCGAACAGGCCGACCGGCCCGCGGGCGCCCGCGTACTCCAGGCCACACCCGTCGCAGCGCACGGACATGCTCATCTCGCTGTCCCGGGTGCGGATGCCGAGTTCGGTGAAGAGCCGCACCAGGTGGGGGTAGGTCCGCTCGTTGTGGACCAGGAAACCGGTGTCCAGAGCCAGCACCCGCCCGTCTGCGGTGGTCGCCTCCTGGGTGTGGGCGTGGCCGCCGAAGCGGGTGTCGGCCTCGAACAGCTCGACCTCCACCCCGGCCCGGGACAGCTCGTACGCCGCAGTGAGTCCGGCCACGCCGGAGCCCACCACCGCCACCCGGCGCAGACGTGCACCACCATCTGCGGTGGCGGCAGTCCGGGTGGTGAAGTCGGTGCCGAACATTGTCACAAGAGCCCCTCCCGACGGGGCCGCAACGCGGCCCGCATTGTCGTTGCACCGAACCTTCGGAACCGGCTCGGGCGCGGATTGGCCCGACCTTCCAGTTGCGGGGAACTCGGGTGAACGGCGCGCCGGTGAGCTGCGCGGTCGGCTGGTGTGCCACTGGGCGGGTTGAGAGGCGAAGTGGTGAGAGCACAGCCGGGAGTCAGCGACCGGGTCCGTCGTGGTCCTGTGGGGTGTCGGGTGGTGGTGTGCGGGTGTCGCGGGGTTCGGGGTGGGGCTTGTCCTCGGGTGGGTGGCCGGCTTCGATGGCTCGTCCGCGTTCCAGTTCGACGTTGAACTCCAGGCCCAGCAGGATCGCGACGTTGGAGACCCAGAGCCAGAGGAGGAAGAGGATCACGGCGCCGATGCTGCCGTAGGTGCTGTTGAGGCTGTTGAAGTTGGCGACGTAGAGGGCGAACGCGCCGGAGGCGATGACCCAGAGCGCGACGGCGACCAGGCTTCCGGGGAGGATCCAGCGCAGCTTGGGCGCTTCGGCGCTGGGAGCGGCCCAGTAGAGCAGGGTGACCATCGCGATGACGATGATGACGAGGACGGGCCATTTGGCGATGTCCCACACCTGTACGGCGTTCTCGCTGACTCCGAGGATCTTCCCCGTCCGGGTGGCCAGTGCGCCGGTGAAGACGACACCGGTGGCGGTCAGGGCGAGGAGCGCGATGATGACGACGGTCAGGGCGAGCCGCGTGGGCAGGGTCTTCCAGAGCGGCCGGCCCTCAGCGGTGTCGTGGACCCGGTTGGCGGCGCGCATGAACGCCGCGACGTAGCCGGAGGCGGACCACAGGGCCAGGACGATCCCGATGGCCAGTGCGAAGCCCGCCCTGCCCTGGTCGGTCTGGAGTTGCTGCACCACGGTGGTGAGGAGCTGGCGGACGGATCCGGGACCGAGGTCGCGGAGGCGGTCGAGCAGCGGCTTGGTGGCGGAGCTGCCGGCCAGTCCCAGGATCGACACCAGCGCGAGCAGGGCGGGGAAGATCGCCAGCAGACCGTAGTAGGTGAGCGCGGCCGCCGCGTCGCTGAGGCTGTCGGCCTTGAACTGCTTGGTGGTGCGTTTCAGGACTCCCCACCACGACTTCTTGGACAGGTCGGTCGGGCTCTCGGTGGGCCCGGCTCCGTTGGTGGCGGGCCCGGCCCTGTCGGCCGTGCTGGTGTGCCGGTGTTCGTTCTCGTGTCGTGACATGGGTGCCAACCCGGCGTGTCGGGTGTCTGTTTCGGGGTCTCAGTCCTTGACCACCTGGTAGATGCCGTAGATGACTCCGGGCACATGGCCGCAGAGCTGGAGGAGGAAGGCCCAGAGCACCTTCATGCTCGGCCCGTCCTTGATCAGTACCGCCAGGAACGGCAGGACCAGGCACAACAGCACCAGAAGGACCTTGCCCATGATCATCCCTCGTTCCGAAGGTGCGGTGGCCGACGGCACGGTGACCCGTCTCCTCATCGTCTCACCGTCGGCCGCCCGGCGGGCAGTCGGCCGGACCGCACAGCGCGCCCGGCATGCTCGACGAGGCGGTGGCCCGCGCCCGGGCACGCCGCAGTCCCGGCTGAGGACATCGAGAGGCACCGTGGAGGCGTCGAAGGGTGGTGACCCGAGTCAGCCGTCCTCCGCCGGGCGGGGAACGCTGCTGGTGGTGCCGACCCAGGTCCAGTCCCGGATTTCCGGCAGGTCCGTTCCGTGCTTGTCGATGTACAGCTTGTGCTCGACCAGCCTGTCGCGCATCCGCTGCTTCACGTAGTCGCCCCGTGCCCCGAGTCGGGGCAGCCGGTCGATGACGTCCTGGACGAGGTGGAAGCGGTCCAGGCGGTTCTGCACCCGCATGTCGAAGGCGGTGGTGATGGTGCCCTCCTCGTTGTACCCGCGCACGTGCAGGTTGCGGTTGGTGCGCCGGTAGGTGAGCCGGTGGATCAGCGAGGGGTAGCCGTGGAAGGCGAAGACGATGTGCCTGTCCCTGGTGAAGAGCGAGTCGTAGTCCCGGTCACTGAGCCCGTGCGGGTGCACCGTGTCGGGCTCCAGCTTCATCAGGTCGACGACGTTGACCACCCGCACTCTCACCTCGGGCAGGTGCTCGCGCAGGATGGACACCGCGGCCAGGACCTCCAGGGTGGGGGTGTCGCCGCAGCAGGCCAGCACGACGTCCGGCTCCCCGCCCTCGTCGTTGCTCGCCCACGGCCAGATGCCCACACCCTGGGTGCAGTGCACGACGGCGTCCTCCATGCACAGCCACTGCGGCATCGCACGCTTGCCCGCCACCACGACGTTCACGTAGTGCCGGCTGCGCAGGCAGTGGTCCATCACGGACAGCAGGCAGTTGGCGTCCGGCGGGAGGTAGATCCGCACCACGTCGGCCTTCTTGTTGGCGACGTGGTCCAGGAAGCCGGGGTCCTGGTGGGTGAAGCCGTTGTGGTCCTGCTGCCATACGTGGGACGCGAGGAGGTAGTTGAGGGAGGCGATGTCGCGGCGCCAGGGCAGCTGCTTGGTGACCTTCAACCACTTGGCGTGCTGGTTGAACATCGAGTCGACGATGTGGATGAACGCCTCGTAGCAGTTGAACAGCCCGTGCCGTCCGGTGAGCAGGTAGCCCTCCAGCCAGCCCTCGCACTGGTGCTCGCTGAGCATCGAGTCCAGCACCCGGCCCGAAGGGGCGAGGAACTCGTCGCCTTCCATGGTGCGGGCGTCCCACTGGCGGTCGGTCTCCTCGAAGACGGCGCCCAGCATGTTGGAGAGCGTCTCGTCGGGGCCGAAGATCCGGAAGTTGCGGCGCTCCCCGTTGGCGGCGACCACGTCTCTCAGGAACCGTCCCAGAACGAGGGTGTCCTTGCCGCTGACCGTGCCGGGAGAGCGGACGTCCACGGCGTGGGCACGGAAGTCCGGCATCCGCAGGTCCCGCAGCAGGACGCCGCCGTTGGCGTGCGGGTTCGCGCCCATCCGCCGCTCACCCACCGGAGCGAGGTCGGCCAGCTCCGGCACGAGACGGCCGCCCTCGTCGAACAGCTCGTCCGCCTTGTAGCTCCGCATCCAGGCCTCCAACTGCCCGACGTGCTCGGGGTGGTCGGCGTCCACCAGCAGTGGTACCTGGTGCGAGCGGAACGTGCCCTCGACCCGCAGGCCGTCGACGGTCTTCGGCCCGGTCCAGCCCTTGGGCGAGCGCAGGACGATCACCGGCCAGCGCGGGCGGCCGGCGTCCGTGCGGGCGCGCGCGGTGTCCTGGATCTCCCGGATCTCCTCGACGGCCGTATCCATGGTCCGGGCCATGAGCTGGTGCATCGCCTCGGGTTCGTCGCCCGCCACGATGTGGGGCTCCCAGCCGCAGCCGCGCAGGAACTGCGTCAGCTCCTCGTCCTCGATGCGCGCCAGCACCGTGGGATTACTGATCTTGTAGCCGTTGAGGTGCAGGATCGGCAGCACCGCCCCGTCACCGACCGGGTCGAGGAACCTGGTGGACTGCCACGCTGTCGCCAGCGGCCCGGTCTCGGCCTCGCCGTCACCGATGACGCAGGCCACGATCAGGCCGGGGTTGTCGAACACGGCGCCGAAGGAGTGGCTGAGCGAGTAGCCGAGTTCGCCGCCCTCGTGGATGGACCCGGGCGTGGTCGGCGCGACGTGGCTGGAGATCCCGCCGGGGAAGGAGAACTGGGTGAACAGCTTCCTCATCCCCGGCTCGTCCTGGCTGACGTCCGGATAGACCTCGCTGTACGTGCCCTCCAGATAGGTGTGGCTCACCAGTGCCGGCCCGCCGTGGCCGGGCCCCGCGACGTAGACCATGTCCAGGTCGTACTTCTTGATGACCCGGTTCAGGTGCGTGTAGATGAAGTTCTGACCCGGCGTCGTACCCCAGTGGCCGACGACCAGCGGCTTCACATGCGACAGTTCCAGCGGTGTCTTCAGCAGCGGGTTGTCGTAGAGGTAGATCTGACCCACCGACAGGTAGTTGGCGGCCCGCCAGTAGGCGTCCATCCGGTGGAGCAGCTCCGGTGACAGCGCTGGTCCGGTCATGGCTCGGGGCTCCCGTCGGTCGGACGCGGCCGTGTCCCGCCGGTGCTGAGGTCGTGCGTACGGCTGGGGCCGGTGTTCGGCCGACCCTCCGGCGACGAGGCACCCTCGCCCGGCTGCTGCCGGCGCGGACGGCTGCCCGGCTCGTGTGCGTGGGCGGTGGTGATGGTGGTGCCGGCGGCACCGGCGAGGATCGCGCTCGCATCGGGCAGCTGCCCGATGGCCGCCGGATGGCCCGTGGCCGCCACGAAGTGCCGACAGGCCGCGATCTTGGGGCCCATCGACCCGGCGGGAAACTCCATGCCCGCCAGGTCGTCCAGGTCGAGGTGGCGCAGCGCGGTGGCCTGCGGGGTGCCGAAGTGTGCCATCACGGCGGGTACGTCGGTGAGGACGAGGAGCCGGTCGGCGTGGAGGGTGGTGGCGAGCAGGGCCGCGGTGGAGTCCTTGTCGACGACGGCTTCCACGCCGTGGAGCCGGCCGGAGCCGTCATCGGTGACCGGGGCTCCGCCGCCTCCGCCGCAGATGACGACCGAGCCGGTATCCAGCAGGTGGGTGATCGAGTCCTGCTCGATGATCCGCTGCGGCTCGGGCGAGGGCACGACCCGGCGCCACCGGTCACCGTCTGCGGCGATGGTCCAGCCGTGCAGGTCGGCCAACTGTCGGGCGCGCCGGTGGTCGTAGACGGGGCCGACGAACTTCGTCGGCTCGGCGAACGCCGGGTCGCCCGGGTCGACGAGCGTCTGGGTGACGAGGCTGAGGACGGGCTTGGCCAGGCCGTCGTTGCGCAGGCACTGCGTGAGCCAGTAACCGATCATGCCCTGGGTCTGGGCGACGAGCGCATCCAACGGGTAGGGACGGGACAGCGCCGGGTCGCTCTCGCTTTCGAGGGAGAGCATGCCGATCTGCGGCCCGTTGCCGTGGCAGATCACCAGCTCGTGCCGGGCGGCCAGCGGACCGAGAGCCCGCGCGGCGGTGCGCACGTGCCCCAACTGGACGCGGGCATCAGGCCTCTCACCACGGCGAAGCAGCGCATTGCCACCGAGCGCGGCCACGATACGCATGTCAGGGCACCGTCACATACGCGCCCACGGCCTCGGGCGCACACCGGGCGCCCGTCACGGCGCCGCACCGCCGGCCCAGCGCGGGAGCGGTGTCGGTGACCAACTGTCGGGCTTGGCTACTCACGAGGCTCCTCCGCACGGCGTCCAGATTCCCGATGCCGTTGATGTCCGGTGCCGATCCCGGATGAGTGGGGCTGCCCGGTGGACCTGATCACGGCGCAGCCCGGGCGGCGAGCCGGCCGAGTCAACGCGAACGCGCCGACGGCCGCCTCCTGAGAAGTGACCGGCCAGCCGACTGGTCCGAGTACCCGGCCGTCCGACGTGACCACGGTGTCCGCCACTCACCGGGCCCTGCCCGGCTGCGAGCGGGGCCACTGCGAGCCGGCGTGATGGCAGAGGGCCCGGGGGGGGCGACGACCGACCCGCTGCTTCGACGCTACCCGCGGCTTGTGCGTGCTGTCCACGCCAGCGGTTGCACCCGCGCCCCCGGTGCGAAGGACGCCGCCGACAGGAACAGGGCCTTCGGCCGGGCCGGGGGCGCCGGATGCGGGAACGACTTTCAGACACCGGCAACGCCGAGGGCCACCCCCACCCCGTAGGTGACGGCCATCGCCAGCCCACCGCCGAGAACGTTGCGCAGGATGGCCCGCCCGGGGGGCGCCCCTCCGAGGCGGGCGCTGACAGCCCCGGTGGCCCAGAGGACCGCGAGGACGGCAGCAGCCGTGACCGGGACCCGGGACGACACCGGCAGCAGCAGGATGACCAGCAGAGGCAGCAGCGAGCCGGCGGTGAAGGACACGAAGCTCGCTCCTGCCGCCTGCCAGGCGCTCGTCAAGGCGTCCGGATCGAGCTTCAGCTCCGCGTCCGCGTGCGCGGCCAGCGGGTCCCTCTCGGTCAGCTGCTCGGCCACATCCCGCGCCAGTGCCGGAGGCAGCCCCTTGGCTTCGTAGAGACCGGTCAACTCGTCCAGTTCCGCCTCCGGCGCCTCCGCCAGTTCACCCTGCTCCACCAGCAGTGCGGCTCGTTCGGAGTCCCGCTGGCTGCTGACCGAAACGTACTCGCCCACCGCCATCGACATCGAGCCCGCCAGCAGCCCGGCCAGCCCGGCCGTCAGCAGCGCGACGTGGGAGGTGGTCGCACCGGCCACACCGATCACGAGGCCCGCCGTGGAGACGACCCCGTCGTTGGCTCCGAGCACCCCGACCCGCAGCCAGTTCAGACGGCGTCCCAGGGCACGACCGTGCGGCTCGTCCTGCTTGCCGGCCTGTCCTGCCACCGTCGGTACCTCCTCCCGCGCCGGCGGCACCGGCCGACCCGGGCGCGGCCTCGACGCGAGCCGGCACCGCGCCGTCGGCGGAACGGTCCCACCGGGCTCCGGGATCGCCGCCCCGGGTGCGGAGCACCCTCGCGAACCCCGTCCGCTCCACTCTGGTCCCGCAGCGACGCGTCGGCCACCAGAGGCCGCGCCGGGGAGAACAGGCGCCCCGGTGAGCGCCGAGCCAGGCACCGGAGGGAAGAAGCGATCGACCCGTGCGACCCTGGAGAAACGTAGCGCGCCCGGGTCTGTTCGGACTCCGTGCCCTCCCCGGGCGTGGCATGTGCCCAGAGGCGGCGATCCGTATGACGCAGCACCACTCCCCCGCATCCTGTCGGCGTGCCGTCGCATGCCGAGGACGGTGACGGGCGGGACCGGGGACCACCCGCGATGAGCGCCGCGGCTCCCGTGCGGTCGGCCGGGCCCGCGGACGGGGTGGCAGCCTCGGCGACACTGCTTGGAGAACAGGTTCTGCACGGGCTCGACGTCAATGCCGAGGCTGGGTTGAGTTCCGGTGAAGTGGCCAGGCGCCGGGCCCGGTTCGGCCCCAACGCGGTCTCCTCGCACCGGGCCCGCTTCTTCCCCGTGCTGTGGCACCAGTTGCGCTCGCCACTGCTCGGGTTGCTGTTGGGCGCCGCCGTGGCATCGTTCCTGGTCGGCGAGCGCAGTGACGCCGTGATCATCGGGGTGATCGTGGCGGTGTCCGTGGGGCTGGGCCTCGTCAACGAGTACCGGGCCGAGAAGGCCGCCGAGGCGCTGCACTCGCAGATCCGCCACACGACGGTGGCGGTGCGCGACGGACGGCCGGTGTCGGTGGATGTCACCGCGCTGGTTCCCGGCGATCTGGTCGAGCTGCACCTGGGCGACATCGTCCCGGCCGACCTGCGGCTGCTGGAGGTCACGGGACTGGAGTGCGACGAGTCGCTCCTGACCGGCGAGTCGCTGCCCGTGGACAAGGGCACCGCCGCCGTCCCGGCCGGGACACCGCTGGCCGAGCTGTCCGGCTGCGCCCTGATGGGCACGGTGGTGCGCACCGGCGGCGCCCGGGGGGTCGTGGTGTCCACCGGGGCCCGCACCGAGTTCGGCAAGATCGCCGCCGGGCTCGGCACCCACCAGCTCGACACCGAGTTCCAGGTCGGCCTGCGCCGCTTCTCCCTGCTGCTGGTCTACGTCGCGGGCGCGCTGACCACCTCGATCTTCGTGATCAACGTGGCGCTGCACAAACCGATCATCGATGCCCTGCTGTTCTCGCTGGCCATCGCGGTCGGCATCACCCCGCAGCTGCTGCCCGCCGTCGTCTCCACCAGCCTGGCCGCGGGCTCGCGGCGGATGAGCCGCCGCAAGGTCCTGGTCAAACGGCTTGTCTGCATCGAGGACCTCGGCGACGTCGACGTCCTGTTCACCGACAAGACCGGCACCCTCACCCTCGGCCGGATCGACTACATGCGCGCCGTGCCCGTCGGCGCCGACGGTCCCGACACGGTGCTGCGATGGGGGCTGCTGTGCACCGAGAACGCGGCGCGGGACGAGCAGGACGTGGGCGGGAACCCGCTCGACCAGGCCCTGTGGCGCTCGCCCGCCGCCGCGGGCGAGCGGGCCGCGCTGGCGGGCTACACCTCGCTCGGGGTGCTCCCCTTCGACCACGAGCGCCGCATGGTCTCCGTCCTCGTGCGGGACACGGCCGGCGTATCGACCCTGGTCACCAAGGGTGCTCCGGAAAGCATCCTGGAACGCTGCGCCGACGTGCCCGCCGCAGCCCGTGACGCGCTGGCGGCGGAGTTCGCCGCCGGCAACCGGGTGATCGCGGTCGCCACCCGGCCCGGCGTCGCCGGATCGGGGCAGATCCGGCCGGCGGACGAGAACGGTCTTCAGCTGGCCGGGCTGCTCGTCTTCCTCGACCCGCCCAAACCGGACGCGGCCGCCGCACTCAGCAGGCTGGCCGCGCTAGGCATCTCCGTGAAGGTCGTCACCGGCGACAACGCCGCAGTCGCCGCCAAGGTCTGCCACGACCTCGGACTGGGTGGGGGCGAGGCCATGACCGGCGCCGAGGTGGACGCCCTGGACGACACCCGGCTGGCCGAGGCGATCACGAGCACCACCGTCTTCGCCCGGGTCAGCCCCGAAGCCAAGGCCCGCATCGTGCACGCCCAGCGGCGCAGCGGCGGTGGGGTCTCGTTCCTCGGCGACGGCGTCAACGACGCCCTGGCCCTGCACGCGGCCGACGTGGGCATCTCCGTCGAATCGGCCACCGACGTCGCCAAGGACGCCGCGGACGTGATCCTGCTGGAGAAGGACCTGGACGTGTTGGCCGACGGCGTGGCCGAAGGCCGGCGGATCTTCGCCAACACCATCAAGTACGTGCTGATGGGCACCTCCAGCAACTTCGGCAACATGTTCAGCGCGGCCAGCGCCTCGCTGTTCCTGTCGTTTCTGCCGATGCTGCCCTCGCAGATCCTGCTGAACAATCTGCTCTACGACACCAGCCAACTGGCCATCCCCACCGACAACGTGGACGAGGAACAGCTGCACAAGCCCTCGCACTGGGACATCGCCTTCATCCGGCGCTTCATGATCTGCTTCGGCCCGCTCAGCTCGGTCTTCGACTTCATCACCTTCGGCGTCATGCTCTGGGTCTTCCATTCCGGCCCGGCGCAGTTCCGCTCGGGCTGGTTCGTGGAGTCGCTGGCCACCCAGACCCTGGTGATCTTCGCGATCCGCACCCGGCGCATCCCGTTCTTCCGCAGTCACCCCAGCCTGCCACTGACGCTGTCGGCCCTCGGCGTCGTCACCGTCGGCACCCTGCTGCCCGCCACGCCACTGGCCCACACCCTCGGCTTCCAGCCGCTACCAGGGGCGTTCTTCGCCACCCTGGTCGGCATGATCATCGCCTACCTCGTCCTGATCGAGGTCGGCAAACGCCTCTTCTACGGCGCAGCCGCCACCACCGTCCCGGCCCCGCCGCGCTACGGCGCCCTGCGCCACCTGCGGCGGCGCGCCGCGTACTTCAGCACCGCGGCCCGCCAGCGCGCGGCCGCGTCCGGCACGCCACGACCCGCTTCCCCGCACAACGTCGCGCAGCGCTTCGCGCCGTCCTCGCCGCCGGCGGGCAGTCGGCCGCCGAGACGGCCGCAGTAGGACTGCCGGCCCTCGGAGTCGAGGATCGACGAGCACGCGTGGAGCCGCTCGATGACGACCTTCTTCGTCACGGGCGAGTTGCCACCCGGCCGGGTCCGCGGAGCGCTCCGGCGCCCTGCCCGACCAGCAGGGTCGCTCACCTGGCGAGCCGCGAATCGATGCCCTCGGGCGCGCATGGGGGCAGCCGCCGCTCCCCGGTGAGGGAAGGGCCCGTCTCCGCCCCGCACCCGCCGCACCCGCCCCTGCGGCCGCCTCGCCCCACTCCCACGCCCCAGCTCTTATGACAACAGCATTGACGTGTAAGGACGCCACCGGTTTCATGTCTCGCACCCCTCCCCCACACGAGCAAGGCGGTGATCCGTTGACACCGACGGTGAAGGCCACGGGCAACCCTCCGAGACCGGACGCGAGCAGCCCCCACGTCACCATGCACAAGTCCATCGGCCTGCTGGACGGGGCGACGATCGCCGCCTCCAGTACGGCGGCCACCAGCAGCATCGGCATCGGCCTGGGCCTGATGGCCGGAGTCGTCGGCCTGCACCTGCCCGCGATCATGCTGCTGGCCTTCCTGCCCGTGCTCGCCATCGCGGGCGGGTACGGGCGGCTGAACGCCGTCGAGCCGGACGCCGGTAGCAGCTACCGCTGGGTGGGCCGAATACTCAACCCCTGGCTGGGCTTCCTCACCGGCTGGGTGAACACCGTCGGCACCGTGGTCTTCATGGCCTACACCACCACGGTCACCGGGTCCTCCATCATCCAGCTCCTCGACCTGGCCCACGTGCGCAGCGTCGCGGGCCTGCGCCTCGACGCCGACTCGACCGTCCAGTGCACCCTGCTCGGCCTGGTGGTCCTGGTCGGCGCGGCGCTGGTGGCGGTGCGCGGCCTGGACCTGGCCGCCCGGCTGCAGAAGGCGCTGCTGGTGTTCGAGTACGCGGTGCTGCTCGGCTTCTGCGGGTACGGGCTGTTCGCCGGCGACCAGCCGTTCTCGCTGCAGTGGTTCAACCCGTTCGACATCCCGTCCTTCGACGCGCTCGCCCAGGGCATGGTGCTGGCGGTGTTCTGCTACTGGGGCTTCGAGTCGGTGTTCAGCGTCGGCGAGGAGGTGCGCAGCCCCCGGGACGCCTCGCGGGGCGGCATGCTCGCCCTGGTGGTGATGCTGCTGCTCTTCCTGCTCGCCGGCACGGCCTTCCAACGGGTGCTGCCGCTCGACGAGTTGGCCGACAACGGCGCGCACGGGCTCGCCTACTTCGGCACGACGCTCGCCCACCAGCCGCTGGCCGCCCTGCCGTTGATCGCGCTCATGTTCTCCGCGGTGGCCTCCCTGCAGTCGTCCGTGATCCCGACGGCGCGCGGAATGTACGCGATGGGGCGCGACGGCGTGCTCGGCCCGGTCTGGACCCGGCTGCACCCGAAGCACACGACGCCCGCCGTCGGCACGCTCCTGATCACCGGCATCGCGATGGCCCTCGCGCTGGCCTCGATCGCCATCCCCACCGTCAACGACCTGATCTCCGCCTCCGTCAACGCGATCGGCATCATCGTCGCGCTGTACTACGCACTGACGGCCGTCGCGGCGGCCGTCCGGTTCCGGCACCTGCTGCGCGGCGACCCGCTGGAGGGACTGCGCGCGGTGGTCGGCCCGCTGCTGGGCGCAGCCGCGCTGCTCGCCGTCGGCGGCTACCTCGCCTGGTCGTTCTACGACTCCGCCGACCACTTCGAACTGGCCGCCGACAACGGGTGGTTCGAGCTGACCGTGACGGTGATGATGATCGTCACCGGACTGCCGGCGGCCGCCTGGGCCCGCTGGCGGCGGCGTTCGCCCTACTTCCTGCCCGACACCGACTGACAGCCCGTGGAAGCCACGAGAGAACGGAGCACCCCCATGCCCGAGGCCGATCTGGTCTTCACCCGCGGCCCGGTCCACACCGGTGACGCCGCCCGCACCCGGGCGACCAGCCTGGCCGTGACCGGCGAGCGGATCACCGCCGTCGGCCACGACGAGGTCCGGGAGCTGATCGGGCCGGGGACGGAGGTCGTGGACCTCACCGGCAAGCTGCTGCTGCCCGGATTCCAGGACGCTCACGTCCACGCGGTCTTCGGCGGCGCCGAGTTGGCGGTCTGCGACCTCACCGGCACGGTCGGCGTCGCCGACTACCTGGAGCGGATCCGCGCGTACGCCGACGCCAACCCCGGCCAGGCGTGGATCACCGGCAGCGGCTGGTCGATGGAGAGCTTCGAGGGCGGGCTGCCGACCCGGCAGCTGCTGGACTCCGTCGTCCCGGACCGCCCGGTGTACCTGACCAACCGCGACCACCACGGCGCCTGGGCCAACACCCGGGCCCTGGAGCTCGCCGGCCTCACCCGGGACACCCCCGATCCGGCGGACGGCCGGATCGAGCGCGAGCCGGACGGCACCCCGGGCGGCACGCTCCAGGAGGGCGCCACCGGCCTGGTCGCCCGGCTGATCCCGCCCTCCACCGCCGCCGACCGGCTGGACGGGCTGCTGCGCGCCCAGCGGCTGCTGCACTCGCTCGGCATCACCGGCTGGCAGGACGCGCTGCTCGGCGAGTTCAACGGCCAGCCGGATCCGTCCGACGCCTACCTGGCCGCCGCGCGCTCCGGCGCGCTGACCGCCCGGGTGACCGGCGCGCTCTGGTGGGACCGCAGCCGAGGGGCCGAGCAGATCCCCGAACTGGTCGGGCGGCGTGCAGGGTTGAGCCACGGGCGGTTCCGGGCCGGCTCGGTGAAGATCATGCAGGACGGCATCGCCGAGAACTTCACCGCTGCTATGACCAGCCCGTACCTGGACGGCTGCGGCTGCGCCACCGCCAACTCCGGCCTCAGCTTCGTCGACCCGGCCGCGCTGCGCGGGTACGTCACCGAGCTGGACGCGCTCGGCTTCCAGGTGCACTTCCACGCCCTCGGCGACCGGGCCGTCCGCGAGGCGCTGGACGCGGTCGAGGCGGCCCGCGCCGCCAACGGGCGACGCGACACCCGCCACCACCTCGCCCACCTCCAGGTGGTTCACCCGGATGACCTTCACCGCTTCGCCCGGCTCGGCGCGATCGCCAACATCCAGCCGCTCTGGGCCGCGCACGAGCCTCAGATGGACGAGCTGACGATCCCGTTCCTCGGCCCGGAGCGCGCCGCCTGGCAGTACCCCTTCGGCGCCCTCCAGCGCGCGGGCGCCACCCTGGCGGCCGGCAGCGACTGGCCGGTGAGCAGCCCGGACCCGCTCGCCGGCATCCACGTGGCCGTCAACCGGAGCGAGCCCGGGGCCACCGACGGCCGAGTCTTCCTCCCCGAGCAGCGCCTCGACCTGGCCTCCGCCCTCGCCGCGTACACGGCCGGAACCGCCCACGTCAACGGCCATGACGACGCCGGCACCCTCACGACGGGCCACCTCGCCGACCTCGTCGTCCTGGACCGCGACCTCTTCACCGCCCCCGCCGAGGAGATCGCCGACGCCCGCGTCCTGCGCACCTACGTCGGCGGCCGGCTCGTCCACGCGGCGGACTGAGCCGCCCGGGGGTGAGTCGGTGCCTCGGCGGTCTCAGGGCACTGCGAGGATCCCCCGCACGAAGTGATGAAACGTACCCAGGAACGCGTAGGCCCCGGGGCTGCGTCGGCACCGTGACGGTCGCCGGCGCAGCCGGGAGCGATCGGCCCGGCTCCGAGGGCCACTCCGGATCCGGCAGCGCTCAGTCCGTCGCCCGCACTCAGCCCGTGGCCGGGAGGCGGGCCTCGGCGGCGTCGAGGAGGAGGTCGAGGGCGTAGGGATATCCGCTGCGGCGCATGTCGCTGGTGAGGAGGCGGGCGGTGGCGGCGATGTGCGGGTACGTGGTGGCGTCGAGCCGGGCGTAGGAGGCCTGCCAGACCTCCAGGTCGGCGGCCTGGGCAGCGGCGGGCAGGGCGAGGGCGGCGGCGTCGAGTGCGGCGAAGCCGAGGCTCTGGTCGACGAAGGCGTGGTAGATCCGGACGGCCTCGCGGTCGGGGAAGCCCGCCCCGCGCAGGACGCCGAGGATGGCCTCGACGGCGGCGATCTCGTAGGTTCGGCCGGTGGTGCGGTGGGCGGCGAGCAGCGCGGCCTGGGGGTGGGCCTGGTAGGCGGCGTGGATTCGCAGGCCGATGGCACGCAGGTCGGCGCGCCAGTCACCAGTGGCCTGCCAACCGTGCTGGGCGCGGCCGATGAGCTCGTCGGCGACGGCGAGCAACAGGTCGTCCGTGCTGCGGAAGTAGCGGTAGACAGCGCTCGGATCGGCGCCGAGCGCGGTACCGAGCCGCCGTACGGTGAGCGCGTCGGCGCCGTGCTGCTCGATGAGCCGCAACGCGGTGTCGACGATCAGTTCCCTCGACAGGATGACGCCTTGCTTGGTGGGCCGCCGACGCTGCCGCCGGGGCTCGGGGACTACCCGTTCGCTCATGCCTGGCAGCTTAGGTCAACAGACTTGACGTAGACCAGAGGAAGCCGGCCGGGAGCACTCCCGGCTGGCCGCCGGGCCGCACGCGGGCCTCTGGAGACCGTGCGATGGCCTGATCGGCGGTTCCGTGTCCTGAGCCGGCGCGCTACCCGGTCAGCGCCGCGTGCAGGGGGCCCAGTAGGGAGAGGTCGTCGGTGGTGACGGTGAGGTGGGTGGCGCCGGCGGACCCGCCAGGCCTCGGCGAGGGAGCGCCAGGTGTCCGGCCGGCCGGGGGCGGGCTGCGCCCACCGAAAAGCCCAGGCCGGGGACCAATCCCGACCTGGGCTTCGGTGCCTTCGGTGTGCTGTCAGCGGCGGGTGGTCATCGAGATCCGGGCGAGGACGGCGGTCGCCTGTGCCGGGTTGGCGCGGAGCCAGGCAGCCAGGTGCTCTCGGACGGCCTCGGTCACGCAGGCGCGGACGGGCCCGTTGCCCAGTCGGTCGCGGGTGGCCCCCTCGAGCTCGGGACGATCGAGCTTCACCGACACGACCGCCGTCAGGCCCGCGCCGAGCTGGGCGGGGGTGAGGTCGGGGTCGGACGGGGTGAGCAGCTGTTGCTCGCGGGCGTAGGCGTTGACCGCGGCCGCCAGGCCGTCGCGGAAGCCGAGCTCGTGCGTGCCGCCGCCGGTGGTCGGCCGGCTGTTGGCGTAACTTGCGACCCGCTCCTCGCGGGTGTCGCACCAACGGAAAGCCACCTCGACAGTTCCCTCCATTTCGGAGTACTCGCGCTCGAAACCGATCACGTCCGGGTGGAGGGGGGCGCTCTGCTCCGCGATGTGGTCCCTCGGTCCGCCCGGGAACCGGAAGCGGACGGCCCGGGGCGCCGCAGGGTCGCGGTCATCGGTCAGGGTGATGTCCAAGTCCCGGTTCAGGAAGGACATTTCCCTGAAGCGCTCGGCCAGTGCGTCGAACGAGAACTCCAGTGTCTCGAAGATCTCGGCATCGGGCCGGAAGGTGATCGCGGTCCCGCTGTCGTCGGCCGGTCCGGTGCGGGTAGGCGTCGCGACAGCTACGCCTCGCTCGTACTCCAACACCCAGCGGGCGCCGTCGCGCCGCACCTCGGCCGTCAGACGGCCCGACAGCGCGTTGACGACGGCCAGTCCCACGTCGAAGTAGCCGCCGAGCAGCGAGCGCCGGTTGGCAGGCTGTGCCCCGCAGCAGAGCACGGCCAACCGGCTCTCCAGCGCAGGGCCGTCGCTGTGGCCGGCGTGCCCGACCGGGAGGCCCGTGCCGTCGTCGGCGACGCGGACGCCACCGTCGGCGGTGAGGGCGATCTCGACACGGCTGGCGGTGCCGCCGAGGATCTCGTCCATCGCCCGCTCGGCGACCTCGAACACCAGGTAGTGCAGGCCGCGTTCACCGACCGATCCGATGTACATCCCCGGCCGCTTCCGAACGGCCTCCAGGCCCTCGATAACCACGATCGCGCTGGCGTCGTACGCCTTGCATTCCTCGCTCATGATGCCCCCTCCGAGGGTGTCCGACAGAGCTCCCCAGCCTACGAGATTTCCGAGAAAACACCAGGTCAAAGCCACTTTGGCGAGGCCGCGGACGGGCCCCTGAGGGGCAATCGCGAGCGCCCGGCCGGGATGGGTGCGCACTGCCGCCGCAATCCGGCCGCGGCCCTCCGAGGGGCGTCTGCGGCACTGTTCCGGGCGGCTGCGGGGCCACGAATTTCAGAAATTTTCACGTCGCCCCGGTGCGGTCGTGGATGACGCCCGAACCGTCCGGCTCCGCGGCCATTCGGGCCCGCAGAGCCGGACGGCTCGACTGATGAGTGGGCCGTTCCAGCTGTCCGGATTCCTGGCGCCGGACGTGGAGGCACGGCGTTTTCGCATGCGATTGAGTCCGCGGCCTCGGGTGGCGTCGGGCGTGTGTTGCGAGGCGATCAGCCGAGCCCAGGGCGTCAGCTGCCCTTGGTCGTCGACGGTGGTCCGGGTGCCGTCGCCGCGATCCGGCTGGTCCCGGTGGCGCTGACCCCGGCGTGCAGCATCTCCCGCTGTCATGACGGGACGCCGAGATGGTGTCAGCGGCCTGTCGTACAGTCGCCATCTGTGACAACGACCCTGATGACGTACGCGGGCACCACCGAGCCCGACGCGCCGACCACCCGTACCGGCGGCGTGCCGCTGGCCCCGGCCGGGACTACCTGGCCGCAGTGCGCCACCTGCGACGGACCGATGCAGTTCCTGGCCCAGGTACTCCTGGACGACCTTGGCCGCCACGCGGGCCAGGGCACCGCCGAGGGACGGGGCACGCTCGCCCTGTTCATGTGCCAGAACGATCCGGGCATGTGCGAGGAGTGGGATCCGCAGGCGGGCGGCAACCGGGCGCTGATCTTCCCCGCAGCCGCACTCCAGCCGATCCCGGTGCACACGCTGGACGAGGACGACGACCAGGAGCCGGTCCCCCTCGGCTCGGTGAGCGCCGTCACGTACGAGACTCCGTCCACGACAGCGGACTACGGCCAGGCCTGCAACGAGTGGGCGAGCCGGCCGGACCGGACTCCTCTGGACGTCCTCGGCCAACTCGGTGGGCAGCCCGCCTGGCTGCAGAACGACGAGACCCCTGCCTGCCCCACCTGCGCACGGCAGATGAAGCTCGTTGTCCAGCTCGAGGAAGGACGGGACCACGCCACAGCGATGAACTTCGGCGGTCGCGGCGAGGCCTACGCCTTCGCGTGCGAGCCCTGCGCACAAGCCGTGTTCCTGTGGCAATGCTGACAGCAGCAACCCTCCGCCCCCGCCCGGAGAGCCGAACCGCGCTGGAGCAGCTACGCACGCTGCTCGGGGAACCCTCGTGCTGGGGCTGGGCCAGACCCGCGATCTGGGATGCCAGCGAGCGATACCTCGGTTTCCGGCTGCCGGCCGACTTCAAGGCGTTCCTCGACCTGTACGGCTCCGGCTCGGTGGACGGCTACCTGACAATCGACCGGCCGATGGACACCATACCGGCCGAGTTGGAGCGCCACTGGGGACCTCCACCCGAGCGTCCAGCCTGGTACGGCGAGATCGCCGAGGGCTACTGGGAGGTGGACGAGTCCGATGCCCGATCAGGCGTGCTACTGCTATGGGGAAGCGACGAGCACGGCAGCCGGTACTTCTTCCGCGCGGTCGAGGACGATCCCACTGAGTGGCGGATCATCATCAGCAGTGATGAGGGCGAGTGGTTCGAGACCGCCGGAACGTTCACCGAGTTCCTGGTCCGCTGCTTCCACCGGATCGACCGCCCCGACTTCATGGACTCCAGCTGGCCTCGGCCGGGTGCACGCTACGAGGTCCGCGGGTGAGCCCGCGCTCAACGGCCTGGCCGGGCCGCTGCGGAGTCTCGACGAACTACCTGAGCAGCGCCCTGCGGACCAGGACGAGGGCGACCAGCCGGGTCTCACCATGGCCCGTGGCGCCTACGCCGTCTATCCCGAACCATTCGGTGCCCCGTACGTCGTCCCGAGCACCCCCGCCCCCGACGCGGTTCTGGCCAGCACGGACCAGGACCGCACCACCGCCCAGGTCACACACTGGTCCGACCGCGGCTGCCCGGTCCGTCAGGACAGCGACGGCGACCTCCGCGCCAGCGCCGGGTGGCTCCTGGAGCATGTCGGCTGCCGACCCGGCCGGGCCGTCGCCGACGGCGTGCGCTGCTCGGAACGCCGGACTCTCACCGTCACCGCTCATGGGGCAACCACGGCTGCCGGGTTCGACCAGGCGCTCGCCGACCTCGCCGCCCGGGTCGCAACTGCGACCGGAATCGTCCTCCAGCCCGAGCCGACGCGCGTCGGCCTGCGGGTCACCGGCCCCTGACCTCCCGCTGGTCTCGGTCACTCCTCGGCTACTTGTCGCCTCCGCCACACGCCGGTCCAGCTGGCTGAGCTGGCTGAGCTGGCTGAGCTGGCTGAGCTGGCTGAGCGCACATTGCCCACCGTTCGGGCTGCTCAATCGGTCCGGACGTCCATCTCGCAGGGCCTGAGGCAGTTCGACCAGTGCTCGACCTTCCCCCAACACGCGCCGGCGACAAGACGGTTCACGGCATCAAGGGCCTATTGGCCCGCCCAGTCCGCACTGCCGTGCACCCGGCCTCGAACCACCAAAAGGCCCACGGGGAGCTGCGGTTGTGGACGGGAGGTGCCGACCTCGCCGCGATCCTGGCGGAGCACGAGGCAACAACCGAGGCCCGAGGGCTTCGGGCGGACCGGGCGCGTTGCGCTGTCTCGACGAATAGTGCGTGTCGAAAGCACCACGTTCCCACCAGGGGCCGTCGCGCCTCCCATGCTGGGGCGGATGCCGCCCCAGCATGGGCGGGTGGAGCTCGATGAACTGGACGGAGACTGCTGATGAGTGTGATGGAACGCGTGGACGAGAAGGTCCTGGCGGTGGAGGGGGACGACGAGTCGGACGTCTACCCGGACGACCGGGAGTGGGTGAACGCCTGCATCCAGCGCATTCGCGGCGAACTCGCTCCCAAGGAGACGGCGGTGAAGGAGATTCCGCTGCCCCCACAGCTCAACGGGTTGAAGCTGCACATCAAGCGAGAGGCCGACCAGCCGTCCGGTAGCCACAAGCACCGGCTCGCGGCGGCGTTGCTCACCCACGCCCTGGCCAGCGGCTGGCTGGCGGAAGGCCGCCCCGTGGTGGAGGCGTCCAGCGGCTCGACGGCCATCTCCGAGGCGTGGTACTGCCAAAAGCTCGGCATCGACTTCTACGCGGTCGTGCCGAAGACCACGGCCCCGGAGAAGCAGAAGAAGATCGAGGAGTACGGCGGCACCGTGGTCCCGGTGTCGGGTGACATCGTCGAGTACGCCCACCGGGTGGCGAAGCGCTATGACGGCCACTTCATGGACCAGTTCACGTACGCGGAGCGGTCCTACGACTGGCGTGGCGAACACAGTCTCGCGGCGGAACTGCTGAAGGGCCTACCGAACCTGGACTGGTTCACCATGGGCGCGGGCACCGGCGGCACGACGACCTCGGTGGCCCGGTACGCCCGGTACACCGCCAAGAAGCTCCGGGTGTGCGTGCCCGACCCGGAGCACTCCGCGTACTTCGACGGCTGGTACTGGAAGGACCCCACGGTGACCGACCAGGGCTCGCACATCGAGGGCATCGGCCGGCCCAGGGTCGAGGCCTCGTTCGTGCCGACCACGGTCAACCGCATGATCCGCGTCGCCGACGCGGCGTCGGTCGCCACCATGCGCTACCTCTCCGACCGGACGGAGTGGGGCATCCACGCCGGGCCCTCGACCGGAACCGGCGTGTTCAGCGCGATCCAGATCCTGCTCGGCATGAACGACGGCCCCCAACTCGGAAGCGTCGCCACCGTGATGTGCGATCCGGGCGACCGCTACACGAACGAGTACTACAACGACGCCTGGCTGGCGGATCAGAAGATCGTCTACAAGCCCTGGTACACCACCATCAAGGACTTCTTCGAGAACGGCGTCTGGGCCCCGCCCACCTCCGTTCCCCCCACGCCTCGCCCCACGACCGCCGTGTGGAACATGTGACTGCTCCCCCGACCGAAGCCGGGGGATTCCGGCTTCAGCCGGGTGGATCTGTGACTCAGGCCGCCTTCCGGGACGGCGTCCCGGAAGGTCTTCTGCCATCAGCGTCAGCCGGGTTCAGACCTGCCCGGTCCCCTCTGCCTTCCCCCCAAGCCCTGAAGCCGCGGACGGCACCGGATTCGACGCCGACTGCGCGGTGAACGCGCAGATCCGGGCTTCCGCCCGCAACGGATGGACGTGGTGTCGCACTTGTCACCCTCCCGACCGCCCGCAGCCTCACTCCGGCTGCGGGCGGTGGTTGTGGAACAGGACGATCCCCTCCACCAGCCCCTTCTCCACCACCGCCGGGGTGGCGCGCAGCCACTGGAGTGCTTCCGCGCTGGTCGGGGTGTCGACGACCAGCTTGTAGAAGGACAGGTAGCCCGCCACACGTTCCAGGAGCACGCTGTCGGGGATCGGGATCCCCGCCCCGAAGGCGTCGAGGGGATCCCGGTTGGCGGCACGGTAGCTGTCCATCATGTGGAACTCGCCGGCGAGTCGACTGCGCTCGGGCGTGAGCCGGTCCCCGGGGATCGTCTTCAGGATCGCGGAGAGCTTCCCCTGGCTCTTGCTGTAGCCGTCGCCCATGGCGAGTTTGAGCGCCGCGGCCGCCTCTTCGCCGAACGCGCGCAACTCGGTGGAGATCTTCCGCTGCGCCATCGTCTGCGGCTTCTCCTGGGACTTGAAACGGCCGGTGACCGAGTCGAGCGCGTGCTGCATCTCGTGGGTCACGGTCGCGGCGAATTCCCGCAGTTCGAGCGGTGAGGCGTCGTCCTCGGGCCGGGTGATCCTCAGCGCGCCGCCCTCTCCCTCGTTGCTGAGCGCGAACAACGCGCGCGCACTCTTGATATCCGTCTGCTCGTCGATCTCGATGGTGATGGCGGACTCCTCCAGGGCCTTGAACAACTCCTTGTAGGGGACGCTGAATCCGTCGCCTTCCTGCTCGCCGGACGCCTGGTGGAACAGTTCCGCGAAACGGTCCGGCGAGAGGTGCCGCCGTGACCAGTCGGCCTTGGCGTAGGTGATGGCGCGCTGCACGACCGGCGCACCGGGGCGGGCGGCTGGTGCGTCCCCCGTCCTCCGCTGGGCGGGGACAGCGCCGCTCAGCACCCGGGTCGCGTTGGCTTCGGCCTCCCGCTCGAAGCGGTCGGACGGGGAGGAGACCTTCAGGCCGTCGCCGTTGTCGGTGCCCGCGACGGGGCCTTGGCGCTGTTGCACGACGTGCGTCAGCTCGTGGGCGAGGGTGTGCCGGTCCATGCCGCCGTCGCCGATGACCACGTGGTTGCCCGAGGTGTAGGCGCGGGCGCCGACCTCAGCGGCAGAGGCTCGGGCGGCCTGGCCGGTGTGGATGCGGACGTCGGAGAAGTCGGCGCCGATCCGGGCTTCCATCTCGGTGCGGGTGGCGTCGTCCAGCGGCCTGCCGCCCGTGCTCAGGACGTCGTGGACGGTGGACCGCTGTACTGGTGCGCCCGCCCCGACGGCGGCCTGCGGGTGACCACACCCCGCACCGTGCTGGTGCCTGGACCGCTCGATCACGCGCGAGACCGCGGCGTTGCCGATGCCGCGCTGCAAGGCGAGGGCCGTCTGCGCAGACCCGCCCCCGAGGCTCAGCCCCAGCCCGTCGGCCGCCGGAGCGGCCTTGCGCGGCAGGTCGCGGCGCCGCTGCGGCTCCGACGGCTTGCCGGGGTCTTTCGCGTGCATGGGAACCCCTCCAGAGGCGCGACAGGTGTTCCCTCTGACATATCCGGCCGGACTGTCGTCGCGCAGCACAACGGACGATCGGGCACCGTTCTGTGCTCCAAAGGGCACGGGAGAGGGCCGGGGCGCGCACCCGTGCGTGGGAGCGCCGACCTGCGAGCAGCGCCGGCGCTTGGCGGTCCTGTCGGTTTCACCGTTCGACGGTGATGTCACTTCGACGACGAGCACGGTCTGGTCCGGCAGGAGCGCTCCCTCCGTCTTCGCCGGCTCGGCGGGCACGACGGCCAGGTCACGATGCGTCGGTGTGACACGGGCGTCCCGCGCCCGGCCGGCGGCCGTGTTCAGGGGGCCACGCTCAGGGAGCCGTGTTCAGGGGGCCGCGAACAGCCGGGGGAAGCCCGGGGCCAGCCACGGCCTGCGGCCCCAGGCGAGCACCTTGCCCCGGGCGAGGGCGCCGGTGGCGGTGTAGCGGCCCAGCGCGATGAGGAAGAACGCCACCGGCCCGGTGAGGATCGTGCAGTCCGGGCGGCGCGGCGGCTCCTGGCTCACCACGGCGACACCGTCCGTGAAGGTCACCGCGAACCCGTCCAGGCCGCGCACCCGCAGCCGGTAGCAGGCACTGTGGCCCGCCGCGGCGCGCGCGTCCAGCACCCGGGGCATCGCCGTCCGCAGGAAGGGCATCGTCAGCCCCACGCGGTGCCGGTCGATCGGGTGCGGCCGCCCGAGAGCGAGGGCGATGTCGTAGAGGTGGCCCAGCATGTGGGTCAGCAGGTAGGCGCCGAGGGTGTCCAGGTCCATCGGGCCGAGCGGGGTCAGCACCGGCTCGGTGCCGGCACGCGCGCCGGCCGCCGCCGTGAACTCCCGTGCCTGCCGGGCGATCTCCCCGCCGAGCACGGTCAGGTCCCGCTCCGGCCGCCTGGCCAGCGAGGCCGCGTTCGCGGCAGCCAGCGCACCCGGAGTGCCGTCCCCGTACGGCCGTTCCTCGCCGGCGGCCAAATCGGCCATCAGCTCGTTGGCCATCGCCAGGTGGGCGGCGGCCTCGCCGACCGTCCACTCGGCGCCGGGTATCGGGGTGTCACCGCGACCGCCGGCGAGCAGGGCGACGGCCTCGTCGCCGACGGCGGTGACGGCTTCGAAGAGCGCGGTGCGCGCGGCACCGGGGACGTGCTCGGGGAGCGGGAGGGTCATGCTGGTGAAGACTGGCCGACCCCCGCACCACTGTCCAGACCCGCGACACGGTCCGGGCCGGCCCCTGACCATCGCGGCCGGCCCGGACGACGAGAGCCGGTCAGCCCACTATCGGGCCCGCAGACCCCTACACGCGGCTGAAGCCGTGGCTGCGCTCCACTTTCGCCACGTGCAGCGTGTAGTTCTGGTACCACTCGGCTTGCCCGCGCTTCTGCGCCGCGCGGTGCTCGACGTTGCTCCGCCACTCCGTGAGGGCGTCGGCGTCGCGGAAGTACCCGACGGTGATGCCCAGGCCGCCAGGGGTCTGGGCGTGGTCCATCCCCAGGTACCCGGGGACGTCCTTCACCAGGTCTTCCATGCGTGCGTTGGTCTCGCTGTAACCGCTCTGCTCCTGGGTTCGCACCGTCGTGAAGACGGCCAGGTAGTAGGGGGGTTCATAGGCCTCGACGGGCACGACAGGTGCTTCGGGGTGATCACTCATGGCGCCACCGTAAGGCGGGATGCGCCGAACGATCCAGCTCTTTCCTGAACGGCGACGCGCATCACGTCCTCGTCCCGGTGTCAGCTCCCGGGGGTGGCGGCGGGGGCGAAGGCGAGGGCGGTGTTGTGGCCGCCGAATCCGGCCGAGGTGCTCAGTGCGAGGTGGAGGCGCTGGCGGCGGGGGCCGCCGTGGACCAGGTCGATCGCGCCGGTGTCCCGGTCGGGGACGGCGAACCCCGCGGTGGCGGGGACGAGTTGGTGCTGCACGGTGAGCACCGTCAGGGCGGCTTCGATGGCACCGGCGGCGCCCATCGTGTGGCCGAGCGTGCCCTTGGCGGAGGTGACGGACGGGGGGCGCCGGGCGAAGAGCCGGTCGATCAGGCGGGCCTCCGCGGAGTCGTTGAGCGGGGTGCTCGTGCCGTGGGCGTTGACGTGGTCGACGTCGTCGGGGCAGGCGCCGGCCTCGGCGAGGGCCAGCCGGGCGGCCGCTTCGAGTCCGCGGGCTTCCGGGTGCGGTGCGACGGGGTGGTAGGCGTCGGTGGCGGTTCCGGTGCCGACCAGCAGGGCTCTGGGCGCGGCCTGCCGCGACGTCGCGTCCGGCCGGCGTTCCAGGACGAGGAAGCCCGCTCCCTCGCCGATGACGAAGCCGTCGCGGTCCGCGTCGAACGGGCGGGAGGCGCGGGCGGGGTCGGTGTTGCGGGAGAGGGCCTTCATCCGGGCGAATCCGGCGACGCAGACCGGAGTGATCATGGCGTCGGTGCCGCCGGCCAGGGCGATGTCGCAGGCTCCGGCGTGGAGCAGCAGGGCTGCGGTGTGGATGGCGGCGGCCCCGGAGGCGCAGGCGGTGGCGGTGTGCAGCACCGGGCCCGTCGTGCCGAGCTCGATGGCGAGTTGAGCTGCTGCCATGTTCGGCAGGAAGGCGGGGAGCGCCAGTGCGGACACGGCGGAGGGGCCCAGGGTGCGGAGTCGTTCCGCCGCGTGTTCGTAGCTGCCGACTCCTCCGGCGGCGGAGCCGAGGACCAGGGCGACCCGGGCGCCGTCCCAGCGCGCGGGTTCGAGGCCCGCGTCGGCGACGGCCTCCCGCGCGGCGGCGATGGCGAAGCGGGTGGCGCGGTCCAGCCGCCAGGGCTGGCGGCCGCCGACCAGCGCGGCGGAGTCGCCGGGGACCCGGCAGGAGAGGACGACCGGGAGCCCGGCGAGCGCCGGGTCGGGTGCTGCCGTGCTGCGGGCGTCGAGGACGCCTCGCCAGGTCGGCTCCGCCCCGTGACCTGCCGGGGTGGCCAGGCCGATCCCGGTGACGGCGAGCGGTGGGCGGGACGCGGTCATGCGGCTGGGCCGGGCGGCTGCTCGGGGTCGACAAACGGGTCGGGCTCGACGGACGCGACGGGCTCGACGGACGGGTCGGGCTCGACGGACGCGACGGACGCGACGGGCTCGACGGGCCGGCCGGGCTGCGCGAGCAGGGCGTGGATGCGGCCGACGAGTTGGCCCACCGTCACGTCGGCGGCGGAATCGAGGTCGTCGTCCAGGGCGACGCCCCAGTGGTCCTGGAGGGTGACGACGAGTTCGATCCGGGCGAGGGAGTCGAGGTCGAGGTCGTCGAGGGCGGCGTCGTCGCCGATCGTGTCGGAGGGGGTGTCGAACTTCTCGGTGAGCAGGGTGACCAGGTGCTCGCGGACGGGGTTCACGGTGGGCTGACCTCCTCGTGGTCGTGGTCGTGGCCGTGGCGCGGGGGCCGGGGTTCCGGGGCGGCCGTCCGTACGGGTGCCTCCGGCCACAGCAGGGTGGCGGAGGCCCAGGTGAGACCGCCGCCGAAGGCGGTGAGCAGGGTCGGGGCGCCCGGGCGGCAGGCCCCTCGGGCGGCGGCGTCGGCGAGGGCGAGCGGTACGGAGGCGCCCGCCGTGTTGCCGACGTCGCGGATGTTGCCGAAGCGGTGCCGTGGCGGGATGCCGAGGCGGTCGGCGACGGCGTCCAGGATCCGCTGGTTGGCCTGGTGCCCGATGAAGGCCTGGACTTCGCGGGCCTGCCAGCCGGTCGCGACCAGGGCGGCCCCGGCGGAGGCGGCCATCCGGCGTACGGCGTGGGCGTAGACCTGGCGCCCGCGCATCCGGAAGTAGCGGTCATCGCGCCCGGGGGCTTCGGTGGCGGGGAGTCGGGAGCCGCCTGCGGCCACGGTGATCAGGTCGCTCTCGCCGCCGTCGCTGCCCCAGTCGGTCTCCAGCAGGGCACCGGGTTCGGTGGTGTCCCCGGGGCGGAGCACCACTGCGGCGGCGGCGTCGCCGAAGAGCGGTGCGGTGTCGCGGTCGAAGGGGTCGACGATGGCCGAGTACTTCTCGGCCGCGACCACCAGGGGGGTGCGGCAGGCGCCGCTGCGGAGCAGGGCGGAGGCCGTGGCCAGGCCGTAGAGGAAGCCCGAGCAGACGGCCGCGAGGTCGAACGCGGGGACCGGTCCGAGGCCGAGGCGGTGGGCGACCTCCGGTGCGGTGGCCGGGCAGGGGCGGTCCGGCGTGGTGGTGGCCAGCAGGAGCAGGTCCGGGCGCAGGCCCGGGGAGCCGGTGGAGTCGATCGCGGCGCGCGCGGCGGCCGTGGCCAGGTCCCCGGTGCTGACGCCGGGTCCGGCCAGCCGCCGGCGGTGGATGCCGGTCCGGCCGGTGATCCACTCGTCGGTGGTGTCCAGGCCGCCCCGGGCGATGACCTGGGTGTTGGTCACCTCCCGGGGCGGGAGGCTGGAACCGAGGCCGGCGATCACCGCCGTGGCACGGCGACCGGGGGCGGAGGCGAGGGTGGGGGCGGGGACGGGGGGTGGGGAGGTCATGCCGCGGCGAACGGGGAGGGCGGCTTGGGGGTGCCCGCAAGGCCGCCGTCGGGGACCGAGAGGCCGCCGTCCAGGGCGATCGCCTGCCCGGTGAGGAAGCCGGAGGCGGGCGAGGCCAGGAACAGCGCCGCCGCGGCGACCTCCTCCAGTTCGGCCCAGCGCCCCATCGGCACGTGGGCCAGCAGCCAGTCGGTGAGCGCGGCGTTGGTGTGGACGGCGGCCGTCATGTCGGTGCGCACCCAGCCGGGGCACAGCGCGTTGACCCGGATCCCGCTGCGGGCCCAGCCGACCGCGAGGCTGCGGGCGAGGGAGACCTGGGCGGCCTTGGTCGCGGCGTAGACCTCCATCATGGGCGTGCCGACCAGACCCGCGACCGAGGACATCAGCACCAGGCTGGCGCCGTCCGACTGCGCCAGGTACGGGTGGGCGTGCCGGCAGATCGCGGCGGTGGCGTTGAGGTTGACCGCGACCACCTCGTCCCAGACGTGCTGCGGGAGGTGCTGCAGCGGTGCGAGGAGTGTGCTGCCGTCGGGGTTGGTGGGCAGGATGCCGGCGTTGTGGACGACGATGTCGAGGCCACCCAGCGCCTGGGCGGCCTGGTCGACGATGGCGGCCTGCCCGGTGTCGGCGAGGTCGCCGGGCACCAGGACGGGGGTGCCCCCGTAGCGGGCCACCTGGTCGGCGGTGTGCTTCAGCGCGGGCCCGGTGCGGGCGGAGAGGGCGAGCCGGGCCCCGGCCTGGGCGAGCGCGACGGCGACGGCCTGGCCGATGCCGCGCGAGGAGCCGGTCACCAGGGCGCGGCGGCCGTCGAGGCGGAAGCGGTTGAGGATGGTCATGGGGGTGTTCCTCCGGTTCCGGCGGGGCGTCAGTCGGTGGCGTTCCGGGCGGGGGTGTCCCGGACGGGAGTGTCCCGGGCGGTGCTGTCCTGGGCAGCCCCATCCCGGGCGGTGCTGTCCAGGTCGCTGCTGGACCGGACGGGCGCGCGCAGGGCGCGGGCGCCCGTCCAGGTGAGCAGGGCGCTGCCCCAGGTCAGGCCGGCGCCGAAGACGCAGACGAGCACGCGGGCCCGGTCGGCCAGCAGGCCGCGGGCGGCGGCGTCGGCCAGCGCGAAGGGGGCGGAGGCCGCGCCGATGTTGCCCGTCAGGTCTCCGGTGATGTGCAGGCGTTCGGCCGGGATGCCGATCCGGTCCGCGACGGCGCGCAGGAGCAGCGGGTTGGGCTGGTGGGTGATGAAGGCGTCGATGTCCTTGAGGGCGAGGCCGTGGTCGGTGAGGGCCTGGTCGACGAGGCGGGGGAAGATCTCGGCGATGAAGTCGCGCACGACCCGGCCGTCCATGTGGATGTGGTGCAGCCCGGCGTTCAGGCTCCCGGGACCGGCGGGTATCCGGCTGCCGCCGGCGGGGATCAGCACGTGGTGCGCGCCGCGACCGTCCGAGCCGAGGCGGAAGCCCTGGAAGCCGGCGTCGTCGTGGACGGGGCCCAGGACGGCCGCGGCGGCGCCGTCGGCGAAGAGGACGGCGGTGCCGCGGTGGGCGGGGTCGACGAACTTCGAGTAGGCCTCGACGCCGACGACCGCCGCGTACCGGGCGCCGGGGGTCGTGGCCAGCCAGGCGTGCGCGACCTTGGCCGCGAACAGCCAGCCGGAGCAGGCCGCGCTGACGTCGAGTGCGACGGCGTTGCCGGCGCCGGTGAGGGCCTGGACGCGGCAGGCGGTGGCCGGCCCGAGTTCGTCGGGCGTGGAGGTCGCCGCGACGACGAGGTCGAGCCGGTCCGGCGGGATGCCGGCAGCCTCGCAGGCGGCCAGTACGGCGGCGGCTGCCAGGTCCGAGGCGGCCTCGTCGGGTGCGGCCCGATGCCGTTCGACCACGCCGGTGCGCTCGGTGATCCAGGTGGCCGAGACACCGGCGGGCGGGCCGACCTCGTGGTTGCCCCGGACCTCGGCGGGCAGGTACGTGCCCATGCCCAGAACGCCGGTCATGGGGGGCTTCCTTCGGTTCACGACGTGCTCCCGGTGCGGTCGGAGGAGCCGGTGGAGGAACTGGCGGGGGCGCCGGCAGGGGCGCCGTGGGCGGCCAGGAGCGCGGCGGCGTAGTCGGGCTCGTCGAGGGCGGTGCGGGCGAGGCCCGCCCCGGGGTCGAGGGCGGCCACGATGTCCGGCAGGGCCTGACGCAACCGGTCGCACAGGGCGTCCATGGCGGCGGGCAGGGCGCGTACGGCCGAGGGGGTGAGCACGCCGGTCGCCAGCAGGGGGCCGGCCAGGCGCCGGGCCTGGCGCAGGCCGTCGAGCGCGGCGAGGTCGGCCGCCTGCGGAACGGGCCACCCGTGCGCGGCGGTCCCCTCCACCGCGGCCTCGGCCGCGAGCCGGCGGGCCTGGACGTCCCCCAGCTCCAGGGCGTCCTCCAGCAGCGGGTTCCACAGCTCCAGGTCTCGCTGGAGCGAGCCGTGGAGCGCCTCGGTACGGGCCGACGCCGCGGCGGCGAGGTCGTCGGCGAGCCGGTCCTGCAGCGCGGTGACGACCGCGGGCCACCACGCCGCGTCGGTCGGGTCGGCCGAAGACGGGCCCGGGTCGGCCGGGAACCGGCCCGGACCGGCCCTCCGCCGATCGGGGCGTACCCGCTCCTCGGCGAGGGCGCGGCCGGCGTCGAGCAGGATGAGGGTGTTGTCGCCGCCGGCGTTGTCGAAGGCGCGGGCGAAGCCGAGGTAGCCCGGCAGCCGGTTGTGGTCGAAGAGGCCCGACACCCCGCAGCGGTGCTGGAGGGAGTCGACGAGCTCCGCCACGGCCCGGGTGCTGTGCGCCTTGTGGAGGGCGAGCGAGCGGTCGACCGCGGCCCAGGGGGAGAAGGTCATCGCCGTGCCCGGCCCGTCGGAGGGCTTCGCGGCGCGCAGCCCCGCCCACGTGGACAGGGCCGCCCGGGCCGTGCAGCGCAGGGAGAAGGCGGCGGCCAGCGCTCCGACGACGGCGTGCTGCTGGGTGCGGTACTCCAGGACCGGGCGACCGGGCGCCAGCCGGCCGTGCGAGCGGCGGCCCGCGCTGAACCGCCAGGCCATCGCCGCGCTGCGGCCCGCCAGGCCCGCCATCGCGGACGGCAGGGTGGCCCACAGCCCCTGGCCGCAGCTCAGGGTCCGCTGGAGGCGGGCGTCGGCGCTCGGCTGCGGGTCGTGCAGCACGCCCGTGGCGTCGATCCCGGCCCCGTCCGCCAGCCAGCGGTCGTACGGGATCCGGGCGCCGTGGAACCGGACGAGGCCGTAGGGCAGCGGGAGCGCGCCCACCGGGAGCGGGCCGGAGACGGACACGCCCGGTGCCGGGCGGCCGTCGGCCCCCGTGATGTCGACGAGGAAGGAGAACACTCCCCCGTCCCGGGCGCCGGTCAACAGCCGTGCGCAGACCACCGCCTGCTGGGGCAGGCCGAACGCCGCGACGGAGGAGAACTTCGCGGCCCGGTGGTCCGGGGTGTGCAGCGTGAACGCGCGGCGGGCCGGGTCGAACCGGGCCTCGGTGCGGATCCCGAGGTGGCTGCCGGCGTCGCCGATCTCGGTGACCAGGAAGGATCCCTTGGTGCGTGCGTGCGCGAGGGCGCCGTCCGGGTCCGCGGCCTTGCCGCCCAGGAGGACCAGCGAGCCGACGCACAGGGTGTAGTGGGAGAGAAAGGTCTGGTAGAGCGATGGATCCGCCAGCGCCGTCGCCTCGCTGAGCGCGGCCAGCAGTTCCGCGTCGGCGACCACCTCGACCGCCGGCGGCAGCGAGGCCGCCAGGCGGGCCAGCCGCCGGTGCGCGCTGACGTCCGTGCGCAGGGCCGCCGCCCCGTGTTCGGCCCGGTGGTCCGCCAGGAGCTGTCCGAACTCCGAGGCCCGCCGGGGAGGGAGCAGCGCCGAGAGGCGGGTCAGGACGTCGATCGCGCCGGCCTCCTCGCCGGGCCTCCGTTCGGTGTTCAAGAGTCCCCCCGTGCGGCCGTCGTGGTCGGGTGGTGGTGGTGCGACGTGCCCTCCCCCGGCGCGGCGGGAGGCGGGCAGGAGCACGGGGGCGGCAGCGGCGCCTGGGGGCCGGTCGGCCACTGGCCGTCGGCGACCGGCGCGAGCGCGTCCTGCCGCGGGTCGATCCTGCGCACGCTGTTCGCCAGGGTGCTGCCGGTGCCCGCCTCGACGACCAGCGAGGCGTCCGCCATCGACGCGCCGAACACCGCAGGCAGGTCGAAAGGCCTGACCAGGCACGCGGACAGCGCGCTCGGCAGATCGCTGTCCGCGCGGTAGAACCGGCCCGCCACCGCCGAGTACACCGGTCGGCGCGGCGGGGACAGGCGCAGCCGCCGGGCGAAGTGCGCGAACGCACCGGCCTCGTGGACGAGCGCCGGGTGGTGGCTCATGAACGGGAGCCGCAGCCGCTGCGCCCCCACGCCGTGCGCCGTCGCCGACCGTTCGACGACGGCGAGCCCGTCGAGCGGGCCGGAGACCACCGTCTCCCCGCCGTGGTTGACGCAGGCCACCACCACGCCCGTGCCCGGCCCGGCGGCCGCGAGCAGCCGGCGGGTTGTGGCCGGGCCCGCGCCCAGCAGTGTCATGCCGCCGCCGTGGCCGGTCAGCAACTGCCCGAGCCGGCAGGCCAGACGGGCCCCGTCGGCGACCGAGCAGCATCCGGCCGCGGTCAGCGCGGGGATCTCGCCGAAGCTGACCGCCAGGAGACGGTGCGCCCGGCAGCCGTCGGCTTCGAGTGCGCGGTGCACCGCCAACGACACACCGAACAGCGCGAGTTGTACGGTCCCGGCCGGCTCGGCGGCCAGCGCGCCGGCACTGAGCGGGGAGTCGCCTGCCAGGTGGGAGCCGCCACCCGAACGGGAGCCGCCGGTCAGGTGGGAGCCGCCTGCCAGCCGGGGGCCGATCGGCGCCACCCCGAACTCGGCGGCGACCACGTCGGCCTCCTCGAAGACCTCGGCGACCGCGCGTGCCAGCGACCCGACGCGGGGAAGCGTCCGCAACAGCGGGGTCAGGCTGAAATCCCCCTGCCCGGGGAACATGTGAACGAACTTTCCGGTGGCCGTGGGACTCTGCGGACGCTGCGGGCCGGACATCACGGATTCCGCCTCCACCCTGGGGCACGTTCGAAGGAAACGCCCCGACGCCACCGATGGTGGAGGCTGCGGCCGCCCTCGCGGGCCCTTTTCGACGGCCGGCCCGTCAAACTTTTCCGGGCGTCAACTTCCCAGGAATCACATCGAGTTGAGAATCCCATTCGGGCATCCCGGCGGCGCTGCGAGCGGATAGCATGGCGGGATGTGCGCAGCGCGACCGCGTACCGCGGAGGCCGGACCGGGCCACCGTGAGCGCGGCGTCGACGACCCGCCGGGAGAGACATGGCCGTCCGCCGTGTGCCGAACGCCCGCCTTCGCGAACTCCTCGAAGAAGCCCGATGGACCGGAGAACAACTGGCCCGGGCCGTCAATCAGATCGGCGCCGAATCCGGATGGGCCCGGGCCTACGGTCGCGCCTCGGTGCACCAGTGGCTCACCGGGGCCGTTCCCCGCAAGCCCGCCCCCCACCTCGTCTGCGCGGCGCTGGGCCGTCGGCTCCGACGGCCCGTCACCCTGGCCGACGCCGGATTCGGCGACCCGCCGCCGGACACCCCGGCGCCGGATTCCCCGGCGGTGCTCGCGCGGCTCGCGGCGGCGGCCGTCGCACCCGATCGCCACGGGAACCTCCTCTCCTACCAGCCGCCGCCCGCACCGCCCGCAAGCCCGACCGGCCTGGCCGAAGCCCTGACCGGAGGCCGGACCGAAGCCCCGACCGGCGCGCCGGTACCCGCGGGCGCGAAGGGGCCCCCGCCCCAGCCGGACGCACTCGCCCTGCTGCTGCCCGTCTTCTCCGCGATCGACCGCGTCCACGGCGGAGGCCAGGCCCGCACCGCACTCGCCGCGTTCCTCGCGACCACGGCGGCGCCCATGCTCGCCGCACCCGCCCCGCCCGTCCGGCACTTCGGCATCCTCGGAGCCACCGCCCGACTGTGCTACCTGTGCGCCTTCATGCACATCGACGACGACCTCAACGGCCTCGCCGGCCAGTACTACCGCCTCGCCCTCGACCTGGCCCGGCACGCCGGCGACACGGCCGCCCAGGCGATGACCCTGCGCGCCATGGCCACCCAGGCCTACGAACTCGGCCACCGGCGCCAGAGCCTGCGCCTGGCGCAGGCCGCCGCCGACTGCCGCATCAGCTCCTCGGCGCCGCGGCTGCGCGCCTCCGTCCTGGGGCAGCTCGCCCTGTCCGAAGCCGCCCTCGGCGATCGGACGGCCGCGCTGCGCCACATCGGCGACGCCCGCGACCTCCTCACGAACGCCACGGGCCCGCCACCGCCGATCGGCGACTACCACCGCGCCTCGTGGGACCACCAGCGGGCCCTCGTCGGAGTCGAACTCGGCGACCCCGCCGGGGCGATCAAGCTCCTGGAGGTGTCCGCCGCCCGCAGGCCCCGGGGCGAGTCCCGCTCCCGTGCCGTCGTCCTCAGCCGACTGGCCGAGCGCCAGCTGGCGGCCGGACACATCGAAGCCGCCTGCGCCACCTGGCACGAGTTCCTCGACGTCTACCCGCTGCTGGCCTCCCGCCGAGCCCACCTGGCCAGGGCGCGGATGCCCGGGCTCCTGCTCCCCCACCGCCGGCGGCCGGCCGCGGACCACCTCATCCAACGGGCCACCGCCCTGGGGCGTGCCTGACGATTCGCGCACGCGGCAGCGGCCGGGCCTCCTCCCCGTCAGGGCCGGCGCGGAGTCCGCGCGAGGACGTCGGTCGCGACCTCCGTGACCGTACGGTGGTAGGCCACACTCACCGGCCCCAGGCCGCCGATCGCCCCGACCACGGCATCCGTCGCGTCCACAGCGCCCTCGGCAGCCAGCAGCGGGGCGATCACACCGACGGTCGCCGCCGCCGCGATCTCCTCCGGCCGCAGGGCGTTCAGACCGTTGAACGCCACGAACGCGCCGGAGCGGATCGTCGCCGCCAGGGTGCTGCCGGCGGAGACCAGCACCAGGTCGCTGGACTCCGCCACCGCACGGACGGCGCGCCGCCGGTCGGAGGAGCGGTAGCACCACTGATCGGGGTGCTGGCCTCGAAGCAGCGGGAACCGCGCGCGCAGCACCCCGAGGATCTCCGCGACCTCCTCGACCGGTGAGCACGGGTGCTGGACGAAGGACAGCCGCTCGGGATCGACGGACCGCAGGGCCTGCGCCCCGGCCACGTCGGGCACCCGGACCCGCCCCGCCTGCTGCGCGGCGGGGTCAGCCAGGGCGAAACCGCCGCCGAGCACGAGGACCGTGTCCCCGCGAACCTCGTACTGCCGGACGGCGGCCCACGTCGCGGCCGCCCGCGGGCACTCGGCCTGCCCGGCGCCCCCTGCGGACGGGGGAAGCCGGTCCAGGGGCTGGGACGGGACGACCGGGGTCGGCCCGCACGCGGGCGCCGACGCGCAGACGATCAGCCGCCTGGTCCGCACCGTGGCCGACCAGACGCGGACGGCCTCCGCCGCCACCGCCTCCTGGCGGGCCGGAGCGATCACGGCGATCCCCACCACGGCCCCGTCCAGGTCGATGTAGGTCGTGGCGAACAGCCGCCCACCCCGGCCCGCCGGCAGGATCCCGCCGGCACCGATCCGGGCGGCGAACCCGCGCTCGTGGAGCCACCCGGCCACGAGCGGGGCCGCCGGGCAGGTCACCGGTCCGCGCGTCGGATGGACGTAGCCGGACAAGACGGTGATCGGACCGTCAGGGCCCGATGCCACGTCGGACTGCTCCGTCAACCGGGACCGGTTCATGCCGGCTCCTCCCCAGGGTGGATGGCCACGTCGTTCGGCTCCGGCGAAGGTCGCGGACGCCGTTGGTGATCTTCCGAGTGTGCCCGGTGGAGCCGCGTCGGCGAGCTGCGGACAGCGCCGTGGACAGAGGTGTCGCCGGCGGGTGTCCGGCGGGCGCGGCCGGCAGCGCTCCGGCGGGGGCGGCGGGGGCTGGAGCGGGCGACGGGCCGGATGTGAAAGTCGGATTCTCCATGAATCCGACCCGATGGTTCACCGTCTACGAATGGAAGTCGCATTGTCCGGACGGTCGGACGGCCGGAATCCAATCCACACCACAATGGTTCACCAGCGACAGGATTAACCTGAACGCCGCATTCGGACAAGAGGCCGAGTCGACCAAGTGGGCCGCGAATGCCCTTGCGGTGGAGACGAGTTGAACGAAGGGCCGACCGGTCGCGCCGGGCGCCCGGGCGGGTCTCCGGAGTTCGGGGCACAGGTACGGTGCGCACGCGAATAGTCCAGCCGACGGCGGCCTGCGTGGCGCGATGCCACCGGCGCTGGAATATTGCTAGAAGTGACGACAGTCACACGCAATGGAGTTCGATGTGCGCTTCGCGACACGCGATGTCCGCCGCTCGGTCATCGTCAGCCTCATGGGTACCACGCTCGTCTGGTACGACTTCTTCCTCTACGTCAACGCTTCCGTGCTGGTCTTCAAGCACCAGTTCTTCCCCTACCTCTCGCCCTTCGCGGCGACCCTCACCGGCATCGGCCTCTACGGGGCCGCGCTGGTGGCACGGCCGGTCGGCGGGGCCCTCTTCGGGCACCTCGGCGACCGCCACGGCAGGCGCCCCGCCCTGGTCGGCGCGCTGCTGCTGACCGGGGCCTCCACCGGCCTGGTCGGGCTGCTGCCCGGCTACGGCCAGATCGGCTTCGCCTCCCCGCTCCTGCTGGTCACGCTGCGCCTGCTCCAGGGGCTCGGCCTGGGCGGTGCGTGGGGAGCCGCCACCGTCGTCGCGCACGAGTGCGCCGAACCGGGGCGCCGGGGGCTGGTGTCGAGCTGGGCCCAGATCGGCGCACCGGCGGGCAACCTGCTGGCGTTCGGGGCCATGACGGCGGTCTCCGGCGCGCTGACACCCGCACAGTTCATGACCTGGGGCTGGCGACTGCCCTTCCTGCTCTCCGCCGTGCTGGTGGTGGTGGGGCTGTGGGCCCGGGCCCGGATCGAGGAGACCCCCGCCTTCCGGACGCTCGCCCTCACCGGGGCCCGCAGCAGACGGCCGGTCGTCGAACTGATCGCCCGGCACCGCAGGCAGCTGCTCGTCACCACGGCGATCACCGCCGGAGCCGACGTCGTGCTCTTCGGCTTCTCGTTCAACTACGTCCTGACCCTGCTGCGCGTCGCCGGCCTGTCGCTCAACGCCCTGATCGCGCTCTCGCTCCTCGCCCCGCTCGCGCTGATCGCCCTGATCCCGTTCTTCGGCGCGCTGTCCGACCGCTACGGGAGACGACGGGTCTGCCTGGCCGGGACCATCACCATGGCGCTCTGGGCCGCCGCGTTCGCGCCCCTGCTGCGCTTCGGCTCTCCCCCGGTCCTGGTGCTCGCCTACCTGCTGTCGCTGGTGGGATTCGCCGCGATGTACGCCCCCCAGGCGGCCCTGGTCTCCGAGCTCTTCCCGAGCCGCGTGCGCCTCAGCGGAGCCGCCGTCGGCTACCAACTGGGCGGACTCCTCGGCGGCACCCTCGCCACCTACCTGACCGCCGAGGCCGCCGACTGGTTCAAGTCCCCGGCCGTGACCCCGCTCTACGTCCTCGCCGTCCTGGTGGCCAGCGGTACGGCGCTCCTCACCCTCGCGCGCCACGGCGAGGACGACGGCTCCCCCGCAGCGGCCGGGCCGTCGGGCTCCGGGCTCCCCACCCCGTCGAGCCGTCCCCCAGCACCGGCCCCCGGACTCCCCGGGTGAGCCGGCCCGCAGCACCACCGGGTTCCCCCACCCCGAGAAAGGCACGACCCCATGAAACACCCCATCGGTATCGCGGCCGCCGCCCTCACAGCAGGCACCCTGGTCGGCGGACTGCTCGTGTACGACACCTCCGCCGCCGGAGTGCCCCAGGTCATCACCTGTGAGGACAGCTTCACGATGACCTTCAGCTCCGGCCTCACGCTCGTCCCCCAGGACAACATCACGGCCACCCTCGGCGACCCCAAACTGCTCAACTGCACCGGTGACGCCCCCATCACCCAGGCCGACTACGTGGGGACCGGCCTCGGCAACGGCGTGACCTGCGCGGCCGGCAACTACCAGAACGCGCCCGGCACCCTGCAGCGCGTCACCTGGGAGACCGCGAACGGCCAGCCCACCACGGAGGACCCGGGCACCACCGACTTCACCTGGGACATGCAGCCGATCCAGGACCTGCTCAAGTCGAGCAACCCCCTCAGCGGCGGCATCACCGCGGGCCGCTACAAGGGCGCCACCTGGACGGTGGTCCTCGACCCGGTCAAGTCCGACATCGACCTCACGGCCTGCAGCACCCCGACCGGCCTGAAGTCGATGACGCTGGACGGGACGGTCACCATCACGCTGCCCACCGGCACGCAGTCCCCCACACCGACACCGACCTCCACATCCAGCCCGACCTCCACCCCCACGCCCACCGCCACCCCCACGGTCACCCCCACTCCCACCGCCACCCCCACGCCTACGGTCACCCCCACGGCCAGGCCCATGCCCGTCCCCTTCGTCCCCGCGCAGGACGCCTGATCCCGAACGGGCGCCCCACCGCCGCGCTCCCGCAAGCCCCGCCCCTCGCTGCGGAGCGGGCGGTGCCCGGCAGGCTCGGGCCGGACCGGACGAGTCTCCTGGACGCGGCGGCCTGACGAAGTGCCGGGCCCCGACGCCGATCAAGCCGGCGTCGGGGCCCGGCCCGCTGTTCTAGAAGGTGAGGGTGATGCAGCCGCTGCCGCCCGCGGTGCCCTCGGTGCCGTCCTCGCCGGGGGTCTGGGGGTCGTCGAAGTTGCCGACGTAGTCCTGGCCGTCGCCGCCGTCCCCGCCGTCCCCGCCGTCGCCGGTGCCCACGGGGCAGGCGGCCGGCACAGGGGCCCCCGCTGCACCGCCTTCGCCGCCCACGCCACCCGTGCTGCCGGGGACGGTCTCGCCGACGGTGGCCGGTGTCACGTCGACGCCTTCCTCACCACCGGCGCCGAGGTCACCGTCGGATCCGCCTGTGCCGCCGGGCCCTCCGCCCTTGCAGGCGGAGGCGGAGGCGGAGGCGGGGACGCTCCCTCCGCCGTGGCCTCCCTCGCCCCGGGCGCCTCCGAGCACGCTGCCCGCGCCCCCGCCCCCGGGCCGTGACCCGCCGTCCACGGCTGCCAGGACGGCTGCGCCGCCGGTGAGAGTGGACCGGCCCCCGGCGCCCCCGGCACCGCCGTCGGCACCCGGGTCGGCCTCCTCACCGCTGGCGCCTCCCGCTCCACCGGCTCCGCCGGTGCCGACGGTGAGGGTCAGCACGTCGCCGGGGGTGACGGCCAGGGTGCAGGTGACCCGGGCGCCTCCCCCGCCGCCGCCTCCCGCCCCGCCCCCGCCGCCGCTCTTGAAGAGGCCGGTGCCTCCTCCCCCGCCCCCGCCGCCTCCCCCGGAACCCGCCGCGACGAGGGTGACGGTGATGCCGGTGACACCGTCCGGGACGGTGAAGGTGGCATCGCTGGTGAAGGTCCGGGTGGTCGCGTCCCGGGCGGGCGCGGTGACGCCGGCCGGCAGGACCAGCGCCCCCGCGAGGCATCCGGAACCGAGGGCGGCGCGCACCCTCCGGGGGCGGGCAGGCCTCACACGGGCTCCGGCCGTCACACCATGGTCGTCGCTCATGCTCAAACAGTGCTGCGGCCCCGGTTCTCCCGCGACGCCGGAGGGGGGATCGGGTGACCCGGCCCGCCCTCAGCGGGGCGCCGGCAACGGCCACCGGGCCCGCCCGCTCCGCGGCGCCCCGGGCTCGCGCACGTAGACGAACAGCCGAACGGCAGCAAGGCTTCCCGGTCGGCTGGGTACGCCTGTCCGGATGAGACACGGAGTGCGCCGGCAGCGCGCATGTACCGGTTGATCGAGTACCGGGGATTCTTGGCGCCAAGGCACGACACCGACGAACAGGAAGAAGAGCACACGATGAGGCGTCTGATGGTGGCGGCGACCGCGGGCGGGTTGCTGGCCGTAGCGATCCCGGGGGCGGCCGGGTCCGCGCACGCGACGGAGGTACTGAAGGACCTGACCTGCTCAGGGCCGGTGACGCTGACGTTCAAGAACCCGGTGACCGACGCGGCGGCATCGAACTCGTACACGGTCGAAGGCAGCCTCGACGACTGTTACAGCGCCGCCGGAACCAACTCGAACGTCGACCACGGCACGATCTCCTCGGTCGGCACCGGGACGTTCTCCTGCGTGTCCTACCATCCCTTCTCCGGAACGGCGACCTTCACCTGGTACGACGTCGACAACAGGGACCTCGGCCGCACCACCGTCTCCTTCCAGGGCGGGGAGAAGGGCAACTCGGGTGGCAGCGAGGTGACCAACGACGAGACCGGCATCACGGACGTGACCAGCACCCTCCTGCCCCTCAACAGCTACCAGGGCAGCTTCGACCTGTCCGGCATCACCGGCTCCTGCGACACCGGGGTGACCGCCCTGACCGGGAAACACGAGGTGGACTTCAGCCTCGCCTCGCTCTGAGCGCACAGCACGCGCTCCCGCGCCCCCGGGCAACATCCGACGCCCGGGGGCGCGCCATTCCTGTGGCCACTGCTTGGAAGGCGTGCACCGTTGCCGCGTCGACTCCGGCACGGTGGCGGACCGGATGCCGTCAAGCGCGTTGATCGCGCTGCGACATGACCACATGTCAGAGTGCGAACCGCTGGGCTGGAAGCCCGCTTCACCGCTACGTGCCGATGGAGGCGCAGACATGGTCGATGGAATCCGCGAAGAGGACGAGTCCGGCGGGCCGGGGGCAGCACCGGTGGCACGCCGAAGCCTTCTCAGGGCCGCAGGGCTGGGTGCCGCCGTGGTGGGCCTGGGCGCAGCCGTGCCCGCAGCAGCCGCAGCCGAGGACCGGTCCGAGGCCCCCGCAGGTGCCGCCCGTCGGCCGGACGCGCTCAACAGCGTGAACCTGTACTGCTCGGCGGACGCGGGCACCTACATGGGCGGCGGGACGGCCACCGTGCAGGTCACGATCGGCAACTTCAGCGGCACCGCGGCCACCGGACCGGTGTCGCTGAAGGTCATCACCCCGTTCTACGCCAACGTCGCGACGCTGCCGTCCGTCAGCGGCGGCACCTCCCGCTGGCTGTACCAGAACAACGCGCCCGACGTGCCCTCCGTCATCCAGGTCTCGTTCAACGGCTTCCCGGCGAACACGGCCGTGACCGTTCCCGTCACCTTCGCTCTGCTGCCCTCCGCCCCCAACATCCCCCCGATCGGCCGGGCGATCTTCACCACCGACGCGAACAACACCACCGACATGGACAGCGATCTGACCCGCAACGTGTGGGAATTCGGCTTCGTCCGCTCCAGCCTGGGCGCCCCACCCCCGGGCAACGCCAACCTCTACTTCACCTCCCCCCAGCTCCCCCTGATCGCCGGAGGCGCGTCGGCCGAGATCCCGTTCCACTTCTACAACGGCGCCGGCACCCTGTTCGACGGCACCCAGAGCCCCGCGAACTTCACCTTCTCCACCCCCTTCTACACCCAGATCCCCACCAGCGGCCGCCCACCCGGCCTCACCGCGCTCTACGAGAACAACGACCCCGCCATCCCCTCCGTCTACCGGCTCTCCGTCCCCCCGGGGCTCGGCGCCCTCGGACCGCAGACCCCCGCCACCATCGGCATCCCCTACCTGATGCAGAGCGGCGGCCCGAGGAAGTACGCCGTCTCCTCCGCCATGATCACCCCCACCGGCGGCGACACCCAGGGCGACCTCTCCATCGCCCACCACCACTTCGGCATGGTCTCCGTCATCAACACCCCCGTGTAGCCCGGTCGGATCACCGGTACTGCTCCTGGTGTCCTGCGCCGGATCTCCGGCGCAGGACACCAGTGCTCCGAGCCCGCTCCGCACGCCTCCGAGCGCCAGGCCCGCCCGGAACCCACTCGTACGCTCACTCCACCGCTTCCAGGCCCGGCAACGGCGCCGGACGGGGCCCGCTCGGCGCCGCCGGCCGCCGCAAGCGCGGTGTCCACCAGTTGAGTTCGCCGAGCAGGCGCATGGTGGCGGGGACCAGCAGCATGCGCACCACGGTGGCATCGACGGCCACGGCCACCAGGACACCGAGGGCGATCTCCTTCACGGTGACGACGGGGCTGGTCGCGAAGGCCGCGGCGACCAGCACGATCAGGGCCGCCGCGGCCGAGATCAGCCCTCCGGTGCGCCCGAGGCCGGTCACCACGGCATTGGCGTTGTCCATGCCGCCGCGGTGGAGTTCGCGGATCTGCGCGATCAGGAAGAGCTCGTAGTCGACGGAGAGCGCGAAGACGAACATCAGCATGATGGCGGCCTCCAGCGCGCCGACGTACCCGGTGGGTCGAAGGCCGAGCAGCCGGGCACCGTGGCCCTCCTGGACGGTCCAGGTGACGGCGGAGTAGGCGATGCCGAGGGACATCGTCGTGGTGATGACGGCCTTGACCGGGACCAGCAGCGATCGGAAGGCCAGGAAGAGCAGGCCGAGCGTGACCACCAGCAGGTACCCGACCAGCGCCGGGAGCCTGGCCCCCAGGGCGTCCAGGACGTCGACGTTGGCGGCGGCCGGTCCGCCGACCAGGACCAGGCCGCCGTCGGGCGGGTCGAGCGCCCGCACGGCGCGCACCAGTTGCTCGGCGGCGGGAGCGTCCGGAGCCTCGTCGGTGGCCACGGTCAGCAGCGCGCTGTGCGCGGTGCTGACCCGCAGCCGGACGTCCTGGGCGTCCGGCAGTCCGGCGAGCCGCTCCTGCCAGCGGGCCAGTTCGGCCTTGCCCGGCTCGCCGCCGATGTCGTCCCGCAGGTGGGCGACGACCTGGAGTTGGTCGAGCGCGGCCGCCGGGAAGTCCTCGTGCAGCAGTTCCTGGGCCCTGCGGCTGGCCGCCCCGGCGGGCAGGGTCCGCTGGTCGCTCGCCGCGAGGTGGAGCCCGACGACCGGCGCGCTCAGCACGGCGATCACCGCGACGGCGGCGGTGAGCCAGGCCCACGGGTGGGTGACGGCGCTCCGGCCCAGCCGGTACCAGAACCCCGTCTCCTGGTCCGCCGCCCACGCCCGTCCGAGACCGGCCCGTCCGAGGCCCGGCAGCCGGATGCGCCCGGCGTCGACCCGAGGGCCGAGCACGGCCAGCACTGCGGGCAGCATGGTGAGGCTGACGGCGCCGGCCAGCGCGACGGTGACGGCGGCGCCGATGCCGAGGGAGCGGGTGATGGGGAACGGAAGCAGGCTCAGGCCCAGGACGGCGAGCGAGATGGCCGTCGCGGAGTAGAGCACGGTGTGCCCGGCGGTGGCCATGGTCGCGGCCACGGCTCGGTGCCGGTCGCCCCGGTGGCGCAGCTCACGCCGGAAGCGGACGACGACGAACAGGGCGTAGTCGACGGACAGCCCGAGAGCGATCATGACGACGACGTTGCGGGTGACGTAGCTGACCGGCACCAGCGGGGCGAGGAGCCGCAGCACCCCGAAGGCCATGGTGAGGCTCGCGCCGGCCACGGCCAGCGGCAGCAGGGCCGCGGCGAGGCTGCCGAAGAAGAGCAGGAGCAGCAGGAGCAGCAGGGGGAAGACGTAGAGTTCGGCCCGGGTGAGGTCGTCGTCGACGGTGCGGTCCAGGTCGGCCTCGAGCGGGACCTGCCCGGCGTAGGTGACGGTGAACCCATCGGCGTGCAGTAGACCGCGCATCCGCTCGTAGGAGGCGGCCTTGGCGTGGTCGCCGGTTCCGGCCAGTCCGACGACCACGCAGGCCGCGTGCCCGTCGGTGGAGACGAGTTCCCGTTTGCCGGTGTTCCAGTAGTGCTGGGCACCCGCCAGCACGGTCCTGGGCACGGTGGCGAGCGCGGACCGCACGGCTTCGCCGAACTCCAGGTTGTCCACGGTGAGGGTTTCGCTGCGGAAGATCACGATCGTACTGGTGCCGCCCGCGTTGTAGTGGTGTTCGATGGCTTCGATCGCCCGGCCGGACTCGGCCCCGGGGTTGGTGAAGCCGCCGTGGGACAGCCGTGCGGGCAGCCCGGCCCCGGCGACCGCGGCGACGGCCAGCAGCAGGGCGGTGGTCCACAGCACCGCCCAGCGGTGGCGGGCGACGAGTGCGCCGATCCGGGCCCCGACGCCGTCGGGCGGCGCCGGGGTGCCTCGTTCCGTTCCCGCCCGGGGGTCAGTCCCGGCGCAGGGCGAGGACGACATTGTGGCCTCCAAAGCCGAAGGAGTGGCTGACCGCGGCATCGATCCGCTGCCTCCGCGCGGTCCCGGTGACGCAGTCGATGTCGAACTCGGCGGTGTCGGGGGTGAGGTTGGCGATCGGCGGCACCAGTGCGCGCTCGATGGTCAGCACGGTGAGCGCCGCCTCGATCGCTCCGGCCGCGCCGAGGCTGTGGCCGAGCACGCCCTTCGGAGCGGTGACGCTGGGCCGGTGCGGCAGGGCGCGGGCGATCAGACCTGCCTCGGCGGCGTCGTTGAGCGGGGTGGAGGTGCCGTGGGCGTTGACGTGGCCGATGTCGCCGGCGCCCAGGCCCGCACTGCGCAGCGCCGTACGCAGCGCCTGTTCCGCACCGGCGGCGCCCTGGGGCGGCGCGGTCGGGTGGTGGGCGTCGTTGCTGGCGCCGTGTCCGGCGAGCACGGCGCGCGCCCGGGCACCTCGCGCCTTCGCGTCCGCGGCGCGCTCCAGGACGAGCACGGCGGCGCCCTCGGCCAGGACGAAGCCGTCCCGGTCGGCGGCGAACGGCCGTGAGGCGCCCGGTACGTCGTGCCCGCGCGCCGACAGGGTGCCCATCCGGTGGAACCCGGTCGCCACCAGCGGGCTGAGGGCGGCTTCGGCGCCACCGGCCAGGACGAGGTCGCAGGACCCGGCGACCAGCAGGTCGTGGGCGATGGCCAGCGCCGTGGCACCGGAGGCGCAGGCGGTGGCGCAGGCGAGCGTGGGACCACGCGCGCCGAACTCCTGGGCCACCTCGCCGACGGCCATGTTGCCGATGACCATCGGGATCACCGTCGGCGAGACGTGGGCCGGCCCGCGCTGGTGGAGTCGGCGCAGCTGGTCCTCCCAGTGCGGCGCGCCGCCGAAGCCCACCCCGAGCACGACGGCGACCCGGGCGCCGTCCCACCCGCCGGTGTCCAGTCCCGCGTTCTGGACGGCCTCCCGGGCCGCGAGCAGCGCGAGCTTGCTGAACCGTCCGATCCGCCAGGCCTTCTTGCGCCCGACCGCCGTGTCCAGGTCCATGGCGGGGATGCGGCAGGAGAACGTCACCGGGGCGGCGTCGAGGTCCGGGTCCGGTGACGCGGTGGGTGTGCCGGCGCAGACCCGCTGCCAGGTCTCCTCGGCGCCGATCCCGGCCGGGGTGACGAGCCCCAGGCCGGTGACGGCGATCTCGGGGCGGTTCACGCGACGGGTTCGGCCGCGTCGCCGAGTCGGCCCTGGACGATCCGGGCGACGTCGACGAGCGTGCTCTGCCGGTCGGCGTCCTCCTGGTTGATCAGGATGCCGAACTCGTCCTGGAGCACGAAGGCGAACTCGGCCAGCGCGAGCGAGTCGACGTCCATCTCGTCGAAGGTGGCGTCGGGGCTGATGACGTCGGCGGATACGCCGAACCGCTCGACGAGCAGGGTCCGGGCGGTGGCGCAGACGTCGTCCACGGAGAGAGTCGAGTCCATGGTGGTGGTTCCTTTCCGGAGTGTGGGGGAGGTGGGCTCAGCCGCCGGCGGTGCGGTGGTGGCGGGTCAGTTCGGCCATGGCCTGGTCGAAGGTGGTGGGCGGCTCGAAGCCGAGGTCTCGCCGGGCCGCCGTGAGGTCGAACCAGTGCGGCCGGGTGAGCTGGTGGAGCAGGAACCGGCTGAGGCCGTGGTCGGTGTGGCGGCGGAGCACCGTCGTCGTGGCGTCGGCCAGGACGGCGGCGGCCAGCGCGACGGGGTAGGGCACCGGGTGCCAGCTCGCGCGGCGTCCGGCCGCGGTGAGGAGCCTGGCCACCACCTCGCGCAGCGGCCGCGGTTCGCCCTGGGCGATGAAGTAGGCCCGCCCGGCCGCCGGGTGGCCCGGTCGCAGCCGGTCCAGCGCGAGCAGGTGCGCGTGGGCCGCGGTGGCGAGGTGGCAGGTGTCGACGAGGTTGGTGCCGCGGCCCGGCATCAGCAGTCGCCCGGCTTCGGTCGCCCGCAGCAGGGCGGGCAGGAAGTGCGGGTCGCCGGGCCCCCAGATCAGATGGGGGCGCAGCACCGTGGTGGCCAGGTCCGGGCCGTTGGCGGCGAGGACGGCCGCCTCCGCCTCGGCCTTGGTGCGGGGGTAGGCGGCCGAGTGGCTCCGGGGCCCGGGCAGGGACTCGTCCGCTCCCCTGATGCCCTCGGGGGTGAAGGCCACGCTCGCGGTGGAGGTATAGACCAGTTGGCGAATGCCGAGGGCGCGGCAGGCGGTCAGGACGTGCCGGGTGCCGTCGACGTTGACCGCGCGGTACGGCCGCTCGGGCCCCCGGACCCCGGCCAGGGCCGCGTTGTGGATCACCGCCTCGCACCCGGTGAGGGCTCGCCGGGCCGTATCCGGGTCGGCGATGTCGCCCAGGTGCTGACGGACCCCGAGGCGCTCCAGCTCCGGACTCCAGCGGCGGTTCAGCGAGACCGCCACGTCGCCGCGCCCGGCGAGGCGGCGGCACAGCTCCAGGCCGAGGAAGCCGCTGCCCCCGGTGACCAGGACCCTCATCGCCCGCCTCCCCGCACGCCGCCCGGGCGTCGTCGGCGCAGCCGGCGGCGGGCCCAGCGGGCGAGGCGGTCGCGGTCGACGCGCGAGTTGTGCCTCGGGTCGGTGGGCAGCCGGCGGTGGAGCAGGACGGTGGAAACCCGGTGGCCGCCCGGCACCGCCGACAGGGCGTGCCGAAGCCCCTGGAGGACGGCCGTCGCCGAGTTGGCCGCCGATGGCGCCAACTCCACGCACAGCACCGGCCGTTGACGGCCTGCGGGCCCGAGGCCGATCAGCGCGGTGCGCCCGATGCCGGGCACCGCGTCGGCGATCCGCTCGACCACGGCGGTGTCGAGCGCGAACCCGGCTCCGTGCACCCGGTGCGCGGAGCGCCCGAGGAACCACAGCCGGCCGCTCTCGTCGAGCCAGCCGAGATCGCCGGTGCGGTGCAGTACGTCCTCCCCGGCGCCGACCTTGGCGGCCGCGTTCGCGCCCGGGCGGGCATGGTAGGCCCGGCTGACCTGCGGGCCGCCGACCGTGATCTCCCCGTAACTCCCTTGCGGAACTGGCCGGTTGTACGACACGGGGCCGACCGGCACCAGGACGTGGGCCGTGATGCCGGGCACCGGGCGGCCCAGGCAGACCCCGCGGTGGGCGTGCAGCGGTTCCGCGTGCGCGGAGGCCAGTTCGGCGCTGTCGATCACGCTGACCGGCAGGCATTCGGTGGCGCCGTACGCGCTGAGCAGCGTCGCCTCCTCCGGCAGCGCCCGGCGCAGCGCACGCACCAGCCGTTCGGACGGCGGGGCGCCGAAGGAACAGGCCAGCCGCACCGGGGCGAGCGACAGCCGGCCGTGCTCGCACTCCCCGGCCAGGGCCCGCAGCACCGCCGGGGAGGCACACACCACCGAGGTGAAGTGTTCGGTGACGGCGCGCGCCAGGTCGGCACCCCGGGTGCGGGCCGGCCTGAGGTGGTCGATGGCCGGGACGACGGTGGTGGCACCGGTGGCGGGCCCGAACAGGGCGAAGGGCAGGAACCCGGCGAGCAGCACCTCGCCCGGGCCCAGTCCCAGCAGCCCGGCGAGGGAGCGGACCTGGGCGGCCAGCTGCCGGTGCTCGTACTCCACGCCCTTGGGCACTCCGGTGGAGCCGGAGGTGAAGGCGATCAGCGCGAGCGAGGCGGCGGGCGGCGGGCTCGGCCATGACGGTTCCGGCCGCCCCGTCTCCGGCTCCGGCCGACGCGCGCACCACGCGCGCCACGCGCGGCCCGTGAGCAGTGAGACGGTGACGTGCGGGCGGGCCCAGCCGAGCAGCAGCCGGGCCAGCTGGGCGAGCGGGTCGCCGACGAACACCTCGGGCCGCGTCTCGTCCAGACAGGCCCGCAACGCCGGACGGGGCAGCGCCGGGTCGATCAGCACCGGCACCGCACCGAGGGCGAGCAGCCCATACACGGTGGTCACCAGGTCGTACGGGTCGCGGGCCATCACCACGGCCTTCTGCCCCGCGCCGACGCCCGCCTCGCGCAGTTCGCGGATGCGCGCCCGGCAGGCGGCCTCCAGCGTCGCGAAGTCGACGGTGTGCCACCGGCCGCGCGGAGCGGGCCAGACGAGCGCGGTGCGGTCCGGCTGCAGGCCGGCCCATCCGGCCAGGTGGGCGGCGAGCGTCTCCGGCCAGGCGTCCCGCTCCTCGGCCGCCCCGGGGACCGCGCTCACCACCGCAGGACCATGACGCCGAGGCTGGTGCCGCTGGCCAGGCCGACGATTCCCACCAAATCGCCCTCGTGCAGCCGGCCCTGCTCCTGCGCGAGTGCCAGTTGCAGCGGGATGGTGGCGGTGGCGACGTTGCCGTAGTCGGGGAAGGTGGAGATCACGGCCTCGGCGGGGATACCGGCGCTTGAGCAGAGGTCGCGGGTCATGGCCGCCGAAGGCTGGTGGACGCAGAACAGCGCACAGTCGGCCACGGAATCGACCAGTTCACCCGCGGCCTTGAAGGCCTGTTCCCGCAGCTCCGCGAAGGAGGCCGTCAACGCGGCGTCGTCGACCTCCAACTCGTGCATCCGGCCGGTGGCGTACGGGCTGCGCAGTACCGCGCTCGGCCACGCGGCCGGGTTGGCGAAGAAGCGGCTGCCGAGGACGCCGGGCCGTTCGCTCGCCTCCACCAGCACGGCGGCCCCCATGTCGCCCAGCGTGAGACTGGCCAGTGCCGATGCCAGCCGACCGCGGTCCGGAACGCGCCAGCGGGTGATCCGGCTGGGTGTCTCCCCGGTGACCACCAGCACCCGCCGGTAGGAACCGAGCCTGATCAGCGCGTCCACGCTCTCCAACGCGCTGAGCACGCCGTTGCAGGCGTTCATCAGATCGAAGACCGGTGCCGTGACACCGAGTTTGGCGGCCACCACGTTCGCGGTCGCCGGCTCGTCGAGGTCCTTGCTGATCCCGGTGTAGACGAGCAGGTCGACGGCCTCGGGCGGGAGGCCGGCGTCGCGCAGGACGGCGGCGCCCGCCCGGGCCGCCAGGTCCGAGGGCATCTCCCCCGGCGCCGCCACGCACCGCTCGCGCAGCCCGAACATGTGCTCCAGCAGTCCCGCCGGCAGCGCGGCCCCGGGGCTCTGCCGGCGCAGTTCCTCCTCGATCTCGCGGGAACTCTGGCGGGCCTCGGGGACATGGACCCGCACGAGACCGATCCTGCTGTGGGGCGAGGGCATGGGCACCTTTCCGTGATGGTTCGTCATCGCGTGGACAGGAAGCGCCGAAGCGGCCTGATCAGGGAATCGCCGGCGTCCTCCAGGACGAAGTGGCCCGCGTCGGCGAAGGCGTGCACCTCGGCGTGCGGGAGTCTGCGCCGCCACTCCCGCAGGACGAGCGGTGTGAACACCGGGTCGCGCAGGCCCCAGCCGATGAACACCGGCAGCCCGGCGAGGTCGGCGCTGTCGTCACCGGGATCGACCAGGGACCAGGCGGGATCCGCGCCGCTGCGCGGGATCTGCCGCAGGAAGTCCCGCACCGCGCGGCGCTGCCACGCTCCGCGGTACGGCCGCAGGTAGGCGGAACGGACCTCGGCGGGCAGCGGCCGGACCACCCCGGCCCGCAGCGCCGCCCGGGGGAAGAGGTTCAGCAGGTGCGCCGCTTCGCCGAGCGGTCGGACGTCGCGCAGCAGGGCCAGCGAGCGCGGCAGCCGGTAGCCCTCGGGCCAGCGGAAACCCACGCTGTTCAGCACGACCAGCTTCGTGACCAACCCGGGATGCCGCCTCGCCCAGGCCAGGCCGATCGGCCCTCCCCAGTCGTGTACCGCCAGGGTCCAGCCCGCCGACGGCGCCCGGCGCTGCTCGATCAGGTGGGCCGCCAGCGCGTCGAGGTGCTCCAGCCGCTCCGCGAGCGGAATCGGACCGGCACCGTTCCTGCGCTGGGAGAGCCCCATGCCCAGCTGGTCCGGCACGACGCAGCGGAAATTCCCGGCCAGCCCAGTGACCAGACGCCGCCACAGATATCCCCACGTCGGATTTCCGTGCAACATGAGCACGACGTCGCCGGATCCGTGGTCGACGTAGTGCAGTCCGGATCTCTCCTCACGCCGCCAGTGCTCCGTGCCCGGAAAACCGGGCAGGCGATCCGCGGCCGGGGCTCGTCGGCCGCCGGGCGGGAGGGGTGGACTGGGCAGCACTGGGTCTCCCCTTTTTATCCGCTGGGCGGTCCGACGGGCCGACACCGAAAAGGTCTGCCGCAGAACGTAACCCGGCGCCGACGGAAGACCCGGCAAGTACACGCCGCCGTCCCCCGACTGCCTGACAGCAAAGATCGTTCACGATCCGTGGTAGCAAAAAGGCGACTTCGCAGGAAATCCCGGGCGCACTGCGACAGACGGATCAATATCGCACCGCAAAGGCGAATCCGGCCCGCCCGAATCGCACGACAGTCCCCCGGCGACGATTCCGACACCAGCAGTTCGTACACACAAACAAAGGAGGACGTTATGGGCGATCAGCCCACTGCCCAGGGCGCACTGTCCGGGCCGCGCACCAGGCGCCTCTCGGTGCGGCGCCGGCGGCTCACCACCGTCCCGCTCGCCCTGGCCACCACCACGGCCGCGTTCCTCCCGCAGTCCGCCCCGGCCGCGGTCGCCGCCGACTCACCGGTCGCGACCGACGGGGCCAACGGGGCCGCCGAACCCCGGGCCGACCTGCTGCTCCGGCTCGCCTGCGTCGGAAAGGGCACAGCCGAGAACACCCAGCCGATCTGCGACACCCCCACCGCGACCAACGTGTCCTTGAACGACGGCACCATCGAGAAGTTCCTGGTGAAGAACTGCGGCCCCAGCCTGAACGCCGGCACGGTCACCCTCGACAGCGCCGTCCTGCCCGGTGTCTCCGTCTCCGGCTCCCTCACCCCTGGGTCCGACATCACGAACTGCAGCACCACGCACCCCAGCAGCCTGCCGGGCAGCAGGTTCCTCCTCAAATTCAAGCTCCGAGGCTCCCACGGCACCGGGCCGGGGCGCGGCACGTGCCGCGCCCCGGTCTCTGCTGGGAGCGGCCCCGGGTCAGCTCGGAGAGCCGGACCAGATGACGTCCTTGCGCAGCCGCCCGAGACCGTAGTCGAACTGGACGGAGAACCGGTCGGCCGCGCTGCCCGGCAGGGCGTACGCCGTCAGACCGGTGGCCTCCTCGCCCGGGGCCAGCGAGCCCTTGAGGATCTTCATCCGTCCGCTTCCGTCGATCAGCGTGAAGACGAGGTTGCCCTTGGCGTCCCTGATGGTGGGCAGCCCCGACCCGTTGAGCGAGACCTCCTCCGACCCGGTGTTGACGACGGTGATCCTCACCTGGATGATCTTGGCGTTCTTGGGGGTGTCCGACACGCTGTCACTCGGAACGTACGGCGTCGGCGCGGCCATCGTGACCTTCAGGCCGTCCCCGTACGTGTAGGACTGGCCGAACGACAGGCGCCGGGTCCTCTCGTCCGCGGCCGCCTTCTCCTGCTCGGCCTCGGCCCTCTTCCGCTCGGCCTCGATCCGCTCCCGCTCCTTCGCCGCCCGCTCGTTGGCGGCCTGAGTCGCGGCATCGGCGCGAGCGCGCGCGGCGTTCTCCTCCGCCCGCCGTTCCTCGTCGGCCGCCTGCACCCGCGTCACGACGAACACCCCGGCGCCGACCGAGACCAGCAGACCGGAAATGCCCAGGATCACGCCCGCGAGCGCCATCGCCCGGTTGGTCGCCAGGCCCTTGCGGACGTAGCCCAGGCCGATGGCACCGAAGACCACGGCGAGCAGGGCCGGCAGCCAGGACAGCCAGAAGAAGATGACGGCCAGGCTGAGGACGCCACCGACGATCCCGAGCACCATGGCCGCGGTGCCCAGCCCGTTGCGAGGCTGCGGCGCCGGCATCGGATACGCGTACGGCGGCCAGTACGGGACGTTCGGAGCCGCGACTGGGGGCGCGGCGGGGGGCGCAGCAGGGGCGGGGGTGGCGGTCGGGGCAGGCACCGTGGCCTCGCCCTGACCCCGGGCCTCGCCCTCACCCTGACCCGGGCTCGGTGCCGCCCATGCGTTGGTGTCGGCCGGCTCCTCGGCGGACTGCGGGCTGTCAGGCAGGGCAGGAACGGTCATGCAAAATCCTTCAAGCGCTTGAGACGATGAGCGGCTGTTCAGCCTCGACGCCAAAGGATCACCTGATCCCCCGACGACAGCGACCGGATTTCCGCGAAGCGATCACCACCCCAGGCCGGACCCGCACGTCGACACCCCGGGACGGGACACCGACAGGGTCGGCGGGTGATCAACATACAGGTGCCCGGTGACAGCTCCGACGTCACGGTCCAAGCTCAAACCAGGAACGGCCGAGCCACCTGAAAGGGAAACACCCGCCACGGCCATCAGGACCGCACTCCTCACCGGGACCAGCCGTCCGGCCGGACTCGGCTTCGCCGTCGCCCGCGAGCTCGCCGAACAGGGCTACCACGTCATCCTCACCGCCCGCGACCACTCCACGGCGGAGTCGCCGGCCGCCCGACCGCGCCGGGACGGGCACCCACCCCGAGCGACAACGTGCACCCAATCCCCAGTCTCAGTCGCTTCAGTCCCTGCCGCCGCCCTGACCTGCGTGAATACGCAGCGACCAAAGGGCCCGGACAGCCCGTGGAAGCCGACAGTCGCTCGACCCGCCCCGGACGACTCCAGCCGTGAGCGCCCGAACAGCCGGTGCCTGAGCTGAGACAGTCAGAGCCCGAGTGGAGTCGGTTCAGGGGGCCGTCGCGGGAACGAGGTGGTCGAGTCCCTGCGCGCTGCCCGTCGCGGCCTCGATCGAGCGCGGCAGCATGATGCTCTCGTAGGCGCGGACGGCGTCGTCGACGCTGGGTTCGGTGGCGAGGGCGTGGGCGAGGTCGGAACCGTCGAGCATGGCGAGATTGGCACCCAGTCCGACCGGGGGCATCAGGTGCGCGGCGTCGCCGAGCAGCGTGACGCCGGGGACGTGCTGCCAGGTGTGCGAGGCGGGCAGGACGAACAGGGGCCGGCTGACGAACCCGCTGTCGCTGTCGCGCAGGACGTGGCGCAGGCTCTCGTCCCAGCCGTCGAACGCCTTCAGCAGGTGCGTCCGCACGGCCCGCTGGTCGCCGAGGTCGATACCGGCGGCCGTGTGCCAGTCCTCCGGCACGCGCAGCGCGATGTAGGCGCGGATGTGGCCGTTGCTGTTGCGCTGGGCGACCAGGGACCTGCCGACGCCCTTCGCCAGCATCGATCCGCTGCCGACCAGCCGCGCGAGGTCGGGGTGACGGGTGTCGCAGTGGTCGAATCCGGTCTCGACGAAGGTGACACCGGTGTAGCCGGGTACGGCGGGCGACAGGGCCGGGCGGACGCGCGACCAGGCGCCGTCGGCACCGACCACCAGGTCGAAGTCCTCGGCGGTTCCGTCACCGAAGCGCAGCCGGCAGGTGCCGTCCGCCAGCGGGGTGACCCCGCTGACGGCGCGGTCCCATCGCACCGTGCCCTCGGCGATCGAGTCCAGGAGCAGGCCGCGCAGTTGGCCCCGGTCGATCTCCGGCCGGCCGCCGTCGGCGGAAGGCCCCTGCTGCGCCAGGAGCGCGGCGGTGGCGAAGTCGAGCACGCGCCACGCGTCTCCTTCGGGGCGGGCGAGGGCGTGGAACCGGTCGAGGAGCCCCGCCGCGCGCAGGGCGGCCTGGCCGGTGTCGGCGTGCAGGTCGAGGGTGCCGCCCTGCGGGCGGGCGCCGGCGGATGCCTCGCGTTCGAAGACGGTGACGGAGCGACCGTGCTGCTGCAGGACCCGGGCGCAGGTGAGGCCGCCGAGGCCGGCGCCGACGATCGCGATGCGGGGACGGCGGGGATCACGGGGATTGCGGGCAGAGTTCATGGGAGTGCCCCTCGGGAGGTGGGTGGGCCGTTGGGAGGCCCGACACCACCAAGAAAGCACACTCGCTAAATAAGCGCAACGACTAAACTTTTGCAGCGGATGCACTATGTCGGTATGGTGGGCACGTGACCGAACCGACCGGGCGCCGCGAGCGCAAGAAGGCCCAGACCCGCCAGTCCCTGGCCGACGCCGCACTCGACCTCTTCCTCGAACACGGCTACGACCAGGTCGGCGTCAAGGACGTCGCCGAGGCCGCCGACGTCTCGGTGACCACCCTGTTCAAGCACTTCTCCGGCAAGGAAGCCCTGGTCTTCGACCAGGAGGACGACATCGAAGCAGCACTCGTCGCCGCCGTACGCGAACGCACCCCCGGCACGTCGATCCCGCAGGCGCTGCGCGAGCACCTCCTGCTGACGCAGACCCAGTTCGCCGTCCACACCGCGGACCCGCGGTTCGCCGACTTCACGCGCATGGTGCAGGAGACCCCCGCACTGCGCGACTACGCCCACCGCATGTGGACGCGCCACGAAACCGCCCTGGCACGAGCCATCGCCGAGGCCGTCAACGCCCCCGCGGACGACGTCAGCTGCGCCGCCCTCGCCCGTTTCGCCCTTGAGAGCCGCAGCCTCATCCTGCGGCACGCCGAACCGCGCCGAGCCGCCGACGAGGCCTTCGCCCTGCTCGAACACGGCTGGGCAGCCTCCCACCCGGGCACCTGACCCGGCCGCGCGGCCTCTCGCCCTATGCCGCGACGCCGAGTTCCTTGCCGGTCCGCCGGAGGAACTCGACGACCCGCGGCTCGCGGCGCCAAGGGGTGAGCGCGGTGTTGAACTCGCGGACGTAGTCCTTGGCCCGGCTGGACTGGACACGGGCGAGGATGTCGACGGCCTGGTGGCCGAGCGCGAGGCCCTGGTCCAGCTCCTTGCTCTGGAGGTGGGCGGTTCCGACGATGGCCAGCCGCATCCCGACCGAGCGGGTGAACACCCCGGGCGGCATGGCGGCGGCCTGCGCGTTCCACGCGAGGGCGGCCTCGGGGTGCTTCAGGTCGCGGAAGATCTCGGCGGCGTCGGCCGAGAGCCGCGCGTGGTGGTAGAAGTCGATCCACGCCGGCTCCTCGGCGCCGTCGCGGGCCTGGTCGAGCAGGCTCTCGGAGGCGGCGAGCGCGGCGGAGGCGGCCCGGGCGTCGTCGTCCCGGGCGTGGGCCCGGGCCTCGATGAGCTTGGTGAACGCGAGCACCCTGGGGGCTGCCCGGCCCTTGGCCCGCTCGAAGGCGCCCTGGGTCATGTCGATGGCCTCGCCGGCGAATCCCCTCAGCAGGGTCTGCATGGCCATCGTGGTCAGGACATAGCAGCCGAGCTGGACGTCGCCGCCGGCCCGGGCCAGGCGGAGGGCCTGGATGAAGTGCCGTTGAGCGACGTCGTGTTGGCCGACGTCGAAGGCGGTCCAGCCCGCCAGGCGGGACAACTCGGCTGTCACGGAGAACAGTTGGCGGCCGACCTCGTCGCCGAAGGAGCCGTTCAGGAGCAGGACCGCGCGTTCCCGGAGGCAGGCGGTGACGGAGTCGGCCTTCCAGTTCCCGCCGCCGTATCTGGAGTCCCAGCGCCGGGCCTCGTCTGCGGCGTCCCGCAGTTCGGCGAGGTCTGCGGCGCCGACCCGGCCGCGGCCGCGGTGGGCGGCGGTGTCGTCGGCGGGGGTGACCAGCCAGCGGGTGACCGGGGTGGTGAACGCGGAGACGGCGAAGCCCGCACCGGTGAGGAAGTCTCGGCGGTTCACGCTGCTCCAGAACGAAGTGGCCGTGCGCACGGCCTCGGCGGGGTCCCTCGGGAAATCCCACCCCATCGCGGCGTCCGGTGTCCCGGCATCGGCCATACCGATCTCGCCGAGTTCCACGGGCCGGCCGAGCCGCTCGCCGATCGCCCGGGCCAGCAGCTTCGGCACGGGCCAGTCCGGCACCATGCCGCGCGCCGTCCAGTTCGCAACGGACGTGTGCGTGTAGGTCGTGGTCAGCCCGGCTTCGTGGGCGAGCTGGTTCACGCGGTGGGCCAGCGACTTGTGGCTGGCGCCCTCGCACTTGTCGATCATCCGGGCCAGTGCGTCGTTCGGCGGCTTGGTCCGGCGGGTGGTCGGCGCCACGGCGTCCCCCTCAGTCGGTCCCCGCGCGGGCACGGGGAAGTCGTACACGGCCGGCCACGAGAAGTCGCGTGTCCGGCACCCGAGGACGAATCACCGAGGGTAGGGCATCCGTCGCTCATGGTGAATCGGATGCACGATGTGTGAGCCCCCTTGCGAGCCCTCCCCGCACGGGCTGCCAGGCGGTTGCCTGGTGCTCCGGGCCTCCGCCGGGACCTGCGGAAACCTCCTCCCGTCGGGGCCACCACCGATTCACGCTCAGGGGTGACAACCGGATGCGCGGAATCGCAGGACCGGCTGGCGCGGACACCGCCCGCCCCTTCGGAAGGACACGTTCGTGAAACTCACCGTGATCGGCTGCGGCTACCTCGGCGCGACCCACGCCGCCGCGATGGCCGAGCTCGGCCACCAGGTCCTCGGCATGGACACCGACGCCGACAAGGTCGACGCGCTGAACAAGGGCCAGGCCCCGTTCGTCGAGCGCGGCCTGGACGACCTGCTCGCCGAGCACACCGCCACCGGACGGCTCCGTTTCACCGCCTCCTACGCGGAGGCCGCCGACTTCGCCGACGTCCACTTCCTGGGCGTCGGCACCCCGCAGCGGGACGGCAGCGGCGCCTACGACCTCACCCACCTCCACACCGCCGTCCGGCGCCTGGCCCCCGGGCTCGGCGACGGCGCGGTCATCATCGGCAAATCGACCGTCCCGGTCGGCACGGTCGCAGAGCTGCGGCAGACCCTGGACGAGCACCTCCGCGCCGGGGTGAGCGTCGGCCTGGCCTGGTCGCCGGAGTTCCTGCGCGAGTCGTTCGCCCTCCTGGACACCCTGGAGCCGAACCGGATCGTGCTCGGCGTCGAGGACGGTGACACCGGCAGCGAGGCCGCCTTCCGGCAGGTCTACGCCGACATCCTGGCCGCCGGCTCCCCGCTGATCGTCACCGGCATCGCGACGGCCGAGCTGATCAAGGGCGCCGCGAACGCCTTCCTCGCCACCAAGATCTCCTTCATCAACGCGATGGCCGAGCTCTGCGAGCTGGCCGGCGCCGACGTCCGGCAGATCGTCCTCGCCCTGGGCTACGACCACCGGATCGGCGCCGAGGGCATGCGGCCCGGCCTCGGGTTCGGCGGCGGCTGCCTGCCCAAGGACCTGGCAGGGTTCACCAACCGCGCCGAAGAGCTCGGCGCCGACACCGGCCTGCTCCGCCAGGTCGCGGCGATCAACCGGCGCCGGCGCGAGCACACCGTCGAACTCGCCCGCGAAGTCCTCGGCAACGCCGTGACCGGCCAGCGGATCGCGGTCTGGGGCGCCGCGTTCAAGGCCCACACCGACGACATCCGCGACTCCCCGGCCCTGGCCGTCGCCGACGCCCTCCAGCGGGCCGGCGCCGAGGTCACCGTCCACGACCCCGCCGCCATGGACAACGCCCGCAGGGCCTACCCCCGGCTCGACTACGCCGACGACCCCACCCAGGCCGTCACCGGCGCCGAACTGCTGCTGCACCTGACCGACTGGCCCCAGTACTCCGACGCCGACCCGGCCGACCTCGCCCGGCACATCGCCGTCCCCCGGGTCATCGACGCCCGCGGCACCCTCGACGCCGCTCGCTGGCGCGCGGCCGGCTGGACCTTCCGCGCCCTCGGCCGCCCCTGACCAGCGCGGGCGACCCGCACGGAGCCCCGGCAGCCGCGTCGATCCCGTCAGGCTCCACGTCCGCCTCCACCCCTGTGGTTGCCCCCGGGGCCGGTGTCGTCCGTGCCGCCCGGGTCGGCTCTTCTCCGTGCCCTGACGATCCGGGGCCAGCAGAGTGCCCGTGGACACGGGCGCCTATGATCGGCCGGGGGCGGATCCGCCCGTTCGCGCACCACCCGCCGGATGCCACCGTCGGGGCCGGCCCACGGGAACGGATCACGGGAACGGGCCACGGGGGCGGACCAAGGGGTGGGGCACGGAGGGCTTTCGGGTCCGGCCGCCGCCCTGCGGACGGGGCTCCCCCGCGGAGGGCCGCGGTACCGGCCTCGCCGTCCGACCCACGACACGCACCCCGGCCGGCCCACCGCACCGCCGACCCGAATGGAGACCGATGTCCGAGATAACCGCCGAGGAGCCGCGTCAGAGCACGGCCGACCCGACGGTCCTGATTCTGGCCGCGATGGCGGCGGTGATGGCCGCACTCTCGGTCCGCATCCTGATGCTGGACAACGAGTCGACGGACTTCTACTACTTCCTCGGGCCCTGGTACCAGTACATCGCGAACAACGGCGGGTTCCACGCTCTCAGCGGCACCGGCTTCTCGGACTACAACGTCCCCTACCTGTACCTGATGGCCGCGCTCACCTACCTTCCGGTGGCCGCGCTGACGGGTATCAAGTGCGTCTCGATCCTGTTCGACCTGGCACTGGCGTACTACACGTTCCGCATCGTCTCCCTGCGGTCCCCGCAGCAGCCCTGGCGGGCCCTCGGCGCGGCGGTGATCGTCCTCTTCCTCCCCACGGTCGTGACCAACAGCGGCTGGTGGGGCCAGGCCGACGCGATCTTCACGACCTTCCTGGTCGGCGGCGTCTACCACATCCTGCGCGACCGGCCGTGGTGGGCCTGCTCGTTCTTCGGGATCGCGCTGGCGTTCAAGCTCCAGGCGGTCTTCCTGTTCCCGCTCCTGCTCGTCCTGGTGCTGGCGCGACGGATCCCGTGGCGAAGCCTGCTGGCCCTTCCCGCGGTGTACGTGGCGCTCGACATCCCCGCCGTCCTGCTCGGCTCCGACCCCTGGCAGCTGCTGACGGTGTACGCCCGGCAGCCGGACACGTACAAGGACCTCACGCTCAACGCGCCGTCGGTCTACCAGTTCGTCTCGGTGCCGTTCGAGGAGCAGGACGCCGTACGGCACGCAGGTGTGCTGGTCGCGGGCGCGCTGGTGCTGGTGCTGATCGGGCTGGCGGTCTGGGCCATCCACCGCGCCGGCGGGGCGGCGGCGCTGAAGGCCGGGGACGGGCGGGAGGCACCGGCGGTACGGGAGGGGCGGCCCGAGCTCACGGACACGGGGATCCTGCTGCTGGCCGCCGTCTTCGCGATCGCGGTGCCGTTCCTGCTGCCGTCCATGCACGAGCGCTACTTCTACGTCGCGGACGTGATCAGCGTGATCATCGCCTTCCAGCTGCCCCGGCGGCTCTGGTACGTGCCGGTCCTGGTCCAGCTGTCGTCCTTCGGCAGTTACCTCAAGTTCATCGCCCCCAGCGTGTCGCCGTACCTGTCGATGCCGGCCCACGGCGCGCTGATGCTGCTGGCGCTGATAGCCGTGCTCCGGGCCACCATCGGGGAGTTCCGGCGCTCGTGGACTCCGGGCGACCTCGAACCGGCCGCAGGGGCGGCGGCGCTGACCGCGTAGGCTCGCCGGATCGCCCGGTCACGCGGATTCGGGCAGCGACCTTCCTCCCTCCCACGGCATGATGGCCACCTCTCGCGTCAACCACGCTTGACACGAGAGGTGGCCATCATGCCGTGGCGGCACGGGAGTTGACCACGGGCGCTCTACCCTTGGGGCTATGAAGCAGCAGTACGTCACCATGGTCCTCGCAGGCCTCCTGATCGGAATCCTCGCGTTCGGCGCCGGCTGGTACACGGCCCGCGCCCGGGAGACCGCTCCGGCCCCGACCTACATCACGGTCACGCCGGAGCCGGTCACCGCGGGCACGATCTCCCCTCCCGCCTCGGAAAGTGTTCGGTAACCGATCAACATCGTGGCGTGATGCGCTGGCGGCGATCTTCGCGGCGGGGTGTCCGCGAAGATCACCGCCATGTGTGTCCCTTCGTGCAGGCCTTCCTATGACTCGTCGCGGGCGGACGCCCAGTGGGCGGTGATCGAAGCGCCGCTGCCGGTGCGCGATCCGCGGCGGGGCCGCCGACTGCCGTGATGCGGAAGGAACCGGCCAGCACTGGCCGCGCCTGGCGCCCACGCGGCGACGGCTCCCGCGATCTTCGACTCGCCGCACCAGGACGACGAGGCGATCGGGCTCGCCGGTTCGATCCTGGAGCACAAGGCCTCCGGGCGACCGGTCTATCTCGTGTTGGTGACCCGGGGCGAGATCGGCGGGCTCGCCCAGTACATGAATCAGGGCACATGCCAGAGCCTGGGCAACAACTGCTCCGCCCCCGGGCACTACCACGCACTCGGCTGGGCCGAGACCTGGCCGACCCCTGAGGTCGTCGTCGGCCGTACGGCCGAGTTCAAGCTCTCCGCCAAGGCCCTGGGCGTCGCCAAGGTCATCAACTTCGACCTCTCCGACGAGGCGAACGGCGACTTCGACGGCTTCGTGCAGAAGGTCATCGCCAAGGTCCGCTCGCTCGCCAAGCAGTACCCGGGCGCCTCGCACAAGTTCGCCGCGGGCCGACTCGACGGGAACCCCACGCACAAGGCATGCAGCGACGCCGCCTCCTCCTACGTCCTCGACATCCCGGACGCCCACATGGCGAAGAAGCGTGCCTCGATCCTCGCCTCCAACACATGGGACCCCAAGCGGAACCTCTACGCCCTCGGCTACCGCAGCGTGCCCGTCTGGATGGAACAGTCGCACTCCGACCCGCGGGAGTTCGTCCGCACGCTCCCCTCGGACTACAAGCCGGGGCCGGTGGCGTAGCCGAGTAGCCGGTCGGGGCCACGAGCTCAGCCGGCGCGCGGTAGGGCTACTGACGAACGGCCCAGAAACGGTCGGCCATGTTGTCGAAGCCGACCGACGCGGACAGGGACTCCGGCGGCTCCTTCCAGAGCATCTGCCACTGGCCGTCGCCCGGGTCGTTGTCCACGATCACCTCCAGGCCGCGGGCGGTGTTGACCCAGCTGCTGGTCTGGTCGCGGAACCCGTAGTCGGCGAAGTACACCGGCCTGTCCTCGTGGAAGAGGTTGAACTGCAGCCTCCTACCGCCCCAGTTCTTGTCGGCGTAGAAGCAGTAGTAGGAGGGTTCGCTGGTCGGGGCCGGGCACTTCTTCCAGTCCGCGCCCCTGGCGGACCGACGGTGGTGGTCCCCGCTCCACGGCGGAGCCTGCGCCTCGCCCGGCAGCGGCAGGACCACCACCGCCCCGTCCGGGTACGTGATCTCGTTGGCGGCGGTCTGCTTACCGTCCTTGCTCGCGGCGAGTTGGGCGTCCACCGCCTGCTGCAGCAGGTCGCGGTCACCGCGGGCCAGGTTTCTGATGGCGGGCCGCGCGTCCTCACCCGTACTGGGCGCGGCTGCGGCCCGCGCCCCGAGGGGCGCAGCCAGGAGCACGAAGGCCACGACCCCACGAACGAGGAGACTGCGGACTTGAGAGTGCGTCATATTCCAACGGTAGCGATACGCATACGATATGTGATGCTCGCGTCTCGATCAGGGGGCGTGAAACGGCACGCACGCGCTGATCGATCGAAACCTGCGCCCGGGAGAGCACTTGCCGCTCACCGCGCCCGTCCGGGATCGTCCGGGATCGGGTCACGGAGCGGCCGGTGGTCGGCGGGCCGTCCGGCTGTGGACGTTCGACCCCACCTCCCGTCGGCTGGTCCACGTCCGGATGCGGAACTTCCGTGTGGCATAGCCAATTTGGGTGAAGGTTTGCCCACCGGTCGGCGGGAGGGCGACGGGGCGCCGTAGCCTCGGTGGCGACCCGTCGCCGCCGAGGTGCGCGATCCGTTCGGAGCCACGGGAATTCGTCGACTCGGAAAGGCCATCGACAGAAATGACACTCTCATCGGGCTCATCGGGCGGGAACGACGCGACGGCCGGCGGGCCCTCCCGCCGGAAGCTCCTCAAGATCGGCATCGGCGTCGCCGTGGGGGCTGGGGCCATCGGTTCGGGTGCCCCAGCGGCGGTCGCCGGCGGTCCGAACGACCCTCCGAGCCCGACGGTCGCGACCAAGGTGAAGAACCTCAGCGGACCGGTCGAGACCGGGCCGTTCGCCTCGCCGTGGACCGACCTCGGCATCCCGGTGCTGTGTCCGGACGGCACCATGCTCTTCGTCTGCGGCGACACCTTCGACGGCGCCCAGGTGGGCGCCGCCGACTGGCGCGCCCCGGTCGGTCTGCGCTCCAGCAGCGCCGACCCGAACAACCTGCGCATCGACGGCAGCGTCGGCGGCAGCCACGCCAACAGCCTGGTCGACGAGCCGCACAACCCGGTCGGCGACAAGGCCACGACGGCGATCCCGTCCGACGTGTTCGTCGTCGACGGCGTGATGTACATGCACCTCATGCGCGGCGTCATCTACGACACCCACCACACCGACTTCTGGCGCTCCACCGACAACGGTGAGACCTGGCAGTACCTGTGCCAGTGGCCGGGCGACCTGTACGGCGGCCAGTTCCAGCAGAAGACGTACGCCGTGGCCGACGACGGCTACTGCTACGTCCTGTCCACGGTCTTCAACCGCGACGTGGAATCGGGAATGCTGCTGCACCGGGTACGGAAGGAGAGCCTCGGCAATCCGGACGCCTACGAGCCGTGGGGCTACGCCGACGGCGGCTGGCGGTGGAACGCGCCCGCCCCGACGACCGTCTTCGGCACCCGCAAGTGGGGCGAGATGTGCTTCCGCGCGATGGACGGCAAGTACGTCCTCACGTGGCTGAACATGGACCAGCTGTCGATCAGGGCGATGGTCTTCGCCCTTCCGACCTCGGACCTGACCACGACGCTGGAGCAAGCCATGATCCTCCCCTGCGCCCCGGGCCAGGAGGTCGCCAACCTCGTCGCCAGCCCGTACGGCGGTTTCGTCATCCCCGGCTCGACGTTCGGCAACTTCCACATCGTCGTCAGCCAGTGGTACGACCCGACGAACTACCGGATCATGCAGTACCGGATCAACATGCTGTCCTGAGCCCGCTCCGGCTTCGGGCCGATGCCGCTGGCCCCGCGTCGGCCCGGCGTCGGCCCGGCGTCGGCCCGGAAATCATGTCGACCGCGCTCGCCTCGTCCGGTACGGTCGCGGGGTTGTTTTCGCTGCCGGGAGCCCGTGCGGTTCGCATGCGGTCTCCCCGGCGGTTCCCCGGCTGAGAGCAGGTATTCGTCATGGCGTGTCGTATCGGTGAGCTGGTGCTCGGTTGCCGCGACCCCGAGGTGCTGGCGCGGTTCTGGTGCGAGGTCCTGGACTTCGTCGTACTCGGTCGCGAGGACGACGGCTCGATGGAGATCGGGCCGCGCGAAGGGTTCGGCGGTGCGCAACCGACGATCTTCCTCAGCCGTCGGGACGAGCCCGAGAAGGGCAAGTCCCGCCTGCACATCGACGTGAATCCCACCGACCGCGATCAGGACGCCGAGCTCGAACGCCTTCTGGCGCTCGGCGCGCGCCCGGCCGACATCGGCCAGACCGGGCAGGAGCAGTGGCATGTCCTGACCGACCCCGAAGGCAATGAGTTCTGCCTGCTCAAGGCACGCATCGACCCGCTCTGATGCCCATTCTGACGTGGCAAAAGGACTGTGCAGAGACGTTCAACCGAGAAGGTCAGGGACGAACCCGTGAAACGTACGCCGGTGAAGGTGAAGCCGCGAACGGGCAGCGCTCGGAACCTGCTGGTGATCCCCGCCGCGGCGCTACTCGCTTCTGGCTGCACGTCGGCACCGGAGACGAACTCCGCCGGGCAAGGTGAGGACCGCCGCCTGACCGCCGCCGCGACGACCCCGGCGCAGGTGCGGACGGACGTCGAGCCGTTGAAGCGTCGCTTCCCGCAGCTGGGCGAGCTGTCCGCGACGAAGTGGGTCGGCCGGGTGCTGGCGAAGAACTCGGTGCCGGAGATTCCCGGTCCGACCGACGTGAGCCTGGACGGGGTGGCGCAGGTCGATCCGGCGATGCTGACGGCGATCACGGGCAGCGGGACGTGGCGGGAGGGCTCCATCGGGTGCGGTGTCCCGCAGGAGATCGCACCCGAGGTCGGGGACACGACGGTGTGGCTCCACAGTGAGGCCTTCGACAAGTCGGTCACACAGACCCAGTACACGGGGAGCTTCTACTTCGACAAGCAGACCAACCGCGTGTATTTCTGCACGGTGAACCCGAAGGAACGAACCAGCTGATTCCGCCGCCCGGTGGTTCGCTGCTCGCAGGCCATCGGATGCGAGGGCTTCGAGGGGCGGGTGCCCCGGCGGCAGACGATCCACGCGCGTCCGGTGACGAGCGCGGGAGGGAACGGCCGATCCTCCGGAGCCGTCGGGCGGCGGAGCCGACACCCGTCCCCCGTGTCCTGCGACAGCACTCCAACGCCCCGCTCGCCACCCCGAACGGACACGGTGAGTGTGGCCGAGCCACCCGAGCCGTGGGCCGGCTGTCAGGCGCAGCGGGCTTGCAGGTCCGCGGCGGAGTAGCGCTTGCTGATCCTGCGCCCGGAGTCGTCGCGCAGGAAGAAGTACCACTGCTGATCCCTGTGGTGCCAGACCTTGTCCCGGACGGTGCCGCAGTGGGGGGTGCGGTTACGGTCATCGAGCACCACCTGCGCTCGTTGGCCGTCGTGGAAGGCGGGCGCGGGTATCTCCACACCGCCCGGACTCAGCACGGCTGCGCGCGCCCGGTCGGTGAGCTGGTCCGCCTCCAGAGCCGAGTGAAGAACCGACCGGGCACACGACCGATCGTGGACGGTACCGAACGGAACCAGCTCATGGAGCTCGAAACGGCGGCTCGGCTCGGCACTGAGTCTGGCGGACGCGTGCAGGAGCATCGGCACCTCGGCCCAGCCCCCGGGCGGAAGCTCCCGATACACCTCACCCGAGGCACCCATGGCGGCCAGTACGTCGGGCGGGACCAGAGGATGACGGACGTAGGCCTCGACAGCCGCCAGACGCAGGTGCGCGGCAGGGATTCGCCGGCACAAGGCCACCAGGTCGCCGGGTCTGGTGATCAGGTTGATGAACGTGTGGTCGACGAACCGCTGGGCATCGAGGTGCTGCTCGCCACGTGCGTGGATGATGTCGACGGCGTCGGCGAACGCTGCGGGGAAGAGGTCTTCGTACGCCCATAGCCGGTAGGCGTTCAGTCGGTCGGCGAGCAGCCGGTAGCGTTGCTGGGCCGACAACGACATCAATCCATGGACGTCGATGTCCACTCACCTGCTCCCATCGCGGTCCGTGCCGGCGCTCGCAGTGTAGGACACCCTTTCACCGCACGATCACTGTCGGCAGCCAACACCTGAGGGAAGGCGGCACGTTCATCGAACGCGCGGCGGTTCTTGAGGTGCCGGTTTCCGGGGTCGTTGTGTCGGCGCCGGTGGTGGGGCTTGGTGCCGGAGCCGGCGGGTGGGCTCCGGCACCAAGCCCCCTTCCCCAGGGGGAAGTTGGCCGCAAAGCGCGGCGTCAGACCTGGTAGCGGTCCGGGGCGAGGAGGTGCAGGTGTTCGGCGACCCAGTCGGAGGTGTGGCGCAGGCCCTCGTCCAGGCCGACCCGGGGCTGCCAGCCGGCCAGGTCGCGCGCCTTGCGGTTGTCGGAGAGCAGCCGTTCGACCTCGCTGCCGCCGGGGCGCAGCCGGGTCGGGTCGACGACGATGTCGGCGTCCCGGCCGGAGGCGACGATCAGGGCCTTGGCCAGGTCGCCGATGGACACCTCGCTGCCGGTGCCGAGGTTGACGGTCTCGCCGAGCGTGCGGTCGGCGCGGGCGATGGCCAGGAAGCCCTCCGCGGTGTCGGTGGCGTAGGTGAAGTCCCGGGTGGGGGTGGTCGAGCCGAGCCTGATCTCCCGTGCGCCGGAGTGGAGTTGGGCCAGGATGGTGGGGATGACGGCGCGGGCGGACTGGCGCGGGCCGTAGGTGTTGAACGGGCGGACGACGGCGACCGGCAGTTCGAAGGCGTGCCAGTAGGAGAGTGCCATCATGTCCGCGCCGATCTTCGAGGCGGAGTACGGGGACTGCGGCTGGAGCGGGTGGTGCTCGTCGATGGGTGCGGTGATCGCGGTCCCGTACACCTCGCTGGTGGACGTGTGCACCAGGCGGGCGCCGTGCCGCAGGCAGGCGGCGGCGACGTTCTGGGTGCCCACGACGTTGGTCTGCACGTAGGCCTCGGGGGCCTGGTAGCTGTAGGGGATGCCGATGAGCGCGGCGAGGTGGAAGACGGTGTCGCAGCCGGCGACGGCGTCCAGGACCCGGCCGGCGTCGCGGACGTCTCCGGCGAGCATCTCGACGGGGCTGTCGGGGTCGGCCAGGTAGTGGGCGAGGTATCCGCGCTCGGCGTACGGCTTGTAGTGGACCAGGGCCCGGACGCGGGCGCCGCGGGCGACCAGCAGGTCGACGAGGGTGCTGCCGATGAAGCCTTCGGCGCCGGTGACCAGGACGGTCCGGCCGGTCCAGTCCTGGTGGGCGGCGGGGGTGTTCGGGTGGGCGGGGCGGTTCATGGTGGTCCTCCGGTGGTTCGGGGCGGGTGGTCGGCGGTCAGCAGTCAGGTGGTCGGCGGTCAGCGGTCGTACGGGCCGGGGAGGGGGGCCGGGACAGCGGACGGCGCGGGCGCCGGGGTCCGGCCGATGACGCGCAGCACCTTGGCGGCCAGCAGGTCGGCGGCGCGCGCGTGGTCGCCCGGGTCGGCGGCCTGCGCCATCGCGGCGAGCCGGGCCGGGTCGGCGAGCAGCGGTTCCACCAGGGCGGCCAGCCGTTCGCCGGTGCACTCGCCGTCCGGCAGCAGCAGGCCGGCGCCGGCGTCGGAGAGGACGCGCGCGTTGTGGGTCTGGTGGTCGTGCGGCGCGTGCGGGTAGGGCACCAGCACGGCGGGCATCCGGAGGCTGGAGAGTTCGGCGACGGTGGCCGCGCCGGCCCGGCACACCATGAGGTCGGCGGCCGCGTAGGCGAGGTCCATCCGGTCCAGGTAGGCGACGGCGTGCGCCACCGGGTTGCCGTCCAGCGCGGCCCGGACCTGCGCCAGCACGGCCGGGCCGGTCTTGATCAGCAGCCGCCGGTCGGTGCGGTGGCGCCAGCGTCCGGCCAGCTCGACGGCGGCCGCGGTCAGGCGGGCGGCGCCGAGGCTGCCGCCGTTGAAGACCAGCAGCCGGACGCCCTCCGGGACGGCGAAGTGCCGACGGGCCTCGGCGCGCAGCGCCGCCCGGTCGAGCTGGGCGACGGCGCCGACCAGCGGCATCCCGACGGTCTGCGCCGAGCGGCCGGCGGGCAGGTGCTCGCGGGTGCGGTCGAAGGCGAGCGCGATGTGCGGGGTGAGCCGGGCGGCGAAGCGGTTGGCCCGCCCGGGCACCGCGTTCGACTCGTGCACCACGCTCGGCAGCCCGGCCATCCTGGCGCCGACGATCACCGGCGCGCTCGGGTAGCCGCCCATGCCGACCGCGACCTGCGCGCCCTGGGCCCGCAGGATCTCCCGGCAGTCCCGGCCGGAGCGCAGCAGCGCCGCGGGCAGCAGGTAGCGGCGCGCGCCGAGGGAGGCGTCGAAGGGGATCATGTCGACGGTGTGCAGCCGGTAGCCGGCCTGCGGGATGAGGGTGGTCTCCAGTCCGCGTTCGGTGCCGACGAAGGAGATCACGGCCCGCGGGTCGGCTCTGCGCAGCGCCTCGGCCAGCGCGAGGCCCGGGTAGATGTGTCCGCCGGTGCCGCCGGCGCCGATCACCACCGACAGGGGGCGGGCCGGATCGTGGTTGGCATGGTTGCCGTAGTTGCCGTGTTCTGTCCGCATGCCGTCGAGCTTGCTGAGGCCGCCTAAGAGACTTCTCAGAGTCGTTCTGCGGGGCGAGGGCGACGGACGCGCCCAGGCGCGACCGGCGGCACAGAGGTGGCAACGCCCGGCAGAGGGCCCCGTGGCCGCCGCGAGGACGAGCTAAGAGGCTTCTCAGATTCGTTCTGAGAGGGTTGTCCGCATGAGCAACGGGCAGAGAGTGCTGGTCGTCGACGACGATCCGGAGGTGCGGGCCGCCGTCGAGGACGGGCTGGCCGTCGAGGGCTACCAGGTGCGCGGCGCCGCCGACGGGCTGGCGGCGCTGAACGAGGTGTCCGGCTGGCAGCCCGACGCGATGGTCCTCGACCTGATGATGCCCGTCCTCGACGGGCTGGCCGTCTGCCGCCGGCTGCGGGCCCTGGGCGACCGGCTCCCGATCCTGGTGCTGACCGCGCGCGACTCGGTGAGCGACCGCGTCGACGGCCTCGACGCGGGAGCCGACGACTACCTGGTCAAGCCGTTCGCCCTGGACGAGCTGACCGCCCGGCTGCGCGCCCTGCTGCGGCGCAGCGCCCCGGCCGCCGAGGAGCCCGGCTACCGCTTCGCCGACCTGGAGGTCGACCCGGCCACCCGGACCGGGAGCAGGGCCGGACGGCCGGTGGAGTTCTCGCGCACCGAGTTCGCACTGCTGGAGGTGCTGCTGCGCCACCCCGGCCAGGTGCTCCCGCGCGAGGTGATCATGGAGCGGGTGTGGGGCGCCGACTTCGGCCCCGACTCCAACTCCCTCGCCGTCTACGTCGGCTACCTGCGCCGCAAGCTGGAGGCCGGCGGCGAACCCCGGCTGGTGCACACGGTGCACGGGGTCGGCTACCGGCTGGACCGGGCTTGAGGGCGCACGCGCGCTGGCGGCGCCGGCGCCCGCTGCGCACCCGGCTGGCCCTCGCCTGCACGGCAGCGGTCGCCGTGGTGGCGCTCGGGATCAGCGCGGCCGCGTTCAGCATCGTCCGCTACGAGCTCAACCACCAGCTCGACCAGCACCTCACCCAGCAGGCCACCCTGGTGCAGCAGCAGCACCGCGACCAGGGGCCGCAGGTCGTCTACGGCGAGTGCAACTTCCTGGCCGCCCCGGCCTGCGCCCAGATCGTCTCCGCCGACCCCGGCAAGGCGCCGAACGAGCCGTACCTGCTGCCCGTCACGCCGACCACCCGCCAGGTCGCCGACCGGCAGCGGGCCGGCTACTTCACCGACCTCACCATCGGCGGCCACCCGGCCCGGATGCTCACCACCCCGATGATCGCGGCGCCGCCCGGCGCCCGGCAGGCCGTCCAGGTCGCGCTGCGCGCCGACAGCGTCCAGGAGGGAGTGCGGCAGGCCGGCGCGCTGATGGCGGCCGTCGCGGCGGCGGGCCTGCTGCTGGCCGCCGTACTCGGGCGCACCGTGGCCCGCACCGCCCTCGCCCCGGTCGCCCGGCTGACCCGCACCGCCGAACGGATCGCCGACACCCGGGACGCGGGGCTGCGGATCGAGCTGCCGCCCGGGCGCCGCGAGGACGAACTGACCAGGCTGGCGGGCAGCTTCAACACCATGCTGGGCGAACTGGAGCAGTCCGTGGCCGCCCAGCGCAGGCTCGTCGCCGACGCCTCGCACGAGCTGCGCACCCCGCTGACGGCGCTGCGCACCAACGCCGAACTGCTGGCCCGCGCCGACCGGTTGACCGAGGGACAGCGGGAGCGGGCGGCGGCCGCGCTGCACCGCCAGCTGCGCGAGGTGACCGGGATGGTGAACGACCTCATCGAGCTGGCCCGCGACGAGGAGCCGCAGCCGCTGCTCGAACAGGTCGCGGTCGGCCGGCTCGTCGGGCACTGCGTCGACACCGCGCGCGGCCACTGGCCGGCGATCGCCTTCGCCCTCGACGACGACGCGGAGGGTGCCGCGGGCCACGGCGCCGCCGAGCGCACCGTCCCCGGCGTGCCGGCCCGGCTGGCCCGGCTGGTCTCCAACCTCCTCGACAACGCGGCCAAGTTCAGCCCGCCGGGCGCCACGGTCGAGGTCCGGCTCACCGCCGGGCTGGAACTGACCGTCCGCGACCACGGCCCCGGCATCGCGCCCGAGGACCTGCCGTACGTCTTCGACCGCTTCTACCGGGCCTCCGCCGCCCGCGCCCTGCCCGGCTCCGGGCTCGGGCTCGCCATGGCGCGGCAGATCGCCCACGCGCACGGCGCCACCCTCACCGCCGAGGCCGCCCCCGGCGGCGGGGCGCTGTTCCGCCTGCGGCTGCCGGGCTGAGCGGGCCGCGGCGGTTCGGCGGCACGGCGGCCCGGAGGAGGAGCGGCGGCGCGGCCCCGTCGGCGGCTGGTCCGCGCCGCCGACCGCCTGACCCGGGGCACCTCTTGGCCCCGGTTTCGAAAACTCGTTCTACTGTCATCTACGTGGCCCCACCTAGGTCCACTTTCATAGCCCATGCCCGAATATGGCAGCCATCTGAGACCCACCTCGTTCCATGGCCTTCCATGTCATCGGTCCCCTCAGCGTCCCCAGGACTGGAGATCCACCCCCGGCACGCCCCCCCCCGAGCCTGGCGGGCGATCTACCCATCTCGTCGACAGCAGCCCACCGTGACAGCCGCCCCACAACACCTGCCTGCCGAGAAAAGCGCCCCTTGCTGCCGGCCAGATCCGAAAGCTTGACCTTCCGCCCGCACGCCTGCACGACCTCGCGGGCACGCTGCCGCTCGGCGCGAGGGCGGACCTCAAGGTCGGCGTCCAGTGCGGCGAGCTTGCCGTTGGGTGTCCGTTCGCGTGCTGCCATCGCCGCCCCCGGGCCAGGTTTCAAGGGTTTCAAGGGTTTCAAGCCTCCGGAGTGTCCCTACCGTGTTCACGCCCAGCGCGCGCCTGTTGACTCGATGTCAGGCCGAGCGAGAGTCCCGAGAACGGCGGACCGCCTCGGCTTCACGATCGGCAGCACCGCCCACCCGCTCGTCCATTCCCGGGCGGCCGGTGCCGCTCTCCGGGCCAGCGCCGAAGAGTTCCTCACCGTGGTCGCGCACTCCCGTGTCTTCTTCCTGACCAGAGCTCCGGCCTCCGTGCCCGTCGCCCGCCGCAGGGTGAAGGCCCGCTCGTCAGCTGGGGCGTCCGGCTCGACGCGGACTCCCGGCTCGCGCTGGACACGGTCAGCACCGAGCTGGTGACCAACGCCGTGCAGCATTCCGACCGGCCGATGCTGACCGTCGCGTCTACGTGAGCGTCTCTCTGCGGCGGGCTCCGGTCGAGGTCTACGACGGCTCGACCGCGCTGCCCCGGCGCCGCCAGGCCGGCACGGACGCGGAGACGGGTGGTGGGCTGCTGCTGGTCCAGCGCCTGGCTCTGGCCCATGGGACCGAGCGAACCAAAAGGGGCAAGCGGGTCTGGGCGGAACTGGCCCTGCCCGAGCAGGCGGTGACCCGGCGCCAGCTCATGGCCGCCCCGCGCCGCACGGTGCGAGCCGCCCTGCGCATGCTGCCGCGCCCCGGGCGGTCCCCGATACAGCCGCCGTTCGCGCCCAGCAGCACCCGTCCCCGCACCACCGCCTGAACCGTCACCACTTCGAAGGGACGAGACCTGATGACCGATCTGACCAGCCCCGATGGAATCCTCGGCCGCCGCGGGCTGCGGACCGGCATCGAGTGGTCCACCCCGGGGGCCGCCCGCGCCCGGGCTGCCCAACTCGTCGCCGAGCACCATGCCCGCCGCCAGGAGATCGTCCGGGCGTGCGGTCGCGTTCGCGGCGGTGGGCGCGCACGGTTGACCTGTGGGCATCGTGGTGCTGCTGGAATATCGGCCTGACCTGCGATGCCACCACCGGCGCCTTCCGACTCGGCCGTACTGCGGCCGGGCCTACCGGGTATCCGGGGGGCGGTCGCCGTGCTGGCCGGTGGCATCGAGGGCATCGCGCAGGGCGGGCAGGTCCGTGAGGGCGGCCTGCTCGGCGAAACGTGCCAGCAGCCGGCGCAGGACCCGCTCGTCCCGGTCTCGCACCGCCTCGGCGATGGCCGCCACCAGCGCCGCCTGAGTATGGGAACCGGGGCTACGCCCCCGCCCTGCGGCCTGCGGCCCTTCCACCGCCCGCCTCCCTCCGCTCGTGATTCCCGGACGCCGGACGCGGCGCCCTTTGTCCTGGTGCGGCTGCGGCGACCGGCCGCTCCACCGCGTGCGGGGCGCAGACTACCTCCTCGACCGGCATCGAAAAATCTGTGCCCGCCGGAGTAGACATTGCAGCGCACCGTGGTTAGTGTTTCTCTCGTAGACAGCAGTCAAGCGGTACCCGCCAGACACGAACTGGCGGGCAGCAGTACGGGAGTGCGCAGGTCGGCACGGTTGCAGGGTCCTGAAGCCAGGGATGGTGCAGTAAAGGCGACAGGGCCGGCGGCCGGGCCGGGTGGCCCGCAGGTATCAGGGGCCGCCAACCAGCGGTACCGCAGTTGAGCAGGTGCAGTACCCGTAGGTGAAGTTGAGTTGAGTGGTACCGGCAGTCGCAGTACGCGGTATCCCGGTGAAGGCGCCTAGACTGCGGGCGCGCGTGCTGGGAGTCCGGCAGTGGGGTTCCAAGCCGAGCAGGTGAGCAGGACGGGCGACGGGGCTGGCTGCCGGATTCGGCGGGACCGCCAGGGACCGCCACAGCAGTACCAGGCAGTTGGCACTACCAGGCAGTTCGCAGTACCAGGCAGTTGGACGCACCCGCAGTTCGCAGTAACCGGCCATTACAGAGGATGAATGGAGGGACAGCGCGCCATCAGGATCGCCCGGCCCGTGAGGAAGTCACCCGGGCGGAATCCGAAGACCCCCAAGGCAAGGACGGTGGTTTCCGGTCACGCATACGCGATCCCCGTACGCCCCCTCCCCCGGGGCCGTGCGGACCTAAGGAACCCGGCCACAGGCCGGCAGATGGTGTAAAACCCTTCGGGGCCCCGGGAGCCGCAACGGTCCCGGGGCCCCTCAGCGTGTCCCCGACACAACAAGAAGAGGTGCAGTGACCACGGCAACCATCCGACCGCACACCCCCGACTCCCTCGACGACGACGACTACCCCGCCTACACCATGGGCCGCGCCGCCGAGATGACCGGCACCACCCCCGGCTTCCTGCGCGCCCTCGGCGAACAGGGCCTCATCACCCCCCTGCGCTCCGAAGGCGGCCACCGCCGCTACTCCCGCTACCAACTACGGATCGCCATGCGCGCCCGCGACCTCGTCGACCAGGGCACCCCCATCGACGCCGCCTGCCGCATCATCATCCTCGAAGACCAACTCGAAGAAGCCCTGCGCATCAACGAACAGCTCCGCCACGACGCCGGACAGGAATCGGCCGCCGACACCTGACCCACCCATCAGGCCGATGAGACCGGCCCACGGTGAGCAATCAGCCGCACACCGCGGGACGCCCCGAACCCGAGCACCCCCGCGGCGCTGATAGGCGGCCGACCGTTCCCCACCGGCACGGCCGGCCGACACCCTGCCGCACTGGCGCGGACCGGCCCCGGCGTCGCCTGCTACGGCGGCTCGCCGCCCCGCTGGAGGTCACACCCGGGGTGCTCATCCACTAGCCCCGTCCTTCGCACGTGACTGGTTCGGATGAACTGGTGATGCGACCGGTGCCCTGGTGGGGTGCCGGTCGTTGATCCCGGCATGCCGATATCTCTTTCACGTCGCTCACGGGTGCACCGTCCTCGGATGACAGTGGAGTTGGCGCCCGTGGTGGAGAGGCGTCTGGGCACTCCACCCGCCTCTGCCGAGTTTCTGCGCCGGCTGGACGTGGCCGGGATCGTCGACGGGCTGTTCCCGATCCGCGAGGTCGCGCACCTCACCCACGGCCAGGTGAGAGGTACTGGTGGCCAACCGGCTGTCCGCCCCGGCGCCACTGGTCCGCGTCGACGACTGGGCCCGGGAATGGACCGTGGAAGAGGTCTTCGGCGTCGAGCCGGACCTGCTGGGCGATAACCGGCTCGCCCGCGCACTTGACGCGATCGCACCGCACCTGGACAAGCTGGTCGACACCACCGGTGCGCAGGCCATCGCCGAGTTCGGCATCGACGTGTCCCGGATCCACCGGGACATGACCTCGATGTCCCTCTTCGTCGCTTACGAGAACCAGGACGAGCAGGTCCCACAGGTCAAGTACGGCCACCCCAAGGACAGCCGGGTCGATCTCAAGCAGATCCAGGCCGGCCTCGCGGTCAGCGGCGACGGCGGCATCCCGCTGTTCCACCGCGTCTACGACGGCGGCGCGGGCGAGGTTGCCCAGGTCGTCGGCGCGATGAACGCTCTGCGCAAGATGGCCGCCCCCCGGGACTTCCTGCTGATCGCCGACTCCAAGCTCGTGTCCCACTCCAACGTCACCGCCCTGCTGGACGCGAAGGTCGCCTTCATCGCCCCAGCCCCGGCCGCCAAGGTCCCCGACGAGGTCTATGCGGCCTTGAACCTCGAAGATGCGCGGGTCGTGGCCTAAGTCCCGGACCGGGACGCGAGCAAACCCACCGACCGGCGTGAGATCTACCGTGTGCTGGAGGACACCCATACCCTGCCCGGGCGGCGCAAGACCGACCCCGAGATCCGCCTGCGCAGGATCCTGGTCCACTCCAGCGGAAACGCCCGCGGCCAGCAGGCCGCCCGCGCCAGACGGCTGGCCCACGCGACCGAGGACCTCGACAAGCTCCAGCGCGGAGCCGGAGGACGCTTCTACGGCACGGCCGAGAAGATCGCCGCCCGGATCGGCATGATCGCCAGGACCCGCTGCGTCGAGGACTGCCTACGGACCACGACCACCGCCGACCCCGACGGCCGGCCCGTCCTGGAATGGCACTTCGGCCAGGACGTCCTGGCCGCCCAGGCCGCCGTCGACGGCTGGTACGCGTTGCTGACCAACCTCACCCCCGCACAGGCCACCGGCGAACAGGTGTTGTTGGCCCCGGTCTCCCATCTCTGACCCACGGTGCAAAGTAGCGCCGGCGCCTGACCGGGGCCCCGTTCCTTGAGGTTCCCCGCTTCGTTACTCCGAATGAGGAGACGGCGGAGGGGTGGGAGCGTTCATGCGCCGGGAGCGGGCAGCGGCAGGCCGCAGCGCACAGCCGGACGCGGTCAAGGTCGGCAATCGACCCGTGACCTCAGCCCGGCAGAACGTCCTCAAGTTCCACGAGTTCCTGCGTGTTCAGCGTGAGTTCCACGGCCCTGGCGGAGTCGGTGATGGAGGCCGGGCGGCTGGCTCCCGGTACCGGGATCACTGCCGGGGAGCGGGCGAGCAGCCAGGCCAGGGCGATCTGTTGTGGGCTGACGCGGCGTTCGGCGGCGATGCGGTGGAAGGCGGTGCCGATGGAGGTGGGGCCGGAGGGGCCGTCGAGGGAGCTGCGGGTGATGCCGCCGAGTGGGCTCCAGGGCAGGAAAGCCAGCCCCAGTTGTTCACTCAGCCGCAGCTCGGGCTCGCTGTCGCGGACGGCGGGCGAGTACTGGTTCTGCACGGAGACAAGTCCGTCGCCGAGGATCTGATGTGCCTGGCGGATCTGGGCGGTGCTGACGTTGGAGATGCCGGCGGCGCGAATGGTGCCGGCGTCGAGAAGCTCGCGCAGCGCGCCGACGGATTCCGCCCAGGGTACGGCCGGGTCCGGCTTGTGCAACTGGTAGAGGCCGATCGCGTCGACGCCCAGGCGCTTGGCGGAGGCTTCGGCGGCTTGCTTGAGGTGGGCGGGGGTGGCGGTGACGGTCCAGCTGCCGTCGCCGGGGCGGCCGCGGCCGCCCTTGGTGGCCACCAGGACATGGGAGGTGTCGCCGCCGTAGCGGGCCAGGGCGCGGGCGATCAGCAGCTCGTTGTGGCCCGCCTCGCCGGCGTGCCAGTGGTAGCTGTCGGCGGTGTCGACAAGGGTGACACCGGCGTCGAGGGCGGCGTGGACGGTGGCGATGGCCCGCGCCTCGTCCGGGCGGTGCTCGATGGACAGCGGCATGGCGCCCAGGCCGATGGCGCTGACGGCGGTGCGGGCGAGGGTGCGGTACTGCATGGTGGCCTTGTTCCTTACGCGGTGGGAGCGGCGGATATGGCGAGGGCTTCGGCGACGGCGCCGGGCAGCCAGTCAGTGGTGCGGGAGAAGGAGAAGCCCAGCGCCTTCGCGCGGGTGTTGCTCATGGCGTAGTGGCGGTCGAAGGAGAACGGCGAAGCCTTCTCGCCCGCTGGGACGGTCCGGTGGACGGCCTCCCTGCCAGCCTGCGTGGCGACGATCTCAGTGAGGCCATGTACGTCGAGCGGGCCGTCGGAGCAGGCGTTGACCGCACCGGTGAAGTCGGCTGCGGCCGCCCACAGCAGCAGGTCCGCCAGTTCCTCGTAGTGGATGAAGACCGTGGGCAGCGCGTTCGCGTGCACAGTGATCTCTTCGCCTCGTGTGATGCGCCCGGCATAGTGCGCCAGCCTGCCGGTGAATTCCTGCGCGCCGCCGCCGAGCACATGGGCGCTGCGGACAGCGGCGAAGGCGAAGCCGCCGGCGTGGGCGAAGACGGCCTCGGCCTGCCGCTTGCCCTCGGCGTAGTGCGCCTCCAGGTAGGCGTCGTCGTGCCAGGGCAGGTCCATGGCCACCTGCCAGGTGGCCGGGTCCACGCTCTCCTCCGACACGGGCGTCCCCGCGGGCACGGCCGGTAGGGCGGCGGTCGTGGGGTCGTAGACCTCGATCGTGGAGGTCATGACGTAGCGACGGGTGCGGCCGGCAAGGGCCCGGGCGGCGATGGCGGCCTGCACCGGGGTGTAGCAGATCTGGTCCACCACGACATCGAAGGTGCGGTCGTCGAGCGCGGCCGTCAGGGCTGCCTCGTCGTTGCGGTCGACGACCAGGTGATCGACGCCGGCAGGCGGCGGAGTGGAGCCGCGGTTGATCAAGGTGACGTGGTGGCCCGCCGCCCGTAGGCGCTCCACCAGGAGCTTTCCGGAGTACCGGCTTCCGCCGATGACGCAGATCTTTTGCATGCCTCCATGCTGGAGACCTATCGTCATCAGCAGAAGTCCTGACTTACTGCATGCGCATTAAGGAAAACTGTTGATTGATGTGCAGCGGCTCCGGGTCCTGCGGTCGGTGGCGGAGCACGGCAGCTTCAACCGGGCGGCCGCGGCTCTCCGCCTCACCCCCTCGGCCGTCTCCCAGCAGGTGGCTGCCCTGGAACGCAGTCTCGGTGCCCAGGTCGTCGCGCGCAGCACCCGAGGCGTCACCCTCACGCAGGCCGGCCAGATCATGGTCGGCGCCGCCGAATCCGTCGCCGCTGAGCTCGAACATGCGCAAAGGCAGGTCGCCGAGCTCAGCACTGGCCGCACCCAGCTCACCGTCGCCACGTTCACCAGCGGTGGCAGGCTCCTGCTGCCCGCCGCCCTCACCCAGCTCATGGCAGCCCATCCCCGCACCGTGCTCCATGTCAGGGAGGGCGAACCCGAGGACACCCTTCCCCTCGTCCGGCAGGGCGCCGTGGACCTCGCCCTCGCCTACCACTTCGACGGCCCGCTCCCCATCGGACCGGCCCTCAGCCCCAGCCTGGAGTGGACGCCGCTCCTGGAAGACCCCCTTCACATCGTCCTACCGCCAGGGCACCGACTCGCCAACCACGACGCGCTCGACCTTGCCGAACTGGCCGCAGACCCCTGGGTGCTCGGCTGTCTGAAGACCGAGGCATACCTGCGCCGCTACGCCGAGCAGGCCGGCTTTGATCCGGAGATCCGCGGGACCACCACCGACTACTTCTTCGCCCGCTCCCTCGTCGCCGCTGGCATGGGAATCTCCTTGATTCCCTCCGTCGCCCTCACCCCCAAGATCCCCGGCTTGAGCGCCGTCCCGATCAAGCCGCCAGGCCCGATCCGGCACATCGGCGTCGCCACGATCGGCGGCCGTGCCCGGCCTCACGTCAGGACTCTCATCCATGCCCTTCGCGAGCAGGCAATGCAGCACAACTGGCTTTGATCCTCTGCGGACCCAGCGAACGCCGACGGGTCGATGTTTCATAGGTGTTCGCCTGTGAAAGGCCCCGCCCGGCGGCGCACGGCCTGCGGCGATCATGTTTCATGAGTTGTTGCAAACAGCGGGACGGATGAAACACCCTCATGAAGCGATTCCGGCGTGACCGCCGACCCGTACGCGCTCGTTGAAGCACACGCCTGCCAGATGTCGTCCTGCGCCGACCGGCTCGCCGTGCCGGACCGGCAAGGGCAAGGTCGCCGCGCAGTACCACACCGACCGCTTCCGGCTATGGAACGCGAGTACATCCACGACCGCACCCTGGAAGGCCACGAGTCCCGCCCGCAAGCGCGGCAAGACCATCGGCGGCGCCACCGTCGCGGACCTGGACATGCTCGCCATGGCCCTGCACTACCGGGATCAAGGTCTGAGCCTGCGGGACATGGCCGCGAAGCTCGTCATCACCACCGGCAAGAAGAACGGCCGGCCCCCCCTCGCCTGCCACCGTCATCCGCATGCTCCGCGACCATGACGAACAGGCCACGCCGGAGGCGAGTACGTGATCACCCCGCTACTTTGCACCGTGGGTCACAGATAGGAGACCGGGGCCTTGTTGCGTGACAAGGGCCAAGCCGTGGTCGAACGCCGCTACCACGACTTCAAGAGCCCCCTCGCGAACGCGCCGGTCTTCCTGCAACACAACCGGCGCATCGCCGCCCTGATCACCGTGATCTGCCTGGCCCTGCTGATCTTCTGCCTGATCGAACGCCAAGTACGCCAGGCTCTCGGGCCGGAACAGACCATGCGCGGCCTCTATCCGGACAACCGAGCCGTCCGCCCCACCGGCCGCATGATCTTCTTCCACCTGGCCAGCCTGACGATCCGGCCCGGCACCGCGACCAGCCCCACCCGCCGTCCTCATCAACCGAGGGGTCCAAGCACACCTGCTCGAACTGATCCCCGGCCTCTACTGCGGGGCCTGGTGCGAAGCAGCGGTGAGCGCCGTCCACTGCGCGATCAGTTCGCTCGCTGTGCGCGTGTTGGCGGGGTCGGCCGCGGCGTTCATCAGCTTGGCCGCCTCCGCCTCGCCGCTCTGTGGCGGGACCACCAGCAGGTCCAGGCGCCGCGGCGCGTAGGAGCGCACCATGATCTCGTTCTCGTCCTGCTCCTGGAGGAACCAGCCGGCGTGCACCATACGGCCTGCCACCGGGATCCGGCGCGGGATCACCGGCCAGTGTGTGGGGTTCAGCACAACGCGCGTGACGCGCCCCCACCGCTCGTCCAGTTCTACCGCCAGTGCAGGAATTTCGGCGACGAGATCGCGTGAGCGCGGCCACCAGGCGCCATCGAGCCGACCTGGGGCGCTGCCATCGGGAGTGAGCAAGAGCCGCAGGACCGGTCCAGGCGTGGCCGGGGCGGGTACGGGTTGCACGTGGTCGAGCGGGACGGTCATGCCGTGGACCCGTCTCCGGGGCCACTCACGTGGGCCCAGGATTGTCATTCGCCGGAGACGAAACCGGCATCGGGGCCAGTTCGCGAAGTGCCTTCGGTAACGTCATCCTACTGCGACACGGCGTCAGACCCGCCACTTTACGGTCAAACTGCGCCCCGGAACAGGCGCCGCGAGGAGTTTCAATGACCGGGTCAAGCCGCCGTCTCCGCGACCGGCTGAACGGGGGTGAACTCTCGCCCGTCGCGCAGGAGAGCCCACAAGACGTTCACCCGGCGCCCTGCGAGGGCGATCAGGGCCTGGACGTGGCCGCAGCCCTCGGCGCGCTTCTTGAGGTAGAGGTCCGGTTGGGGCCGTCCTTGATCATGCTGGTCTGCGCGGACCTGTGGAACACCCTGCGCAGGCGACGGCTGTACCGCTTCGGGCGGTGCAGATTGCCGGTACGTCCTCCGGAGTCGCGTGGCACCGGGACCGGGCCGATGCCCGGCATCGACTCGATGATGTGCGCCTGCGGGTGGGCGTGGAAGGTCTCCCTGATTCGCTTGTCCAGGCCGCGGATCCGGTCGTCCAGCACCAGCAGCTGGGCGGCCAGGTCAACGATGATCGAGGCGGCGATGGTTTCGCCGGGCAGCACGGTGTGCTGAGCCCCAGCGGCCTCCACTGCGAGGTCGGCGACCTTGTCCGCCGAGCGCACGCCGCGCTTGCGCAGCCACGACTCCGTGCGGGTGCGGCCGAGCCGGCGTATTCCGGCAGGGGTCTGCCGGTGGGTCAGCAGGGTCAGCGCGCCCTTGTTGTTGGACCAGTCGAAGGCTCGCTCCAGGGCAGGGAAGATCCCGGTCAGCATGTCGCGGAGCCGGTTTACCACCCGCACCCGGTCGGCGACCAGGTCGGTGCGGTGCGCGACCAGCAGAGCGAGGTCGGCGACCAGCTGGGCCGGCACGTCCACGGCCGCGAAGTCCCTGCGCAGGCGCGAGGTCTCGGCGATCACGAAGGCGTCGCGGGCGTCGGTCTTCGCCTCGTCGTTGTCGATCTTCCTCGACCAGACCTGGAACCCCGACTCGCCCACGGCCGCCGCCCAGTGGTGGCCCTTGCCAGCGTCGATCCCCACCCACACCCGGGCCCGCCGCTCTGCCATCCCACGCTCCCCACGCCGAAACCAGCACTCTCCCCGGCCCGAGGAACACCCCGCCGTCAGCTCCGTGAACAGCGATCAGGAGGCAGATCTCAATCAGCGGTCAGGGCGCCAGGAGAACCGGACGGCCACTCCTGAGGAGCCACGACTGGCAAGACACCGTCAGCCACATCCGGGTGGTGTGAGCCTCGCAGCGGCGGGGATACCCGGCTCGTGCAGCACAGCGCAGGGTCCTGGGGTAGGCAGCACAGGACCGAGCCGGTGGGAAGGGGGCGCGGCGGTCAACCGGTGGGTGCCGGGTTGGGTGGCGTCGTGGGCATGAACGACGCCGTCGTTGGGCCGATGAGCGCGGGCGCGTGCCGGCAGGCGGGTTCAGAGGCTGAGCAGGCCGATGGCGTGGCCGTCGTGGTCGACGACCGGCCACACGGCCAGGCCGCGGGCACGCATGGCGGCTGCCGCGGTGGCGGCGGGCATGTCGGGGGTGGCGTACGGGGCGCGGTCGAGGACGATGTCGCGTACAGGGGTCCGTGCGGTGGTCCGGGAGCTGGCCTGGAACGGGGCGAGGTGGCGCCGGGTCAGGAGGCCCGCGCAGCGGCCGTCGTCGTCGCGGACCAGGAGGTGGTCGGCGCCGGAGCCGTGCAGGATGTGGATCGCCACGTCGAGCATGACGTCGTCGCTGATCTGGAGTTCGGGGTGGGTCATGAGGTCGCGGACCGTGGTGGCGGCGGTGCGTTCGAGGGTGAGGGTCATGGGCGGACTCCTTTGGGGTCGCTTCCGCCGGGGCCGGCGGTAGTGGGCGCTGACGACGGTGGGACGGCCGACGGAGGTCCGCCGGGGGCGGGCCCGGACCGCGGCGGCGGTCCGGACCCACGTCTGCTTGCTAGGCGGCGAGGGCGACGCGGCGAGGTGCCCGGCGGCGGCCGGAGGAACCCTGGCCGACCCGGCCCACGGCGGCCGCGCCGGTGGCGCCGACGGTGAGGGCGGGGCGCCTGCGGCGGTTGCGGCTCGTGGAGGTGCTGCGGCGCGGGCGCTCGACGACGGGGGCCGCGATCACGGTGGGGATGCCGGTGGGCACGCGGGCGCCGGTGATGCGGGCCAGGTCCTCGTCGCCGGCGAGGACCCTGGTGGTGACGGGGGTGATGGCGGCGGTGGTCATCATGCGGGCCATCTCGCGGCGCTGGTTCGGCAGCACGAGGGTGACGACGGTGCCGGACTCGCCCGCCCGGGCCGTGCGGCCACCGCGGTGCAGGTAGTCCTTGTGGTCGTTCGGCGGGTCGAGGTTGACGACCAGGTCGAGCCCGTCGACGTGGATGCCCCGGGCGGCGACGTTGGTGGCGATCAGCGCGGTGACCTGGCCGGTGCGGAACTGCTCGAGGGTGCGGGTGCGCTGAGGCTGGGACTTGCCGCCGTGCAGGGCCGCCGCCTTCACCCCGTTGGCGAGCAGGTCCTCGACCAGCGCGTCGGCGCCGTGCTTGGTGTCGATGAACATGATCACCCCGCCGTCGCGCGAGGCGATGTGCGCGATCGTGGCGTCCTTGTCGAAGTTCTGAACGTGGAGCACGTGGTGCTCCATCGTGCTGACCGCCCCGGCGGACGGGTCGACCGAGTGGGTGACCGGGTCCTTGAGGAAGCGCCGCACCAGGCGGTCGACGTTGCGGTCCAGGGTGGCCGAGAACAGCATCGTCTGCCCGCCTTCGGCGACCTGGTCGAGCAGTTCGGTGACCTGCGGCAGGAAGCCCATGTCGGCCATCTGGTCGGCCTCGTCGAGCACCGTGATGCCGACCCCGTCCAGTTGGCAGTCGCCGCGCTGGATCAGGTCCTTGAGCCGCCCGGGGGTGGCGACCACGACCTCGGCCCCCTGGTTCAGGGCGTGGGCCTGGCGGCCGATCGACATCCCGCCGACCACGGTCGCCATGCGCAGGCGCACCGCGTGGGCGAACGGCGTCAGCGCGTCGGTCACCTGCTGCGCCAGCTCACGGGTGGGGACCAGGACCAGCGCCAGCGGGCGGCGCGCCTCGGCGCGCCGCCCGGCGGTGCGGCCCAGCACCGCGAGGCCGAACGCGATGGTCTTGCCCGAACCGGTGCGGCCACGTCCGAGGACGTCGCGGCCGGCGAGCGAGTTCGGCAGCGTCGCGGCCTGGATCGGGAACGGCGTGGTGACGCCCTGGCGGGTCAGCACCGACAGCAGCGCCTTAGGCATGTCCAGTTCGTCGAACGCCTCGACGGCCGGCAGTGCCGGAGTGGTGCTCACCGGCATCGCGAACTCGCCCTGAACGGAGCCTCCCTGACGACTCGTCCGGCCGGACGAGTGTCGGCCGCCGCCGGAGGGCCGGTCGCCGTAGAAGGAGCTGCCGCCGGAGCGGGATCCGTAGGCGGCGCCGGAGCGGGAGGAGGTCGAGGTGCGGGAGTTGGCGTTCTGGTACGAGGAGCGGCTGGAGCGGTTCATGCGAAACCTTCCTGGGGCGGCACGTCGCGAGGCAGCTCCGCAGCGCGGGGCGCCGGCAGGAGATCGCGAGGGGACGGGCCGAAAGTGTGGTGCGGGGCGTGGACGGTGAAACCGTGCGGCACGTCACCTCAGGTCGGCGCTCACCGCGCGGGGCGGGAGCGAACGACCTCGAACCGTGAGCTGTCACGGCAGGGCGGCGATCCGGACGCGGCGCTGGGCGTCTCGCGTGGGGATGGCCGCCGGTGGCGGAGCCAGGGGGCCGGAAACGGCCGGGAATGTGCGTCGTGGCGCAATGCCGAGGGGCCCGCACCGGGCATCATGTACGCGGTGCGGGCCCCTCGCTACCAGGCGGGTGCCGTGGCAGAAAAACTACAGCGGACGAATGTTCTCGGCCTGCGGGCCCTTCTGACCCTGCGTGACGTCGAACTCGACCTTCTGGCCCTCGAGCAGCTCACGGAAGCCATTGGCGTTGATGTTCGAGTAGTGGGCGAAGACGTCAGCGCCGCCACCGTCCTGCTCGATGAAGCCGAAGCCCTTTTCCGCGTTGAACCACTTCACAGTGCCATTAGCCATAAAGAAATCTCCTTCAAGGGACCGTCCGAAGCACGCACAGTGCGCGCTTCGAGTCGCCGCGATGAGCACCCGCCCGGGGAAGAGTCGGGAAACAAAAAGGCGCCTGCGAAACATCAGCAGGCGCACACAAAGTTCATGGGAACCACTACTGCAACTAAGGAAACTCTAGCAGGCCCGGGCCCGCCACGGGCGAACATTCCACCCCCGGTTCTGCGGCGCCTCGCGCCGGGCGCCGCCGACCACGAGACCGCAGGACCGTCAACACGCCTGATTGGCAGCCTGGTCGGGCACCAGCTGCAGGGCCTTCGGAGCCCGCTGCCCGGCTTCCCCGGACGGGCGGGTCGCGCAGTCCCCGAGCCGCCCGCCCTGCCACACCGGCCCCGCACCGTGCCCACCGGCGCCACCGGTGATCATTGCGGGCAGCGTGCACGAAATTCTTGCCGCAGCTCCGAAATCGAATACGCCGAAAAAGGCCCGCTCCCGCGATTTTCAGCGCATACTGCAGGGGATGACGAAATCCGTAGCAGTTCGCCGCATCCTGCCCACCAGTCCCTTCAAAGCCCGGATCGAAGCGCCGCGCAAGCACTTCGCCGTCGGCGACCGCGTCACCCACGACACCTACGGCCTCGGCCGGGCCATCGGGGTCGAAGGCGACAGCGACATCGCGGTCCTCGTCGACTTCGGATCGCGACTGGAACGCATCACCCAGCCCTACACCGCGATGTTCAAACTCTGACCCAGGACGCCCGCGGCTCCCAGCCGGGAACACCGCAGCGCACAGGGTGCGTCCCCGGACAGCGCGCGCCGACACGCCTCCCAGGGAGACACACACCCCGGCCGGGCCGAACGGCGCCCACCGGTCCGGCCCGGAGCCTCACCTGCAATGGCCGGAAAGACACGCGACGAGCCGCCTTTGGCGCCGGCAGCGGGCCGGGCGGGCGATAAACCCCGCGCGTGGATGACAAACACCTGTTCGAGTCCGTCCGCGCAGTGCTCTCCCTCCGAGGGTTCGAGCCGGCACCGCCCCAGGCCACCGGGCTCTCCGCCCAGCAGCGTCCAGGCACCGGCCTGGTGCTGGCATGGAGTCCCGGCCAGGACCTGATCGGACCCACCCTCCAGGCCTGTCCGCATCCCGCCGATGCCGCCGGGCGCACCGAGTTCCGCGGCATCCGCAACGCACTCGTACTCGCCCTGCCGGAAGTCCTCGGCGCCTCGGGCTTCACCGTCACCACCCTCGGAACCGACCTCCTCGTCACCACCGGCCCACACGATCCAGGCGATGCCCCGGCCCCCACGGCTGCTCCCATCTGCCCCGCACCACGGCGCAGCCGACCGGCACGTCAGAGCGCCGCCGCGTAGCCCCCGGCCGCGCAGCCGACGCGAGGCCCGTGGCCGCCACGGCCGCCGCCCAGGCCCTTGGGCCATGGATGCCATGTCCTATTCTTGGGGGCATGTCGAACCCTGACGGGCTGCTCGTCGACATCGCCGCGATGGTCGAGTCCGAGCACAGCAACCAGATGTCCCTGACCGTCGTGGTCCCCGGAGCGGTGATCACCGGCAGGCTCGCGCCGGTGACCCTGTGGTGGGAGCGGGTGGCGGAGGTCCTCCAGGCCTCGGAGCACCTGAAGCCGTTCGCCGCCCTCTTCGCCCCGCCCGCCGACGGCCCGCCCGCACGGCCGACCCACCTGCATCTCCACCGGGCGAAGATCCTTCAGGGCGACTTCGGACTGCCCCACACCGGCGGCATGTACCGCATCGCCATCGAAGACATCAGCAGCTGGACCATCGGCGACCTCAGCTACTCCGACACCTGATCGCGACGGCAGGCCACATAGCCGTCCGGCGTGGCATCCTACGTCCCCGCACCAGGGAGTCGTTGAGCGTTGAGCGGGGCGTGACGTGGCGTGCGCCTGATCCGCTTTGACGGACACTCCTGTCATCCGGCCCCGTCATCGACATCCCTGCCGCTTGGTCGTCGGATGGGCCACCGGCGACCACCTGCGGACCGAGCTCGTCGCCGACGCCCTGCCCACCGCCTCCCACCAGCGGTGCCCGAAGGGCCACCCGGTCATCTCGGTTCCAGGTCGGCTGCATCGGACCATGCCCTTGCCAAGTCCTTCTTCACCGCCTTCGAAAGGGAGTTGGCCAGCGACCGGATCGGCTCAGCCGGGCAGCGGCCGGACTGCGATCTTCGAGTGGATCGAGAGCTGGTACGACGTACGAAGGCTGCACAGCAGCCTCAACGACCGCAGTCGCGCTGAGTGCGTGACCGTCCCCTCAGCCCGGCCACCACAACGATGGTGTCCGTCCAAGCGGAGCAAGATCATTCCCTTCTCATGGCCCATCAGGCCATCTCCGGCAACCTTCCGTACCTCGGGGAACCCCACCTAGGAACGCGCACTCATGTCTGTCGGTGTCCATCGCCGGGGTTGCGGCAACTGCTCAGGATCTGGTCTCGACGCTCGTCTGTGTCGCGTGCGCCGTCTGGGCCGGTCGGCACAGAACGATGGCGGCGGTGTCGTGGGTCCTGCCTCGGAATGCCCCGGCCGCAGTGCCGGTCTCGGCTTCGCGTGTCACGGCGATGATCTGGCCGGGTCCGGAATCGGACAGCTCGGCCATGAAGCGCGGCCAACTCCAGCCGTACCGCTCCGGAAGGCGGGCAGCGCCCTCGGACAGGACGGCGAGCTGGTGGATCTGCGACAACGGGATACTGGCCGTCAGCGCCTGGTCGGCGGCCTCGGGTTTCGCACCGGCCACCCAGAACCCACCGGCGGCAGCGCTGTTGCGGTAGCCGCGTACGGCTTCCTCCGTATACGAGTCCAGATACGCCGCCCGGTCGTCGACGATCACCTCGACCGCTCCGTTGGTCCGGTGCAGCGCCACGGGCGAGTGGCCGAGCACCAGGACGTCCAGGCTGCCGCTGCGCTCACGGACCACCGCGACGGTCGAGGAGGGACTGTCCGCGTTCGTCATGTCACAGGTCTGGCTGTGCTTCCCGACCAGCGCGGTCAGGGCGGTGCGCAGGATCTCCCGCAGGCCGGCCGGGCCCTGCGTGAGCAGTTGCGCGCAGAGGAGACCCGCCAACTGCTCGACGTACCAGGTGACATCGTGGGCGCAGCCCGTCGTGGCTCCGGTGGCGGTGGCGCCGTCCAGGACGAAGGCGAACGCCGGCCCGGTGACGACGGCGGCCTCGCTGACGCCGCCGGGCGTCGGGGCGGTCGCGTGCGTGATCTCGAACGGCATTGAACGTCCCTTGGTCGGGCGGGTCGGGCGGGTCGGGCGGGTCGGGCTCCGGGAGCGTGAACGGCCGAGGTCGCTTGGCCGGCCATGCCGGGCGGGTATTGGCCGGCAGGCTCGGGCGGCCGGCCTGTGCGGGCCGGTGCCCTGCCGTGCGCGGCTCCCCGGCGAGACAGGGAGAGGCGCGGGTCCTTGCCTGCCTCAGAGCGGCAGGAGCACCATGTCCGGCGGCGGCGTCAACGATGCGGCGCTTCTGCGGCTCGGTGCCCGGCGGTCGATCGACATGCCGCCCACCACCAGGGCGAGCCGAAGCCGGAAGGCATAGGCGCGGCGGGTGAGCGCGTGCGAGGCGCGCTGGGCGAACCCGTCTGGCGCGGAGGATGATTGAGGCGGCATCGGCTGCAGGTGCGTCGCGGGGGTGCGGCCGGCGGGGGATCGCCTGGGAGTGCTTGCGGGCAGCGGCCTCGAGGCAGCGACTTGGTGCGGGTAGCGGTCGGTAATGGGAATGCGAAGAACCCTTCTCGGACGACACGTCTTGGGGAATCTCCGCGGCGCGGGGCGCGGGAGATCGCAGGTGACGGGCCAGGAATGTGACATGTGGGTCGGTGGGAAGGACTCGCGCGGAGCGGGAGTCGGCGTCCGGCGTGAGTGCAGTGGCTCGGAGCGCAGCGCCCACCGTGCCGGGTCCGGGTGCGGACGGTGTCTGGGAGACGTGCGCTCGGCGCGTACCGGGTCGGAGCCCGGGCCTGAGCGGCCGGGAAGGTGCCATGGCAAGGGCGAGTGGCCCGCACCGGGCGTGTACGCGGTGCGGGCCACTCGCTGCCAGGCGGGTGCCCGGCGAAACTACAGCGGACGGATGTTCTCGGCCTGCGGGCCCTTCTGGCCCTGCGTGACGTCGAACTCGACCTTCTGGCCCTCGAGCAGCTCACGGAAGCCGTTGGCGTTGATGTTCGAGTAGTGGGCGAAGACGTCCGGGCCGCCGCCGTCCTGCTCGATGAAGCCGAAGCCCTTTTCCGCGTTGAACCACTTCACGGTGCCATTAGCCATAAAGAAACTGTCTCCTTCAAGGGACTGATCCGGATCCGGCAGCGTGCGCAGATCCGAGTCGCGGTGATGACGGCCCGCCCAGGGGAAGACCCGGGAAAACGAAAATGCGCCCAGCCGTCACAAACCAGCAGGCGCATACCAGAGTTCATGGGACCACAACTGCAACTCGCCAGACTCTACCAGGCTCCGCGTCCCGACGGCGGGGCGGAAGCGGGGCGTGTGGCACATCGCCCTCGGAGCTGCTGCTCGCGGGTGACGGCACGGCAGAAGTCTTGACGCTCGTGCGCCGTCAGGCGATCGCGGTGCACCTGCGAGCTGAGGGTGGGAGAGACGGCCCGGCGGCCAGTGTGCACAATGATCACAAGTCACCGTCTGGAGCATGAAGAGGTCAAGGATGGAGAAACGTGGTACCCAGCCTGTCACTCCCGGCAGGGCGGGCGCCGATGACACACCCACAGGTGTCGACCCCGCGAAGCTGAAGGCCTCTCGGCCCGCATACGAGAGCAACATGCAGGCACGCGCAGGGAAACCCCTCCCAGCCGCTCCCCCGCCCCCCCCCCCGGCGAAGAACCCCGTCGACCGATCGGGCCACCCGAGGCCTCCCCGGCGGGCCAGCGGGTGCCGGCGCCCCTGGCACCCGATCCCACCCCGCAGGCATGGTGGAACGCCGCGAAGAACAGCCCCATGGCAGGCGTCGCGAACGCCGTCCGCGGCGCACTGAGAAAGACCGCCCGCGAGCAGAAGACCATCTCGTGGAACGCTCTGCACGAGAGAACCGGGCACAAGCTGCTCCCCGCGCTCAGCCAGGCGCAGAAGATCCAGGTGCTCGCCCTGGTGGACCAGCTGACAGCCGCTGGGGAGCCGCTCCTGTCGGTCCTCCTCACCGACGCGCACAGCGAGTCACTGCAGCTGCACCGCGCCGTCGCGCAAAGGCTGGAACGAACCCTGCCCGGCGACGACCTCGCCCTCGCCGACCACCTCGAAGCCGCCATCGCTGAACTTCACCGCCTGTGGCAGCATCGCTGAGAACCGGGACTCGGCTCCTCCACCCGACCGGTGCCGACCATCGTCGACGCCCTCGCCGTGGTCGGTAGCCGTTGTCGGAATGAGGTGTGGGCGTCGGCCGCACATCATCCGTCTTTCCTGAAATAAACGCATGATCGCCGAAGACACCCAGCCGCCGGGACATGGAGGAAAGTCCCGGCTCGGCCCCGGCGCCACGTCCGGCACCCTCCACACCGCCGCGGTTGATCCGCCCGCCGGCACGACGGGCCGGCAGGCAGCCACCGACCCGGCCGACGGCGCGCAGTGCGCGGAGGCAGCACCGAAACCGAGGATGCGCGGCTGGCTGCACGCCGGCATCTTCCCCCTCTCACGGACCGGCGGCATCGTCCTGATCGTCCTTGCACGCCCGGCCGAGGTCGATGTCGCGAGTGCACCGGCGTCGCGCCGGATTCGAACCGGCACCCGGCGGTGGCGGTCCTGCGTCGTCGGCCTGTGCTCCTGTGGCCGCCGCCGGCCGGATTGACGGCCCGGCGCCGACCGCCCTGCCACGCTGGATGGCGGGCGGCCGGCGCTGGTAGTGCCGCCCGGGTCAAACAGCGATCGTGAGGTCGGCGTGGCCGCACAGCAGCGCGTAGCCGCGGGGAAGGCCGGCGAGGAGGCGGTCAGTGGCCGCCGGCGAGGTCGGCGAGAGCGGCCAGGACGGAGGAGACGTCCCAGCGGGCGGCGGTGAGGCTGGTGTTCAGGGGCGCTGGCCGGGCCGGGGGCGGCCGAACAGGAGGTCGTAGCCGGGCGGCAGTTGGAGCAGGACGCGCTCGGTGAGATCGTCGCCGGCCGCGTCGGCCACGGTGGACAGAACGGCGCCGATGTCCCACAGGGCGGTGGTCTCGGTGGCGCCCTCGATCCAGGCCGCGGTCGCGCGTGCGAACCGCTCGGGGTTGAGCGGCTCGGCGGCCTGCAGCGGGTTGAGCAGGATCAGGGCGAAGGTCTCGGGCAGGCGGGCTGCCAGTTCGGCGCGCACGTTGCCGACCAGGTGGGCGCCGAGCAGGGCCAGGACGACGCGCGCCGCCCGCTCGGCCTCCCGGGGTGTGTCGTACTCACCGCGTTCCCAGACCTCTTCCAGGAACGCCTCCCATCGAAGAGCCACGGTTCCTCTCCCTCCGTTCCGGGGCGTCGGCGTGAACGCCGTCGACGCCCGGTCAGGGCTCGGCGACCAGGCGCCGGTGCAGACCGATGAGCTTGCCCAGCCGGACCACGCGGCGGCCGGCCCCTCGCAGGACCAGCTGGCTGCCGCACCAGTCGGCCTGGTTGCGGGCATGGACAGGAGCGCCCCGGGCCCGCGCAGTCCATGAACGTCACCTCCGGCGGATCGAGCACCACCTCCCGATGTGCCCCGAGCGCGGCGGTCACGGCACGGCGCAGCGCGGGGCGGTGTCAAGGCCGATCCCGCCGCACGCCCGCAGCGCTAAGGGTTCGTGACCCTGGTCGTCGCGTGGCGGTCTCCCTCCGTCGGCCCGGCCCGCACGGCGTGGTGTGCCGGGGCGGCCGGGCCGGGTGGTGGAGCCGGCGGGGGGCCGTCCCGCAGGGCCCGGGGGTCGGCGGTGCGGGACGGCGGTCCGGGGATCCGGTCAGGCCTGGATCTGTTTGCGGCTGCCGCTGTGGCTGATCTCGACCTTGCGGGGCTTGGCCTTCTCCGCGACCGGGATCTTCAGCGTCAGCACGCCGGCGTCGTAGTCGGCGCTGATCCCCGTGGGGTCGAGGGTGTCGGAGAGCATGACCTGGCGGGAGAACACGCCGAGCGGGCGCTCGGACAGCTCCCACTTCACGTCGTCGCCTTGGTGGCGGGGGCGGCGTTCGGCCCTGACGGTCAGCATGTTCCGCTCGACGTCGACGTCGATCGCCTCCGGGTCCACCCCGGGCAAGTCGAAGCAGATCACGTACTCGTCGCCCACGCGGCAGGCGTCCAGCGGCATCGGGGCCGGCCGCGACCACGTGCCGGTCGTGCTGAGGAACTGCTGGGTCAGGCGGTCCAGTTCGCGGAACGGGTCGGTGCGCATCAGCATCACGAAACACCTCCACTGATCGAATGGGTGCCAGTGCGTTTCACCTGAGTCTGTTCTAGCATGTCATCCATCCAATGACAAACAGCGAAGTCGCCGAAGGAATGACATCCATGGGAAAGCGGCCCGACGTACCCGCCACCGGCGGCGGCCCATCCACGGGACCGGCGTCCTTCCTCGCTGCCGCCGCCGCGCTCGCCGCCATCGACGACGCCGTCCGCACCGCGCGGAACACCGCCCCGGACACCCGGCCCGGCGCCGACGCATCGGACGAGGGGCCCGTCCCGCCCTGGCCGCGCTCACCAGCGCCCTCGGCGCCACGGATCCGGCCGACCTGATAGCGCTCCTCGCCGGCATGCGTCCCTACCTCACCGCCGCCCATCCCGACCTCGCCGCCCGCCTCGACGACCTCACCGACCGCAAGGACCGCCTCCGCCATGACAGCGACCGACGACGCACCTGACCCCCTCGCCGCTGCCGAAGACCGCTGGCAGCACATCGAAGACCGGCTGGCCGCCATCGAGCGCCGGATCCAGGAACAGAGCGGCGACGCCATCGCCACCATCGACGCCTGCCTGGCCAGACTCGACACCCTCCACCACGACCTGGCCCACGGGCCCTGGCCCCCGCATGCCTTCCCCACGCCCCCAGAGGCTCCGACCATCCCACCGAAGCAACCAGCGCGAGCGCCCACGCAGAACCCCTCCGACCCGGTTGGCCACCGGCACGCACCTACCGTCCCGAACGCACCGCGACACGCCCCGGAGGCCGCCAGGAAGCGGTCCGGGTACCCGTGTACGACAGGGAGAACCACCGCTCCCGAGACTCCCGGCGATACGCCGCGATCTGATGCCACGACCGAGCGGAGCCGCCGACTTCACCCTTGTCCTGCCTGGCTGGACACCCCCACCCCACTCCTGGCGTTGGCGAGGCGGCCGGGATGAGGCGGAGTGCTCTGCGTGCGTGTTCCACGCTGTCGCGGCGTGGGACACGGGCAGGTGACGCGGCAATCGCCGGCTTGGGCAGCCACCCCCGCCGGCAGTCTCGGTGCCCTGTGGCCACACCAGTCGGTGCAGTAGCGGCGGGCGCGACCGGTGGAGGCCGGCGGTAGCGCCGAGGTTCAGCCCGGGCAGTGGCCCGGGCTGAACGGGTGTGGCCAGGCGTTCCGGGAGTCGCTTGACGCGGTGGTTCTCAGCGCAAGGGATTTCAGCTGGTCCCAGGCGGGGCGATGGCAGTATCGCCGGGCACTTGGATGGCCTCAGGGCACCCGTGGTTAGGAAAGGCGGTGCCGTGGGCCGTGTCGGCTGGCGCAGGGGCAGAGCCTTCGCGCCAGGGGCCGGTTGCGCCGGGTACTGTGACCGGCGTTAGCCGTGTCGGCTCATCGGCGCGGACGAAGGGTGCGGGGCGAGCCCGTTCGATGGGAGAACTGCGATGTCCGGTCGCTTCGACTGCTCGGATGCCTTCGAGCGTGCCACGGGCTTGCGCGAGGCCGTCTCGGCGGTGCGGCGGGGTGAGATCGTGGTGCTGCCCACCGACACCGTCTACGGGGTGGGTGCCGATGCCTTCAGCCCTGAGGCCGTCGCCCGGCTCCTCGGTACCAAGGGCCGAGGCCGGAACATGCCCTCCCCCGTGCTGGTCGGCTCGCCGGGCGATCTGGATCTCCTGGTCGACGACCTGCCTCAGCGCGCGCGAGAGCTCATGGAGGTGTTCTGGCCGGGTGGGCTGACCCTGGTCGCCCGCCACAAGCCGTCGCTCGTTTGGGATCTCGGCGAGACGCACGGGACCGTGGCGGTACGGATGCCCGCACACGCGGTCGCCATCGACCTGCTGGTGGAGACCGGGCCGCTGGCCGTCTCCAGCGCCAACCTGACCGGCAAGCCGTCGCCGCAGGACTGCGACGCCGCACGCGGCATGCTCGGTGAGGCGGTGGCCGTCTACCTGGACGGGGGCCCGACGCCGGCGGCCGTGCCGTCCTCGATCGTGGACATCACCGGCCAGTCCCCCGTACTCCTGCGCGCGGGCGCGGTCAGCGCCGAACAGCTGCGCAAGGTCGTGCCGGACCTGGAGGAACGCTGATCAACCGGGTCGGGCCACCGAGTCGGCGGGCAGGTCGAGGCCGCGGGCGGTGACCAGGTGGGCGGTGCCGTCGGCGATGGCGGCGCGGGTGGCCGCTACCGCGCCGCACGCGTCGTGGCCGAGCACCACGACCAGCGGCGAGCCGAGCACGCTCACCCCGTACTCGATGCTGCCCAGAACCTCCGGCCCCAGGACGTGCCCGGCGGTGCGGACCACGAACGGGTCGCCCAGCCCCCGGTCGAAGATGATCTCGGCGGCCAGCCGGGAGTCCGAGCAGCCGAACAGCACCGCGAACGGACTCTGGGCGGGTGCGGTCTCGGTGCGGCGGGCGCCGTCCTGGTTCGGGTGCTCCGAAGCTCCGGCGACGAACCGCCGGTTGCCGGCCAGCAGCGTCGGTGAAAGGGGTCGGTGAGGCGTAACCCGGCTCGTCGCGTTCAGCTGGCCGTGGCCCCTTGGGTGGTTCGCGCGTGCAGAGGGGAGACGACGGCGGCGTAGCAGTTTCCGGGCAGGTCGGTGACCCAGTCGAAGGTGTCGAGGGTGACGCCGTGCTGGGAGGCGGCGTGGAGCATGTCGGCCAGCAGGGCGGTCGCGGCACCTTTGTCCTGCTCGGTGCCCTGGTCGAGGCGGCGATCGGCGGCTTCGTTGACGCGATCGGCCAGGGTGCGGTTCTTGCGGTCGGTGTACTGGTACACGCTTCTGTCGCCTTGGTCGGGCGACCGCCGGGTGGCCGGCGTTCGTTTCCGGCTGCCGAAGCGGGTGATGGCGGCGGTGCCGCAGGGGCGTGGATGCCGAACCGGGCGCTGCGCACGCGTCCCACCGGGGCCAGGGTCGACTCCGGCGGGACGCTCGGTTCGATGCGGCTCGGGTGCGGCGCCCCAGGCCCTTCCCTGCGGCGTGTGCCGGGCGGGAATGGCCGAGCGCGGTGCGGGGTGCGGCCGGCCGGGCTGGTCGGTTGTACGGCGGGCCGCACCCCGGCGGGGGTTACAGGGCGCGGGTGAGGCGGTCGGTCAGCAGGCGTGTGAAGCGGGCCGGGTCGGGCAGGTCGCCGCCTTCGGCGAGCAGGGCGCTGCCGTGGACGAGTTCGGCGGTTTCGGCGAGCGCCGGGTTGTCGGCTCCTGCCTGGTGGGCCTGGTGCAGGGCGGTGATGAGGGGGTGGGTGGGGTTGAGTTCGAGGATGCGCTTGACCTGGGGGAGTTCCTGGCCCATGGCCCGGTACATCTTCTCCAGGGTGGGGGTCAAGTCGTGGGCGTCGCCGACCAGGCACGCCGCGGAGGTGGTCAGGCGGGTGGAGAGTCGGACCTGCTTGACGTGCTCGGCCAGGGTGGTCTGGAGCCAGGCGAGGAGGGGGGCGAAGTCCTGTTCGCGCTGGGCCTTCTCCGCCTTCGCCTCGTCACTGCCTTCCCCGTCGGCGTCGTTGTCGAGGTCGACCCGGCCCTTGGCGATGGACTGGAAGCGGTGGCCGTCGAAGGCGGGAATCTGGTCGGTCCAGACCTCGTCGACGGGGTCGGTGAGGATCAGGACCTCATAGCCCTTGGCGGTGAAGGCCTCCATGTGCGGGGAGTTCTCCACCATCGCCCGGTTCTCGCCGGTCAGGTAGTAGATGGTGTCCTGGCCGTCCTTCATCCGCGCAACGTACTCGCGCAGCGTGGTCGGCTTCTCCGCATCATTTGTCGAGGCGGCACTGACCAGTTCCAACAGCGCGTCGGTGTTGTCGCGGTCCTCGATCAGGCCCTCCTTGAGGACCCGGCCGAACTGCTCCCACAGCTTCGCGTAGGTCTCGCCGTTCTTGGTCTGCATGTCCTTGAGAGCGCCGAGGACCTTCTTGACGAGGCGCCGGCGCACGGCGGTGATCTGGCGGTCGTGCTGCAGGATCTCGCGGGAGACGTTCAACGACAGGTCGTGGGCGTCCACCACGCCCTTGACGAACCGCAGGTAGTTCGGCATCAGCGCGTCGCAGTCGTCCATGATGAACACCCGCTTGACGTAAAGCTGCACGCCCCGCCTGGTGTCGCGGGAGAACAGGTCGAACGGGGCGTGGGCAGGGATGAAAAGCAGCGCCTCGTACTCGAAGGTGCCCTCGGCGCGCATGTGGATGGTCTCGGCCGGGGCCTGCCAGTCATGGCTGATCTGCTGGTAGAACTCGTTGTACTCGGCCTCGGTCACCTCGCTGCGCGGGCGGGCCCACAGGGCCTTCATCGAGTTCAGCGTCTCCAGCTCGCCCGCAGCCCCACCGTCGGCGTCGGCGCTGTCGTCGGTAGTGGTACTGACGGGCTCGGTGGCCATCCGGATGGGCCAGCGGATGAAGTCCGAGTACTGCTTGACGATCTGCCGGATCTTCCACTGGGCCAGGTAGTCGCCCAGCCCGTCCTCGCTGTCCTCGGCCTTGAGGTGCAGGATGACCGAGGTGCCCACCGGCAGGCCGTCGGCCGGCGCGATGGTGTAGGTGCCCTCGCCGTCGGACTCCCACACGGTGCCCTGCTCGGTGCCGGCGCGACGCGTGTGGAGGGTGACCTTGTCGGCGACCATGAACGCGGAGTAGAAGCCGACGCCGAACTGCCCGATCAGGTGCTGCGCGGCGTCCGCGTCCTTCGCCTCCTTGATCTTCGCAAGCAGGCCGGCGGTGCCGGACTTGGCGATGGTGCCGATCAGGTCGACGACGTCGTCTCGGGTCATGCCGATGCCAGTGTCCCGCACCGTCAGGGTGCGGGCGTCCTTGTCGACCTCCAGGATGATGTGCGGGTCGGGGGCCTCAAGGGTGGTGTCGGTGAGGGATTCCAGACGGAGCTTGTCGAGGGCGTCGGAGGCGTTGGAGATCAGCTCGCGCAGGAAGATGTCCTTGTTCGAGTAGATCGAGTGGATCACCAGCTGCAGCAACTGGCGGGTCTCCGCCTGGAACTCCAGCGTCTGGGTCGAACTGGCCACGGGAGGCGTCTCCTTCGAGGGTTCGGATCGGGTCAAGCCGGGGCAGGCGAGCGTTCTGCGTGGCCGGCCCCGGGGGTGTTCAGATGTGGCTGAGGGGCTGGTAGGGCTGCTCGGGGCGAGTGTGGCCGGGTCGGGCGGTGCCGTAACAGGACAGGAAGAGCTTCCAGCCGTCGCGGCACTCCAGCGTCGCGCCGTAGCGGACCGCGGGCGGGTCCGGGCGCGTGCTGTACCGGTCGACGCGCACGATGCCGCCAGCCGCGATGGCAGAGGCGACCAGGGCCTGCTCGACGAGGTCCACCGGAACCGACGAGCCCGTGAGGTCCGGCACATCCACGCTCTCGGCGCCGTCGCCGGTGGTGATGGTGGGCGCGGAGCCGCTGGCGCCGGTGATGGTCCACCACACCTGTCCGCCGCCCTCCAGGGTCACAGTCAGTCCGTAGGGGCTGTCGTCGTCACGCTTGCCGGCACCGGTAATGCCCGGTATGCCCAGAGCATGCTCGATGAGCAGCTGCTGCAGGTCGGCTGGAGTCATGGGAGTCGGCTGGGGTCGGGACGGAGCGACCGTCACGGTCCGGAAGATTCGGGCGGTCTGCACGCCGGTAGCCGTCAGGGCGTCAACTCGCGCCCCGCGTGCCGGGGCAGATGCCGCGTGCAGGCTTACGGCGGTAAGCCGGTCCACAGCGTGCGGGTCGCGGACCGACAGCGGCGTGCCCCGGGGCGGTCACGGGTCGGCTGGCGGTGTGCGGCGCTGCCGGTCGCTGTCGGCGCGCAGTTGGTCGGCTCGGGCGGTGAGCTGATCGAGGCGGTCGGTGATCTTCGGGTGGTTCGCCTCCAGGAGGGGCCGGGTCTCGGCGAGCGGGGCAAGCAGACGGGCGGGGTCGTGGTGGCCGAGTGCATCCAGGAGGCGATCTATGGCGGGGGCCGCTTGGGGGCTCAGGCCGTCCAGGGCGCCGATCTGTCCGGCGAGGCGGCGCAGGTCGGCGGCGTTGTCGCGGGCCCAGGTGGTCACCGCGCGGTCGGCGGCGCGCTGGTCGCGCGTGGCCTGGACGCGCTGCTCGCCGGTGCTGCCCGCCTCGGTGCCGGCATCAGCGTTGGGACGCAGGCGCAGGTAGCGGCGTTCGGCGGCCTGGCGGCTCTGGACGCCCAGCGGTTCGGCGAGGTCGGCCCAGGTGGCGCCGGCGTCGCGGGCGGTCTCGATCAGGCCGGTCTCCCAGTCGGCGAGCTCCTCGCGCAGGTGGCGCAGCAGCAGGAGTGCGGAAAGGGCCTGCTGCGGATCGCTTTGTCCTGCGTCGTCCGGGGGTGCGTGGCGGGCGGTGCGGGCGGCGGCGTCCATCATGCCCAGCGCGGCGGCGGCGGCCAGGAACGAGGCCGGCCCCACCCCGGCCGCGCCGGTGTCCTGGGTATCCATGTCGTCACTCTTTCGCTGACTGGGTGCCTGTCATCGTATGGATGACATGTTACACGCTTCGCGCCGCACCGGTGCGGACCACCTGCGCCGACTGCACTCCCTTGCCGAGCGCTGGCGCCACGTCCCCGGCCTTGACCGCTCCTTCGATCCCCGTGACGGTCTTGAGGATCGCCAGGTAGTCGGCGGGCAGCACGCCGGTATCCATGCCTTCCTCGCGGTACGGGACCAGCGCCATCCCGCCCGCCCCGGGAGTGGTCGTGACCCGCTCCAACTCCTCGGCCATGGCGGGGCCGTCCGCCCCGCCGGCCGCTGAGCGTCGGCGAACTGCCCGAACACCACTGAACACCCCGCCCTGGTCGACGGCGCGGGCGAGTCGGGCACCGGGGCAGCGGGTCTGCCGGGGATCGGGGGGCCGGGAACGGCGGTGAGCGCCGCGGACCGGCAGGACCTGTCGGTGAAGGCCGAGCCGGGTGGGGTTCAGTGCACGGAGGTGGCCGTGGGGTCGGCGCCCGGGAAGGCGGGTGCGGCGGCCGAGTGCGTGCAGGTCGCCGACGGCCCGGCGGGTCGTAGGAGTGTTTCCGAGGCCGTCAGCAGCACGCAGGACGGTGCCGGGGCGTGCTCGATCGGCAGCGCGGGGTACTGGTCGTACGAGCGGTTCGGGTCGTGCCTGAAGGACATGACCACGACCTACACGCTGCGCGACGACAAGGACACCGCCATCGGTTCGGCCCAGCTCAAGATCAACCTGAGCATGTCGCTGAGCGCCACGAGCTCGATGTGGACCGAACTGGTGACGGTCACCATGGTGTCCTCGACCAGCAACGTGCCGAGCCTCAACATCGCGTTCGACGCCAGCTGTACGGCGCCCTGCCAGATGGGCGCGGCCAAGCCCTGGGCGGGCGCCCGTACGCTGACGCCCGGGACGTCGGCGCAGGGTACGGTCCTGTACTCGGACTCGCCCGCCGTCGGGGCTGTCGACTCCCTGGCGAACGAGTACCACATGTACGTCACGCAGGACAACACCATCCCCCTGCAGCCGAACGTCAACTGGACCAATCCGCGCAAGGTCCGCTGCGACAACGCCGTCCACGAGCCGGGCAAGGGCTCGCCCGGATGCGTCTACGCCGACGTCCGGCCCGACCTGTCCTACTCCCTGACGGACTACGGTGCGGCGGCCGCGACCTACGCCTTCGCACTGAACTACCTGCCCAACATGCCCAAGCAGTTCACGCGGCTGAAGGGCGACAGCGAGCCGAACCGCAAGCGCACCTGCGGCGCGCAGAGCACGGTGCCGTTCGCCCAGCTGGACCCGGTCGCGTTCCCGGAGGACAGCTGCGACGAGTTCCCCTTCGCCGGGACGTACCAGGGCGGCACGAACGGCGGGCTGTGCGCCGAGATCGTCCCCCAACTCACCAACGGCAACTGGACGTTCCGTGAGACGACCGGACACCCGGTCACGTACAAGGAGTCGTGCGTGCGGGGCCACGTCCCGCTCCCGGTCAACAAGGCGGCCGGCGGGAAGTACGGCAGCTTCGTCCAGACGCAGCGCCTGATCGACACCGAGGCGTTCACCGTCTCCTGGACGACCTGACGTCCACGGGTCCCGGCCCGAACGACACCGTGGCCGCGCCCGGGGGACAGGCCCCCGGGCGCGGCCACGGAGCCCCGACAACGAACGGCCCAGCAGAAAGAGGATCGCGACGATGACCACGCAGGACCCCTGGTGGGCGCACGACATCATCGTGTGCCTGACCTTCGCCCGCCACCGCGGCCCCGCACACGTCCTCGACGCCTACGGGGCAGCCGCCGAACCGGTCCGGGAGCTGACGCTGCAGCAGGCCCGCACCACCCTCCCGATCGCGGAGGGAGGCGTCGTCCTGCGCACCGGTGTCCTCGGGGACGGGGAGTGGGCGTTCTGCCACGAGAGCGGCGAGCCCGAGGGCTTCAAGGAGGCCGTGCTCTCACGCCTGTCGGCAGGCACCGAGGCCGTCCAGCTGTACAGCGTCAACGGCATGACCACCCTCGAACGCTACCGGGACGGCGTACGGATCGAGTCCTTCGAGGCGGGCTTCCCGTCGACGCTGCGCAGCGGCCCGGACCACCCGCTGTGGGACGCGGTCCAGGTGCTCCCGGACCGCTCCACGGCCACGCAGGCGGCCGAGGGCGTCCAGGCGTACCTGGGCGTCCGCCTCGACGGCGACGTCCTGGAAGGCCCCCTGCCCACCGCGTACCTGCCTCCGGAGCGACGGGCGCCACTCTCCTCCCGCGCCCCCGCAGCCCCGGAGGACGCGTCCTCACAGGGGCTCGGCCGCCTCCTCCCAGGGCTTCCCCCGCACCCCTAACCCGCCGGCGCAGGACGCCACCGCTCGGGACGCCACCGGCCTCGACCTCCACCCCGCCAGAATGGGGTCTGTACAGCCAAAGGCTCTGTCCCGTAATCGGTGGTGACGAAGGGTGACGTCGGTCGTTGGCATGATGTGCGTGATGTCAACGAGCTTGTGAGCGTGGTGTTTTCGGGGCTGTCGGCCCTCGTCATCGAGGGGGTGGCGGACGAGGGCGAGGTCATCCGGGTGTCGGCGCGGACGCGGGATGATCCGGTGCCGTGCCCGGTGTGTGGGCGGCCGACGGGGCGGGTTCACGGGTTCCACGGCCGGGTGGTCGCGGATGTCGCGCCGGAAACTCGACGGCTTCGGATCTTCCAACACGAGGGGTGAGGATTTCACCCCCCCTCGATGACCCTGTTGCCCAATTGGGTGAACCCTTCGCGATCTCGCACCTGGGTGTGTCCTGGACGGAAGGATTGCTGTTCAGCGGTCTGGTCCAGGGTGCGTCGTTCGGCTGCGGAACGGGGTGGAGTGGTGTCGATGGGGTCGAGATCAGGGGTAGAGGTCCCGCAGGTGACACGGCAGGTGGCCCTCGCTGCCTTCCCCAAAGGCTGTCTGGCGATGAGGGTCCGGGACGCGCTCGGCCCGCTATTCGAAGACGAGGTGTTCAGGTCCGCCTTCGGTGTCCGAGGCCGTCCTGGGGTCTCGCCGGGACAGTTGGCGTTGGTCTGCGTCCTGCAGTTCGCTGAGAACCTGACCGACCGCCAGGCCGCTCACGCCACACGCGCAAGGATCGACTGGAAGTATCTCCTCAGCGTCGAGCTGTCGGACCCCGGGTTCGACTTCACCGTGCTGACCGGGTTCCGCGACCGGATCCTGGCGCACGGGCTGGAGGAGAAGGTCCTGGACCTGCTACTGCAGCGACTGATGGAGCTGGGACTGGTCGCCCCAGGTGGTCGACAGCGCACCGACTCCACGCATGTCCTGGCCGCAGTAAGGGACTTGAACCGTCTGGAGGGCGTTGTCACGTTGGTGGGGGCGTGGTCGCCTGCGGCTGGGTCAGGGCGTGCTGGGCCCGGTTCCGGGTCTGGTTCAGGCCGTGGCGGGCGGGGCGGCGGCGTGGGTGATCTGGTCCCAGATGGCGAACCGGATGATCATTTCGGTGCGGTGGCGGCCGGCTGTGAGGAGGTGGTGTCGGGGTCGGAAGTGGGGTGAGATGCCGCTGAACGCGGACAGGAACCGTTGGGCGGCGCCGGGTGAGCGGAAGTACTTCATGGCGCGTTCGCGTTGCCTGGTGGGTTGGTGGGAGTTCTCAGCCCGGTTGTTCAGGCCCTTGTGCGCGCGGTGTTCGACCGAGGCCATGAGCTCGCGGTGGGCGACGCCGTAGGAGCGGAGCTTGTCGGTGACCAGTACCCTCGGTACCCGACGCTGTTTCTTCATCAACTTGGACATGAAGCGCTTGGCGGCCTTCGCGTCCCGCCGGGACTGGACCAGGATGTCCAGGACGCTCCCGCGCTGGTCGACGGCGCGCCACAGGTAGTGCCGCACCCCGTTGATCTTCATGAAGACCTCGTCGAGATGCCACTTGCCACCGGCCCGCGGCCGGCGCCCACGCAGCCCGTCGGCGTACGTCTGGCCGAACTTCAGGCACCAGCGGCGGATCGTCTCGTAGGAAACGATGACACGACGATGACACCGCGCTGGAGCATCAGCTCCTCGACCTCGCGGAAGCTCAGCGGGAAGCGGAAATACAGCCACACCGCATGGGAGATGATCTCCACCGGGTACCGGTGACCCCTGTACGACGGCGACCCGCTCTCCACGACAGACCACTCCCCGGCCAGACCAACGAAGATCATCTCACTCATCGGTCAACGTGACAGCACCCTCGCGGGCAGCCTCCCGCGCCCCGTCGTCCAGCAGCCGGGCCACCGTCGTCGGATGCCACCGACGTCCGCGCTGCGACGGCACCCCCTCGTCGTTCAACCGGCGGGCAATCTTCCGCACCCCGGCGCCCACCAACTCCTTCTTCACCGCCTGTTGCCCGTACGCCGGCGCCCCGTGCGCATATCCGCCCGCCTCCGCCTTCGCCCGCCGGCCGCCCCGCAGTCGCTTCACGATCAGGCCGCGCTCCAGCTGTGCCGCCGCACCCATCACCTGCCGGACGAAGGTCCGCATCGGGTCGTCGTCGCCATCGGGCAGATGCTCCCCGCAGTCGGCGGTGAACACCCGTCCGCCTCGCGCCCACACCACCGCCAGGATCGCCTCCTGGTTTGTGAGCTGGCGGGCGATCCTGTCGAGGTTCGGGGCCAGGATCCCGTCCGCCTGGCCGTCGGCGATCCACTGGAGCGCCTCGGTCAGGCCGGGCCGCTCATCGTCGCCGGCCTTCCCGCTGATCGCTCCGTCGGCGCCTTGACGATGCGGTTACCCGTTGGCCGGGCCCACTTGCGGACATCCTTCTCCTGGGCGCGGGCGCTGTCCGGGCCCGGGGCGCCCGTCCCGTCCGGTGGCCGGACGGGACGGGCTCGGGGTTACGCCGCCCGCGTCACGTCTCCCGGATCAGGAGAGCGGGTCGACCTCGATCTCCTTCAGGCCCAGGTACATCACGCCGGGCTGGGCGGGGTTAAAGGCGATGGCGGACACGCCGTCGTGGGTGTTGTGGGTCTTGCTGACCAGGCCGGTGGCGGCGTCGTAGCGGAACAGGTCGGTGCCGTAGCCCTGGAAGTAGGTGCCGTACTCGAAGTGGAGCACATTGGCGTCGGTCGGGCTGGGCGCGAGCAGCGTGCCGTTGGTGAGCTGGGTGTCGGCGGTGTTGTCGACGATGCGGGAGAAGCTCAGCCCGCCGTCGGTGGAGCGGAAGAGGTGGCGGCCCTCGCGGGTGGTCTCCCCGAGGTCGATGCCCAGGGCGTAGACCGTGTTGGGGTCGGCGGGCGAGTAGGCGGCCCGGAAGAGGTTGGCCGCGCCGCCGGTGGCGGACAGGCCGGTGACGGGCGTCCAGGTGGCGCCGCCGTCTCGGGTGGTCGCCCCGCCCCGGGCCATCGCGCCGGCTGTGGCGTGGCCGGGGTCGGCGGGGTCGAAACCGACGGAGTAGACGAGCGCGTCCTCGCCGAACGGCAGGCCGGCGGCGGCGGTCCAGCTGGCGCCGCCGTCGCGGGAGTCGTAGAGGCGGCCGTCGGACCCGGCCACCCGTACGTGCGCGGGGTCGGTGCGGTCGGTGCCGACGCCGACGACCGTCGCGGTGGGCGAGGCGAGGGTGGTCACGGCGGTGCCGTCGACGCGCACGAGGTAGGAGGCGTTCTGCTGCCAGCCGAAGGCCCGGTTGCCGACCCCGGCGACCAGCCGGACGGCGCCGCTGCCCAGGTTGGCGGCCTTGGTCCAGCTGCAGCCCGCGTCGGTGGAGCGCTGCAGTTCGTTGTTGTGTGTGGCGAGTAGGGTGTTGGGAGTGTCCAGTGCGATCAGGCCGTGGGTGTAGCTGATCGGCTTGAGCGTGCCGCTGGTGGGCGTAAGAGTGGCGCCACCGTCGGTGGTGAAGGTGACGGCGCCGTCGCCGGTCACCCGGGTGCAGTTCGGGGCGGTCCACGGGCCGGACGGGGTGCCGGTGGCGGCCGTGGCGGCGACGGGCTGGGCGAGGGTGACGCAGGCGGCCGCGGCGAGGGCGACGGCGGCGGAGCGGTTCCAGTTCATGATCGGGTTCCCTATCCCTTGTGGGGTGCAGGTGTGCAATCGGTGATCACCGGTGATCACTTTGTATCGCGACGTTCCATGTGGGAACACATGACAATCAGTCAACATGCTGGCCGAAGTGTCCCACCCGTCCGGATTCGGCCGGAGGGTGGTGAGAATCCGGTCATCGGCCACCCAGGCTGACCACCCGATCGTTCGACACGGTGCTGTCACGTTGACCGATGAGTGAGATGATCTTCGTTGGTCTGGCCGGGGAGTGGTCTGTCGTGGAGAGCGGGTCGCCGTCGTACAGGGGTCACCGGTACCCGGTGGAGATCATCTCCCATGCGGTGTGGCTGTATTTCCGCTTCCCGCTGAGCTTCCGCGAGGTCGAGGAGCTGATGCTCCAGCGCGGTGTCATCGTCGTGTCATCGTTTCCTACGAGACGATCCGCCGCTGGTGCCTGAAGTTCGGCCAGACGTACGCCGACGGGCTGCGTGGGCGCCGGCCGCGGGCCGGTGGCAAGTGGCATCTCGACGAGGTCTTCATGAAGATCAACGGGGTGCGGCACTATCTGTGGCGCACCGTCGACCAGCGCGGGAGCGTCCTGGACATCCTGGTCCAGTCCCGGCGGGACGCGAAGGCCGCCAAGCGCTTCATGTCCAAGTTGATGAAGAAACAGCGTCGGGTACCGAGGGTACTGGTCACCGACAAGCTCCGCTCCTACGGCGTCGCCCACCGCGAGCTCATGGCCTCGGTCGAACACCGCGCGCACAAGGGCCTGAACAACCGGGCTGAGAACTCCCACCAACCCACCAGGCAACGCGAACGCGCCATGAAGTACTTCCGCTCACCCGGCGCCGCCCAACGGTTCCTGTCCGCGTTCAGCGGCATCTCACCCCACTTCCGACCCCGCCGCCACCTCCTCACAGCCGGCCGCCACCGCACCGAAATGATCATCCGGTTCGCCATCTGGGACCAGATCACCCACGCCGCCGCCCCGCCCGCCACGGCCTGAACCAGACCCGGAACCGGGCCCAGCACGCCCTGACCCAGCCGCAGGCGACCACGCCCCCACCAACGTGACAACGCCGCGTGAGCGCCCTCGTCCAGTACCTCAGGATGTTCCACGACGACGGCAACACCGAGGCCGCCCCCGCCCACAAGAGCACGGAGCGGCTGCTCGTCGCGAACGGCCACAAGGACGGCGTCTGAGACTGCCTCCCGGGCAGGCGGGGCCCTGCCTGCCCGGGCGGTGCGGCTACCGGACGACCACGGCGTCGGGGACGCGGTTCGGCCCGCCGGGGGTGAGGGCACCCGCCGGGGCGACGGCATGGCGCGGGCGCCCTGCGCGGGTGAGCCGTCAACTGTCCGGCGGACAAGGCCCATCGGCTTCTGGGACAGGATCGGGATACTTCCCGCACCTGCCTGTGAACGACCCCCGCCTACGGTGATCACACCCGGTGAACCTCACCGGTCGAACGACATCGGGAGACCTCATGCGCACGCGCCGCCTCGCCCTCACCGCCGCCGCCGTCGCGGCGCTCGCCGCCACCGCGACGGCCTGCGGGCCGGACAACAGCGACACGGGCTCCACCGCCGCCAGCCCCGCGGCCACCGCCGCCGCGCCCACCGGGGCCGCACCCGCGTCCACCGGGGCCTCGCCGACGAAGGCCGCCGCCGCGCCCACGTCGCCCTCCACGCCGAAGTCGTCCTCCACGCCGAAGTCGCCCGCCGCGGCCTCCTCCCCCGCCGCCGACAAGAGCGGCTACGGCCAGGCCTGCGGCGCCAACGACCTGGTCCTCGGCGCGAAGGCCGAGTCCCAGGCCGGCGGCTACCTCCTGATCACGGCCAAGGCCAAGCCGGGCATCACCTGCACGCTCCCCGGCACCCACCCCACCATCGCGTTCGGCTCGCGCGGCATCGAGGCCGCCAACGCCGAGCAGGCCACCGGCGAACCGATCACCCTGAGCGGCGCCAAGGTCGCGTACGCGGGCATCATGACGAAGACCACCAAGGACAACCAGCCGGTCCAGTTCACCGACGTCATCGTGGGCATCGGCAACGCCGACCCCAACCCGGTCAGCATCCCCGTCGGGGACACGCCGGTCGACAAGCCGATCGTCACCAACTGGCACACCGTCGCGAAGGACGCCGTCCCCGGCCTCTGACGGCCGTTCACCGACGGGGCGCGGACCGGCCGTACGACGGCGACCACCGTACGGGCCTGCGCTGTTGCGCTGTTCAGCCCAGGAAGTCGACGCGGTCGATGAGGCCTTCGCGCACCCGGTAGGCCACCAGGACGCGGACCGGCTCGTCGGCCAGGCCGTGGGCGACTTCGTGGTCGACCACCCAGTCGCCTTCGCTGAGCCGCCCCACGATCTCCGCCCGGCAGCGGCCCTTGGCGAACTGTCCGGCGTACCTGTCGCGCAGAGCCTGCCGGCCCTGAAGTCGGGTGCCGTCGGCCCGGTGGATCGTGACGTCCTCGGCATAGGTGGCGACGAAGGCGTCGATGTCGTGGCTGTTGTAGGCGGCGAGCTGCTGCTCGACCACCTCGCGCGGTTCCGTCATGTGATTGATCGTTCCTTCCTCGGTGTACGAATTACGTATTACGGGTTCAGCCGGGCTCAGGCTGCGAGACGGCGGGTGGCGAGTTCGGCGTAGAGCGCGGCCCCGTCGGGGAGCACCGCGTCGTCGAACTCCGCGTAGGGCGAGTGGTTGACCGGCAGGTCCTCGGGGTCGGTCCCCTTCGGGGCGGCGCCGAGCCACACGAACGATCCCGGCACGGCGTCCAGGACCCGGGAGAAGTCCTCCGACCCGGTCATCGGGTTCGGCATCGACTGGAAGCGCTCCTCGCCGAAGACCTCCCGGACGGTGTCCGCCAGGAAGTCGGTCTCGGCCCCGTCGGTCACGGTCACCGGGTACTGGGGAAGGTACTCGACCTCGGCCCGCAGGCCGTGGGCGGCCGCGATGGCCTTGACCAGCTCCACCGTGGTGTCGGCGGCCTTGGACTGCGCCTCGGCGGAGAAGGTGCGCACGGTCGCCTCGAAGTAGGCGGTCTCGGGGATGATGTTGCGCTGGGTGCCGGCCTGGATCAGCCCAACGGTGACCACCACCGGATCGAACACGTCGAAGCGGCGGGTCACCATGGTCTGCAGGGCGGTGACCATCTCGCAGGCCGCCGGGATGGGGTCCTTGGCCCGGTGCGGTACCGAGCCGTGGCCGCCCGCACCGTGGACGGTGACGTTCAGCGCAGTGGAAGCGGCCAGGATCGGCCCGCGCCGGGAGCCGAACTCCCCGTGCCGCATGGCCGACGACACGTGCAGGGCGTAGGCGGCGACCGGGCGCCTGCCTGCCGCGTCGAGGACGCCCTCGGCCAGCATGGCTCCGGCTCCGTCCCACCCCTCCTCGCCCGGCTGGAACATGAAGACCACGTCCCCGTGGAGCTGTTCCCGCCGTGCGGCCAGCAGGTGTGCGGCACCCGCGAGCATGGTGGTGTGCAGATCGTGTCCGCAGGCGTGCATGGCTCCGTTGTCCGCGGCGAACGGCAGCGGGACCTTCTCGGCGACCGGCAGGCCGTCCATGTCGCCGCGCAGCAGCACCGCCGGCCCCGGTCGGCCGCCGCGCAGCACCGCGGTGACCGAGCTCAGCGCGGAGCCCTGGCTCACCTCCAGCGGCAGTCCGTCCAGGGCCCGCAGCACCCGCTCCTGGGTGCGCGGCAGGGTCAGTCCCAGCTCCGGGAACCGGTGCAGGTCGTGGCGCAGCCGGACCAGGTCCGGGGCCAGAGCGAGAGCGTCGTCGTGCAGGGACACGGGCACCTCCGTCGATCCCGCGCGTGGCGGGAACTTGTGCAGAGCGATCTTGTTCCGTGATTCTGGATCTCTCGGCGGGATTTGCCCGCGATTTCGCAGGATCACGCCACCAGGAGGCCCTTCGATGAACGAATCCACCGGCAGCCGGCAGTGACCGGCACCGAGGTCACCGGCACCGAGGTCACCGGCGCCGAGGTGACGGTGGACGAGCTGGACCTCGCCCTGGTGAACGCACTGCAACTGCGGCCCCGCGCACCCTGGTCACTGCTCGGCCAGACGCTCGGGATCAGCCCGGTCACCGCCGCCCGCCGCTGGCACCGGCTCTCCCAGGCCGGGATCGCCTGGGTGACCGCCTACGGCCTGCCGCACCCCGAGGACCGCGGGTGCGTCGCCTACCTCGACCTCGACTGCGCTCCCGACCGGCTCCGGCAGATCGCCGACGAACTGGCCGAGGACCCGCACGTGATGAGCATCGAGCACCTCGCCCAGGGCTGCGACCTCGTCGTCACCGTGGCCTTCACCGACCTGGCGATGGTCTCCCGGTACACCGCCGAACGGCTCGGCCCGCTCCCCGGGGTCAACGCCGTCCGCGTCCACCTGGCGACCGGCTTCTACGCCGAGGGGATCCGCTGGCGACTGGACTCGCTGGACCCCGCCCAGCGCGTGGAACTGCACGACGATCACCCGGCGGGCTACGGGAATTCGTCCGGCGCACGAGCTGAAGTCCGGCAAGAAGACCGGGAGTTGCTCATCAGACTGGGCGTCGACGGCCGCCTCGGCCAAGCCGAGCTGGCCGCCGCCACCGGGCTCAGCCCGTCCACGCTGCGCCGGCGCCTCGACCGGCTGGCCGCCTCCGACGCGATCCGCTTCCGCTGCGAGATCGCCGCCCGCGACGCCGGCCGGCCGGTCCTGGCGACCTTCCGGGCCGACCTCCCCCCGGACCGGCTCGACGAGGTCGGACCCCAGCTCGCCAGACTCCCCGAGGTCCGGCTGTGCGTGTCCGTCACCGGCCCGCACAACCTCCTGCTCTCCGTCTGGCAGCGCTCCCTCGCCGACGTCCAGCGGCTGGAAACCGCTCTCGCCCGCAGGTTCCCCGACCTGCGGGTGGCCGAGCGCCGCGTGTCGCTGCGCACCGTGAAGCGGATGGGCCGGATCCTCGACGCGGACGGACGCGCGGTCCGCGCCGTTCCGCTGGACATCTGGCGGGACCCGGTCCCGGTCTCCTGACGGCCGTTCAGCCGTTCAGCCGTTCAGCCGTTCAGCCGTTCAGCCGTTCAGTCGTTCGGACCGGTCGGCGCCGCAACGTGCCGTCGCCAGGAGCCGCAGGCCGCGGGCCGCCTCGCGCAGGCCCGGCGGCCCGCCCGCGTGTTCCGGCCATTTCCGGGTGTAGGCGCCCGTACCGGTCGCCCTGGTGGGCAGGATGGCCGACGGCCCGCGCCACTGCCCGGCGCCGGGCCCCGCAGACCGATCAGAAGGCAGGGACCAACCATGCCCAGGAGCGCACGGCGACGCACGGCGGCGGCGACCGTCTGCGCCGCACTCATCGGCGCAGTCGGCCTCCTCGCACCATCCGCCCAGGCCCAGGCCCAGGCACGGACCCAGGCACGGACCCAGGCACCGGCCCCGGTACAGGCACCGGCGACCGCGTCGTCGACGGCGGACCGGCCCCGGGACACCACCACGCCCCCGGGCACCGAGAGGCAGTCCACCACGGTCACCCGTCCCGACGGCACCCAGGCACGGTTCGCGGTCTTCTCGACCGACTACGCCACCGGACAGACCATCTGGTACCAGACGCAGTCCGCCCCCGGCGGCCTGTTCGGCGCTTGGAGCCAGGTCAACGGCATGAACCTCAACTTCCAGAACCAGGTGCTCACCGCCGCCGCGGACGCCGACGGCGCCCTGGAGGTGTTCACCATCGGGTACCAGTCGTCGGTCCTGGTCCGGATGCACCAGGCCGGCCCGGACGGGCCGTGGTCGGCACCCGAGCCCTTCGGCCCCGCCGGGGCGGGCGTGCCGAGGTTCTTCGGGGCGCCGGTGGCCTTCCAGCGGGCGGACGGCACGCTGGCCTTCTTCGAGGTCTACCAGGGCTCAAGCAGCCCGCAGTTGTACGTCAACCAGCAGAGCGCCCCCGGTGTCTGGGGCTCCTGGACCGCCCTGGGATCCGGTCCGCTGCCGTCCGGGGTCGCCACCCCCTCCTCCGTCACCGAGTCGGCCGACGGGACGTTGACGGTGGTCGCGCACATGTGGAACGCCTCCTCGTGGTTCGCCCAGATCTCCGAGCAGGCCCCGGGCGGCGCCTGGGGCCCCTGGCGCGACTGCCGACCCGGCAACTGCACCACCGGCTGACCTCGCCGGCCACACCCCGGAAGCCCCGCGTGGCGGCCGGGAGGCCGAGCGCACCGCCCGGCGGCATTACCCCGCCGACCTGCCCGGCGGCCTCGACCACCCCCGGGCCCGAGCCGCCCGAGGCGCTGGCGCAGACTGGGAGGCGGACCACACCCGACCGACCGGAGGACGACACCCATGGCCGACCGGCCCCTGACGCTGATGGCAGTGCACGCCCACCCCGACGACGAGGCCACCTCGACCGGCGGCGTCCTCGCCCGCTACGCCGCCGAGGGCATCCGCACCGTCCTCGTCACCTGTACCGACGGTGCCTGCGGCGACGGCCCCGGCGGTGCCAAGCCGGGCGAGGAGGGCCACGACCCCGCCGCCGTCGCCGAACTGCGCCGCCAGGAACTCGAAGCCAGCTGCCGGGTCCTCGGGGTCGACCACCTCGAACTGCTCGGCTACGGCGACTCCGGGATGATGGGCTGGCCAGCCAACGACGCCCCGGGATCGTTCTGGAGCACCCCCGTCGCCGACGGCGCCGCCCGGCTCGCCGACCTGATGCTCCACTACCGGCCCGACGTCGTCGTGACCTACGACGAGAACGGCTTCTACGGCCACCCCGACCACATCCAGGCCAACCGCATCACCATGGCCGCCCTCACCCAGGCCGCCCTGACGCCCAAGGTGTACTGGACCACGGCGCCGCACTCGATGATGCAGCGCTTCGGCGAGCTCATGCGCGAGTTCGGCGCCGACGGGAACGACGGGGGCGACGGGGACAACCCGGAGCCCACCGGGGAGGCCGTGGAGCTGCCCCCGATCGGGCTGCCCGACGAGGAGATCACCACCTGGGTGGACGCCACCGCCTTCGGCGGGCAGAAGTACGACGCGCTGCTCGCGCACGCCAGCCAGGGCGAGAACATCTTCTTCCTGAAGATGGGCCGGGAGCGGTTCACCGAGCTGATGGGCGTGGAGACGTTCGTCCGGGTCCTCGACACCACCGGCGCGACGCTGCCCGAGAAGGACCTGTTCACCGGCCTGCGCTGAGCCGCAGGCTGAGCCGCAGGGTGAGCCGCAGGGCAGGCCCGGGCCCCCGGACGAAACGATGCAGGCCACGCCCGGAAGGGCGTGGCCGCTTCCACTCGGGGGCAGTCGGCAAGGGTCCAGACCTGGACCGGAGCCCTGGCTGCCGGTACCCGTGCCCGTGCCGGTGACCGAACCGGTGCGGGCCGTCGGATCAGCGGGTGGTGTAGCCGCCGTTGGCGAACACGGTCTGCCCGTTGATCCACCAGCCGTCGGTGAGCAGGAACTTCACGAGCGGGGCGATGTCCTCGATCCTGGTGAGCTCCCCGTTCATGGAGGACGACTTGTGGTAGGCGACGGAGTCGTCGGTCTCGGCCGGGTAGAAGAACGAGGTGTCCATCGGACCGGGGGCGACGTTGTTGACGGAGATGTTGCGGCCGAACAGTTCCTTGGACAGGGCGCGGGTGAAGTGCTCGACGGGGGACTTGCTACCGGCGTAGACGGAGTACAGGCCGGTGTAGGCGGCCAGCAGCGAGGTCACGATCGTGACGATCTTCCCGCCGTCCTCCAGACGCTTGGCCGCCTCGCGCATCATGAAGTACGCCGCCTTGGTGTTGACGGCGAACATCCTGTCGAACTCTTCCTCCGTGGTCTCCGTCATGGGCTTCTTGATGACCATGCCGGCCGTGTTGACCATGCAATCGACCTTGCCGAAAGCACGCACCGCGGTGTCGAACAGCGTCTCCACCTCGGCGACCCCGCTCAGGTCGCCCTGATGGACGATGGCGTCGCCGCCGAGCTTCTTCACGTCGGCGGCCGTCTGCTCGGCCTTGTCGCGGGAGGAATCGCTGTTGTAGTGCACAACGATCCTGGCGCCGTCCCGGGCGCACTCCTTGGCGATGAGGCTGCCGAGGTTCTTCGATGCGCCTGCGATGACGACGACCTTGTCCTTGAGCGTATGGCCGGGCATGGAACTCTCCTCATCGGGAGCCGGAGGAAGGGGAGGGAAGGGGAGGGGAAGCCGGGCAGGCCCGCCGGCCCGGACGGGTGTGCCCGGCGTCTCGCCGCCACCACCACGCTCACGCTATGGCGGCGTGCCAGGGCCCGCATGTCGAGTCCCGCGGCTTGCGCCCGTGGCGATCGGCACTCACCACCGCGCACCGGGAAAAGGCCCACGGCATGGTGCCGGCCCGCATCACGCCACGGGCGGGTGTCCCTGCCACGCCCAGGAACACCGGGGTGCCGCCCCGCCCACCCCCGCTCCCCCAGAGTTAGGAATCACGCCGGGCTGTCCACGAACATCCGATTCGTCGCCCCCGGCCTCAGCGAAACCGGCGAAAGGCACGACATGACCAGCAGCGCTCCCGGCGGCACCCTCACCCTGGCCCCCGACCTCACCCTCAGCCGGATGGGCTACGGCGCCATGCAGTTGGCCGGCCCCGGCGTCCTCGGTCCCCCCGAGGACCGCGACCAGGCCTTGGCGGTCCTGCGCGAAGCCGTCGAGCTGGGCATCACCCACATCGACACCAGCGACTACTACGGGCCGTTCGTCGTCAACGAACTCATCAAGGAAGCCCTGCACCCCTACCCGGCCGGACTGCACATCGTCACCAAGGTCGGCGCCCGCCGCAACGAGACCGGCGACTGGATCCCCTCGCAGGAACCCGCGGACCTCAAGGCCCAGGTCCACGACAACCTCCGGCACCTCGGCCTGGAGGCCCTGGACGTCGTCAACCTGCGCCTGGACTCGGTGGAAAACATCTCCGACGCGCCCATCGCCGAGCGGTTCGGCGCCTTGGCCGACCTGCGCCGTCAGGGGCTGATCCGCCACCTGGGCATCAGCGGCGTCTCCGACGCCCAGCTCACCGAGGCGCAGGCCATCGCCCCGGTCGTCACCGTGCAGAACCTCTACAACCTGGCCAACCGGCAGGACGACACACTCGTGGACCGCTGCGCGGACCAGAACATCGCCTTCGCCTCGTTCTTCCCCTTGGGCGGCTTCAGCCCGCTCCAGTCCCAGGTGCTCAACGATGTCGCCGCCCGCCTCGACGCCTCCCCGCAACAGGTGGCACTGGCCTGGCTGTTGCAGCGCTCGGCCACCACCGTCCTGATCCCCGGCACCTCCTCCATCGCCCACCTGCGCGAGAACACCGCCGCGGCCGACCTGGTGCTGCCCGCCGACGCGGTCGCCGAACTCGACACCATCGGCTCGGCGAGAACGCGGTAGTCCTCACCGTGGTCCTCAACCTCGACCATTGCCGGGCGCCCGCGTCCTGCGGCGGTTCCCTCACCGCCCGCCCGGATCCGGGTTCCGCCGCGGTTGCGCCCGTCCGGGTGGCCTTCCGCGCTTCCGGCTCCCCTCCGTTCGCGTGCGGCGCTAGGTTGCTGGGCGACCCGCTGGCCGCTACCCGGAGGACACCGATGGCCATCCCCGCTCTGGACCACTCGACGACCCGCTATTCCCTCCCCCACGCCTACTGGATGGCGCAGGCCGCCGGACTGGCCGTGCTGGACCGGGCCGGCATCGAGGACAAAGCCCACGCCTGGGGCTTCGACGAGGTGCGGCACTTCGAGTCGACGCACCAGATGCCGTTCCTGATCGAGGACACCCAGGCCTACACGATGGCCAGCGACCGCATGATCGTCACCGGTTTCCGGGGCACCGAGGTCCTGAAGATCTACGACTGGCTCACCGACGTCAGCACCCCGCCCGTTCCCGGACCGGCGAACAAGGGCTTCGTCCACTACGGCTTCCACCAGGCCCTGCGGTCCGTCTACCCCGAGATCCGCGACACCATCCAGGGACTGCGCACCAACGGGCAGAGCGTCTGGTTCACCGGCCACAGCCTCGGCGGCGCCCTCGCCATGCTGGCCGGCGCCTGCTGGTACTTCGAGGAGCCTCGCCAACTCCCCGACGGCGTCTACACCTTCGGCCAGCCCCGCACCTGTGAACGGCTTCTCGCCGCCGCCCACAACACGGCTCTCCGGGACCGCTGCTACCGCTTCGTCAACAACAACGACATCGTCCCCCAGCTCCCGCCCGAGCCGACCTTCACCCACGTCAGCGCACTCCGCTACTTCGACGCCGACGGAGGGCTCCACGAGGCCATGCCGCTCATCGCCGGATTGAAGGACCGGGCGAAGGGCTACCGCCAGGACATGTTCGCCCCCGAGACCGACGGCATCAAGGACCACCACCTGCGCAACTACCTCGCCGCGTTCGAGAAGAACCTCGCCACGACCGCCTGATCGCAGAACACCCCGGGCCGGCCGGGTGGCTCCGGCGCGACCAGGTGGCTCAACAGCGTTCGCGCCGCTTCACCCCGCTGGGACGTCAAGGAGAAGCTCAACGGCTCCGCCGTACCGGTCGGTGCGGTGCTGACGTTGCCGGAGCTGGATTCCGCCTCCGACACTGCACACCCGGCGCACGCGGATACCGGGGTCACCACCCGTGCTCGTGCCCCAGTTGATCAGCCGTTCGGGGTCGATGGACAACTCGTCTTCTTCACCGGCCCCCGCGCCTGGGACTTCGCCCGGAACCGGCCCCCCACCGACGACCAGCCCGCCGACGTCCGCGCCCGCACCATCGAGCTGGACCACCGCTCGGCGTCCCACCTCGCCGTGCACACGCTCGACGGCGCCACCCTGGCCCACGGGCTGAGCGACTCCCCCGCCGGACTGCTCGCCTGGCTGCTGGAGCGCTGGAACGCCTGGAGCGACAACGACGGAGACGTCGAATCCGTCTTCACCAAGGACGACCTGCTCACCCACGTCACAATCTACTGGGTGAACAACTCCATCGCCACGTCGATGCGTTACTACGCCAACGCCAACCGCTACCCGTGGGCCCCCGCCCACGACCGCGGCGGCCACTCCATCCCCTGGGAGAACCCCGACGCCTGGGTGGGCGACCTGCGCCGCACCGTCCGCCTGAACCGGCCCCCTACCGGGACCCCGCGCGGGGTCGACGGCGGGATCAGGGGTGCTGGAAGGCGACCTCCGGGTCGGCCGGTGACGGGCCGTCGAGCAGCGGCTGCGGGATGCCGCGCAGGTGCTGGTCGAAGAAGGCCCCGACGTAGGCGCGGGTGATCTCCTCCGCGCGCTGCGCCGGGATCGGCACGGCGGGGCCGGTCACGCCCAACTGTGCGGAGAGGACGGGCAGGTCGGTGAAGCTGGAGTGGTCGGAGCCGGCGATGGTCAGCCACCGCTTCCAGCCGTCCAGGCGCGCCCAGTCGCGGTCCCAGCTGGTGTCCGCGCCGCCCGGGCTGTGGTTGGCCAGGGTGCCGAACATGAGGAAGGGGCGGCCCTGGAGGCCGGTGGCGGGAACCGGCGCGAAGAAGGTGCCGTCCATGTTCACCCCGGCTCGTACCCGGTCGTCGCCGGCCATGGTCGCGGCGGCGGCGTCACCGCCGATGGAGTGCCCGGCCATGCCGATCCGTTGCGGGTCGACCACGCCGGCGTACCGCCACGGCGAGCGACGGTCGGTCAACTGATCGACGACGAAGGAGAGATCCTCGGCCCGGCTCCGGGCTATCGCCTCCAGGCCGTCGAGGGTGGGGGTCTGGTCGCAGACGACGCAGGTGCGGGTCCGTCCGTCGGGGAAGGTCACACCGGTGGACTCGTAGGTGTGGTCGACCAGCGCGACGACGTACCCGCGACTGGCCAGGTCCTCGGCGAGGCCGGTGAGGGTGGCGCGCGGCAGCGTGAGGCCGGGCGAGAGCACCAGCAGGGGGAACCTGCCGCGCTCCGGCCGGGCGTCGGCGTGCGCGTAGGTGCGGGTGCCGCCGAGCGTCTCGGCCGGGACGGCGCCGCCCGGAGCCGTCTGCTGCAGCAGCAGCCGGGCCTCCTCGGTGGTCATGTAGGGGGCCGGTCCGCCGGTCCCGGGCCGCGCCGGGTAGTACGTCGACACCATCAGTTCCCGGGCACCCGCGGCCGGCACCCAGGGATCCCGGCGGTGCTGGTCGACGAGGTGCAGGGTGCTGCGTCCGATCGCGTGCGGGCCCGTCGGGCGGGGCAGCTCCAGGTGGACGCCGTACCTGTCCGAGGCCGCGGAGGGGGCTGCGACGGAGGGCCCGGGCGCGGCGAACGCCGCACCCGCCCCGATGATCGGCAGCGGCAGGACGAGCGTGAGCACGGCGGCCAGGGCAGCCCGACGGATTCTGGTCATGCCGGCAACGCTAGTTCGCGGGCACAGCAGTTGACATCCCCTCAGAGGAGTACGGGGAAGGGGATGGGGCATCCCAGCGGAGGAGGGCCGGGCATTCCAGCGGAGGAGGCGGACGGGCCGGCGCAGCAGGCCGGACGGGGCGAGGCGGCGGGCCGTTCCGTCCCCCGCGCGGAACGGCCCGCCGACGGCTCCCGCTACTTCAGCAGGAAGTCGTACACCGCCTGCCGTCCGGCCGGGTTCGCCGCCCGGTTCTGCACCGAGTGCGCCGCCCCGGGCACGATCACGATCTGCGGGTCGTGCGCCAACTTCGCCTGCTGGTACAGCACTTCGTACGGCGTGGCCAGGTCCCGGTCGCCGCCGAGCAGCAGCACCGGCACGTCCGGCAGCTTGCGGTGCTCCGACGGTGCCGGCGGCACCCGCTCGCGCGGCCAGTCGAGGCAGACCAGGAGGCTGCCGAGCCCGGTCGCGGTCGCCGGGTCGTACGGCCAGGTCTGCTCGGCCGTCAACCGCTGCCGGGTGCGCTCCAGCGCCGCCGCGCGGCCCGTGACGGGCGTGTCGGTGGTGCCCCACGGGAAGCGCGAGTCGGCGCACAGGGCGGCGGAGTGCAGCCCCTGGCTGAGCTCCTCGGCCGGGGCGGCGTCGACCTGCTGGTGGACCAAGTCGAAGAAGTCCTGGAGCTTCGCGGGCTGCCCGGCGGCGGCCTCGTGCAGGATCTCCGGGACACCGCCGTAGTCCGGGTCGATGAACTCGTAGCCGGTGAGCGCACTCAGGACCTGCGCCCCGTTGCCGTACCGCCGAACCGTGGCGGCGAGGTCGGCGGCCGGGTCGGTGGTGCAGCCGGTGGCCCGGCAGGCGGCCCGCAGGATCCGGGCGGTCGCGGGCATCGCGGCCAGGTCGAGGGGGTCGAAACCCTGTTGCGGCGCCACCGAGTCGAGCACCAGCCGGGCCACGCGCGCCGGGTGGGCGAGCGCGTACCGCTCGGCGACGATGGTGCCGTACGAGACGCCGTCCAGGGTGAGGCGCCGGTCGCCGAGCGCGCGGCGCAGCAGGTCGATGTCGGCGACGGTGTCCGCGGTGCTGTAGTGGCGGGCGTCGGGGCCCAGGGCGGCGGCGCAGTCGGTGATCGACTGCTTGCGCGGCGCGGCGAGGTCGGAGGAGCCCATGTCCTCCTGGAGGCCCGGGCACTGGAGCGCGCCCCGGCCGGTGCCGCGCTGGTCGTACATCACCAGGCGGTAGTCCTTGAGGACGGGTTCCAGCTTGCCCGCGATCCGCTTGATCGCCGGGACGCCGGGCTGGCCGGGGCCGCCGGTGAGGAAGAGCAGGTCGCCCTTGGGGGCCGTGGTGTTGCCGGTGACGGCCACCTGGAGGTCGAGGGTGCCGGGGGTGGCGCCGCTGTGGTCGAACGGGACGGTGAGGGTCCCGCAGGTGAACTCGGGTGCGTCCGGGCAGGGCGCCTGGCCGGTGATCCCGCCGGCGCGGGCCGGCGCGGCCGTGGCGGCGAAGCCGACTGCGGGGGTGGCCAGGGTGGTCCCGGCGGCCACCGCGGCGGCGCCCAGCAGAGCGGCGATACGGCCGCGCTTGCTCGTCATGTTCGTCCTTCCGCTCGCGCCGCGCCCGGGCCGACGCGGTCACGGAAGTAGCCTGCGCCCCGCGGCACTTCGATGGCGAGCGTTCGGGCCGGATTCGACCCGGAACGGACCGCCAGGACCCGAATGGCCCTGAAAGGCAGCCGGAACCCACGGTGACGACGCTCCCTGAAGGCGGTTGGCCGCGATTCCGTGAATGTCACGGCCGTCACAGGCTCAGCAGCAGGTCCCGGATCGCTGCGGGCTGGGACAGGAACGGGTGGTGGCCGGCGTCGAGCTCGACGACGCCGCCGGCCCGGCGGGCGAACTCGCGCTGCAGTCGCGGCGGGGTGCCCCGGTCCTGAGCGCAGACGAGGTACGTCGACGGCGACTGCTGCCATGCGGCCGCCCCGACCGGCTGCCCGGTCACCCGCACGCTCTGACGGGCGAGGTGGTCCGCCGCCTGTGCCTGGACCTCGGGGTCGCAGTCCTGGAGGAACGTGTCCACGAGCAGTTCGGGGCGGACCCCGAACGTGCCGGCGTCGGGGTCGACGTCGAGGAACGGGGCGGGGCCGCCGTCCCCGAAGTCCGACAGGCTCTGCCCGACCTCGGGCAGGTAGCTGGAGACCAGTAGCAGGTGGTGCACCGAACCGATTCCCGCGGCGGCTTCCGCGGTGACGATACCGCCGTAGCTGTGGGCGACCACGACGGTCCGCTCGTCGCCGGCCTGCAGCACCTGGCGCACCGCGGCAACGTCCTCGGGCAGCCCCGGACCGCCGACGCCGCCGGGCGGGCCCGCCTCACCGCAGCTCGGTAGCGCCGGGGCCACGCTCAGCACCCCGTGCTCCTGCAGCAGCCCGGCGGTGCGGTGCCACCACCACGACCCGTCCCGCACACACGCCCCGTGCACGAACACCACCCTCATCGTTGCCTCCGCGTCCGCCTGGGCTGTCCGGGCCGTCCGGGCTGCCTTTCGATCAACGGTAGACGCGTCCGCGCCATCACCTGAGCCGACTTCCACTTCGGTGATCCCGAACACGACGCGGACCTCACCCGCGACACGTCCTCACGGCCATCGCCATGGACGTCGAACGCTTCAGCGGCCGGTCGGTCACCGAGAAAGCCCGTTCGCCGAGATCACCGACCGCCTTCCGGACCTCTCTGGATCGGACCGACATCCACCGGCCGAAGTCCTGGCACACCATTGGTACTCGGGCCCGATCGTCCCGGATCGCCAGCAGAGTCGAGCTCAGCCGGCCCGTGCTGCCAGGTGGGTGAGGAGTTCGGTGAGGTCCGCGAGCGCGGCGTCCCAGCTGTGGGCCAGCACCACGCCGGCGGGGTTCAGGACCACCTCGTCGACTCCGGCCGTCCCGTAGGCGGCGAGCTCGGTCGCCAGCTGGTCGGGTGTGCCGTAGAGGAAGACACCGGACTCGACGAGTTCGCGGGCGCCGGCCACCGGGTCGCGGGTGTCCAGGTGCAGGCCCGCGCGGCGGAGCATGTCGGCGTAGTGCGGCGCGCCCAGGTGCCGGCCGGCGCCGTGCTGGGCCAGCACCATCGGGTGGCGGCCCGGCCGGGCGACGGCGGCGTGCACCACGGTCACCACTCTCGGCGGGGTCGCTGGTCTCGGCGGGGCCGCCATCCGGCCCGTCGTCGCTGCGCCTTCGGTCAGGGCGGGGACGAGGACCTCGGCCACGTACCGGGGCGGGGTCATCCAGGTGATCGCGACGTCCGCGACCCGCCCGGCCGCACGGGCCATGGCGGGTCGCAGGACGCCCGCGCCCAGCTCGACCGCCGGCGGGTGCTCCCCGTGCGGGAGTCGGAGCCCGGGCGCGGCGGACCCGAGGGCCGGTGCGGGCGGCCCGGCCGACCGGTCGTCCAGCAGCGCGCGGACGGCGCCGACGTAGTCCGCCACGGCCTCGGCCGGCCGGGCGTAGGGGGCGCCCAGCAGGCCGCCGACGAGCGAGGGTTCGCCCGCGCCGTAGCCGATCACCGGCCGGTGTCCGGTGAGCACGGCCAGGGACTGGGCCTGGGCGGCCGCCTCGAAGGGGTGTCGCAGAGCAGTCAGCGTGACCGAGAGCCCGACCGGGATCCGCTGCCCCGTACCGGCCAGCCAGGCCAGCGCCTGGTGGCTCTCCACCGCCAGGGACTGCCCGAGCCAGAGCCGGTCGGCCGCGCCGGTGCCCACCAGCGAGGCCAGCGCCGTCAGCGCGGTGAGGTCGGCCCGGTCGCGGAGGGCGTGCGGGAAGAGGACGGAGATCCGCATGCCGCTCAGCCGTTCCGCGAGGGGTCGGTGGGGTCGGTGGCCGCGTCGCGCAGCGATCGGGCGACGGAGGCGGCGAGCAACGGTCCGCCTGATCCGGCCGGGTCGTCCGGGGCGGCCGCGTGTCGCAGTACTCCTTCGGCCACCGCCGCCGCCCGGTGCTGGCCGAAGCTCCGGCCGCGCCACCCGGCCCTGGTGTCGCCGGGCTCGTCGGCGGTGGCGATGCCCGGCCCCAGGGGGCGGGCGAAGACCGAGGTCTGCGTGCCGAGGCCGGGCAGGCCGCGCAGCGCCGCCGCCAAGGCCGTCAACTCGTCGGCGTGGGAGCGGGGGAGGTAGAGCACGACCGCGTCGCGACGCGGGTACGACCAGGGCCGGGACAGCACCTTGGCCCGGTAGCGCAGCGAGCGGGCGGCCAGCTCCCGGAGCAGCGCCGCCCAGAGTGCGGGCGCGGCGGTGGGGTCCTCGACGTGCAGGTAGAGCCGCCGCAGCGACTCGCCCTCGTGCGGCCCGCCGTGCGGCCCGTCCACCAGCAGGAAGCCGGGCGACAGCGCGGGGCGGACGGCAGGCAGCTCGACGGTCACGGACGTGTCCGCCCGTCGCGGGCCGTCGCTCCGGACGGCGGCGGCCGGGACGCGGACCGTCACGCCGCCCAGCTCGACCGTGAACTCCGCGGCGGCGCCCCCGGTTCCGGCCCCGGGCGCAGCCCCGGCCCCGGCCCCGGCTGCGGCTGCGGCCTCGGCCCCGGTCGGGACGGCGGCGCGCAGGCGGGCGGGGGCGAGCGTGTCCGCGTGCGGTGTCGCCGAGATCAGCTGCCGCTCGAACTCCACGTCACGGCGGGGCAGTCGGGTGGCGGTGCTGGATCGGTCGAGGCGCGACCGGTCGAGGCCGGCGTGCCACTGCTCGTAGAGCGCCGTGCCCAGGGCGATCCGCAGGCCGCGCGGCGAGTCGGCGCTGATGCGGCGGCCGTCCACCGTGACGGCCTGCGGGTACTCGGTGAGATCGATGCCGGTGAGTGCGGCCGCGAGCTGCTCGGACACGTACGTCATGACGCCACCAGCCCGATCGCCTCGATGAACCGGTCCGGGGCGAGCAGTGCCCCGCGTCCCACACCGGCGATGCCGCGCTGAACCGCGCTCAGGGTGGGCCGGACGCCGGCGGTGGCCATGGTGCGGTCGAAGAGGTGCCAGCCGGCGTACCCGACCACCCGCTCGGCGAGTTCGGGATCGAGCCGGTCGGCGTGCTGCCGGTAGCCCTGCCAGAAGGCGCCGATCACCGGGAGGACGGCGGCCAGTTCGCGCTCTCCGCTGCGCATGAGGGTGCCGTGGGCGTCGGCGGGTCGGCCGCCGTCCGTGAGGTCGGGGCCGGGGTCACGGTCGGTCGCGTCGACCTCGGGGTCGGTCTCGACCTCGTCGGTGTCGACGCCGGTGAACATCCGGCTCGCCGCCCGGTACAGCCACTGCCCGACGAAGCCGCCGAGGTCGATCGCCGGGTCGGCGAGCTGGAACTCCTCCCAGTCGGTCAGCTGGAGCGTGCCGTCGCAGAGCAGGAACTGGTCCAGCCGCAGGTCGCCGTGGACCGGACGGTGGTCGGCGGCGGCCGAGCGGGCGTCCAGCGCGCGCAGGGCGCCGTGCAGCCGGCGGTCCTGCTGGAGCAGGCCCCAGAGCGCCAGTTCGGCGCCGCTGCTCGCGGTGTACTCGGCCACGGTCAGCGCGGCCAGCCGGTGGCCGGTGCGCGTGCCGGGGCGGGGCTTGGGTCGGACGCCGGCCGTCGGGAAGCCGTGCAACTCGGCGAGCGCCCGGCCGGCCCGCCGGGCGAGTCCGGTGTCGAAGCCGTGCTCGTCGGCGAGGGTGTTCCCGGTGACGGCGTCCGCCAGCAGGTCGAAGACCAGCACCAACCGCTTCCGATCGCCGCCGAGCAGCGCCGGCGACTCCCAGGAGAGCGCGCCGGCCCCGGTCCGGGCCGACTCGAAGGCGCAGGAGCGGTCGTAGCGGTCGGTTCCGTCGGGAGCGTGGCCGTCGAGCCGTTTGATGAAGACGCCGGTGCCGTCCGTGGTGCGTCCCGCCCACGAGTCATTGCGGCCGAGATGGCTCACCAGGCTGTCCGGGTCCAACGGGGCGAAGCCCAACGCGGCCAGTGCCAGCGGCACTTCGGGCGCGTACTCGAAGAGGCCCGGGGTGCGGCCGGGGCCGGCCCGGTCGGCTGCCGGCGTGGCCGGTGGGGTCGAGACTGTCGCTGCCATGGCGGCCACGCTAGGGATCCCGACCGGCGGTCACCACGGGCAGGATCCTGTCATGCCAGGGCGGGCAAGGGGCAGGATGCCCCCACTTTCCTGCTACTGGGCACCGGCATCGAACGCCTGGTCTGCTGGGGGCGGTCGAGGAACCCGCTCCTCGCCCTAAATCCGAAGCCGAATCCGGGCCCGATCCGAGCTCGAATCCGACGAGTCGAGAGGATGACCATGAGCTCTGCTGACCTGATGGGCGGCTACGCCGCCTACACCACCCCGAACGCGGCGATCGAGGAGCTCGCCAGCACCGGCATCACGGCCGAGTTGGAGTTCACCCCGGTCCTCACGGTCACCCCGTGGACCGAGGCGATCTCCCTGGTGGTGGTCTCCATCGCCACCCAGCTGTGATCCGCTCGCAGACCTGATTTCCCTTCCATCTCAAGGGAGTTCGACATGAGTACTGCTGACCTGATGGGCGGCTACGCCGCCTACACCACGCCGAACGCCGCGATCGCGGAGCTCGCCAGCACCGGCGTCGCCGGCGTCCCGGCGGAGCTGGAGGTCACCCCGACCGTCTCGCTCGTCGTCCTCTCGCTCGTCACGATCACCATCATCGGCTGACGGACTCGTCGAGCGTCACGTCGTCCGGGCCCCGCGGCACGCTGCGGGCGGGGCCCGGCCGGCGGCCGGAGCGGTGCACCCAGCCGGCGACGCCGACCCGCGAGGAGCACTGCAACCGCCGCATCGTCTCGCGGAGGTGGTTGACCACCGTCCACTCCGAGATGCCCAAGCGGCGCGCGATCTGATGGTTACTCAGCCCGTCGGCCACCAGGAGCGATACCTCCAGTTGGCGGCTGGTCAGTTGCCGCCCCGGCGGCGCCTCGGCGGAGTCCGGCTCGGCGAGGGGGAGGGCGAGGGAGAGGGAGCAGAGCAGGTCCAGGAGCGCGGTGGCCGCGCCGGTTGCCAGCGCGTGGGCGAACTCGTCCTCGGCGAGCCGGCGGCGGATGCCGGGCAGCAGCCGAGCGGTGGCCAGGTCGGGATCCGCGGGGTCGCCGGGAATGCCGGCTCGCCCCGGATGAAAGCTGCCCAGCAGCCGGGCGGCGTCGGTCGCCCGCGCCGGTGCGGGGCGCAGCGGACTCGCGACCAGGCCGACCAGCGCACCGAGCGTGGCGACCGCACCGAGCGGGCGCAGGTGGGCCAGCCCCTCGACGTAGTGGGCGCGGGACGCGGACGGATCGCCCCCGGCGGCAGCGAGCAGGCCCAGGTGCAGCAGGGCCGTGCCGACCAGCAGCACGTCCCCCCGGCGCCGGGCCGCGGTCAGCACCCGGCCCGCCAGTGCGGCGCCGGGTCCGGTCCGGCCGAGCCGGAGCTCGGCCAGGGCGGCCTCCAACTCGACGCGCAGGGCCGCCGGTTCGTCGTCGGCCGCACGGAGGAGCGCTGCTGCCCCGGTGAGTGCGGCGAGGGTTCGGTCGGGGTCCCGGTCGCATCCGGTCAGGCCCCGCAGTCGCAGGAGTCGGGCCGCCGTGGAGGGTTCGTCGGGCGTGGTCCGGGATCGCTCGGGCACGGATGAGGCCGCCTCGGCTTCGTCCAGCAGGGCACTCGCCAACTCGTGTTCGCCGTCGAGCAGCCGGGCCTCGGCGCGGATCAGCGCGAGCCGGACCCGCGCTCGCCCACCAGTGATGCCAGTGGGATCGGCGGGATCGGCGGGATCGGCGGGATCGGTGGGGCTGGTGGCGCCGAGCGGCACGGCGGAGCGGTCGGCCCAGTCCGGGCCGAGGCCGACGAGTCGGGCGTGGGCGAGCAACTGCTCCATCAGGTCGAGGGCTTCGACAGTGAACCCGTGCCGGGTCAGCGTGTCGACCGCCAGCCGGAGGTTGGCCTCCTCGACGCGCAGGGCGAGCAGGGATGTCGGCTGGTCGCCGGCGGCCAGCCGCCGGGCGGCCCCGGCGGCGAGCCGGGCGTAGTAGCGCGCATGGCGGAGCGTGAGGACGGCGAGCGGGCCGCCGGCGGGCCGGACCTCGGGAAAGTCGCCGAACGGCACGTACAGTCGCGTCTCGGCCGCACCGTCCAGTCGGCCGGACGGCCGGTCCTCCAGCGTCAGCGACTGCCGATCGAGCAGGGCTTCCAGCGCCGCCGGGAAGGCGCTCGGCGCGATCCCGGACACCACCCGGAGCGCCTCGGGCCCGAACCCGCCGGCGAACAGGGGTGTGCAGGACATCAGCCGCGCCGCGTCGGCGCCGAGCGGGCCGCACCGTCCTGATGGTTGCCCTACCTCGCGTTTTACCTCTCGCCCCGCCTCCCGTCCTACCTCCCGTCCCGGCAACCGGTCCGGCGACCGCCCCGGCGCCCGGTCCGCCGGTGGACCGGGCGGCTCGGCATAGGCGGCCACCAGGCGGCCTCCCCCTGCCCCGCCGAGTGCGGCCAGCACGGTGCCGACGCCCTCCAGCGCCGCCACCCGGGCCGCGAGCACCAACGCACCCGGCAGGCCCCGGAGTTCCACGCAGATCCGCCCCACGGTCTGCTGGTTCCGGGAGGTCACCGTGAAGCCCGGGCTCCAGGCCCGCCGGGCAGCCGTGAAGGCCTGCACCGCGGGGGTGCGGCAGAAGGCGTCCAGGTCGGTCGGCGACCAGTCCACCGGAACGGCCAGTGGGTCCACCCGGTACGCCACGCCGGCGCCGGCGGGTGACAGCCGACCGGTGGCGAGCACCTTCGCCCCACGCGGGGCACAACGGGCCAGCAGCGTCGGGTAGTCGTCCGGCTCGATCCGATCAGCCGTCAGAAGCTCGGCTGGTCCCGGGGTTCCGGCCGCTCCACCCGCCGCCCGGTACTGCTCGGCGACCGCGAACGCCAGCCGGGTCTTGCCGCTGCCCGGAAGGCCGTGCAGCAACACGCCGGGTACGGCGGGGTCGGCGAGCAGCCGCAGCAGCTCGGCCGTCTCACGTGCTCGCCCGAACAGTTCACCCGTGAAGGCCCGGTGGTCCGCGGATTCCTGCCGGGGGACGCCGGACTCGAACAAGATGGTCATGGACGGCTCCAGAACTGGCTCCGCCCGCCTACACAGCGCGGGCGCGCCGGCGGGATCGTCCGTACGATCCTGGACGGCGGCGCCGACCGGCGGTATCCCAGACTTCTGGGACGCCGCCGGTTCAGCATCGACGCGCGGCCAGGCTCAACCCCTCGTCCGGACCGGCCTGCCGTTCGGTTCCGGACTCACCGCAGTCCCCGGTGCCGGCGGTGGTGGCCCGCGTGGTGGTGGTGCCGGTTGCGCCGTCGCCACCGCCGTCGACCGGCTCCCGCCGCCGAGGCTCCGGCCGCCGAGGCTCCGGTGGACCGGGCCGAGTCGGCAAAGGCGTCGTCCGACTCCCGGCCGGAGCCTTCCGATCCTGCGGGCAGCACGTCGATCCGGCCCATCTGGCCGTGCGAGGAGTGCACCATGTGGTGGCAGTGGTAGACGTACTCGCCCGGATATTCGCCCCAGGTCATGGCGATCCGGACGCTCTCCCCCGGGTGGACCGTGATGGTGTCCTTCAGCCCGGCCTCGGCCGGGCCGACCGGCACCCCGTCACGGTCCAGCACGCGGAACTGCACCAGGTGGGTGTGGAAGGAGTGGGGGGCGTGGAAGACCCCGGCCGGCGGGCGGGTGAGGCGGTTGCGGATCGTCCAGATCTCGCTGCTGCCGACGGTGGTCCGCACGTCGGTCCGCTTCGGGTCGTACTTGCGCCCGTTGATCCTGGCGTCCGGGAAGGTCGTCAGCGCGAACTCCCGGTGCACCGTCGCCTTCGGGATCGGCGGCAGGGTGGCCAGGACGTCCGGAATCCGGCTCCGGTCCTCGGCCGTCCGGGTGATGTCGAAGCGCAGCACCTCGGCCCGCTCGCTCTCCAGCGCGGCCGTGTTCTCCAGCACCACCGATCCGCCGACCGGGTAGCGGGCGAAGTCGACCACGATCTCGGCGCGCTCCGCGCCGGTCAGGGTCAGCTCGTGCACCGTCACCGGCGCGGCGAGCAGTCCGCCGTCCGAGGCGATCTGGGTGAACGGCTGGCCGTCGGCGAGGCGCAGCGACACATGGCGGTTGGGCGAGACGTTGAAGACCCGCAGCCGGTACTTGCGCGCGGCCACCTGGAAGTAGGGCCGCTCCTTGCCGTTGACCAGCATGTGCGGGCACGCGTACGGGTCGGTGTAGACCAGCCTGCCGTCGGTCTCGATCCGGGCGTCCCGGATCAGCAGCGGGATGTCGAACTCGCCGTTCGGCAGCGGCAGGCCGCTCTCGTGCGGGTCGCTGAGCAGGTAGGCGCCTGCCAGGCCGCGGTAGACGTTCTCGGCCTCCAGCTCGTGCGCGTGGTCGTGGTACCAGAGCGAGGCGGCCACCTGCGAGTTGGGGTAGCGGTACTCGCGGGTCTCGCCGGGCTTGACGAGGTCCATCGGCAGGCCGTCGTAGCGCGAGTGCACATGGCCGCCGTGCAGGTGGACGGAGGTGTGCACGCGCAGGTCGTTGGTCTGCTGGACCACCACCTCCCGGCCCCTGACCGCCCGGATGGTCGGACCGGGGAAGCAGCCGCCGAAGGTCCGGACGGTGGTCAGCAGCCCCTTGACGATCTCCGCCTGGGTCTCGGCCATCCGCAGCCGGTACAGGTCCGAGGAGTCCGTCCGCGACACCGGGCTCAGCACGGGGGGCACCGGCATGGCGTGCTCGAAGGGGGTGATCCGGGCGGCTGACCGCTTCGCCTCCGACCTGGGCGGCGCGGCTTGCGCGGCCGGAGCGGCCGACAACGCCAGGGACGAGACCCGGGCCCCGCCCGGTGCGCGGTCCCAGGGGAAGAGGACCGCCGGGCCGCCTATCGCGGCGGCTTTCAAAAGGTCTCGTCGGTTCAGCATTCCCGGTCTTTCCGTCCAGGGCCGGGCGGTCGGTACGCCGCCGGGCCAGTGGTCGCCGGTCGTGGCTTCCGGCGGCCCTGCTCGGTGGCCGCCGCGCCACGACGGCGCGGGCCGGGCGTGTCGGACCGTAGCGCCGACGCGACGTTCCGTCACTGCCCGTTGGCTCAGTATCGGCGAGCTTCGCGCGCTCCGCAGCGCGACCGCACCTGCCCGGGCCCCGCTACCGGAACGACGGACGCCGGGGCGGGCACCTGGTGCCCGCCCCGGCCGCCGTTCAGGATTCGGGCGACGCCCAGGTGCCCAGGGACATCTCGGCGGTGATCCCCGGGCCGAACCCGGCCAGCAGCCCCTGGTGGCCGTCGAGGGCCGACTTCTCGTCGAACATCCGGGCCAGGGCGTCGAGCACGACCGCACTGGCGATGTTGCCGTACTGGGTGAGGGTGGCCCGGCTGAAGCGGAACGCCTCGGGCGGCACCTCCAGGAAGCGGCTGAGGTCGTCCAGGATCCGTGGGCCGCCGGCGTGGACGATGTAGAAGTCCAGCGTGCCCACGTCCCACTGGTGCTGCTCCGCCACCGCGCGCAGGGCCGGGCTGAGCGGCTCCATCGTCCCCGGCACCCTCTTGTCCAGCTGGAAGTGGAATCCGGTGGGGCGGACCGCGTAGGAGATCCACTCCTCGGTGTCCGGGATGAGGTACGAGCCGTTGCGTTCCAGCCGCATTCCGGTCCCGCCCTCGCCCCGGACCACGGCGGCGGCGATCCCGTCGCCGAACAGGCCGTTGGACAGCAGCGAGCCCACGCCCAGGTCCGTGGGCTGGTAGCACAGCGAGCAGAACTCGCAGGCCACGATCAGCACGTTGGCGCCCGGGTAGGCCGAACAGAAGTCATGGGCTCGGTTCACCGCCGCGCCGCCGGCCGCACACCCCAGTTGGGCGATCGGCAGCTGCCGGGTCTCCGGCCGGAAGCCCAGCCTGTTGATCAGCCACGCCGTGAGCGACGGCATCATGAAACCGGTGCACGACACATAGACGATCAAGTCGATCTGGGACGGCTCCACTTGGGCCTGTTCGAGGGCCCTGAGCACCACCGCCGGGACGCGGGCCTTCGACTCCGTCGCGAAGACGGCGCTCCGTTCGTCCCACCCCGGGTGCTTCAGCACCACCTCGATGGGTTGGATCAGGTGCCGCTTGCGCACTCCGGTGTTCTTGATGAGACGCAGCGCCAGTTCGAGCTGTGGGTGGTCGGGGTGGAGCCTGCGCGCCAGCTCGATGGTCTCCTCGTTGGTGATGACGTGCTCGGGTACGTCTATCGCCGGTTTGCACAGAACTGCCACGGCACTTCCTCCAGACGAGCGGTGTTCCCGGTGCGACCCTGGCGGGGCGGGATTTCACCACTCGACGGCAGCCGCTGCGAGCCGGACGCGCGGGGGGCGCGGGCGGCGGGACGCACCGGGCGGGACCCAACTCAGCGGCCGACGAGCCGACCGGGCGAGGATCGGATGATCGCGGTACGGGCGGTCGTGCTGGCCGCGAGTTGGTTCAGGCCACCTAGCCCAATTTACGGAAGGCGGGCCCGTCCCGCACGTCGGCCCGCACACCCCGGGGTGTGCGGGCCGAAGTGCGCGGTGTTTCCGGCAGTCACCAGGTGACCGGCAGCGCCAGCGGATAGCGCCAGATGGACGTGGTGTTCCACGCCAGCTCCGCGGCCGGCTTCGCCAGCGCGATCCTGGGGAAGCGCTCCAGCAGGGTCCCGAGGGCGACTTCGAGTTCGGTGATGGCCAGCGGCGCGCCGAGGCAGTGGTGCGCGCCCCAGCCGAAGGTCATGTGGGAGGGGCTGGTCCGCTCCAGGTCCAGCTCGTCGGGCCGGTCGAACCGGCGGCCGTCCCGGTTGGCCGTCAGGTAGGAGACGTGCACGATGTCCCCCGCCGGGATCGTCACCCCGCTCAGCTCCACGTCCTCAAGGGCCACCCGGGGGATGCCGACGCCCTTGCGGAAGGGGATGAAGCGCAGCAGCTCCTGGAGCGTCCGGGAGAGCGTCTCGGGCCGCTCGCGCAGTGCGGCGAGCACGTCGGGGCGGCTGAGGATGGTGTACGAGAGGTTGCCGAGCTCGTACGTCGTGGTGTCCTGGCCCGTGATCAGCAGGACCATGGCCATCACGGTGAGTTCCTTCTCGTCGAGGACCTCGTCGCCGTCGCGGGCCGTGGCCAGCACGCTGATCAGGTCGTCGCCGGGGTTCCTGCGCCGTTCGGCGGTCAGCTCGGCGAAGTACGCCCGCAGGTCGGCCTTGGCCCGTACCGCGTTCGGCTTGTTGGCCAGGCTCACGTCCATCATCGTCCGGGCGTTGGCGCGCAGCCGGGCGCTGTCGGCCTCGGGGATCTCCAGGACCTCGCAGATCGTGATCAGCGGGAGCGGGTGGGCCAGGTGCTCCATGAGGTCGGCCGGGGGCCCCTGGTCCCGCATGCGGTCCAGCAGCCCGTTCACCACGTGCTGGGTGCGGTCCCTCATCCGCTCGATGTGGTCGGGGGTGAAGCCCTTGGACACCAGGCTGCGCAGGCGGGCGCTGGCGGGAGGGTCCATGACGTTGATCGCCTCGGCCTGGACGATCGGCTCGGGGGTCATCCGCGGGAAGTCCCGGCCGACGATGGCGTGGCGGCTGAACCGCCGGTCGGTGGTGACCGTGCGCACGTCGTCGTACCCCGTGACGAGCCAGGCCTCCCCCTCGCCGTAGGGGAGGCGGATGCGGCTGACCGGTGCGTCGTTCATGAGCTGCCGGAGCGTCGGGTCGAACTCTAGGGTCTCGGCGAAGTCGAACGGGCAGTTCCGTGCGCTGGAGTCGGTGGACATGCGGACCTCCAGGTCTGGGCCGCGCGGGCCGGATGGGGGGAGGCGGACGGAATGCACCGGTACCCGATCGGTCGGCCGCACACACCGGCGGACGGGCGAGAGCGCCGGTAATTCATCCGGTCTGATCAGCGGCTCGGCTCCACCCGCGCCGGGGCCTGCCACCGGTCCGCTGGTCCGTGGCAGGCCCCGGCCCCGGGTGCCTCAGCCCTCCCCGGCCGCCCGGTTCTCCCCGGTGGCCCGATGCCCGTGCCGGAAGAGCGGGGCGCGGGTGTCGAAGGGCACGTCCTCGCGGGAGGCGGCGACGGCGGCGTCCGAGCGAGGGAGGTCGAACGGGAGCGTCGCGGTCATCGGGGCCCGGCCGAGCGCGGCGTCCAGCACGACCTCGTCCGCGGCGCCGAACTCGCCGATCAGCAGCGCCGCGTGCGGGGCGAGCGGGGTGAGCACGGCGGGCCGCTCCAGCTGGGCGGCGAACACCGTGGGCACGGTGGCGGCCAGCGCGGTGAGGCGGTCGACCTCGGCCGGCTCGAACTCCAGCGAGCCGCTGTGGAAGTGCTGCTCCAGCAGCCCTTCGCGCCGCTCGTACGGGGTGGCGAGGCGGATCACGGCCAGCTCGGCCCGCTCCGGCTCCTCGACGAGGGTGCCGTACCCGGCGGCGACGGCGGGGTCGATGCCCTCGACGTACAGCCGGGTGGCGGTGCGCGGCTCGCCGGCCAGGTGGACCACCGAGCGGCGCTGGACCTCGCGGCCGAGCGCCCGGCCCTCCGGGGCGCCGACCAGGTCGGCGGCGGCCTCCGGGTCGACGTACGGGTCGGCGAAGAGGCCGAGGCGGAACTTGTCGCGCAGGATGCGGCGGACCGACTCGTCGAGCCGGGCCTCGGTGACGGCACCGGAACGGACGGCGGCCAGGATCAGCTCCGGGTCCGTCTCGCCGCCGAGCTGGTCGGCGCCCGCGTCCAGGGTGAGCACGACCTGTTCGGCGACGGACAGCTCCTCGACGCCCCAGTGCCGCGGGGGCAGCGTGACCACTCCGGGGACGTCCATGCCGGTGATGGCGTTGAAGTCGGTGCAGACCACGCCGTCGAAGCCGTAGCGCCCGCGCAGCAGGCCGGTGATGACGTCCCGGTTGAAGTTGGCGCCGACCTCGGCGAGGCCACTGCCGGAGGGGATCGCGTAGGCGGGCATGATCTGCGCGGTGCCCGCGGCGAAGGCGGCCTCGAAGGGGCGCAGGTGGGTCTCGAACTCGCCTCCGGGGTAGACCAGTCGGCGTCCGGCGGCGAAGTGGGAGTCCTCGCCGGCGGCCTGCGGGCCGCCGCCGGGGAAGTGCTTGGTCATGCAGGCGACGCTGTCCGGGCCGATCGGCCCGCCCTGGAGACCCTCGATGTAGGCGGTGATCATCCGCGAGGCGCGCTCCGGGTCCTCCCCGAAGGTGCCGCTGATCCGGGCCCAGCGGGGCTCGGTGGCGAGGTCGGCCATCGGGTGGATGGCGACCCGGATGCCGACGGCGCACAGCTCGCGGCGGATCAGGTCGGCGTAGCGGCGCACCAGGTCGGGGTCGTCGGTGGCGGCGAGGCCGATCGGCTCGGGGCCGGTGCTGAAGCCGCCGCCGGTGTGGGCGGTGGCCGGGTTGGCGGTGAAGCCGTGCCGGGGGTCGGAGGAGAGGGTGACGGGGATGCCCAGCCGGCCGGCCGCGGCGAGGTCCTGGACGTGGTTGTTCCACTCGGCCATCGCGCGCGGGTCGGGGACGGCCATCATGGCGAAGTGGGTGAGGCCGCGCTCGGTGATCAGGCGGGCGCCGGAGGGGAACGGGCCCTGGTCGCCGGGGAGCATCCGGCCGTGCAGCATCAGCGCGGCCTTCTCCTGCAAGGTCATCCGGGTGAGGAGGTCCTCGACCCGCTCCTCGACGGGCAGCCGCGGGTCCTCGTAGGGCTCCATGGTGCCGTTGTGGTTGAGGTCGCGGAAGGGCGTGCCGTCGGTGTGCCGCAGCAGGGTCAGCATGCCGTCACCTCGGCGGTGTTCGACGCGGCGGTACGGGCGGCGGTACGGGCCTCGGTACCGGCCTCGGTGCTGGCGGCGGCGCGGGCGGCGGCCTTGGCGCGGAAGGCGTCCAGGGTCTCGGCGGTGACCCCGCAGGCGGTCAGGAAGCCCTCGGCGCCGCCGTGCTTGGCGCGGACCAGGTCGAGGAAGGTGCTCATCGCCCCGGCGGGCGCCTCCAGCAGCGGGGCGGGGACGACCAGCCGGCCGGCCTCGACCTCGTTGAGGGCGGCGCGGTTGCGGTCGGCGAGGCCGGCCCAGATCTGCTCGATCGCCTCGTTGGTGCGGGCGTAGTCGGCGACGATCTCCTCGGCGGGCACCCCGAGCAGCTCCAGCAGCAGCGCGGTGAGCAGCCCGGTACGGTCCTTGCCGGCCGCGCAGTGCACCAGCACGCCGCCCGGGCGGACGGTGGCCTCGGCGGCGGCGGCCAGCCCCTGCGGCGCGGACTCGGCCATCAGCAGGTAGAAGGCGCCGAGGTCCTCGGCGGTGGTCATGGCCCGCATGGCCTGCGCCAGTTCGTCGTTGGTCGGCTCGATCCGGGCGAGGACGACGGCGATGCCGGCGGCCTCGGCGGCGGCCCAGTCCTCGGGGCGGCTCTCGGACTCGCCCCGGAGGTCGACGATGGTGGTGATGCCGTGCTCGCGCAGCTGGGCGACGACGGCCTCGTCGGCGGCGGGGAAGGGCTGGGCGGAGCGGAACAGGGTGCCGGGGCGGATCCACCGGCTCGCGGGGTCGGCGAGCGCTGCGGGGTCACGGAAGTTGACCAGGGACATGCGGGGGGCCTTTCAGGAAGTGCGAAGCAGGTGGTGAAGGTACGCGGCGGGCCGCGCGAGGGGGGAGAGAAAGGGCAGGGCCGGCGGCGAGAGGGCGCGCGGTGCCGTCCGGACGGCCGGCGGCATCGCCCAGTGGTGTAGGGGTGTAGGGGTGTCGGGGTGTAGGGGTGTCGGCTCGGGTCAGCCGGTGGTGTCGAGCACGTCCCGGTAGGCCTTGTGCCAGTCGGCCACCGTGCCGGTCTCGGACGCGATCAGGACGTGGTGGCGCACCATGCCGCCGAACTGCGCGCCGAGCGCGGTCGGACGCAGGTCGGTGGCCGGGTCCACGCCGAGCCTCTCGGCCGCGATGGTGACGGTGCGTTCGGTGAAGCTGTCGATCACGACCACGGCGTAGTTGTGCACGGAACCCTGCACCTCGATCAGGCTCCGGCGCAGCCGGCGGCGGCGCTCGGTGTGCTCGACGGGCTCTTCCAGCCGGCCGCCGGTGGCGGTCAGCGCGTGGTCGAGCGCGGCCCAGAGCGGGAGTTCGGCGGGGGCGGCGGCGAAGGCGTCGAGGATGGCCTGGCCAAAGTCCCAGCCGAACAGCAGAGCCTCCTTGGCCGGGTAGTAGCGGAAGAACGTGCGGTGGGCGATGTCGGCGCGGCGGCAGATCTGGTCCACGGTGGTGCGCTCGAACCCCTGCTCCTCGAAGAGGTCGAGCGCCGCGGTGCGGATGCTGTCGCGGGTGCGCGCCTTCTTGCGGTCGCGCATGCCCTGCTCCGCCGCGGTGTCCGTCCCCTGCATGGTTCTTCCGTTTCCTCTCGGTGAGTTGAGTGTGGATGGGGCCGCCGAGGGGGCGGCTGTCAGTACCGAATCACGTCCGACCGTGCTCGCTCAAGGCGAGTGCCGACTCTTCCGGGTCCCGTCATCTGAAATTTGCACAACTGCCTTTTGGCAGTACTGCCACTTCCGGAATGGTGTGGGGCGTCGGCGGCCGCACTCCCCCAGGCCGCCCCCACTCCCCCGAACCGAGGAACCATGAAGCGGCACACCCACCTCCTGGTAGCGGCGGCCTGCACGGCCGCGCTCACCCTCACCGCCTGCTCCGCCTCCGACGACGCGGTCTCCGGCGCCGGCGCCGGGAACACCGGCGCGGCGAACGACGGGCCTGCCGTGGACGGCGGCACGCTCAAGATCGGCCTGGACCGGCCGTTCGCCAAGCTCGACCCGGCCGACGGCACCCTGACCTCGATGCCGATGATGGTCCTCGCCAACGCCCTGTACGACCCGCTGATGGTCAACGGCGACAACGGCGCCGTCCAGCCCTACCTCGCCAAGTCCTTCACCCCCAACGCGGACGCCACGGTCTGGACCCTCGACCTGCACGAGGGCGTGAAGTTCGGCGACGGCAAGCCGCTGGACGCCCAGGCCGTCGCCGACCACGTCACCCGGCTCGCCAAGCCGGAGAGCAAGTGCGCCTGCGCCATCGACGCAGCCACCATCGGCGCCACCACCGTCTCCGGCCCGACCACCCTCACCTTCACCCTCAAGGCGCCCGACGCCGCCTTCCCGAACATATTCACCCGCTCCCTCGGCTACGTCTCCGAGGCCCCGGCCGGCGACTCCCCCGCCGTCGGCTCCGGCCCGTACACCGTGGAGAGCGTGCAGCCCGGAGTCTCCGTCACCCTCACCCGCAACCCCGCGTACTGGGGCGCCAAGGGCCACGCCGACAAGCTCGTCTACCGGGTGCTCACCGACACCGACAGCCGCTACCAGTCGCTGCGCTCCGGCGACACCGACCTGATCTGGACCGAGACGCCCGGCCAGCTCAAGCAGGCCGCCGCCGACGGGCTGCGCAGCGCCACCGGGCCCGGCGGCACCACCACCATGGTCTTCAACACCGCGTCGGCGCCCTTCGACGACGTGCGGGTCCGCCGGGCCGTGCAGTACGCGATCGACCGCGAGGCCCTGGAGAAGGTCGTCTCCCTCGACCAGGGCGCCGTCTCGGACGGCCCGATCGGCTCCCGCTCCCCGTACCGCACCGCCGCCGGGTACCCGGCCCACGACCCGGCCAAGGCCCGGGACCTGCTCGCCGAGTCCGGCCACCCCGACCTCGCCTTCGACTACCTCGTCGACAGCCGCCCCGAGGGCCAGCAGCGCGCCACCGTGATCCAGCAGATGCTCGGTGAGGCCGGGATCAAGGTGACCATCAAGCCTCTCGACGCCGCGGGCCTGGGCACCGCGATGCTCCAGCGCAAGTTCCAGGTGATCGACTTCCCCACCAGCATGTTCGGCGACACCGACACCGCGCTCACCAACCTCTACCTTTCCAACTCGCCCTACAACTTCATGAGTTGGTCCGACCCGGAGACCTCGAAGGCGATCGCCGAGGGCCGCGCCTCGACCGACCCCGCCAAGCGTGCGGCCGCCTACCAGCAGGCCGCCCGGCGGGTCGTCGGCGAGGTGCCGATGGCCTTCCTCACCGAGAACACCGTCGGCTTCCTCGCCGGCGCCAAGGTCGGCGGACTGCCCGACCTGTCCAAGCGCACCGTCCTCAACGTCTCCCCCGCCCCCCTGTGGGTGAAGCGGTGACCCCCCGCACCCGCACCGCGCTGCGCTACGGCGGGCGGCTCGGCCGCGCCGCGGCCGTGCTGCTGCTGGTCACCGTCGCCGCCCTGTACCTGCCCCACCTGATGCCGGGCTCCCCCGCCGTCGCCGCCCTCGGCCCCACCGCCACCCCCGAGCAGATCTCCGCCTACGAGGCCGGGCTCGGCCTGGACCGCAATCTGTTCGCCGCCACCTGGCAGTGGATCGCCGACGCCCTGCACGGCGACCTCGGCCACTCGCTGTCCACCGGAGCCGCCGTCACCACCGAACTCGCCGACCGCATCCCCGTCACCCTCGAACTCTTCCTCGCCGCCCAGCTGGTGGCACTCGCCCTGGCCGTGCCCGTCGCCCTGCTCTCCGCCTGGCGGCCCGGCGGCACCTTCGACCGGATCGCCACCGCCGGCACCTTCGGCTGGCTCGCCGTCCCCGGCTTCGCCCTCGGCCTGCTGCTCATCTGGCTCGCCGCCGTCCAACTGCGCATCCTGCCCGCCACCGGCTGGACCCCGTTCACCGAGGACCCGGCCGAGAACCTGCGCCATCTGGTGCTGCCCGCCCTCACCCTCGGCCTCACCGAGGCCGCCGTGTTCACCCGTACCCTGCGCGGACAGCTGCTCGACACCCTCGACCAGCCGTACATCGCCGCCGCCCGCAGCCGCGGCATGGGCACCACCCGGCTGCTGCTGCGCCGCGCCCTGCGACCGTCCAGCCTGCCGCTGGTCACCCTGGTCGGCATCGGCATCGGCACCTCGCTGGGCGGCTCGGTGCTGGTCGAGTCGCTGTTCGCGGTGCCCGGCGTCGGCAGCCTGGCCGCCGGGGCCATCTCCGGCCGGGACTTCCCGGTCGTCCAGGCCGTGGTGGTGGTCAGCGCCGTCGGCGTGGTCGCGGCCACCTTCGCGGTCGACCTGCTGTACCGCACGATCGACCCGAGGATCGCCCATGAGCACCGCTGAGACCCCAGTCGTGACCGTCGAGACGGTCGCGGCGCGCACCGCCCGCCGCCGGCCCCCCGCCGGCGTGCTCGCCGCCGGGGCCTGGCTGGCCGTCGTCGCCCTCGCCGCCCTGCTGCTGCCCCTGCTGCCCGGCTTCGACCCGCTGCACGGCGACTTCGCCCACCCCGCCGCCGCCCCCGGCCCCGGCCACTGGCTGGGCACCGACAGCGCCGGACGGGACGTCCTGCAACGCACCGTCGCCGGCGCCCGCGCCTCCTTCACCGTCGCCGCCCTCACCATCCTGGTCGGCCTGCTCGGCGGCGGAACGCTCGGTCTCGCCGCCGGCTGGTTCCGCGGCCCGCTCGACAAGGCGATCGGCTTCGCGACCGACCTGCTGATGTCCGTGCCCAGCCTGATCCTGGTGATGATCGCGGTCTCGCTGCGCGGCCCCAGCCTCACCGTGATCGGCACGCTGATCGGGCTGTTCACCGTCCCGCACTTCACCCGGGTGGTGCGCGCCGTCGTGCTCTCGCTCAGCGAGCGCGGCTTCGTCCAGGCCGCCCGCATGCTCGGCACCGCCCCGCTGCGCGTCCTGCGCCGCGAGATCGTCCCGCACGTCGCGCCGGCCGCCCTCACCTTCGCCTTCACCGCCACCACCGTCGCCATCGTCGCCGAGGGCTCGCTCAGCTTCCTCGGCTTCGGGCTGCGCCCGCCGGAGCCCTCCTGGGGCGGCATCATCGCCGAGGGGCGCACGGCCCTCGGCAGCGCGCCGTGGATCTCGCTGGCGCCCGCGGCCGTGCTCTGCCTGACCGTCCTCGCCCTCAACTACCTCGGGGAGCACCTGCGTTCGGGTGGTCCCGCCGGCCCGAAGGGAGCGCGCGGATGACCTCCGCCCCCGACCTCGACGAACCCGACCTGGACGTCCCCGCCCTCGACGTCCCGGTGCTCGACGTCCGCTCGCTGGACACCGTCCTGCACACCCCCGACGGCCGCGCCCTGCACGTCCTGCACGGCGTCAGCCTCACCATCGCGGCCGGCGAGTGCCTCGGCGTGGTCGGCGAGTCCGGCTCCGGCAAGTCCGTGCTCGCCCGCGCCGTCCTCGGCGTCGAGTCGCGCACCACCAGGGCCGTCGCCACCGGCGAGATCCGGCTGAACGGCGAGGACCTGCTCGCCGCCTCCCGCACCCGCCGCGCCGAACTGCTCGGCACCGGCATCGCCATGGTCCACCAGGACCCGATGACCTCGCTCAACCCGGTGGTCCGGATCGCCGACCAGGTCACCGAGTCCCTCACCAACCGGCGCCGGCTCTCCCGGCGCGAACGGCTGCGCACCGCCACCGAGTTGCTCGCCGCCGTCGACGTCCCCGACCCCGCCCGGCGGGCCCGCGCCCACCCGCACGAGCTCTCCGGCGGCCTGCGCCAGCGCGTCGGCATCGCCGCCGCCCTGGCCGGCGAACCCGCCCTACTGCTCGCCGACGAACCGACCACCGCCCTCGACGTCACCGTCCAGCGCACCGTCCTGGACCTGCTCGACCAGCACCGGCGCAGCCGCGGCCTCGCCACCCTGCTGATCACCCACGACATCGGCCTGCTGTACGGGCGGGCCCGCCGGATCGCCGTCATGTACGGCGGCCGGATCGTGGAGACCGGCCCCACCGAGGCCGTCACCCGCCACCCCCGGCACCCCTACACCGCGGCCCTGCTGCGCTCCGTACCCCGGGTCACCGGCCCGCTGCGCCGCACCCTGCCCGCGATCCCCGGCTCGCCGCCCGACCTCACCCGGCCCACCCCCGGCTGCCCCTTCGCCCCGCGCTGCGAACTGGCGACGGACCTGTGCACCACGACCGCGCCGCCCACCCACACCGCGGCGGACGGCCACACCGCCGCCTGCCACTTCCCGCTCACCGCGCCGCCTGACGCGCCGTCGCCCTCGCCCTCGCCCTCGCCCGACGAACTGGAGCCCGCGGCATGACCACCGCCCCCGACGCCGCTGCCCCCGAAGCCGTCGCTCCCGGCGCCGCCGCTCCCGGAACGGCCGTCCTGGAGGCCACCGGCCTCAGCGTCGTCCACCGCACCCGCTCCGGCCCGCTGCACGCCGTCAGCGGCGTCGACCTGGCCCTCCACCCGCGCCGCACCCTCGCCCTGGTCGGCGAGTCCGGCTCCGGCAAGAGCAGCATCGCCAAGGCCCTGCTGCGGCTGCCCCCGCCCACCACCGGCACCGTCACCCTCGACGGCACCGACCTCGCCACCCTCTCCCCGCGCGCCCTGCGGGCCGTCCGGCCCCGCCTCCAGCTGGTGTTCCAGGACCCGCTCTCCTCCCTCAACCCGCACCGCCGGGTCCGCGACCTGGTCGCCGAACCCCTCGACGCCCACCCCGACCCGGCCCGCGACCGCGAGCAGGTCGTCACCGAGCAGCTGGCGGCCGTCGGCCTGCCGCCCGCCCTGTTCGGCGACCGCCGCCCCCACCAGCTCTCCGGCGGGCAGGCCCAACGGGTCGCCATCGCCCGGGCCCTGGCCGCCGGACCGCGCGTCCTGATCGCCGACGAGGCGGTCTCCGCCCTCGACGTCTCGGCCCAGGCCACCGTGCTCAACCTGCTGCGCGGGCTCACCGAGGAACGCGGACTGGCCGGCCTCTTCATCTCCCACGACCTCGGCGTGGTCCGCGCGGTGAGCGACGAGGTGGCCGTGCTCCAACTCGGCCGCATCTGCGAACGCGGCCCCACCGAGGCCGTCCTCGCCGCCCCGGCCCACCCCTACACCGCCGCCCTGCTCGCCGCCGTCCCCGAACCCGGCCGCCCGCTGCGCGACACCGGCCTCCTCCCCACCGACCCGCCCTCCCCCCTCGCCCCGCCCAGCGGCTGCCGCTTCCGCACCCGCTGCCCCCTGGCCGACACCCGCTGCGCCACCGAGGAACCGCAGCTGCGGGAGGTGGCACCAGGCCGCGCGGTGGCCTGCCACCGACCACTGATCGGCGCTGCCACAGCGTCCTGACCAGCCGGACGCACCACGGGCCCCCGGGCCGGGAGCCCCACTCCCGCCCCAGGGGCCCTTCCCGTTCCGGCCGCGGACGGGCCGGCGCCACGGCGGCGACGGGAAGGGTTCAAGCGCAATGCCCGATTCGGAGCACTCGCAGGTCATCGGCACCACGGAGGCCCGACGGGACGGCGCCCCCGTCGGGCTTTCACCTGGCAGGGGCACGGCCTTCGCGCGCCGTTCTCACCCCTTCACGCCGGTGACGATTCGCGTACGCAGCCTTACCGTTGGTTGCGATCACGGGTCGCACCTGGCGACCCGGCGTACCGGAGGTCCCATCATGCGACGCCTCGTCACGACGATCGGTACCCTCATCGCCGCAGGGACGCTGGCCGTGGCCGTCCCCACGTCCGCCCAGGCCGCCACGGGCACCCTGACGTTCTACAACGTGATCTTCCCCGGCGGGTCGGGCAGCGGCCCGGGCGTGCCGTACCTCGACCCGGCCCCCGGTTGCTACGACGTACCGAGGGAGGCACAGGGGCCCCTGTCAGGCGTGAACAACGCGACGGACAGCACGGTCCGCTTCTACTGGGGCGAGGACTGCACCGGCGGGTCGCTGTTCAGCGTGTCGGCCGGCCGTTCGGTCAGGTTCAACTCGCACCCGCGCTCCTTCATGGTCGAGAGCTGACCGCAGACCCGAACGCGGCCACACCGATCCCAGGTGGCCGAAGGACGGGCGACCCGGCCAGCGGCTATTGGGGGCCCGGCCAAGGCGCCTGCGAAACCCACCCGGGGCCATCCCGGTCTCGCTCGTCGTCGAGTAGTCGCAGGGATTTTGAACGGCGGGCGACCGCAGGCCACTTCGGCCTGTCGGCCGCCCGCCGGCCGCCGTCCGCGTTCACGTCCGCGTTCCCGTTCGCATTCCGTTCGCGTTCGCGTTCGCGTTCGCGCCCACGGCGGCGCTACGACCGCGATGGCGCTACGACAGCGGCAGCGCCCGCCTGAGCGCACCGAAGGCCGCGTCCAGCAGGGCGCGATGATCGGGGTCGACCGCCGCCGCACTCTCCCCCGCCAGCATCCGGCCCGCAGAGGTGAGGCAGCCGGTGCGATAGGCGGCGACGGCGAGCGCGGCGGTCAGCCGGGGCTGCGGGTCCGGCGAGGTCTGCGCGATCACCTCGGCCAGCGCGCCCTCCAGCTCCTCGACGCCTTCGCGGGCCCGCGCCCGAAGCGACGGGGAGTCCACCACGACCTGCCAGAAGGCCGTGAAGCGATCCCGCAGAGCCGCCAACGGGTAGCCCTCGTCGACGAGTTCGAGAATCAGGCGATGCAGCGCGGCGAGTGGGGACTCGGCGGCCGGGCGGTCGCGCACCGCGCTCGTGAACAGCTCGACGGCCTCCGGGATCCGGTCCAGGAAGAGGTCCTCCTTGCGCGGGAAGTAGTTGAAGACCGTCATGGTCGAGACCTCCGCCGCCTCGGCCACCTCGGCGACGGTGACCTGGTCGAACCCGCGCGCCAGGAACAGGGTGGTGGCCACGCCGGAGATCCGCTGCCGGGTCTGCACCTTCTTGCGCTGACGCATCGTGAGGTTCCGGGACTGCGGTTCGTCGTCGGCGTCTGGGGTCCTGGCTACATCCATGACCTAAATTATACCCATCACAGATTTTTAGTGACTACAGTGAAGTCATGAACACGGACATGCGCACAGACGCAGGCACAGACGCAGGCGCGGACTACGACGTGGTGGTGGCGGGCGGCGGGCCGGTCGGGCTGATGCTGGCCTGCGAGCTCCGGCTCGCCGGAACCTCGGTGCTGGTCATCGAACGGCTCACCGAGGTGGACCAGACGGTCAAGGCGGGCGCCATCAACACGCCCAGCGTGGAGGCCTTCTACCGGCGCGGGCTGCTCCCGGCGCTCGAAGAGATCCACGCGCAGGCGATGGAGAAGTTCGCCCAGTTCACCCGGCAGCGCCGCCCGGGCGGGCCGCCCACCAACGGCGAGGTGCCCGCCGACAGCGCAGTGCCCACGCGGGCGCCGCAGCGGATCGCCGGGCACTTCGCCGGAATCATGCTGAGCTTCGACCGCTTCGACCCCGCCGACGACCCCGACTTCGCCGACCGCGGCCCCGTCGACAAGGCCGCCCTCGTCCCGCAGGCCGCCCTGGAGCACGTGCTCGGCGAGCGCGCGGCCGAGCTGGGCGTCGAGCTGCGCCGGGGCGTGGAGTTGACCGGCTTCGACACCGACGAGCACGGGGTGACCGTGCACACCGACGGCGGTGCGCCGATCCGAACCGGCTGGCTGGTCGGGTGCGACGGCGGCCGCAGCACGGTGCGCCGGCTCGCCGGGTTCGACTTCCCCGGCACGGCCCCGGAGATCACCGGCCACCAGGCGATAGTGGAGATGACCGGCTCCGAGGCCCTGGGCGCCGGCTGGAACCGGACCTCGGTCGGGACGTACGTGCACGGGCCGGTGCCGGGCCGGATCCTCACCGTGGAGTTCGACGGTCCGCCCGCGGACCGCCAGTCGCCGGTCACCACCGAGGAGTTGCAGGCCAGCCTGCGCAACGTCAGCGGCGTGGACGTGACGATCACCAAGGTGCACAGCGCGACCCGCTTCACGGACAACGCCCGCCAGGCGAGCACCTACCGCGCGGGCCGGGTGCTGCTGGCCGGCGACGCGGCGCACGTGCACTCCCCGTTCGGCGGCCAGGGGCTCAACCTCGGCATCGGCGACGCGATCAACCTCGGCTGGAAGCTCGCCGCCACCGTACAGGGCTGGGCACCGGAGGGCCTGCTGGACAGCTACACCGCCGAGCGGCACCCGATCGGCGCCTGGGTCCTGGACTGGACGAGGGCGCAGGTCGCGCTGATGCGGCCCGAGCCGGGCAGCGGCGCGCTGCGCAACGTCGTCGCCCAGCTGGCCGACACCGCGGCCGGGACGACCTACTTCGTCAAGCAGCTCTCCGGCGTGTGGCAGCGCTACGACCTGCCCGGCCAGCACCCGCTGGTGGGCCGCAGCGCACCGGACCTCGCACTCGCCGACGGCAGCAAACTGGCCGACCACCTGCACGACGGCCGCGCGCTGCTGCTGGACCTCACCGACGACCCCGAGCTGCGCGCCCGCGCCGACGGCCACCGCGACCGGCTGCGGATCGTGACTTCCCCCTGCCCCGAACAGCCCACGCCGGCCGCCCTGCTGGTCCGCCCGGACGGCTTCGTCGCCTGGGCGGGTGACAGCGGTGAGGCCCCGGACGGGCTCGGCGAGGCGCTCGACAGGTGGCTCGGCGCAGCTCAGGACTGAGCTCAGGGCCGGCGCAGGACGGCGGCTGCCAGGGCGAGCGCCGGGTCAGGGTGTCGATCGCCCGGTCGAGTTCGGCGGCCTGCTGCTGGTGGCTGCCGTCGGTGACGCAGTCCTGGAAGGCGTCGATCCGCAGGTAGCCGATCCCGCCCGGCATCGCGCCGTCGGCCCGCACCTCCACTACTCCTTCTTGCTAAGTACCACTAGTCAGCGTTACCGTGTACCAGTACTCAATAGCGCTGACTAGCGCAGGGAGGAGGTATGCCATGACCAAGCTGGAGACGGAGATGCTCAAGGGCACGCTGGAGGGCATCATCCTCGCGTCCCTGTCCGGCCGGCCCGCCTACGGCTACGAGATCACGGCACGACTGCGGGGGCAGGGATTCTCCGACATCGCCGAAGGGACCGTCTACGCGCTGCTCCTCAGGATGGAGAAGCGCGGTCTCGTCGACGTGGAGAAGGTCCCCTCCGAGAAGGGGCCGCCACGCAAGGTGCACTCCCTCAACGCCCAAGGACGGGAGTACCTCGAAGAGTTCTGGAGGACGTGGAACTTCCTCACGGAACGACTGGAACAGCTCCGCGAAGGGGAGGGCAAGTAACCATGTCCGATGTCGAAACGACCGGCTTCATCTTGAAGGTGATCGGGCCCAAGAAGCGCTGGAGGGCCTACAAGGCGCGCGTCAAGGAGCTTCCCGAGGACCACCGCACGGCGGTCAAGGCGATCGAGCGCTACCTGATGTACTTCGTGCCGGCCGACGAGGACAGCAGTGCGTCGATGTTCGAAGACCTCGCCGACCTGTTCGAGCAGGCCGCGGCGGACGGAACTCCGATCCGCGAGGTCGCCGGGCAGGACCCGGTGGAGTTCGCCGAGGCGTTCGCCCGGAACTACACCGAGGGCGGCTACGTCCCCGCCCGGGCTCGGAAGCAGCTGAGCGACGACGTCGAGCGCGCCGCCGGCAACGAGACCGGAACAGAGGACCAGACGGCCTGAGCGTGCCTCAGCACATCGGCCCCCAGGGGCCGAGCAGCACTTTCATCGCCTTTCTGCACCACGCGGCCCCGGGGCCATACCCCGCCGGCCGCCTCGCGCCGCATGCCCGCGGCACCGTCGAGACCGACCGATGCGTGCAAGGAGAATCATGAGGGGAAACGGCGACAACGGCTTGTCCGGAGCAGGGCTGCGCCGACTACGCGAGGTACTGGAAGCGCATGTCGAGTCCAAGAAGATCCCCGGACTCGTCGCCCTGGTCGGCCGGGGCGAGGAGACCCATGTCGAGGCGATCGGGACGATGCGCCATGACGGCGGCCCGCCGATGCGCCGGGACACCATCTTCCGGATGGCCTCGACGACCAAGCCGGTCGCGGTCGCCGCGACCATGGTCCTGCTGGACGAGTGCCGACTGCGACTTGACGAACCGATAGATCAGTGGCTGCCGGAACTGGCCGACCGGCGGGTGCTCAAGCGGCCCGACAGCCCGCTGGACGACACCGTGCCGGCGCGGCGTCCGATCACCGTGCGGGACCTGCTCACCTCCACCTGCGGGCTCGGGCTGGACATGACGGCGACGGGCTCCCCGATGATGAGCGCGTACTTCGAGCAGAGGGTCTACGGCGAGAACGGATGGATGCTGCCGGCGGTGGAGCCGGATGAATGGATGCGCCGCCTGGGCACGCTTCCGCTGATGTACCAGCCCGGAGAACGGTGGCTGTACAACGTGAGCGACGACGTACTCGGGGTGCTGGCGGCCAGGGTCACCGGCCAGTCGTTCGAGGCGTTCCTGCGCGAGCGCGTCCTCGATCCGCTGGGGATGAAGGACACCGGTTTCCACGTGCCCGCCGACAGGATCGACCGGCTGCCGCCCCTGTACGCCCCCGATCCGCGGACCGGAGAGTTCACCGTGGAGGACCCGGCCGAGGGGGGACACCACAGCAAGCCTCCGGCGTTCCAGTCAGGCGGCGGCGGACTCGACTCCACCGTCGACGACTACCACGCCTACTTCCGGATGCTGCTCAACCACGGGATGCACGGCACCGAGCGGATCCTGTCCCGGCCCGCCGTCGAGCTGATGACCACCAACCGCCTCACGCCCGAGCAGACCGCCGCCCTACAGGCCTGGGCGCGCAGCATCGCCCATCTGTCACACGGTCAGGGGCAGACCGGCGGCTGGGGCTTCGGGATGACGGTGCGCACCTACCGGGGCGACTATGCGCCCATCGGCCAGTTCGGATGGGACGGCGGAGCCGGCACCACGACCTACGCCGACCCGGACAACCAACTCGTCGGCATCCTGCTCACCCAGACCGGGATGTCCACCCCGGACTCGGCGCGGGCCATGCAGGACTTCTGGACCACCCTCTACCAGGCGGTCGACGACTGACAACAGCTGCGAGAGTTCTGCGAGACCCCCGAAGCATGTCCGGCTCATCCAGGTCCTCGTTCGCAGAAGACCTCTCAAAACTCCGGCATTCTGCAAGACACTTTCGGGGGACAGTTCGCGGGCTCTCAGGACTGTGAATCCCCATGGGCGTGGGGCCCGGCAGGGGGTCGCTACCGGTACCAGCCGGGGGTGCCTTCGGGAGCCCGGTCGACGGAGCACTCGATGTGCCAGCGGTCCCGTACCCGGGCGACCTGCTCGCGAGTCGGGGTCAGGTACTCGTGCCAGCGGGCTTCGACGCCGTGCGGGTAGCCGAGCAGGTTGTTCAGCACGCTGTGTACGACGTCGTCCTCCCCGTCGGGGGCGGTCGGCGGCGACGGCCAGGATGCTGCGACTGCGGCGATCTCGTCCCGGGTGACGCCCATGAGGGTGTGGAACTCCCAGTCCTCGAAGAACGGCCCGTTCACGGCCGCGTCAAGGCACTGCTCGATGATCCGCAGCTCTTGTTCGGTCATCCGCTCGATCGTGTCCACGGCTGAATTTTCTCATCGCTCGCCGCATCCAAGCGCACACCACCCACCCGGTGGCCACTCGTCGAGCGGGATGGTGGCAAGGGTGTCCCGGCGGATTCGCCAGCCCGGGGTGTCCGCGCCGTCGACCGGGGTGCGCTGCCAGTAGACCTCGATCAGCGCGATCCGGTGCAGCGTGAAGGCCGCGCGGCCGGGCCGGATGCGGTGGATGGTCTGCGCGAGTTCGTCGGTGTCGGCGGCGGCGTAGGCGGCGGTCGTGTGGAGCACGCCGAGCGGGTAGTCGGTGGAGTCGCGTGATCTGCGCGACCGGCAGCCAGGTCACCGAGGTCACCGGCAAGGTCTTCGTCCAGGACCTCCGCAAGCACATCCCCTTCACCATCACCCGCACGTGACCACTACCGCCCCGCCCACCCCGAGCGCCGCCAGGCCGGTCGCACCGTGCCCAGCGGCCTCCGGCACACCAACGGCGGACACCACCGCACCCCACTGCCCACACGGCCGCACCGCAGACGCGGCGCTCCCACCTCTCCCCGGCCCCCGCACATCCGCGGCGACACTCACAGGTGATCTATCGTCACTTTGTGTAGGTTTCCAGGCGTACGATGTCGGGGATCGGGGCATGGTCAGCGCCGGGGCCGTCACGGTCCCTGCGGTTCGCGTCCACTGCGGGCCGCGAGAAGGTGCCGGTCCAGCGAAGAGGAGCTTCCATGACGGGTCAGACGCCCGACACCGCGCAGCAGCAGGTGCAGTTCCCCATCACCGAGTCGTTCACCGGCACAGCCCCGGAGAATGAGCACTGGCAGTTGCTGGGTAGCGCGCGGCTGAACGAGGGCGCCCTGGAGCTGACGCCGAACACCCCCTCGAAGGCGGGTACGGCGTTCCTGGACCAGCCGTTCTCCTCCTCGCTCGGGGTGAGCATCGACTTCGACTACTCCTGTGAGGGCGGCGGGGCCCAGGGTCTCGGGGACGGGTTCAGCCTCTACCTGATCGACGGGAGCCGTACCACGCAGCCCGGGGCCCGCGGCGGGGCGCTGGGCTACTCCTACATCAAGGACGGCTCGGTCAACCTTCCCGGCGTCACTGCCGGCTATGTGGGCGTCGGCTTCGACAACTTCGGGAACTTCGCCGCCCCCTCATGCGGCCCCGGCGGTCCCGGCCGCAGCCCCGACACCGTGGGTGTGCGCGGCTCCGGGGACCTGCTCACGGGCTTCGCCTGGCTGGCCGGTGTCGAGGTGCCGGGTGGGTTCCGGGGCGGCTGGGGGGTGGGGGCCCATCTGCAGGTGACCGTCATCGGCGGGCGCCTGACGGTGCGGCGCTCCAGCACCTCGGACCCCAACGGCTCGGTGCTGATCGACAATCTCGACCTGGCCGCCGGCCCGGGCCAGGTGCAGATGCCCGCGACGTTCAAGCTCGGGTTCGGCGCCGGCACCGGCGGGGCCACCGCCGCCCACCGCCTCCGCAACCTCACCGTCGCCCTGCCCGTCGCCATGCCGCTGGAGATGAGCGGCCCGCTGACCGCCAAGGCCGGCCATCGGATCTCCTACACCATCGGCGTCCAGAACCACGGGCCCAACGACGCCCCCGACGCCGTCGTGCGCGGCGACGTCCCCGTCCAGTTGCTCGACGTGGAGGTGACATGCCGCGGGGAGAACGGCGCGGTGTGCGGCCCGGGAACCGCTACCGACGGCGAACTCCACCAGCCGCTCAACCTGCCCAAGGGCAGCAAGGCGGTGATCACCTTGAGGGGCACCGTCGACCCTCACTACGAAGGCGACTTCACCACCACGAGCCGGATCACCTCCGCCACCCGCGCCAATACCGCGGCCCAGCAGTCCGGCCAGGTCACCACCACCGCCGAACTGCCGCTGATCACCGTCGACCAGAAGATCGCCGGGCAGTGGGACCAGACCTGGCCCGAGGACGCCAAGGGTTGGCTCGTCAGCTACAACCTCACCCTGGCCGCCAACGAACACCGCGTGACAGCCTGGGAGATCGCCTTCGACGTCCCCGCGCGCACCCGCGTCAACCCCCAGCAGACCCAGTGGTACCGGGTCATCAAGGACGGCCTGGAGGGAACGGTCGTCCTTGGGTCCCCCAACGACGGCTCCCACACCATCGACCCCGGCACCCCGCTGCCCGTCGACGTCCAGATCCTCTACCCCTCCCAGTCCGACGCCGGCGACGGCCGCCTCCGCGGCCTCTACGCCGTCGAGGTCGAGAACCCCTGACCCCCACAGAAGCAGCACCCGGACCGGATCCGCCTCGCGGCAGTGCATCCGCCCGCGAGGCGGATCCGGCACAGCTACCCGCAGCCCGACCTGCCGGTCACGCCCGTGCGGGCCGCCATTCGCACCCGGCGCTCTGCGCCAACGCGCGGTGGATTCGGGCCGCCGACGCAGTCCTCTACCACTGGGGGCGGGGGGGGGGGGCGGGGGGGCCCCCCCCCCCCCCCCGGCGCAGGTTAAAAATGCCCCGGGGGAACAATCCCCCCCGCGGCCGCCGGGGCCGCGGTTCGGCGTGGGGGGGGGGGGGTTACCCCCA
>NZ_JBIUYQ010000003.1:375228-517611 GCF_044744605.1 Kitasatospora sp. NPDC087271
CCGCCGGCACCCCCCGGGGGGGGCCCCATTCCCCCCCGGCCCCTCGCCCCCACCGCGGGGTGTTTGGGGCCCCCCCCCCCCCCCCGCCCCCCGGGGGGGGGGGGGGGGGGCCCCCCCCCCCCCCCCACCCGCCCGGGCCTCTGCTACATCTGGCCCTGGTCCATCAAGCCGCCGGCGCGCGTCCGTGCCTGCGTTCCGAGTGCCTGGTCGGCGGTATCCGCAATGGGGTCGGAGCCGTCGTCCTGCGGGTCTGCGACCCTGTGGACGACCAGTTCGGGCTGCTCGTCGACGTACTCTTCGGGCTCGGGCATGGGGTTCTCCTTCTTCGGGGCGTCAAGCACCTGGACCAACGAGCCGTCCGCCACCTGATTACGCCTACCGGAGGCAGCTGGCTGGCAGCTGGTCTGTGCGGACTGACGGCTGGTCTGTGCGGACTGACGGCGACCGTCCCTCGGAGAGCCCGATCGCTCTCGCGCTCCGCCGGGCGATGGCCCGCTCCTCGGCGTGAACGAGAGGCATTGACAGCCCGGCGGCCTCCAGAAGTCGGTGGAATCCGGGGACCGCGCCCGTGCTACTTGCCGACCGCGTAGACGATCACCCTGCACTGCCGCTGCACGATGGCAACGCGGCCAGAGGTGGTGGTTGTCAGTGCTTGATGTCGATCTTCCCCTGTCCGCCCATGGCGCCGACGCCCATCTCCGCTCCGCCACCGACAAACGAACCGATGTACTCGCCGTCCAGGCCCCACAGGTTGATGTTGAACATGGCCGCGGTGGTGGTCGCCTCGAAGCGGGTGGTCCAGCCCGTAGTCGGACAGGTGGCCGTTGGTCCACAGGGTGCCCCAGACGTCTCCGCCTCCGACGCTCAGGCCGCCTCCGGCACCGGTGATCTCGTACTCGACGCCCTTCTCGTCGGTGAAGTCCCCGGAGAAACCGCCCCCGAGGACCGAGAAGGAGTGCACGGACCCGGAGTAGGAGAACTTCTTGGGGACGATCACCGCTTGCCCGGCGATCAGGTCGGGGTCGATAGCCCGCCGGGCTGTGATCAGGTCGAGGTGGGACTCGGCGGCCCGGCTGTAGTGCTCGGCCAGTTGCGGGTGCGCGGCGGCGGCTCGGGGGGTTGCCGCCGCCGCGCAGCGGAAGGTTACCTCAGTCACGGACGTCGCAAAATCTGTGTGCGCCGGAGTAGACATTGCTCGTGGGTGGGTCTAACGTTTCTCTCGTAGACAGCAGTCGGCGATACCGGCCAGACACGAACTGGCCGGGATTGTTGGACAGAAGTTCGCAGGTCGGTCCGGCAGTGGAGTTCCGAAGCCAGGCAGGTGCAGGACGGCAACGGAGCTGGCTTCCGGACCGGGCGGCCCGCAGGTATCAGGGGCCGCCACCAGCGGTACCGGTAGGACGCAGTTCAGTGAGTGCAGTACCGGCAGTCGCGAGACAGGCACGGCCTCGGCAAAGGCGCCCAGACTGCGGGCGCGCGTGCCGAGGGGTCCGGGCAGTGGGGTTCCAGGCCACCGCAGACGCGGGACGGCCGGCGGGACCGGGCTCCCGGACCGGGTGGGCCCTCACGGCCACCGACCAGCAGTACGCAGTTCAGCAGGTGCAGTACCGGCAGTACCAGCAGTACGAAAGTGACAGTTCAGTACAGAGGATGAACGGAGGGCACAAGCGCCATCAGGATCGCCCGGCCCGTGAACACTCGCCCGGGCGGACACCGCAGACCCCAACGCAAGGACGGTGGTTTCCGGTCACGCATACGCGATCCCCGCACGACCCTCCCCAGGGGCAGCGCGGAAGCAACAGGACCGGCCCAGGCCGGTAGATGGTGTTGTTCCCCTTCGGGGCCCCGGAGCCGATACGGCCCCGGGGCCCCTCGACGCGTTCTCCCCGAGAACCAGAGAGGTGCAGTGACTACAACGACCAGCCCCGACACACCCGACAAACTCGACGACGACGACTACCCCGCCTACACCATGGGCCGCGCCGCCGAAATGACCGCCACCACCCCCGGCTTCCTACGCGCCCTCGGCGAACACCGCCTCATCACCCCCCTGCGCTCCGAAGGCGGCCACCGCCGCTACTCCCGCTACCAGCTGCGCATCGCCATGCGCGCCCGCGACCTCGTCAACCAGGGCACGCCCATCGAAGCCGCCTGCCGCATCATCATCCTCGAAGACCAACTCGAAGAAGCCCTGCGCCTCAACGAACAACTCCGCCGCACCCCGCACGACCAGGAACCCGCAACCGACACCTGACCGGCGTCCGGCAACCCGGCCCACAGCTCCGCCCAACCGTACGGCCCACGCACAGGGCCGTACGGGGCGGACGACCTCACCCTGCACAGCCTGGTCGCCCCGGAGATGGGCGGCACAACTCCGGCACGCCTCACGCGAAGACGGTGAACGAGACCGCGCCGGCCCTCATCCAGGACCGGCACCGACGCGTGGTGCGTTAACGCCAGCCCTTTGGACTCCACCCGCGCCCGCTCCCGTTCGGGCTGGTCACCGGCGTCCGGACCTTGGCGTTGACCTCGACGATCAGCGGCATCAGCTGGCCGTGTGTCTCCCCTTCGCGGGCGAGTTGGTCCCACGCCTGGCTGAGGATCTGCCGGGCCATGTTGGCGCCGTAGTTCGCCTCGACCACGATCGCGTCCGCGCGCAGCCTCAGCGCGAGCCGGCAGGCGGTGAGGCCCCAGTCGTTGGCGCCGAGGGTGTCGGACTCGTCGACGACGACGTACAGGTGGTCCTGGTAGTCGAGGCCGAGGCCGACGACGCCGGTCTCGTCGTTGAGGGAGCTGTCGCCGCCGGATGGGTAGACGCCCAGCCGCGTGGCGTCCTGCGCGGCTACACCACCGAGCGGACCACCGCCTACGAGGTCCGGGCGAGTGGTATGGGCCCCTACCTCACCGAGCAGTACCGCACCGTGTCCGCACGGCTGGAGTACCCGCGTACCGCGAACGTCGGCATCATCCGGCTCCTCGCCTCGGGCACCCTCGACCTCGCCCCCGAACGGGTCCGGTCCTTCGGCATCAATGCCGTCAACGACGCCGTCACGTACGCCACCTCACACGGTGGCCCGTTCGACCGCGCAGTCCTCACCCCACCGGCTCGCTGACAAGGGCCGACTGATCTCCACAACCCGGCGCCACGGCCCACCGCCCGTCAGGAGAGCCGGGCCGACGCGTTCAGGTGGCTACTGGGCCAGCACCACGGTGAAGGCGAAGAGGACGGCGGCGAGGACGACGGTGCACAGCACCGCGGTTCTCACGGGCGTCAGCCGGTCCCGGAACTTCTTCTCCGGCAGGACGCGCCGGCTCGGACTGGTGCTGTGCTTCCACCAGTCGACGACCCGCCTGAAGTCGGCGTCGAAGTCCTCCGACGGGTGGAGGTCGCTGGCCATCACGGTGGACATCCAGTGGCGCCGACCGTCGGTGGTGTGGATCCGGGCCACGCGTGTGGGCGCGCCGCGGCCTTGGATCTCCGACACGTCGATCCAGGAGATCTGTTGCCAGGAGTAGGTGCGGCCACGGCCGAACCCCCAGCAGATGGTGACTCCGTCGGTGCCGACCCTGCTCCAGTACCGCGTGGAGAGGAGGCGGCTCGCGGCGGCCAGCACCACGGTCCCGCCGACGAGGAGGACCATGGGGCCGAGGCCGAGGTGGAACTTCAGGTGGCCGGCGACGAGTTCGACCGTGACGACGATGAGCACCGGCCCGAGATCGGACCAGTTCGGGCGGAATCTGTCTTTCCCCCGGAAGATCAGTTCTTTCACACCGCGCACACTACGCCTCCCTCGGCCCGGCCTCGCAGGGGGATGGGTGGACGGCCGTGCGGCTCCCGTCAGAGCAGGTCGAATACCGACAAGTCGGCTGGTACCGCGCTTGGTTGTGCCGGCTCGCACTGAACGAAGCGCTGCTCGGCTTCCCGCCCTCTCCGAGGATCCGCCCCAGGCCTGATCCGCCGCCGCGGGCGGGCGCTGTGGTGGGGGTCATGCCGGCCAGATTCCGGAGGAACCGCGGCGGTGGGAGTCCAGCAGGTGGGTGTCGATGACGCCGATGGCTTCCATCAGGGCGTGTGCATGGTGGTCGGGCCGACGAACGCGAGCCCTTGTGCGCGCAGCGCTTTGGACAGGGCCTGCGATCGGGGGGAGGTGGTGGGAATCTCGGCGAACGTGCGCGGCCTGGGGGTGTCGAGTGGCTTGAACCCCCCACACCAAGTCGGTCAGGCCGCCGTGTTCGCGCAGCCGGACGGTCGCCCGGGCGTTGGCCACGGCCGCGAGGATCTTCGCGCGGTTGCGGACGATCCCGGCGTCGGCCATGAGGCGTTCGACGTCGGTGTCGCCGTAGCCGGCGATCCGGTCGGGGTCGAAGTCGTCGAACGCGGCGCGGAACGCCGGGCACTTACACAGGATCGTCGCCCACGACAGCTCGGCCTGGAAGGCCTCCAGGCTGATGCGTTCGTACAGGCCGCGCTCGTCGCGCACGGGCATGCCCCACTCGGTGTCGTATGTACTGGCGGAGCAGCGGATCGGTGCCGGCCCACGCGGGGCGGGCGAGCCCGTCCTCGCCGATCACCACCCCGGGGTCGACGGAGTGTTCGGGGGCGGGGGCGGTGTCGCTGGCCATCGGGGAGGGTTCCTCCCTGTTCTTCAAAGGGGCTGGGTGTGCACCTGATCCTGCGCCTGCGCAGGCAGGAACGGTTCGCACGGGAGCCGTGCACTTTGTCGGCGCGGCCCCTGCCGGGCGTGATGTGCGGCTGTCCAGGACCGGCGCGGGGGACGCGGATGCGAGGACCGGCTGGAACTGCGGGCTGTCGTGCCAGTGCCCTGCGGTGATCAGCAGCGACAGCGGCTTCTGCCCCTACTCGGTCGCAAGGCGGATCTTCGTGGTCAAGCCGCCCCGGGACCGTCTGAACCTGTGGACGTCCGGCTCAGTGTCGAGCCCGCCGGGCGGCTCGCACTGCAGATCCCCCTTTTCGCGCGCCAGCGGCGTGCTGGTGGGCGCGACAGACGGTCGAGTCCACACTCACATCCCAGGTGATCAGACCTCGCGCGTCAGCCTGGACCTGCAGCTGTTCCAGGATCCGCTTCCACGTGCCGTCGCGCTGCCACCGGCGGAAGAAGTCGTAGACCCGGCCCTGTTCCTCGGCAGCTCAGGTCCCGTTCGGGACTCCCCCTCCCTCCAGGCCCGGGAGATGGCAAAACCGCCCCTGACCTGCATAAATGTCGAAGCCAGTTCAGTCGACACGCCTCACGACTTCTGGCCCTCCAAGATAACCGCACAGCCGAAGCCCGTCCGGGGCCCACTGCTCCCTGGCCGATCAGCCGAAGGGCGCGGGACTTCTTGAGCGACGGCGCCGGGGTCGGCTCTGCGTGCTCGCCCCTGACCGGCTTGCGGTGCGGCAGAGCGGTGCCCGCCTGATGCCTGCACCGCACCACAACGGGCCGCTGCGCCTTCCTGCGGGTGTGAGGCTGCGGCCTGTCGTGTTGTTGGCCTGTTTGTCTCTTCGGGGGCGGGGGCCTGGCCCGTACTGTCAGGAGGAGACCGAACGGTAATCACCCTCCGCGAAGGAGTCTGTGTGATCGTTCAACGCTACGGCGATCTGGAACTGCACTACACCACGAGCGTTCGGATGGCCTGGCCCACCAGGCTCGCCCCCGCAGTGGAGCCTGCGAACAGCCACGCTCGAATCCTCGTCGGTGCCGTCGGGCAGCCCGGTTGGCGGCCCGCAGGATTCCAATTCTCGAACGGGAGGAACCTCGCGGACGTGGGGTCGCTGATGCTGCGGGACGTCTCCGCAGACAGGAGCCTGATACGACCGTGCGTGCGGTGGGAACGGATCGGTGATCTCCCGAGTGTTGCCGGGTATCCGGGCAGCGTGCCCTCCGCGGTCTGGCGGCCGATACCTCCATCGGGATACGTCGCCCTCAGTGACTGTGCCTCTGTTTCCGCGCCCCCGCTGGAGACCGGTGTGTGCATCAGGCAGGGGGTGCACAACGGATGGCGCTACGCGCGGCGGGGCGAAGTCGGCGAGCATTTGTTCGAGCATGCCGGGACGCGGTTGTGGTCGGTGGTGACTCCGCCGTACCCGGACGGGGATCGTGACGAGCGCCTGTTCCTGCCTGTGGGCGGGTTCACCGCGGTGCGCGTCGCCGGGCGGCCCGACCCCACTCCCACGACCTGGATCCTCGACCTGCCCGCTGTCGTGCACCACGCTTCCGGCCCCGGCATCCCGGTCCTGACGTCGCCCGCCAGGCCGCCGGCGCAGGTCGGGGTGGTCGACCGCATCGTGACCGTGCCCTACGTCCTGGTCGACGACCCCAGCCGCACGACGGCCTGGCGGATTCAGAACTCGCCGTTCTACCGGCTCCGCCGCCGCCGGATCTTCGATCTCGTCCTCTTTCGCGACAACACGCGCGGAACCGTGGCCCAGCCGGAGTCGCAGACGATCACCACGGGGGTCACCCAGGAGGCGGGCTGGTCCTTCAGCGTGGCCACGGGCATCACCGTGGGCGCGTCGGTCGGTGTGGAGGCGTCCGCCAAACCGTTCGGCATGGGCGCCAGTGTCACCACCACCGCCTCCGTCTCCGCCTCCATCGAACTGGGCTACGAAACCCGCCGCAACGTGTCGACCATGGCCTCGGACAGCAGGGAACGCGGGCTCATCATCCCGCCGCACAGCACCGGCTGCCTGTGGATGGAGCACCACGAACTCACGCCCGTCCGCGCCAACGGCGAAACCCTCAGCGCCCAGTCGACCCTCGGGTTCCGTACGGAGTACTACGTGACCGGCGAGTTCCCCGGCGGATCGGGCGTCACCCCCTTCACCAGCGACGCCTCCGGCGAGCGCACGCCGCTACCTGCCACGCACCTGCTTCCCGACCGTCCCCGGGCGGACACCGACACGCCACCGCCGGACACCACGGCAGCCAACGGCGAACCGGCCGAACAACAGTAGACAAGACCGTCCCACCAGAACGAGGACGTCCAGTCGACGGCGTGCCCCCTCCGGCAGGGCGGGGGCACGCCGGTTCTTCGTCATCACAGGGCGCCGTCGGCCTGTTCGATCCCATGGCGGAAAGCCTCACGCCGCTCTGCCCGCAGTTGCTCCACGGGCATCACCCCGCAGGTCACAGCCGGACTCAACTGATGGCGCACCAGCTCGATGTTGCGCGCCGTAGCGTCCGGGCACAGCCCCTCCACGCCCCGTCGGCACCGCTGTCGGCGCCGAGCCCGTGGTCCGGCCCCCGGAAGCGGACACCTCCGGCGCCCACCCGGTGAAGGACGCGGCCACCTCGGACGCCTGCCCACTGGCCAGCTCGCCGTGCGAGAAAGGGACCTGGGGCCGGACAGACAGGCCCGAAGCCTGCACTACCGGCAGTTCCCCGAGCAGTTGGACGGCCGTGGACGCTATTCTCGCGCACCCGCAGCAGCCTGGCGATCGCTCAGCCTCCCCTGCGCAACCACTCCCCCCCTCTCCACGGCCCACAGCCTCTCGCTCCCGCAGCAGCACGGGCGCCACGCCCCCCGAACCCGCCTCTCACCGCCCACCACGTGGTCACAGCCACTCGTTGATGGCTGCGACCAGCACTTTCGAAACACGCCCTAGAACAGTCGTCCGACCCGGGTCTCGACCGGCTCCTCCAGGTCCAGCAGGAGCTGCTTGCGCTCCAGTCCGCCGCCGAATCCGGTGAGTTTGCCGCCCGCGCCCACCACGCGGTGGCAGGGGATGACGATGCTCACCGGGTTGCGCCCCACGGCCTGGCCCACGGACTGCGCGAACCCCTTGCTGCCCAGCTCGACCGCGATGTCGCCGTAGGTGATCCGCGCGCCGTACGGGATCCTGCGCAGTTGCGCCCAGACCTGTTCCTGGAACTCGTCGCCGTTCGTCGCCGCCGCGACGTCGAACACCTGCCGCTTTCCGGCGAAGTACTCGTCGAGTTCGCTGCGGGCCTGGGCGAGCACCGGGTCGGCCGAGGCGTCGGCTCGCCGGCCCCACGCCGAGGGCCGGGGCGTGTACCGGTAGCCCGGGAAGTAGAGCCCGATCAGGGCGTCGTCGTCGGCGACGACCAGGAGCCGTCCCACCGAGCTGTCCACGTAGGCGTGTCGGACGTCCATGTCGATCTCCTGTCTGCGCCTTTGCCTGTTCGTGGTGAAGACGCGCGGGTGCCCTGAAACGTGAGACGCGTTCCGGCCGCATCGCGCGGCACCTCCGGCAGATCGGACAGTGCCGTCATCGTGATACGCCGGGGCCGGTGACCGTGAGGACGCCGTCGTCGGTGACGGTCCAGGTGGCGCCGTTCGCGTCGGCTCCGGTCAGGCCGCGCAGCTGCCGGGCGCCGACCAGGGCCAGCACGGCGGGGCGGCCGATGGCGGCGGTGGCCAGGGTGCGGTCGGGCCGCCAGGACGTGGACCACAGCAGCCGCCGGGCCACCTGGGCCCAGCCGACCTCCGGGCCGGTCATCACCCACACGTCGGTCGGTGCGTCGGCGAAGTGGCGGGCCTGGCACAGCCAGGAGGCCGCGGTCTCCGGCCAGGTGGTCGTGGCGGCCACGACGCCACCGGCGGCCTGCCAGGCCCGGGTGATCGCGTCGGCGCCCGCCAGCGCGGCCGGGGTCCGGCCGGAGCCGACGGCGATGCTCCGGGCGCCGCGCGCCTCGGCCAGCGCGACCAGCGCGGTGACTTCGGTGTCGGTGACTGCCAGATCGGGGCCCGGCGGTGGGGGGTCGGTCAGCAGGGGGCTGGTCAGGGGATTCATGAGATGCCTTCCTCGTCAACGCTCTTCCACTGCCTGCAACGGGTCCGGGCGGCACACTCCGCCCAGCCGGTGTCCGACCGCCGCGACACCGGCCCGGCGGCGGCGGCCGGGGACGCTAGGCGGCGTCGTGGAAGACCAGGGCCAGGGTGTGCCGGTGCCCGGAGCGGACCGCCGAGACGCCATGCCGGACCGGGGCGGCGGACCAGCCTCGCGCGGAGCGCACGGGTCGGTCGCGGGTGGTGAACACGTAGCCGTGGCCCTGCGGGAGCAGGGTGGCGGTACCGCGGGACTGGGCGCGGGGGCGCTGCTCGAGCAGCAGGAACTCCCCACCGGTGTGGTCGGTGCCGGGCCGGTCCAGGTTGATCACGACCTGCAACGGGAACACCAGGTCGCCGTACAGGTCACGGTGCAGCGCGTTCCAGTCCCCGGCGCCGTAGCGCAGCAGGATCGCGGTGGACTTGGACTGCCCGGCCGCGTGGCACATCTGCAGCCACTCGTCCAGGGTGTCCGGCCACGGCGCGGTGCGGCCGAGCCGTTCCCACCAGGTGCGGGCGATGGGCAGCAGCCGCGGGTACAGGGCCTGCTTGAGCTGCTCGACCGGCTCGGGGTAGGGGGCGTGGAAGTACTTGTACTCGCCGGACCCGAACCGGTGGCGGGCCATGTCGACGGTGGAGCGGAACAACTCGGGCCGCCCGTACAGGTCCCGGAGCCGGCCGGCCTCGTCCGGGGTGAGCAGCTGCGGCAGCAGAGCGCCTCCGAACGCGTCGAGTTCGGCGGCCACCGCGTCCCAGTCGGCGGTCTCGGCCCGGCCGGCCCACGGCCCGGCTCCGGTGGCGACGTCCGCGCCGGGAGCCGTCTTCCCCGTCTTCGCGGTGGTGACGGTGCTGGCGGTCATGCCGCGGCCTCCAGTGCCAGTAGTGCGGTCTTGGCCTCCAGGCCGCCGATGTAGCCGCCGAGGGTGCCGTCGGTGCGCAGCACCCGGTGGCAGGGGACGACCACCGGCAGCGGGTTGGTCGCGCAGGCCGTGCCGACCGCCCGCACCGCCTTGGGGCTGCCGACCAGTTCGGCGACCTGGCGGTAGCTGCGGGTCTGGCCGTAGCCGATCTCCGGCAGGTGCTGCTGGACCAGCTGCCTGAAGCCCTTGGAGAGGGACAGGTCCAGCGGCAGGTCGAACGCGCGACGGCGGTGGTCGAAGTACTCGTCGATCTCCCGGGCAGCGGTGTCCAGCCGGCCGGGGGCTCGCAGGATGCGCGGGCTGACCTTGTCGGCCAGGGTCTGAAGGACCTGGTCGTGGTCCTCGACCGCGTAGGCGACACGGAGCAGGCCCCGGTCGGTGGCGGCCAGCAGCAGAGGGCCGACCGGGGAGTCGACGACGGTGTAGGCGATGTCGACCAGGGCGGCGGCCTGGGCCTCGGCCTCCAACCGGCGGTGCAGCCGGGCCAGGGTCCCGGCGTCGACGGGAGCCGACAGCACGCTCAGGACGTCATCGTGGGATCGGGTGCCGCTCATGTAGATGCTCCTCTCGAGGTCGCGCCCGGATAGTGTTTTCGTAGATTCTTCAGACCGTCCGCCGCCGCCCGGCGCGCCGCCGCGGTGTTCCCGCCCAGGACCGCCGCGATCTCGTCGTACGACATCCCGGCCAGATAGCGGAACGTGACCGCCTGCCGCTGCTTGCCCGGAAGACGCCCCACCATCTCCCACAGCTCCCCGTCGTCTGCGCCCGGAACGCCCAACGTGCTGGGCGCCTCCGGCAACTCCTCGGCCGGCAGCGGCCGGCGTCCGGCGGCGCGCAGCACGTCGATCGCCTTGCGCCGGGCGATCGTCACCAGCCACGCCTCCACGTTCGCCGCCTCCGGCAGCCCTGGCCAGGCCCGCATCGCCGCCAGGAACGTCTCCGACCAGGCGTCGTCCGCGTCGTGTGTCCCCAGCAGCGCCCGGCACACCCGCAGCACGGTCGCGCCGTGTTGCTCGACCGCCTTCTCGAACGGTTCCCTCATCCTCGCCCTGCCGTAGACCTTGAATCCGAACCGATGTGTTCGAGCTCCCGAAACAGCCGGCCGGTCGCGGCCGGCACTGCCCTCCTCCGAGTCCGGCGGCCTCCGCTCGGTCTTCGGGTCGTCGCCGTGCCCGGCCGCCTTCTGCACCTGCTGTCTCACCTGGAAGACGGTGCGGGTGCCGAGAACGTGAGATCCGAATTTTCACCCGCCGAGTCCGTGGACCCCGGCCTGCCGGCCTGCTGCCTCCGGGGACGAGCGCACGGGCAGACTCGGACGTACGGCCCGGGCGGAGTCCGCACCTCCCGGCGGGATCGGCACTCGCCGAGACGGCCTGGACGGCGGGCGGTCAGTGGTGGCTGACGATGACGGAGATGCCCCAGCCGATCGCCGCGAGCACCACCGCGAAGATCAGTCCCGCCAGGGTGGAGCCGACCGGCCCGGCGGCGGGCCGGACGGCGGCCGGCTCGCCGGCCGCGCCGGTCGGGTTGAGCAGGCGCAGGCCGAGGGCGAACAGCGCGGGCAGTCCGGCGCCGGTGAGCAGGCCCACCACGACGATCTTCCACACCGCGTCCAGGTTGATCCAGGAGTTCACGGGCTCACCTCGTCCTTGGCCTTGGCGGGCTCCGGGGCCACCGAACCGGTCCACGCGGCGTTGACGTTCTCCGGCGTCACGGCCGGATGGCGGGAGGCGGCGAAGAAGGCGACCGACGCCGCCACCAGCGCGCCGACGATCACCACCACACCGGCCGTCCCGCCGATCCCGTTCGCGGCCCAGTAGGCCAGCGCGCCGGCCAGGGCGGAAGCCGGCAGGGTGAGCAGCCAGGCCGTCACCATCCGGCGGGCGAGCTGCCAGCGCACCACGGCGCCGCTCCTACCGATCCCCGAGCCCAGGATCGACCCGGTGGCCACGTGCGTGGTGGAGAGCGAGTAGCCGAAGTCGGTGGAGCAGAGGATCACGGCGGCCGAGGCCGACTCGGCGGCCATCCCCTGCGGCGGTTCGATCTCCACCAGCCCCTTGCCCAGGGCCCGGATCACCCGCCAGCCGCCGATGTAGGTGCCCAGGGCGATCGCCAGCGCGCAGGAGAGGATCACCCAGGCCGGCGCCTTCGCCCCGGCGGGCAGGGTGCCGTTGGCGATCAGGGCGAGGGTGATGGCGCCCATGGTCTTCTGCGCGTCGTTGGTGCCGTGGGCGAGCGAGACCATGGAGGCCGAGCCGATCTGGCCGAGCCGGAAGCCGCGCCCGCGCGGGCCTTCGGGCACGTCGCGGGTGAGGCGGTAGACCAGGAGGGTGCCCACCGCGGCCACCCCACCGGCGATGAACGGCGACAGCGCCGCGGGCACGATCACCTTGGAGACCAGCCCCTGCCACTTGACGGCCGAGGCCCCGGCGGCCGCCACCGTCGCCCCGACCACCCCGCCGATCAGCGCGTGCGAGGAACTGGAGGGGATCCCGAGGAACCAGGTGGCCAGGTTCCACAGGACGCTGCCGACCAGACCGGCGCAGACGACCGTCAAGGTCACCTCTCCCGTGGCGACCAGACCGTTGGCGATGGTCGCCGCCACGGCGGTCGACAGGAACGCGCCCACCAGGTTCAGCACCGCCGACACCGCGACCGCGACGCGCGGCGGCAGGGCGCCGGTGACGATCGAGGTCGCCATCGCGTTGCCGGTGTCGTGGAAGCCGTTGGTGAAGTCGAAGCCCAGCGCCGTGGCGACCATCAGCGCCAGGACCGCGTCGTTGCCGGTCACGGACCCGAACCTAGCCCGCGCACCGGCCGAGGCGGCGCCCGACCCGCCCTGCCCCAGGGCCCCGCACCCGTTCGTCCGGCCGTTCGTCCGGTTGCGGGGCCCTCGGTGCCGATGCTCTCCTGCAAGAGCCGGCCGGCGTGACGATCGGAACCGATGTGCCGTCCCCCGTCGCCGTCACGCCCCAGGAGGCTGCCGGCCAGCTGGACCGAGACCCGTCCCTGCGAGCCCTGAGGCCCTGGCGCCCCGGGGGAAAGCGCTGGCACCCATGGCTGAGCACCCCACCGTCCGCACCGTGACGTACGACCTGCTGCGCACGCTCGGACTCACCACGGTCTTCGGGAATCCGGGCTCCACCGAGGAGCCGTTCCTCCAGGACTTCCCCGCGGACTTCGCCTACGTCCTGGCGCTCCAGGAGGCCTCGGCCATCGCGATGGCCGACGCCTTCGCGCAGGTCACCGGCCGCCCCGCGCTGGTCAACCTGCACTCCTCGGCCGGCACCGGCAACGCGCTGGGCAACCTGGTGGCGGCCCACCACGGGAACACGCCCCTGATCGTCACCGCCGGCCAGCAGCACCGGGAGCTGGTGATCGGCGAGCCGTACCTCGGCAACCGCGAGGCCACCCAGCTGCCGAAACCCTGGGTGAAGTGGTCCTACGAGCCGGCCTGCGCCGAGGACGTCCCCGAGGCCTTCATGCGCGCCTACGCGCAGGCGCTCCAGCCGCCCGCCGGCCCGGTCTACCTGTCGATCCCGATGGACGACTGGAAGCGGCCGTTGTCCGGCTTCACCCGGGTGCGGACGGTGAGCGAGCGGGTGGCCCCCGCCCCCGGGCGGCTGCGCGCCTTCGCCGAGCGCATCACCGCCAGCCGCCGGCCCGCACTCGTCTTCGGGCCCGAGGTCGACCGCGGTGGCGGCTGGGACGCGGCCGTCGCCCTGGCGGAGAGACTGCGCGCCGCCGTCTACGGCGCCCCGCTGGGGGACCGCGTCTCCTTCCCCGAGGACCACCCGCTCTTCGCCGGCCCGCTGGGCATGTCGGTGAAGACCATCAGCGACCGGCTGGCCGGGCACGACCTGGTGGTGGTGATCGGCGCGGAGGTGTTCCGCTACTACCCGTACGTGCCCGGCGACTACCTCCCCCCGGGCACCGGGCTGCTCCAGATCACCGGCGACCCGGAGGCGGCCGCGGCCGCGAGGGTCGGCGACAGTCTGCTCGGCGATCCCCGGCGGGCGATCGAGCTGCTGCTGGACCTGGTCGAGGAGGGTTCGACGCGGACCGCTCCGGAGCCGATGCCGCGGCCCCGCGTGCTGCCGTCCGCCCCGGACCGGCCGCTCACCCCGCCCGAGGTGTACGCCGCCCTGAGCAGGGTCCGCCCGCCGGACGCGGTCTTCGTCAACGAGTCGACCTCGACCATGGCGCAGCAGCTCGAATGGCTGCCCACCACCCGAGCGGGCTCGTTCTTCGCCACGGCCAGCGGGGGCATCGGCTGGGCCGTCCCGGCCGCGGTCGGCGTCGCGCTGGGCGACCGGGACCGGGGAGTGCTGCGCCCGGTGGTCGGCCTGATCGGCGACGGCTCCTTCCAGTACTCCGTGCAGGCCCTCTACACGGCGGCCCGGCACCGCCTCCCGATCGTCTACGTGGTGATGCGCAACCACGAGTACTCGATCCTCAAGTCGTTCGCCCTGCTGGAGGACACCCCCGGGGTGCCCGGGCTCGACCTGCCCGGGCTGGACATCGCCTCGGTGGCCCGCGGCTTCGGCTGCCGCGCCGTCGACGTGGAGACCACCGAGGACCTGGAGCGGGAGTTCACCGCGGCCCTGACCGCCGGCACCCCCACCGTCATCGTCGTTCCCACCCGGCCCCAGCGGGCCGCGCTGTAGCCCGCGCGGCGCGACTACCAGCACCGCGCCCGTCTCGCGCCGGCGGTCGGCGCGCCGGGTCCGATTCGTTGGCTGAGCCTCCCCACCCGTCTCCCGGCCGGGCCGGCGACCCTGATGCGGGACGCCCGCACGGTCGACCCGGCACGCGGCCTCCGCCGAAGCCCGGACCCGCTCCGCGAGCACGACAAGGCCGCTCCCCCTGGGCTGCGTCCAGGAACCAACTGGACGCATTCCTCGACGTGTTCGAGCGCACCGACCGGACCGGGACGGTGGCGCGGGAGTCCACGCTGTTGCTCCTGTCGATGATCTCCTCATCGGTACGTTGTGCTCGTGTCACGCAAGACCGGCCGGCGGATCAGACCCCGCGGTGGGGGGCAACTCCCGCAGATTGATCACAATCGAACACGCGCCTTGGCGCCGAACCGTTCCTGTACAGGGCCTCGGCCTCGGCCTGGGCCGCCGGGGAGAGCGGGAGGTGGTCCTTGCCGCGCGGGCAGGGCGGGGCCTCGACACGGGGCGGGCGGACCGGGCGTTCCAACACGATGGCCCTGTCGCGGTCGACCAGCCTCAGCCCAGCGCCCTGCGGCGCCAGTGCGTAGCACGCGATGACCGCTCCGCTCGCGGCGGTGATCGAGAGGAACGATTCCCCGAGGCGTCGCCGGACGTGCACTTCCGCACCGGTCAGATCGGCCGAGACCGCGTAGAAGTTCCCGCGATAGGGCACCAAGCCCTGCGGCATGACAGTGCGGTCGACGCAGCTCTGGAGCGGGTACGGGGTGCCCGGCAGGTCCAGCAGCGCCGTCGCCGGAGCCGACTGGTCCGGGTCGCCGACCGTGCGGCCGCGGTCGTCCAGGGCGGACGCGTACCGGTCGAGGCTCTCCTGGGCACTCCAGAGGGAGCGACCGTCCGGAACGGTGAGCCACCAGTTCTGGACGGTGGCGCGATGGGCCGCGTCCATGGCACTGACCCGGTCGGACCGGCAGACCTTGACCGTCACGCCGTAGTACTTGGCCACCCGCGCGAAGGCCGGCGTCACCCGACCGGTGTCCACGCACCACACGGTCGGCGACCGGCGGAACCGCCAGCATCCGGTGGTACCGCCCAGCCGCCGCAGCACCTGGTCGATCCCCTCGACGAGCTGCGGGAGTTCTCCGCCTTCGACGATCACGGCGCGCCAACGATCCGGCCGGGCGACCGAGCCCAGTAGCAGCCGGGCCGGGCTCCTGCCGTCCCACTCCGCCGGTGGCCCGGGAAGCTCCAGCCACTCGAACCGGACCTTCTCGTCCGCCGAACGCGGGGCAACACCGCCGTCACCGAACCCGGCTGAGCCGCAGAACTCGCAGGCCGGCCGGACCCGGTGCTTGCGTACGGCCCGGGTGAAGGTCGAATATCCACCCGGATAGCCCAACGCCGAGACCTCGTCGAACAGCGTGGATGCCGGCAGGTGCGGATCGTCCGCGAGTCGCTGCCGGCAGTACGGGAGGAAAGCGGAGAGCTGGTCCTGGGCCGAGCTGCGGATCCCCACGGTCCGCTCCCCGCGGAGGTAGAGCCTTACCGTCTTGCGGTCATGCCCCAGGTGCCGGGCGATGGCCGAGATGGACCATCCCTGCAGGTGCAGGTCCCGCACATTCTCGTATTCCTCCTTGGTGAGCATCCACTGCTCCTCACAACCTGGACTTCACCCGCAGGCGGGGCTCTGAATTTGAGCGATCCCCGTACGGCCGCAAATGCTACACGACCACTCCGAACGAATAGAGGGGGGATCGAGCGCCGGGCGTGCGCCCTGGGGAATTTCAGGGAGCGCCGCCATCGAGATGAATTACGTCACGGCCCGCATCTCCGGGGAGGTTTGACGAGCCGCACCGGAAACTCATATGGGACGACGCCCATATTCCACGGTAATCGGCCGGCGGGCAGCGGCTCACTGAATCGACCATTCGCCACCCGGGAGGCCGGCGGAAATCAGGATTCACCGGAAATCCATTTTCCGGCGCCGAAAGTAAAGGGCCAGTCATGTGAGTCCGCAGGTGGCGGCGGCGCCAAGGGCGCGGGCCAGGCCCGCCACGAACGCGGCAAAGCTCCGGTCGAACATCGAGAACCGGGTCCACTCCGGCCACGACACCGCCTTCACCACTGATACCGGCACACCTCCCGCCGGCCCTTCACCCGCCCGCTCGACCGCCTGGACATCCCCCAGGGGCCCGTCTGCACCAACACAGGAATTTGCGACAGCCCCGGGCGGGCCCCGGAACGCAGCCGGACCTGACCCGGTCCGGGTATTTTCGGAGAGCGCCGGAATGCTGAATATGGAACGACGCCCGGATGCCGGATACGCATCCCGGCAGCCATTTCGTTGATGGGGCATGAGTTCAATGTGCCAACCAATGACTCTGCCGCACCGCCTGCCGAAGGAGCCGGCAACCAGGCTCGGCGAGTGGTTCTTCGTCCCGGATCGGCGGAACCCGGCGGGTGACGTACGGATCGGCTACTTGTCATGCAACGGCGAACGGGTCGTTCTGCAGCACTGCTCCAGCTACCTGGCCGACTTCCTGCGGACGCTCCGTCAGCTTGAGGAGGACTTCGTCAGACGCTGTGGCGCGGAGCCGGTCCCGACCGGCGCATGACGAGCGAGATGTGCGCCGGACGGGCAACCGTCGCCCGGCGGAGACGGCAAGGACATGGAGGGCGCCGTGTATGACCCGAGAGCCGCTTTCCTCCCCCCGCACGCTGGTGCCACCCAGTTCGAACCAGAGGACTTGCCCACGTACCCGACCATCGAAGCCTTGGGCACCTGGGACCCGGAGAGTCCCTTCGTCCCGCACCCCCGCGCTCCCGTCAGCGATCCAGGCCTGTCCGGCGCCGACCCCAGACGCCCGATCTCCCGACACCGACGGCGCACGCCCCCCGCTGAGGCCACCTGGTCACAGGTCCTCGGCTCGCTGTTCGTGGCACTCAGCACCATGACCGTCATCGCGGTGTGCGTGCTGGGCTGGTTACTCGCCTACGACCCGCTGCGCAACCTGGCGCTCAATCGAGCGCCGAGCGGACTTCCTCACCTGTGGCCGATGGTCATCTACGGGCCGTGGCTGGTGGGCTGCCTGTCGGTACTGCACGCCGCGCTGGACGGACGTCGGCCCGTGCACTCGTGGGTCGTGGTGGTCGCCTTCTCCGCCACGGCAGCCGGCCTGTGCGTGGCCGACGCCTCACCGACCATCCCCGATGTGATCGTCGCAGGCCTGCCACCGATCACCGGGGTGGTTTCGCTGCACCAGTTGGTGCGTCAGCTCCTCTCCGGAAAACGACCGCAACGCCCCACCTCTCACAAGGCGGGCCCCTCGAGGCGGGTGCGGCGGTGACCGCCGTCCCATGCGAGCAAGGTGTGGCACGGGTCGTCAGGAAGCCGCCCAGGTGGCGGGAGTGACCGGGCGAACCCGGCGGCGTTCGCCCTGACCGCCGAAACGCCCGACGCCGGCCTCCGCGGATGCTCGCGGAGGCCGGCGTCGGGGGTGCTGTCCGCCCGGCCGTCAGGTCAGCGGGATCAGCTTCCAGGACTGGTTCGGGGCGCCGTTGCAGTCCCAGATGCCCATCTGGGTGCCGTTGGCGCCGTTCCAGCCAGGTTCCTCCAGGCAGCGCCCGGAGGGGGCGTCGGTGGCCGCCAGGCTGGTGATCCGGCCGCTGGCCGGGTCGTAGCGCCACTGCTGGGCCGCGGCGGTCGCCTTGTCCGTGTCACGCGACACGCATGGGGCGAGCACCACCTTGGTGCCGTTGCCGGTCGCGTTCTGGGCCGGCGTCACGCAGACGCCGCCCGCCTGGAGGGTGCCGTCGAAGGCGAAGGTGAAGCGCTGGTTGGTACCGCCCCAGCAGCTCCAGACGTCGACGATGTTGCCGGCCGCCGGGCCGCCGTAGGCGTCCAGGCAGGGGCCGGGCGACCAGGCGTTCTGCACCGCGACGGAGCCGTTGGCGTAGCCCATGACCGCCGCGTCCTGGAAACCGGTGACCTGGTTGGTCCCGGCGGTGCCGTTGGTCGTGGCGCCCTTCCAGATCGCGAACCGGCCGCTGCCGTCGACGGTCCACAGGTCCGGCAGGCCGTCCCCGTCGAGGTCGCCGGAGGACCCGATCCTCGGGTAGTTGGCCGCCGTGGTGCCCCTGCCGTCCAGGATCACCGCGCCGCCGGCCGGGCCGGCCAGCGCGCCGTAGTCGGGTGTGGCGCCGCCGGTGACGGCGTACGAGCGGATCTGGCCGGTGGCCTGGTTGCGGGCCCACAGGGTGGCCTGCGCGGTGCCGGCCGCCGGGCCGGGGTTGATCAGGTCGTAGCCGTTCCACACGTTGTCGGCGGACAGCTTGCGGGCGTTCTGGAGGGTGCCCGCCGCGGTGGGGCTGTACAGCCAGAGCGCGCCGTTCTCGACGCTCAGCAGCACGGTCTGGGAGATCGTGTACTTCGTGACGGTCTGCCCGGGGTTCTGCGGGTCCGGCAGGGTGACCGGCTTGGTGACCTCACCGGTCGGCGTGCCCAGCGCCAGGACCTGGCTCGCCTGCGCCCAGTCGCCCGGGTAGTTCAGCGTGCCGCAGTCGGGCGCGAGCACGTTGTCGGTGCCGTAGCAGGCGGTGGGCTTGGCGAGGTCCGTCGGGATGCCGTCGAAGTGGCCGTTGCCGTCGTTCTTCACCTTGTACAGGTGCTTGGCCAGCTCGCCGCCGCCGGTGGTGTTGTGCGCCAGGACGTCGTCGACGAAGCTGCCGCGCTGGAGGCTGCCGCGGTGCGTCACTTGGTAGTTGGACCAGTTGGTGCCCCGGAAGGCCGGGTCCTGGGCGCCGGGCGCGGCCGCGGCCGGGGCGGCCGGGACGTTGCCGGGGTCGGTGTTGGCCTCCATCACCCGCAGGTTGCCGTTGGCGTCCGGGGTGAGCACGTCGGGGCGGCGGCTGCCGGTGACGTTGCCGAACACCGGGGTGGCGTTCTTGTTCCAGGGCGCGTAGAAGGTGTACGAGCCGACCTGGCTGTAGTTGCCGGCGTTGTCCTGGGCCTGGAACCAGACGGTGTTGGTGCCCCAGGTCCCCGGGCTGTAACGGAAGGTGCCGTTGCCGCCGGCGACGACGCCCTCCCCGTTGCCGCTGCCGCCCCCGCAGCCCCAGCCGGTCTGGTTGGCGTTGGTGGGGACGGTGGTCCAGCGGATGCACGCCACACCGGAGGAGTTGCCGCCGGCGGGGGCCGGGTCGGTGCCGGTCAGGGTGAAGGTGCCCGGGTTGCCGGGGTCGCTCGCGAAGAACTTCGGGCTCGGGTTCGGTGTGCCGGACGGCGGGAAGTCGGCCGAGCCGAGCGAGACGGTCGGCGGGGTCTTGTCGACCCGGAAGTAGCACCAGTTGGTGTCGGGCGAGGTCAGGCCGCCGTCGGTGGAGTTGGCCAGCCAGCCGTACTGGTGGCCGTCGGTCAGCGAGCCGACCGGGACGCTCAGGGTGTTCCAGGCGCCCGCCCACGCGGAGCCCTGGACCAGCTGCCAGCCCTTGTCGTTGTCGTCCCACACGTGGAAGTTCGACTGGAGGTTCTGCCCGGACGGCGACCAGCTGTTCGCCGACAGGGTGATGCTCTGGTTGGCGCCGATCCAGCCCGGATTGTCCCAGGGGCGCCCGGTGTTCGGGGTCTGGCAGGCGGCGTTCAGCGAGGGGTTGGACGCGAAGCCGGGGGTCGGCGAGGTCGCCGGGCCCCAGGTGCTGGGCGCGATGTCGTACCAAGTGGTGATGTGCGGGTTGTTGCCGAGGTGGACGCGGTAGAGCTTGTTCCGCTCGTCGTCCGGGATCAGCGCGATGGTCCAGTTGCCGGCGTGGCCGGCGGCCAGTTGCTGCATCGAGGTGGTGACGTCGAAGTTCAGTCCGCCGGTGCCGGTGACCGTCGCGCCCGCCACCTTGTTGCAGTTGCCCAGGTTGTCCCAGCAGGGCTGCTGTTCCCAGGTGGTGTTGCCGTCGATCGGCGGGGTCCAGTAGACGCCCAGCGGCGTCTGGGTGCCCGGGGCGGCCTGGCTGGTGACGTTGGTGTACAGCGTCGAGTTGTAGACCGTGGGGGCGGCCGGGGCGCCGCCGGGCTGGGTCCAGATCGCGGCGTTGATGCCGAGCTGGTAGTAGGCGCGGTAGCGGCCGTACCCGTTGCAGTCGGAGTAGCCGCAGTACCCGGTGCCGAGCTGGCCGAGCGCGTTGTAGTTCTTGGTCTTCGGGAAGTTCTCCTGGACCTGGACGGAGGCCTGGGAGGGGCTGTCGGCGCTGATCGTCGGGTCCAGGTACCACGGGCCGGTGCCCTGGCCGAAGGTGGCCGGATCGGGCGTCAGGTCGATGCCGTCCGCCGTGACGGCCGTGGCGATCGGCGCGACCACGGCGGCCCCGCCCGGCGCCTCCGCGGTGGACGGGGCGGCCGGCGCCGGCGGCGCGGCGGGTGCCTCGGCCGGGGCGGCGGCGCGGGTCAGCGAGCGCGACGCCGCGACGGTCCGCAGGCTCGCCGGGGCGTCCGTCGAAGCGGCGGCGCGGGACTGGGCGGCCGGCGGAGCGGCCGGGGCCGGCTGGGTGGTGGAGTCCCACTGGAAGGCGGTCGGGGCGTGGAACCGGACCGCCCCGGCGGCGTCGGTGAACGACAGGTTCCCCGCCTCGTCCTGGTGGGCGCTCAGGCCGTCCGCGCTCAGCGGGAAGTGCAGTCTGGCCAGTGCCGGGTCGGCCGCGGCGGCGGCCGTGCGCACCACGATGACGTCCCGCCAGCCGCCGTCCGGCCGCGCGGTGACCTGGAGGTCGACGTCCGGGCCGAGCACGCCGCGGTAGGTCGCGGTGGAGCCGGCCAGCTCCGGCCTGGGCAGCGTGAACGGGCTGCCGACCGCCAGCTTCTTGCCGTCCCCGGTGGTCAGGGTGGCCAGCATGCCACCGCCGCCCCCGGAGAGCGCGAGCGCGTTCGGGGTGACGGCCGGGCTGACCGTGCCGTCCGCGTTGGCGTGCAGCGTGGTGTCGACGGCGGCCCAGCCGGCGTCGCGCTTGACCCGGACGGGCTCCGCGTAGCTGGTGGTGGCGAGCCGGCCGTCGGGGGCGACGGTGGTCTCGGTGGCCTCGGTGGTCAGCGCGTCCACGGTGACGGGCTGTCCGCTCGCCTTGGCCTTGGCCCGGGCGTCGAGCAGGGCCCGGACCTGCGGGTCCGGGGCGGGCCCGGCGACGGGTCGGGCGGCGGGCGCGGGCGCCCCGCCCGGGGCATCGGCACCGGCGGCGGGGACGGCGGCCAGGCCGAGGCCGAGGAGCGCGCTGGTGGTCAGGGCGAGCAGGCGTCTGCCCCGCCGACGGGTCGTGATGACCGGCGGGGCTGGGGTGGTTCTCATGCTGGTTCGGGAGGTCCCTCCGAAGGGCCCGCGCCGGTTTCGTGCGGGCGATCGAGGATGAACGATCGCGAGTGAAAAGCCGCAGGTCAAACCGCATGTGATCTTGTGTGCAGTTGTCCGCTTTGTCGCCCGCGCCCAGGTAAATGCTCGGCAAAATATGAGGGCTCGATGAGGCTCGTTTAGCTTGACCCTCCGTCACGCCCCTAGGGTCCTGGACGATCACTCGATCTCATTCGTGATCAATCATTCGATACGGATCTCACTTGGAGAGTCACGTGGGTGTTTGGCGTGCCCGAATACGGTTCGGGCGCTGGATGATGAGACAGGACCACCCCTGGCTGGGGCTGCTGTCGGTGCTGGTCGTGGCGGTCACGCTGCTCAGCGCACCCCCCACCGAGGCCTGGGCGGCACACCGGCCGCACGGCAAGACCTGGATACCCCCGCACACCCCCCTGGGTGCGCAGACGAACTCCGTTTCCGGGAAGGACCAGGGCCCCGGAACACCCAAGGCACCGGCGTTCCCAGTGCCCGACGAATGGCGGCCCGCCGCCACCGCGACACCGACCGGTACCGCCGAGGTCACCATCGGGGCCGACTCCCCCGAGGCCCGGGCGGCCCAGCGCGCCACCGGCGGGTCCGCGGCGGCCTCCGGCGGACGCACGCCGGTCCGGGCCGGCGACCTCCCGGTGGCCCTGTCGCCCACCGCCGACGACCCCGGCACCGCACACCCGGTGACGGTGCAGGTCGTCGCCCCGGCCAAGGGCACGGCGGCCGGGGTGAACGGTCCGCTGATCTCGCTGACCGAGGGCGCGGCCCCCGACGCCACCGGCTCCACCGGCGACCGCAAGGTGACCGTCGACGTCGACCTCAAGGCCCTCGGCCAGGGGCTGTCCGTCGACCGCACCCGGCTCGTCGCCCTCCCGGCCTGCGCGCTGACCACTCCGGACCTGCCCGAGTGCCGCACCCAGACGCCGGTCCCCACCACCACGGACACGACCGCCGGCAAGCTCACCGCCGACGTCGCACTCCCCCGGGGCCCCACCGCGACCGCCCCCGCCGCCGCACCCGCGCACGCCGGGGCCGTCGTCCAGGCCTCGCTGCGCGAGGGACCGGGCGTCGTCCGGGCCTCCGCCGCCGGCGCCGCGCCGATGGTGCTGGCCGCCACCACCGACTCCGCCGGGGCCGGCGGCTCGTACGCCGCCACCTCGCTCTCGCCCTCGATGGCCTGGAGCGGAGGATCCAACCTGGGCAACTTCACCTACACGTACCCGATCCAGCTGCCGGCCGGGCTGGGTGCCAAGCCCCCGACGGTCGCGCTCTCCTACGACTCCGCCACGGTGGACGGGCTGACCTCGTCCACCAACGCGCAGGCCTCCTGGATCGGTGACGGCTGGAACTACGCGCCCGGTTTCGTCGAGCGCTCCTACAAGTCCTGTGCCAACGCCGGGATCGCGAACTCGCGCGACCTCTGCTGGGGCGGGCAGAACGCCAGCGTCTCGCTGGCCGGCCACACCGGCGTCCTGGTCCGCGACGACGCCACCGGCGCCTGGCGCCTCCAGGGCGACGACGGCACCAAGGTCGAGCAGCTGACGGGCGCGCCCAACGGCCTCAACAACGGCGAGTACTGGCGGATCACCACGGGTGACGGCACCCAGTACTGGTTCGGCCAGAACCACCTGCCGGGCGGCGACGGCACCGACCCGGCCAGCAACTCCGCCTGGGGCGAGCCGGTCTACGCGCCGAACGCCGGCGACCCGTGCAACTCCGCCGCGGGCCAGGGCTCCTGGTGCACCATGGGGTGGCGCTGGAACCTCGACTACGTGGTGGACACCCACCAGAACCTGGTCAGCTACTCCTACGCGACCGAGACCAACAGCTACAACCGCGGCGGCGGCCAGAACAACGGCAAGGGCACCGCGACCGCGTACGTGCGCGGCGGCTACCCGCGCCAGATCGCCTGGGGCCAGCGCCTGCCGGAGCAGGTCGCGGCGCACGGCTCGAAGCAGCCCGCCGCCCAGGTGCTCTTCTCGACCGCCGAGCGCTGCCTGCCCTCGGGCACCATCACCTGCGCCGAGGCGCAGCGCACCACCGCCAACGCCGCCTCCTGGCCGGACGTCCCGCTGGACCAGGCCTGTGACGGATCGTCGGCCTGCACCGGCAACGGCCCGTCCTTCTACAGCACCAAGCGGCTGACCGGCATCACCACGCAGGTGCTGGCCGGTTCGGCCTACCGCACCGTGGACAGCTGGGCGCTGACCCACTCCTTCCCCGACCCGGGCGACGGCACCAAGCCCACGCTGTGGCTGGCCTCGGTCCAGCGCACCGGCTCCAACGGCCAGGCGAACGTGACGACCCCCGCCGTGACCTTCACGGCCCGGGAGCTGCCGAACCGGGTGGACGGCCTGGTGCCGGCCGCGCCGATCTTCAACCGGCCGCGCATCCAGCAGATCACCGGCGAGACCGGCGGCCAGATCGACGTCCGGTACAGCCAGCCGGAGTGCTCCCGGGTCAACAACACCATGCCGCCGTCCGAGGACGGCAACACCATGGCCTGCCGCCCGGTCAAGTGGTACCTGCCCGGTTCCTCGTCGACCACCCCGGTCAACGACTGGTTCAACAAGTACCTGGTCACCTCGGTCAGCGAGCAGGACGCCGTCACCGGTTCTGTGATCTCCGCGATCGCCTACAGCTACCACGGCGGCGCCGCCTGGCACCGCAACGACTCCGAGCACATCGACCCCAAGACCCGCACCTGGGACTCCTTCCGCGGCTACCAGTCGGTCGACACCGTGACCGGCAGCGGCTACACCGGGGAGGCGCCCAGGACCCAGCAGACGGTCACCTACCTGCGGGGCATGGACGGCGACGTCAAGTCCGACGGCACCAAGCGGAGCGTGACCGTCACCAGCCCGCTGGGCGACCAGGTCACCGACGCCGACTGGCTGGCCGGCGGCAAGCTCTCCACCCAGGTCTACGACCAGGCCGGCGGCTCGGTGGTCTCGCTCACCGGCAGCACCACCAACGGCCAGCAGACCACCGCCACCCACAAGCAGTCCGACGGCCTGCCCGACCTGATCGCCCGCTACCCGGCCTCCCAGGTCACCGCCGTCACCAAGGAGAAGCTCTCCGGCGGCGGCTGGCGGACCCAGACGAAGATCTCCACCTCCGACCCCGCGCAGGGCAACCGGGAGATCCAGGTCGACGACCAGGGCGACGGCGCCGCCGGCACCCCCGAGATCTGCACCACCACCTCCTACGCCGTCAGCAGCGCCAACCCGATGCTGCTGAACCTGTCGAGCGAGAAGCGGGCGGTCACCGGCCCCTGCGGCACCCCGGCGACGGCGGCCACCGTGGTCACCGACGTCCGCACCCTCTACGACAACCTGCCGTTCGGCCAGGCGGGCGTGCTGGCGGAGCCCACCGGCGCGCAGCAGCTGGACCACTACGACGCCGCCGGCAAGCCAGTGTTCGTCAACGCGGGCCACTCCGGCTTCGACGTCTACGGGCGACCGGCCTCCTCCAGCGCGAACGACGGCTCCAGCTACGACGACCGGGGCAACCAGCTCTCCGGCCCCGACCCGGCGGCTCCGGCGGCCACCACGACGGTCGCCTACTCCCCGGCGACCGGCGCGCTGCCGACCACGGTCACCTCGACCGGCCCGATGGGCACCGCCTGGAGCACCACCGTGGTCCAGGACCCGGGCCGCGGGCTGCCGTTGACCTCCACCGACGTCAACGGCCGGGTCACCACGCAGCAGTACGACGGCCTCGGGCGGCAGACCGCCGTCTGGCTGCCGCAGCAGCCGGTCAAGGGCAACCCGACCTACAAGTACTCCTACGCGGTCAACGGCCTCACCGGGCCCTCGGTCGTGACCAGCCAGGCACTGCGCGAGGACAACACCTACTCCTACAAGACCGAGCTGTACGACGGCATCGGCCGGCTGCGTCAGACCCAGGCCACCTCGCCGACCGCCGCCACCGGCCGGCTGATCACCGACACCGTCTACGACTCGCACGGCTGGGCGATCAAGAAGTCCGCGCCGTACTACGAGAAGAGCACCTTCCCGAACGGCACCGTCTTCGTCCCGCAGGACGCGCAGGTCCCGTCCCAGACCTGGCTGAGCTACGACGGCCAGGGCCGGGTCACCACCTCGGCGTTCGTCTCCTACGCGCAGCCGCAGTGGTCGACGACCACCAGCTACCCGGGGGTGGACCGCACCGACGTCGTCCCGCCCCAGGGCGGCACGGCCACCTCCACGTTCACCGACGCGCGCAAGCACGTCAGCGCGCTGTGGCAGTACCGCGGCCCGACCCCGACCGGCAACGCCGCCGACGCGGACGTCACCGGCTACGGCTACACGCCGGGCGGCCAGCCCGCGACGCGGACCGACTCGGCGGGCAACACCTGGTCCTACGGCTATGACCTGATGGGTCGCCAGACCACCGCGACGGACCCGGACACCGGCACCACCCACACCTCCTACGACGTCAACTCGCGGGTGGACCACACCACCGACGCCGTCGGCAACACCCTCTCCTACACCTACGACCTGCTGGGCCGCAAGACCGGCAGCTACAACGGCCCGGTGGCGCCCGCCAACCAGCTGGCCTCCTGGAGCTACGACACACTGGCCAAGGGCAAGCCCACCGGCTCGACCCGCTACGTCGGCGGCGCCGGCGGCACCGCCTACACCAAGGCGGTGACCGGCTACGACACCGCCTACCGCCCGCAGGGCACGACGGTCACCGTCCCCTCCGCCGAGGGCGCGCTGGGCGGCACCTACACCACCGGCAACACCTACAACAACGTCCTGGGCACGCTGGCGACCACCACCCTGCCGGCGCTCGGCGGCCTGCCCGCCGAGACCGTCACCAACGTCTACGACACCGCAGGCAACCTGCAGAACACCGCGGGCAACGACACCCTGGTCCACGACGTCCAGTACGACGCGTTCGGCAACACCGTGCGCACCACGCTGGGCGACTACGGCACCCAGGTCGTCTCCACCCAGGTCTACGACGTGGCCACCGGCCACGTGGTGTCCTCGTTCCTGGACCGCCAGGTCGGCACCACCTCGCTCGACCAGACCACCTACACCTACAACCCGGCCGGCAAGCTCACCTCGGTCACCGACCTGCAGAACGCCTCGGCGAGCGACCGCCAGTGCTTCAGCTACGACTACCTGGGCCGACTGACCCAGGCGTGGACCGACACCGGCGCCGTCACCACCAAGCCCACCGGGGCGTGGAGCGACTCCTCCGGCACCGGCTACGGCTCCGGCGGAGCCACCTCGGTGCCCGGCATCGGCGGCTGCGCCAACGCCAACGGCCCGGCGGTGAACGGCGGTTCGCCGAGCGTCGGCGGCCCGGCCCCGTACTGGCAGTCCTACGGGTACGACGCCACCGGCAACCGCACCCAGCTGGTGCAGCACGACGTCACCGGCAACACCGCCAACGACCTCACCACGACGCAGACCTTCGGCGCCCAGGGCCAGCCCAACACCGGCACCGGCGGTCCGCACGCCCTGCTCTCCGCCACCAGCGGCTCGCCGAGCACCGGGACGTCCACCACCTCCTACCAGTACGACAAGTCCGGCAACACCACCGGGATCTCCGGCCCCGCCGGGACCGCGAACCTGGCCTGGACCGGCGAGGGCAAACTCGCCGCGGTGACCCCGGCCCAGAAGGGCTCGGCCAACGGCGCGACCTACCTCTACGACGCGGACGGCAACCTGCTGCTCCGCTACAACCGGGGGTCGACCACGCTGCTGCTGGGGATGGACGAGCTCACGCTCGACACCGGCACCAAGGCCATGTCCGACGTCCGCTACTACCCCTCGCCCGGCGGTCTGACGATCACCCGGCTCACCGCCACCACCGGCGGGGGCGTCCTGGTCTACCAGGCCTCCGACCCGCACGGCACCGCCGGCGTCCAGATCGGCACCGACCCCGGCCAGGCGGTCGTCCGCCGGCCGACCGACCCCTTCGGCAACCAGCGCGGCACCCAGCCCGCGCCGGGCAGCTGGCTGGGCGCACGGGCCTTCGTCGGCGGCGAACTGGATCCGGCCACCGGGCTGGTGAACCTCGGGGCACGCGAGTACCAGCCGTCCACCGGCCGGTTCCTCAACCCCGATCCACTGCTCAAGCTCGACGTGCCGCAGCAGTGGAACGGCTACGCCTACTCCGACAACGACCCGGTCAACAAGACCGACCCGACCGGCCTGAACTGGTTCAACGCCCTGCCCAAGCTCATCGAGCGGGTGATCTCGGAGGTCTGGTCGTTCAAGAACGAGGTCGCCACCAAGTACACCCCGGCCCATGACTTCGTCACCGAGGGCTACGCACTGAAGCTGCGGATGTCGCAGCCGCACGGGGGCGGCAAGGTCACCACCGACCTCTCGTACATCGGGAAGGGGATCGACTCCGAGAACTACATCCCCGGTGCCGCCAAGGGAAAGAACGCGGGCAACCTGAAGGTCAACGGCAAGGCCGACCTCATCTACTGGACGGACAGCAAGGTCTACGTCTGGGACACCAAGAACGGGGGCGGCCCGGCGGAGAAGGACGGCGGGAAGGAGGTCGCCAACTACGTCAAGTACCTCAAGATGAAACTGGAGGCCGCCGGTGACCACCGGGACGTCGAAGCCGGGTTCGACCTGGGCTCCTTCGCCGGCCTCAACCCCTACCGGCCCTCGGAGTTCGTCGTGGCCAGGTCCTCGACCGTGAGCCAGGGCGTCCTCGCCTACAAGATCTACGAAACCCCCAAGGGGCCGCTGGAGCTCCAGCCGAAGCCCGTACCCAACCCGGTACCGGCGCCGAACGCCCACCCCGTCCCCAACCCGTCCCCCGGCCCGGCCCCGAACCCGAACCCGGAGCCCCAGGGGACGGTCCTCGACCCGCCCGCGCCCAGCCTCAGCTGGCCCGACCTCAGCTTCAACATCCCGCACCCCAGCATGCAGACGGTGGAGTACAGCACCATGCTCGTCGTCGGCTTCCTCGCCACCGTCGCCACCGGCGGCGCCGCCACCGAGTAGGCGGGCGGCGGGGGCGGGCCACCGGCACGCCGGTGGCCCGCCCCCGGGCCGACACCACCCGGGCACACCTCGTAGCATGCGGCAGGACGCCCGCACCGAACGAACCGCACGAACCGTATGAACCGTATGAACCGCATGAACAGCACGAAATGAACGGACAAGCATGAACCTCCTGATGCGACGGGTCGACCGTGACGTCACTCTCCTCGACCCCGACGACGTGCTGGCGCGCTTCCCCAGCCGGCTCTCCATCGAGCAGTACCGCGAGGGCGAGGAGAGCGGCGAGCTCTGCGAGCTGGAGGAGTCGTGGCTCTTCCTGGACAAGTCCCTGCGCCGCTGCCCCGGGGCCGACCTCGCCGAGGTCGTCACCGGCGGGGACCTGCTGAAGGAGTTCCCCGAGGACGAGACCACGCTGGTCTTCGTCACCCCGGAGCGCACCGCCACCGCCTCCGCCGCACTCTCGGCGCTGGACCAGGACGTCCTGCGCACCCGGATCGGCGAGGTGCTCGCCGAGAACGTCAACGGCGAACTGCCGCCCGGGCTGCTGGACGAGATGCTCTACCGGATGGCGGAGCTCACCGCGTTCTTCCGGCAAGCCGCCGAGTCCGGCCAGGGCGTGCTGAAGAACGTCTATCTCTGACCCGCCCCAGCCATGGAACTGGCGGACGCCGGTCACGCACAGGTCTCCGACCATGACGGAGACCCGCGATGCCCCCTTCGCCGCAACGGCAGCAGGACCGCCAGGCCCAACGGCGCCCGGCGGTCCTGTGCCACCCCCTACGAACGACTCAAGCAGAAGGCCCGGACCCTGGCCCAGGCCTCGGCCTCGGCCTCGCCACCTGAACGACGGCGGGGGCGCCGGGAGCATGCGGGGCCGGGCCGGGGCAGGTGGATGACCGCGAACACGTGACCGAAGCCGTGGACCTCGCCCTCGTAGGCGGTGGTCATCGCCCCCCATGGGCCGTAGGGGATCTCCAACCGCATCGTCGAACGGCCGTACGTCGTCGGGCCCTCGAACCGGTCGTGGCCACGCTGCGCAACGCGCTCGACGCCGCCGTCCGCTCGTGGCGGCTGCGCCGCAACCCGGCCAAGCGCGCCGGCGGCGTTCCTGCGGCGCAACGGGCACACCAGTCCGTCGAATTCGGCTCATGATGTCGTCGAATTTGTTTCGTTGGCCCTGCCGCCGAGCGACCGGAATACTCGACCCCGGGACGCCGAACACCTCGGAGCTCCAAGAATTCTGACGATCCCGGAGTTATTCCATGAGCCATGACGTCGACTACGGCAAGATCTCCGTCAAGACGCCCGAGGAGATCGCCCTGCTGCGGATCGCCGGCGGCATCGCGGCCCAGGTGTAACCGGGCTCCGGCAAATGCACACCTGGGGCTCGGGTGTTCCCGTGCGCAGGATCCGGTTGACGCGTGCGGTGTCCAGGGCGTGTTCCCAGCGCGCGACGACGAGGGTGGCCACGCCGTTGCCGGCGAGGTTGGTCAGCGCGCGGCACTCGGACATGAACTTGTCGATGCCGAGGATCAGCATCAGGCCGGCCGCGGGCACGGTGCCGGCGGTGGAGAGGGTTGCGGCCAGGGCGATGAACCCGGCGCCGGTGACTCCGCCGGATCCCTTCGAGGTGAGGATCATGACGGCGAGGAGGCCGAGTTGCTGGCCGAGGCTGAGCGGGGTGTCGGTGGCCTGCGCGATGTAGACGGCGGCCAGGGAGAGGTAGATGGAGCTGCCGTCGAGGTTGAAGGAGTAGCCCGTCGGCACGGTCAGCCCGACGATGTCGCGGCGCACGCCGAGCCCTTCGAGCTTGGCCATCAGCCGCGGCAGCGCGCTCTCGGAGGAGGACGTGCCCAGCACGACCAGGAACTCCTCGCGCAGGTGGCGCAGCAGCCGGAAGATGTTGATCCCGAGCAGGGCCGTGACGCCGCCGAGGACGACGACGACGAAGAAGAGCGAGGTGCCGTAGAACAGCCCGACGAGCGTCCCTGCGGGTACCACCCCAGGGGCCGATGGCCGGCGGACGCGAGTCGATGACAGTCCTCCTCCCCCGGCAGCCCGTCGAACAGATATCCGTCGGCGGTGACGGTGGTTCCGAGGGGCAGGAAGCGGCGGCTGGACATCTGCACGGACAGGATCGCGTTCGCCCCTTGAAGCACCCGCCCCGGGTCAGCCGAGCGAGGATCCGGCTGCGCCGAGGGTGTCCCGCAGCCACTGCTCGACGCCTGCCACGTGCACCGTCGCCCAGGCGTGCGCGACGTCGGGGCGGCGGTGGGCGATGGCGTCGAGGATGGCGCGGTGCTGCTGGCGGGTCCGCTCGACCGCGCCTTCCTCGGTCAGCCCGCGCCAGATCCTCGCCCGGGCGGTCGGGCCGGACAGGCCGTCGACGAGCGAGCACAGGACGGTGTTGCCCGAACCGGCCGCGATCCTGTGGTGGAACTCCAGGTCGTTGTCGATCAGCTCTTGCAGGGGGGCGTCGTCACGCAGGCTCTCCAGGACCTCTCCGAGCGCGGCGATGTCCTCGTCCGGCATCACTCGGGCGGCCATGGCCGCGGCGGCGGGCTCCAGGATGCGGCGGACCTCCAGGAACTCCAGCACCGAGTCGTCCTGGTGGAAGTCGACGACGAAGCCCAGCGCGTCCAGCAGCAGGTTGGGCTCCAGACTCGTCACGTACGTGCCGTCTCCCTGGCGTACGTCGAGCACCCGGATGAGCGAGAGAGCTTTCACCGCCTCACGCAGGGAGTTGCGCGACAGACCGAGCCGCTCGGCCAGGTCGGCCTCCTTGGGGAGTCGCGAACCGGGGCGCAGCTCACCACTGACGATCATGGCTTTGATCTTCTCGATCGCCGAGTCGGTGACTGGCACGCCGATGCCTCCCTGGTCCTGATCCCTGCAGCATAGTCTCCCCCGCACCCACCCGGAGCTGGCCTTGATCGCGACCGGTCAAGACCATCCGGCACGTCCCTCCGCGGGCCGGCGCGGGGTGCCGAGCCCGTACACGCGGACCGCGTTGTTCCGGAACACCGCGTCCTCCTCCCCCGTGCTGAGCCCGTCCGCGAGGTGCCGGGTGATCCGGGCGACCTCGGCGTAGCCGGCCTCCAGGGTGCACACCGGCCAGTCGGAACCGAAGAGGAGCCGTTCCGGGCCGAAGGCCTCCAGGGCGGTGTCGGCGTAGGGCCTGAGGTCCGCCGTCCGCCACCGGCCGGGGGCGGCCTCGGTCACCAGGCCGGAAAGCTTTCCCACGGTGTTGGGCAGCGCGGCCAGGCGGCGCAGGTCCGCTGCCCAGGGGTCGAGCGCGCCGTCGGCGATCGGGGGCTTGCCGAGGTGGTCGAGGACGAACGTCAGGCCGGTGTGCCGGGCGGCCGCGAGGGCGGCGGCGGGCAGCTGGTGCGGCTTGACGACGAGGTCGTAGGCGAGACCGGCCTCGGCGACGGCGAGCAGGCCGCGCTGGACGTCGGGGCGCAGCAGCCACTCGGGGTCGGGCTCCTCCTGGACCTGGTGCCTGATGCCCACCAGCCGTTCCCCGCCGGGGAGTTCGCGCAGGGCGGCGATCGCGTCGGCAACGCCGGGGGCGGTGAGGTCGGTCCAGCCGACGACGCCGGCGATCAGGTCGCTGCCGTCGGCCAGCGCCAGCAGTTCGGGGGTCTCCTCGGGGACGCAGACGGTCTGCACGACGACCGTGGCGACCACTCCGGCCGCCGCGGCTTCGGGGGCGAGGTCGGCGGCGGTGAAGGAGCGGGCCAGGGGAGCGAGGGCCTCGCCGCTGATCCAGGGCTGCGGCCGCGTGCCGAGGTCCCAGACGTGGTGGTGCGCGTCGACGATCTGACGTGCGGTCACAGTTCCCACACGGCCGGGAGCCCGGCCCCGGCGCCGGCGTTCGAGTAGTCGTGGCTGATGTCGAGCAGTTCGCCCATCCTCTCCTGCCAGGCGGTGTTGGCCGGGAGGTGCTCCAGTTCGGCGAGGAGCCGGGCGTAGTCCTCGCACTCCAGCAGGTGGAACAGCTCGCAACCGCTGCGCCAGATCGTCCACGAGGTGGCGCCGGCAGCCCGGATGGCTGCGACGAGTTCGGCGGGCACGTCCCGGTGGGCGGCCTCGTACTCGGCGATCCGGTCCGGGCGGAGGCGGGTGTGCAGGGCGACTCTCATGGCTGCTCCGGGTGGGTGGGGTGGTCGACGATGACGACGTGCAGGGTGCGGGGGCCGTGCACGCCCTCGACGCGGTCGAGTTCGATGTCGCTGGTGGCAGAAGGGCCCGAGATGAAGGTCAGCGGCAGCGCGGGGTCGAGGCGGGCGAGGGCGTCGGGGACGTCGGCGGCGATCTGTCCGGCGCGGATGACGCACAGATGGTAGTCGGGGACGAGGGTGAGGGCGCGGCGGCCCTGGCCCGGGCCGGTGTCGAGGACGATGGTCCCGGTGACGGCGATGCCGGCGGCGGCGAGGGTGCAGGCGCCGTCCAGGGCGTTCAGGGCCTGGACGTCCAGCGGTTCCGGGTGCCACTGCCAGTCGCCGGGCGGCAGCAGCTCGACGGGAAAGCCGCTGGGCAGTGCCAGGTTGCTCGCCCCGGCTGCGGTGAGCGCGGCGGCGATGGCGGCCGGCAGGCCCGCCTGGTCGGTGCGGGTGACGTCCGCGCGGTGGTCGGCGACCCGCTCGGCGAACAGGGCGACGGTGTCCTCGCCCGGCTCGGTGTGGGTGCGGCGGTAGGTCCGGGGTACGGGGACGTCGTCGGGCCGTTCTTCGGCGGGGACGTCGGCGAGCGCCGCCCGGATGCGGCCGAGAACCGCCTCACGGCTGCTCATCGTTCACCTTCCCTGTTCTTGCGCCACCAGGTGCGGAAGGACTCCGCCGGAGGTGCGGGGGTGTCGCGGGTGTCGGACCAGCCGTGCAGCGGGCCCGGCAGCCGGCCGATCCGCCCCTCCCTGGCGAGGGCCCTGCCGCCGAGCGCGACGGCCTTCTGGGCCACGGAGAGCAGGCGCGGGGAATCGAGGACGGTGGCAGCGGCCTTCATGACCAGCGCCTCGGCTCCCCGCGGCCTGCTCTCGACGGCCTTGGCCCGCAGGTGGGCCAGCACCTCCGGGATGTTGATCTTCACCGGGCAGGCGTCGTAGCAGGCGCCGCACAGGGTGGAGGCGAACGGCAGGGACGCCGCGTTCTCCACGCCGACCAGTTGCGGGGTGAGGACGGCGCCGATCGGTCCTGGGTAGACCGAGCCGTAGGCGTGGCCGCCGGTGCGCTCGAAGACGGGGCAGACGTTGAGGCAGGCCGAGCAGCGGATGCAGCCGAGTACCTGCCGCCCGACCTCGTCGGCGAGGGTGTCGGTGCGGCCGTTGTCGAGCAGCACCAGGTGGAACTCCCTGGGGCCGTCGCCGTCGGTGGTGCCGGTCCAGGTGGAGGTGTAGGGGTTCATCCGCTCACCGGTGGAGGAGCGGGGCAGCAACTGGAGGAAGACCTCCAGGTCCTGCCAGGTCGGGACGGTCTTCTCGATGCCCATGACGGTGATGAGGGTTTCGGGCAGGGTGAGGCACATCCGGCCGTTGCCCTCGGACTCCACGACGACGACCGTGCCGGTGTCGGCGACGGCGAAGTTGGCGCCCGAGACGGCCACCTTGGCGGTGAGGAACTTCTCCCTCAGGTGCAGGCGGGCGGCTTCGGCGAGTTCGCGCGGGTCGTCGCCGAGGTTCTCCGGTGCGGGCTTCCCCCAGTGGGCCATTTCGGCGAGGAAGAGGTCGCGGATCTCGGTCCGGTTGCGGTGGATCGCGGGGACGAGGATGTGGGACGGGCGGTCGTCGCCGAGCTGGACGATGAGTTCGGCGAGGTCCGTCTCGTAGGCGGTGATGCCGGCTTCGGCGAGGGCCTCGTTGAGGCCGATCTCCTGGGTCGCCATGGACTTGATCTTCACGACCTCGCGTTCGCCGGTGGCCCGCACGAGTTCGGTGACGATGCGGTTGGCCTCGGCGGCGTCCGAGGCCCAGTGCACGGTGCCGCCCGCGGCGGTGACGGCGGCCTCCAGCTGGACGAGGTAGCGGTCGAGGTGGCGTGAGGTGCGGCTCTTGATCGCGGCGGCGGCGTCCCTCAGGTGCTCCCAGTCGTCCAACTCGGAGGCGACGGCCAGCCGCTTGTCGCGGATGGTGGTGGTGGCGCGTTTCAGATTGGCGCGCAGCCGGGTGTTGCCGAGCGCCTCGCGGGCGGCGTCGGGAAAGGACGGGGAACCGAGCCAGACGACGCCACGGCCGCCGGGCTTGCTCATCGTGCGGTTCCTTCGGTGGCGGCGAGGATCTCGGCCAGGTGCAGGGTCCGCACGGTCGCGCCCCGGCGGGACAGTCCGCCGCCGATGTGCATCAGGCAGGAGTTGTCGGCGGCGCACAGGACCTCGGCTCCGCTGTCCAGGACGGCGGCGTTCTTGTCGGCGAGCATCGCGGCGGAGGTGTCGGCGTTCTTCACGGCGAAGGTGCCGCCGAAGCCGCAGCAGGAGTCGGCTGCGGGCAGGTCGACCAGGTCGATGTCCTCGACGGCGCGCAGCAGCCGGTCCGGGCGGTCGCCGAGACGCAGGCCGCGCAGGGAGTGGCAGGTGGGGTGGTAGGCGACCCGGTGCGGGAAGCGGGCACCGACGTCCGTGACGCCGAGCACGTCGGTCAGGAACTCGGTGAACTCGTGCACCCGGGGCACCAGTTCGGTGACCTGCCGGAGGAGCGAGGCGGTGCCGTGCCGTTCGGCGAGCAGCGGGTGGTTGTCACGGACCATCCCGGCGCAGGAGGCGGACGGCGTGACCACGGCGTCGTAGTCGGCGAAGGCCCGGGCGAAGCGGGTCACCAGCGGGACGGCGTCGGGGCGGTAGCCGGTGTTGAAGTGCATCTGGCCGCAGCAGGTCTGTTCCTGGGGGAACTCGACACGGTGGCCGAGCCGCTCCAGCACCGTCACCACCGCGCGGCCGGTGTCGGGGAAGAGGGTGTCGTTGAAGCAGGTGATGAACAGGGCGATGCGCATCAGCCCACCTCCCCGGGGGTCGGGACGTCCGCGGGCAGCAGTCCGCGGTGCTTGAGCTCGGCCCAGAGCGCCGCCGGAACGGGGTGGTCGAGCATGGCGGCGGCGTCCCGGGCCTCGCCGGCGCTGCGGGTGCCGACCAGCACGCTCGCCACCGCCGGATGCCCGAACGGGAACTTCAGGGCGGCGGCGCGCAGCGGGACGCCGTGCCGCTCGCAGACGGCCTTGAGGTCGGTGGCCCTGGTGAGCAGGTCTGCGGGGGCCGCGGTGTAGTCGAAGGTGGCGCCGGGCCGCGGGTCGGCGAGCAGGCCGGAGTTGAAGACGCCGCCGATCACGACGCCGACGCCGCGCCGGTGGGCCAGGGGCAGCAGTTCCGCAAGGCCCTGCTGGTCGAGGAGGCTGTAGCGGCCGGCGAGCAGGACGGCGTCGAGGTCGGTCTCGCGGATGAACCGGGCGGGCAGTCCGGCCTGGTTCATGCCGACGCCGATCGCTCCCAGGACGCCTTCGGCGCGCAGGCGTTCGAGTTCCGGGTAGGCCTCGGCGAGTGCCTGTTCGGCGTGGTCGTCGGGGTCGTGCAGGTACGCGATGTCGATCCGGTCGAGGCCGAGCCGGTCCAGGCTGTCCTCGATGGAGCGGCGCACGCCCCGGGCGCTGAAGTCCCAGACGCGGTGGTGGGTGGCGGGCACGGCGAAGCCGTCGGCCAGGTCGTCGCCGTCGCCGGAGGGGGCCGGTTCCAGCAGGCGTCCGACCTTTGTGGAGATCGTGTACTGGTTCCGGGGGAACGCGCGCAGGGCGGCGCCGAGCCGCCGCTCGGACAGGCCCAGGCCGTAGTGCGGGGCGGTGTCGAAGTACCGTACGCCGCACTCCCAGGCGGCGGTGACGGCCTGTTCGGCCTGCTCGTCGGTGACCGGGGCGAACAGGTTGCCGATGCCGGCGGCGCCGAAGGCGAGTTCGGTCACCTGGGCCCTGCTGCGGCCGAGGGGGTGGTGGCGCGGCTTCACGGGCGTGGCTCCGGTCGCAGGCGCAGGCCGGCCATGCCGCCGTCGACGGCGAGCGCGGTGCCCGTGACGCTGGCGGCGGCCGGGGAGGCGAGGTAGGCGATGGCCGCGGCGACCTCCTCGGCGGTGACCAGCCGGCCGGTGGGCTGGCGGGCGTTCAGTGCGGAGCGCTCGGCGGCCGGGTCGTCGGCCGCGTCGAGCAGCCGGCCGACCCACGGGGTGTCGACGGTGCCCGGGTTGACGCAGTTGACCCGGATGCCTTCGCGGACGTGGTCGGCTGCCATGGCCAGGGTGAGCGAGTGGACGGCGCCCTTGCTCGCCGAGTACAGCGCGCGCTGGGGCAGTCCGGCCGTGGCGGCGATGGAGCAGGTGTTGACCACCGAGGCGGAGGCGGAGCGGCGCAGGTGGGGCAGGGCGGCGCGGGTGGTGCGGACGATGCCGAGCACGTTGACGTCCAGGACGTGGTGCCACTGCTCGTCCGAGTTGTCCTCCACGGTTCCGGCGGCGCCGATGCCGGCGTTGTTGACCAGGATGTCGATCCCGCCGAGCGCCTCGGCCGCCGCCTGGACGGCCTCGCGTACGGAGCGGTCATCGGCGACGTCGGCGGTGAAGCCGCGCAGCGGGGCGCGGACGCCGCTCGGGTCGAGGTCGAGGACGGCGACGTCCGCTCCGCGTGCGCCGAGCAACCGGGCGGTGGCCAGTCCGATGCCGGAGGCACCGCCGGTGACCAGGGCGGTGAGCCCGTCGAGGTCGGTCGTCATGAGCGCTCCTCCTTGTCGCCGCCGGCCAGGTCGGCTGCCCAGAACGTGCCGTCGGGGTAGGTGTAGGTGTCGATGGCGGCCTGGTGCATGGTGGCGGAGAACCCGGGCACGGTGGGTGCCCGGTAGCGGCCGCCGTCGATGACCACGGGGTCGAGGAAGTGCTGGTGGAGGTGGTCGACGTACTCGATGACGCGGTCCTCGGTGGTGCCGGAGAGCGCGACGTAGTCGAACATCGACAGGTGCTGGACGAGTTCGCACAGGCCCACGCCGCCGGCGTGCGGGCACACGGGGACGCCGAACCTGGCGGCGAGCAGCAGGATGGCGAGGTTCTCGTTCACGCCGGCCACCCGGGCCGAGTCCAGTTGGAGGACGTCGATGGCGCCGGCCTGGAGCAGCTGTTTGAAGACGATGCGGTTCTGCACGTGCTCGCCGGTGGCGACCTTGACGGGGTGGACACCGCGCCGGACGGTGGCGTGGCCGAGCACGTCGTCCGGGCTGGTCGGCTCCTCGATCCAGTAGGGGTCGAACTCGGCGAGCTCGTTCGTCCACTCGATCGCCTCGGCGACGTTCCAGCGCTGGTTGGCGTCGATCGCCATCCGGATGTCCGGACCGACGGCCTCGCGGGCGGCGCGGCAGCGGCGGATGTCGTCCTCCAGGTCGGCGCCGACCTTCAGCTTGATCTGGGTGAAGCCGTCGGCCACCGCCTCCTTGGCGAGGCGGGTGAGCTTCTCGTCGCTGTAGCCGAGCCAGCCGGGCGAGGTGGTGTAGGCGGGGTAGCCGCGGCGCAGGAGTTCGGCGGCCCGCCCGGGTGCGCCCTGTCTGCCCTTGCGCAGCAGTTCGAGGGCCTCATCAGGCGTCAGCGCGTCGGCGATGTAGCGGAAGTCGACCTGGGACACCAGCCATGCGGGGTCGGCGTCGGCCAGCAACTGCCACAGCGGCTTGCCCTCACGCTTGGCGGCGAGGTCCCAGACGGCGTTGACGACGGCTCCGATCGCCATGTGCATCACGCCCTTCTCGGGTCCGAGCCAGCGCAGCTGGCTGTCACCGATCAGGTCGCGGTACAGGGAACCGGGGTCGGCGCACAGCTGGGCGACGGACCGTCCGACGACGTGCGGGCGCAGCGCGTCGATGGCGGCGACCTGGACGTCGTTGCCGCGACCGATGGTGAAGGTGAACCCGTGGCCCTCGTGGCCGCCCGCGGAGGCGCGCAGGACGACGTAGGCGGCGGAGTAGTCGGGGTCGGGATTCATGGCGTCGGACCCGTCCAGCTCCCGCGAGGTGGGGAAGCGGATGTCGTAGGTGTCGACGGCGGTGATCCGCGCTGTGGTTGCGGACAACGTGGTGCCTTTCAGGCGTTGGAGAAGGTCTGGCGCTGGGTGCCGAGGCCGTCGATGGCCAGTTCGACGGTGTCGCCCGCGCGCAGGTAGGGGGTGCCGGGCAGCCCCAGGGCCACGCCGGCCGGGGTGCCGGTGTTGATGACGTCTCCGGGCCGCAGCACCATGTACTGGCTGAGGTACCAGACCAGGTACGGGACGTCGAAGATCATGTTCTCGGTGCTGCCGCTCTGCCGCTGCTCGCCGTTGACGGCCAGACGAAGGCCGAGGGCCTGCACGTCGCCGGCCTCGTCCGGGGTGACCAGCCAGGGGCCGAGCGGGTTGAAGGTCTCACAGGACTTGCCGAGGTCCCACTGCCCGGAGTACTCGAGCTGGAACTCCCGCTCGGACACGTCGTTGCTGATCGCGTAGCCCGCGACATGGGCGAGGGCCTGTCGGGGCGAGTCCAGGTAGCGGGCCTCGCGGCCGATCACGACCGCGAGTTCGACCTCCCAGTCGGTCTTGGCCGAGCCGCGCGGGATCAGCACCTGGTCACAGGGACCGACCACGGCGGACGGGTCCTTCATGAAGACCACCGGCCGGGCGGGGACGGCAGCGCCGGTCTCCTCGGCGTGGTCGCGGTAGTTGAGGCCGATGCAGACGACCTTGCCCGGCCGGGCGACGGGGGCGCCGATCCGCAGGCCGACCGGGTCGATCGCAGGGAGCTCTCCGGCGGCCAGGGCGGCGCGAACGCGGTCGATCCCGTCCGAGGCGAGGAACGCCCCGTCGATGTCACCGGTCAGGCCCGAGAGCGCGAAGACCCGGCCGTCGTCGCCGAGGGCTGCCGGAGCCTCTTCTCCCGCCGGTCCGATCCGCATGAGCTTCATGCCATGGCTCCTGTCATAGGTCTGCGGGCCGGGGTTCTTCACCGGGCCGACACATCGGATGAATCCTCGACGCCCTGACCATACGAGCGTCGGCCACGCACCGCAAGAAGTCCTCCGATGTCTGTCGGCGCCCGCCGGGGTCAGGAGCCGAACATCTCCTAACTGTTCATCAAATCTCCAGCTCAGACAGGAGATGACAGCTCGTTATCATCCGACATGGGGGCCCGGACGTTACGGTTGAGATTCGCCCGAGGTTTCCCTATTGTCAGTCACGTGCCAAGCTCGTATGGTCCTCGTGATCGCAAGCCATCCGATGACTGCGGGGAGCACGATCCAGCGCGCCTGCCACGACCCGCCGCATCCATGGCCTCCCTCCTGGATGACGGCCGGGAGGGGAGGTCCGGCTCAACCACCCCCGCTTCACCTCCCGGGGGGGGGACAGGCCTCTCCGCCTCCCGCCACACCGGCTCCCCACCCTCGCAGGGGAGCCCGGACATCCCAGCCAAGGAGATCAGCACCATGAAGCCTCGCTCCTCCAGAATCGCGGCCACGGCCGCCGCCGTAGTCGTCCTGGCGGGGGCCGCCACGGCCTGCAACCGCGGCAGCACGACGGACTCCGCCGCCGGCGGCAAGCCGGCGCTCGGGATCGACCTGCCGCGTGCGGACTCCGACTTCTGGAACTCCTACGCGCAGTACATCAAGCAGGACGCCTCCGCCCAGGGCCTCAACACCCTGCCGGTGAGCAACTCGCAGAACGACGTCACCAAGCTGGTCGCCAACGTCCAGGTCTTCCAGAACACCGGCGCCAAGGCCGTCGTCATGGCCCCGCAGGACACCGGCGCGATCGCCTCCACCCTCGACCAGCTGACCGCCAAGAAGATCCCCGTGGTCAGCATCGACACCCGCCCCGACAAGGGGAACGTCTACATGGTGGTGCGCGCCGACAACAAGGCGTACGGCACCAAGGCCTGTGAGTTCCTCGGCCAGCAGCTCGGCGGCAAGGGCAAGGTCGCCGAACTCCAGGGCGCGCTGAGCTCCGTCAACGGCCGCGACCGCTCCGAGGCCTTCGCCGCCTGCATGAAGGAGAAGTTCCCCGACATCCAGGTGATCGAGCTGGCCACCGACTGGAAGGGCGACGTCGCCTCCGCCAAGCTCCAGTCCACCCTCACCGCCAACCCGGACCTGGGCGGCGTCTACCTCCAGGCCGGCGGTGTCTTCCTGCAGCCCACCATCGCCCTGCTCCAGCAGAAGGGCCTGCTCAAGCCCGCCGGCCAGCCCGGCCACATCGCCATCGTCTCCAACGACGGCATCCCGCAGGAGTTCGACGCGATCCGCAAGGGCGACATCGACGCGACCGTCTCCCAGCCCGCCGACCTCTACGCCAAGTACGCGCTGTTCTACGCGCAGGCCGCGGCCGAGGGCAAGACCTTCCAACCCGGTGCCACCGACCACCAGTCGACCATCATCTCCCTGCCCAACGGCCTGGAGGACCAGCTCCCCGCTCCCCTGGTCACCAAGGAGAACGTCGACGACAAGTCCCTCTGGGGCAACGGCGTAGGCAAGTAGCCCACCGACCCCTCGTGCGTGGCGGCCCGGACCCCCCTTCCCGGGCCGCCACGCACGGATCCTGCGGAAAGGACGTCCCCGCCATGGCGGACCCCAGCCCCGTCCGGGGCCCCGTCGTCGAGGCCGACGGGATCAGCAAGCGCTTCGGCGCCACCGTCGCCCTCAGCGACGCCCGCATCTCGGTCGCGCCCGGCGAGTCGCACGCCCTGGTAGGCCGCAACGGCGCGGGCAAGTCCACGCTCGTGTCGATCCTCACCGGCCTGCAGAACCCCGACACCGGCACCCTGCGCTTCGACGGCGAGCAGGCCCCGGCCCCCGGTGACACCGACGCCTGGCGGTCCAGGGTCGCCTGCGTCTACCAGCGCTCCACCATCATCCCCGCGCTGACCGTCGCCGAGAACCTCTTCCTGGACAGGCAGAGCAAAGGCGCCCTGCGCCCGATCAGCTGGAAGCAACTGCGCGGCCGCGCAACCGAGCTGCTCGCCGAGTACGGCGTGGACGTCGCCCCGACCGCGCGCGCCGAGGACCTGAGTGTCGAGCAGCGCCAGTTCGTCGAGATCGCCCGGGCGCTGTCCTTCGGGGCCCGCTTCATCATCCTGGACGAGCCCACCGCCAAGCTCGACGCCCGCGGCATCGAGCGGCTCTTCGACAAGCTGCGCTCACTGCAGGAACAGGGCGTCGCCTTCCTGTTCATCTCCCATCACCTGCAGGAGGTCTACGACCTCTGCACCACCGTCACGGTCTACCGCGACGCCCGGCACATCATCACCGCGCCAGTCGCCGAACTCGACCAGCAGGCCCTGGTGGAGGCGATGACCGGCGAGAGCTCCCGGGACAGCGGGCCCGCCTGGTCGGTGACCGGCCGGACGCGCCCCGACGGTGCCCCGCTGCTGGACGTCTCGGGCCTGAGCCTGGCCGGCGCCTACCAGGACTTCTCCCTGACCGCGCACGCCGGCGAGGTCGTGGGCCTGGCCGGCGCGGCCGCCAGCGGCAACGTCCGGCTCGGCGAGACCATCGCCGGTCTGCACCGCCCGCAGGCCGGCACGATCACCGTCGCGGGCCGCCCGGTGCGCACCGGGCGCGTTCCCGCCGCTCTCGCGGCCGGCATCGGGTTCGTGCCCGAGGACCGGCACGTCCAGGGCCTCATCCCGCAGCGCAGTGTCGCCGAGAACGCCACCCTGACCGTCACCGACCAGCTCGGGCCCTTCGGCACGGTGCTGCCCTCCCGTACCCGGGCCTTCGCCGAACGGATGATCGGCGACCTCGACATCAAGACACCCGGCCCCTCGGCCCCGGTGTCCGCGCTGTCCGGCGGCAACCAGCAGAAGGTGGTCATCGCGCGGGCCCTGGCCACCGAGCCGCACGTCCTGGTGGCCATCCGGCCCACCAACGGCGTCGACGTCAAGTCCAAGGAGTCCCTGCTCGGCACCGTCCGCGAGGTCGCCGACGCCGGGAGGAGCGCTCTGATCGTGTCCGACGAACTCGACGACCTGCGGGTCTGCGACCGCGTCCTGGCCATGTTCCACGGCCGCGTCGTCGCCGAGTTCGAGCACGGCTGGAGCGACGAACAGCTGGTCGCAGCCATGGAGGGCATGTCCGGCCCGACCGACACGAAGGAACGCAATGTCTCCCACCACTGAGGTCAGCCCGCGCGCGGCCACCGCCGGCACCGCACCGGCCGGCCGGCGCTTCGACCTCGCCCGCTACCGCGACCTGTCGCTCGTACCGGTCCTGCTCGTCCTCGGCGTCATCGGCTTCGTCGTCTCACCCGCCTTCCTCACCGCCGACAACCTCCTGGGCGTCGGCCAGCAGGCCACCGAACTGAGCCTGCTGGTACTGGCCGAGGCGCTGATCCTGATCGTCGGCCGGATGGACCTGTCCCTGGAATCCACGATCGGCGTGGCCCCCGTCATCGCCGTCTGGCTGGTCCTCCCCGACCACGGCGCGCGCTTCAACGGCCTCGGGCTCCTGCCCTCCTGGACGGCCATCCCGCTGTGCCTGGCCGTCGGCGCGCTGATCGGGGCGATCAACGGGTTCCTGATCCTCAAGCTGCGCCTCAACGGCTTCATCGTCACCCTCGGCGCGCTCACCCTGCTCCGCGGCCTCCAGGTCGCGATCTCCCAGGGCCAGTCGATCGTCAACCTGCCCGGCTCCTTCACCTACCTCGGCAGCACCAGCTGGCTCGGCGTCCCCGCGGCGATCTGGATCTGCGCCCTGCTCTTCCTGGCCGGCGGCTGTGCCCTCGCCTGGCTCCGCCACGGCCGCGCCCTGTACGCGATCGGCGGCAACTCCGAGGCCGCCCGCGCCGCCGGCATCCGGGTCGACCGGATCACCTGGATCGTGCTGATCCTCGGCGGCCTGCTGGCCGCCTTCGCCGGCGTCCTCTACACCGGCCACTACGGCTCCATCTCCGCCGACCAGGGCAACGGGTGGATCTTCCAGGTCTTCGCCGCCACCGTCATCGGCGGAGTCAGCCTCAACGGCGGCCGCGGCACCCTCTTCGGCGCCCTGACCGGCGTGCTGACCCTCCAGCTCGTGGTCAACGTCATGACCCTCGCGGGCGTGCCGCCGCTGTGGAACCAGTTCCTCAACGGCGCGATCATCATCGTCGCGCTGATCATCTCCCGCTTCGCCTCGGGCGAGAAACAGGAGTGACGGGGTCCCCCGGCCCGAGAGCCACCGAAGCGGCGCGACCAGCTCCGCGGGAACCGGTCGCGCCGCTTCGGCCTCCCCTGCCCCGCCCCCTCGACCGACCAGCACTCCCATGCCCGCACGCAGGAGGCGAACACCGTGGCGGTGACCGACCAGGCCATCGAGAAGATCAAGGAAATGATCGTCTCCGGCGCCCTGCTGCCCGGCGCGCGACTCCCCAACGAGGCCGACCTCGCCGACCAGCTCGGGCTGTCCCGCAACTCGCTGCGCGAGGCCGTCCGGGCGCTCACCGCGATGCGGATCCTCGTCCCCCGGCAGGGCGACGGCACCTACGTCTCCGGCCTGGAGCCACACCTCCTGCTGGAAGCCATGGCCTTCGCCTCCGACGTCTCCCACGGGCACACGGCCCGGCAACTCCTCCAGGTGCGGCGCCTGCTGGAACCGCAGGTCACCGCCCTCGCCGCCGGCCTGCTCACCGACGACCACCTGCGAACGCTGCGGGCCGTCCTCGACCAGAGCGCCGCGGCTGCCGGCATCGAGGAGTTCATCGAGCTCGACATCGAGTTCCACCGCACCATCGCCGATGCCGTCGGCAACCCCGTGCTGTCCACCCTGCTCGGCATCCTCTCCACCCACACCCAGCGGCTGCGCATCGTGCGCGGTACGCACAACGCCCCTGCCCGCGAGCAGGCCCACCGCGAACACGAGGCCATCTGGCGGGCCCTGGTCGACCACGACGCCGTCCTGGCCGCCAGTGCCAGCACCGTGCACGTCGCCGCCGTCGAGGACTGGCTGGCCGCCGGCACCGACCACCCGGACCTCGACCACCCGGACCTCGACGCCATCGCCTGACGGCGACGTGCCGAATCCCGCACATCCGTTCCCCTCCCCCTCAGCGCGCAAGACCCCCACGACCCAGGACGGTCTGACACATGAAGAGCCGAACCATCCGGACCACCTGCACGGGCTGCATCGCCGTGTTGCTCGCCGGCTGCCTCACCGCCTGCGGTGGCACTGATGACCCCGGCAACTCCCGCCCCCAGATCGGCATCGACATCCCCCGCGCCGACTCCGACTTCTGGAAGGCGTACGCGAAGTACCTCCAGCAGGAGATCAACGACCAGCAGCTGAGTGTCCTGCCCCCGACCCGTTCGAACGGCGACGACGCGACGTTCACCGCCAACGTCCAGTCGCTGGCCGCCCGACACCCCAAGTCCATCGTCATGGCCCCGCAGAACACCATGACCACCGATTCGACACTCTCCGAGTTGTTCCGTGCCAACATCCACACGATCAGCGTGGACACCGAACCGGAGCACGGCAGCGTCTACATGGTGGTCCGCACCGACAACAAGACGTACGGCACCAAGGCCTGCGAGTTCCTCGGCAAGCAGCTCGGCGGCAAGGGCAAGGTGGCCGAGCTCCAGGGCGCACTGACCTCCATCAACGGATACGAACGCTCCGAGGGATTCGCCGCCTGCATGAAACGCAACTACCCCGGTATCCAGGTGATCGCGCTGCCCACCGACTGGAAGGGCGACGTCGCCTCCGCCAAGCTCCAGTCCACCCTCGCCGCCAACCGGGACCTGAACGGCATCTACCTGCAGGCCGGCGGCGTCTTCCTCCAGCCCACCCTCGACCTCCTACGCCAGAAAGGCCTGCTCAAGCCCGCCGGCCAGCCCGGCCACATCACCATCGTCTCCAACGACGGCATCCCGCAGGAGTTCGACGCGATCCGCAAGGGCGACATCGACGCGACCGTCTCCCAGCCCGCCGACCTCTACGCCAAGTACGCCCTGTACTACGCCAAGGCCGCTGCCGAAGGCAGGAAATTCCAACCCGGGCCCACCGACCACCACTCGACCATCATCACCCTGCCCAACGGCCTGGAGGACCAGCTCCCCGCTCCCCTGGTCACCAAGGAGAACGTCGACGACCCGTCGCTCTGGGCCAACCACGCCGCGGGCTGACCGAGACGGGCCCCGGAACCAGGCCGGCGCATCCACCACAACAACGGGACGACGGGACTCCGGTCTGTGCACCACCACTGACCGCTCCCCCACCCACCCCCGCTGAAGGGCCGCACCGTGCGAAGTGCACCGGTGGTCAGGGCGCCAGTCGCCCTGACCCCGGTCCGGGCGCACCCCGGCCGCGGCGACCTCCGACAGCGTCGCGGCACTCGCCGAGACCTGGGTCGACGGCAACGCCACCACCGCCGCCACGAAGCCGGCCGCCGGCCGCATCCTCCTCGATCCGTTCCAGGACCTCCCGCGCGTTCTCGTCCGCGACGGCGCGCAGCCACGCCCCGGTGGCGAACTCCGTACCGGTGGCCAGGGCGCCCAGCAGCGGCGCCGCGTCCGCCCGGGGCAGGGCCCGCGCGTCGACGGTCAGAAGCCGACGCTGCGTCTCGGGCACGTCCGCGTGGCATTCGACTTCTTCGGTTCGTCCGTGTTTTGGCTCCGGGCAGCAGGGCACGCGCCGTTCAGGGAGGTCTGGAGCTACAAGCGGAGGACCCAAATGTCAACAGGGACCCTCATCGCAGTCATCGCCATCGTCGTCGTCCTTCTGGTCGTGTGCGCGCTGGTGGCGACGTTCGTCATCCGCCGGCGCCATCTGCAGGAGCGGTTCGGCCCGGAGTACGACCGGACCGCGGAGGCGAAGGACGGCCGTTTCGCCGCCGACCGGGAGCTGCGCAAGCGCGAGTCGCGCCACGACTCGCTGAACATCAAACCGCTGTCACCGGGTGCCCGTGACCGGTACGCCAAGGACTGGGCACGGGTGCAGGAACAGTTCGTCGACCGGCCCGACGACACGGTGCACGAGGCGGACCGGCTCGTCACCACGCTCATGAGCGAGCGCGGATACCCGACCGAGGGGTACGAGCAGCAGCTCAAGGACCTCTCCGTCGAACACGGGAGCGTGCTGACGCACTTCCGGTCCGCTCACGAGGTCAACGACCGCAGCAGCCGCCACCAGGCGACCACGGAAGAACTGCGGGGCGCCATGGTGCACTACCGCACCCTGTTCGAGGAACTGCTCCACAACGGTGACCGTCCGCAGGGCAGCCGCGCGTGAGCCCCGCACCGGCGAGTTGAGCTGACGGGACGCACCCGGCGACGGCCGCCGACCGGAACTGCCGAGAGGGAAGTGAAGAGATACACAGCGGAGCAACATCCGAACCGCGCGAGGGCGGCCTGTCCACGGAGGATCTGGCCGGCGCCCGACAGGACACCGACGAACAGAGCGATACCTCCGGGGCGGATTCGCCACCGGCGTTCCCCGGGGAAGCCACCACCGAACAGCGGAGCGGTGAGCAGGGGCTCACGCTCGAAGGCCGCGACCGCGAGCAGGACTTCGGGCAGGAACGCGGACAGGAAGAGGAGCAGGAAGGGGGCTACACCCAGGCATCCGAGCCATCCGAGCGCACCGAGGACCCGGAAGCCGCCGAGAACGAACCCCTGCTGGGCGGGCAGCAGGAGGAGTTCCGCTCCCGGTGGCAGAAGATCCAGGGCGAATTCGTCGACGACCCGCGCCATGCCGTGTCCGCGGCCGATAATCTGGTCGCCGAGGCGATGCAGGCACTCGCCACCACCTTCTCCGCGCACAAGCAGGACCTCGAAGGCCAGTGGCACCGCGGCGACGAGGTGCCGACCGAAGAACTGCGCGTCGCGCTCCAGCGCTACCGCTCGTTCTTCAACCGCCTGCTCAACACCTGAAGCAACGGGGCCGAAGCCACGCCCCCGACCTGCGGTGATCGAGTTCCATTCGGTCCTCGCCCAAGAAAACCGAACAGGTTCTTCGGGCCTCCTGCGAACTTCAGGAGGCCTGCTGGTGGACCGGACCGGGCTCGCCCCGGGCCCGTTCCCGTCCGAGGACGGCTTCGAGCCCTTGCTCGCGCTCTCCGCGGCACGCCGCGGCACCCTGTTCTCCGCCCGTGCCGGCGGTGGCCCGCACCAGGGCGAGGGTGTCCGGGTCGCGATGCGACTCAAGGACGCCACCGGACTCGCGGTCGCCGACGCAAAACGCTCGGCTGGGAAACCCCAGACGAGCGCCTGCATAAACTCATCGCGGCCTGATCAAACCGACCACGTGTTGCAACGACCCCTAGAAACCGCCGACCGGTCAGGGGGCATCGACGCTCGTGCGCAGGTGGGTGGGTGGGCGGGCCGGCGGTGTGTCAGGTGGCGATGGTGGCGACGGGTTCGAGGCCGTAGGTTCGCGCGTAGCCGTTCTCGGTGCCGACGAGGAGGTCGACGACCTCGAAGTAGCGGTCCCAGAAGGGGGTTTCGCGCAGTGCGTCGACGAGCACCTGGTAGGCGTGGTGGTCGTCGGCCTCCCACACCCAGACGTCGGTGACACGAGCGGAGTAGAACTCCGTGTCGTAGAAGCGTGACCGGACGCCGGTGGTCTTGGCCTTGATGGCCGGCAGGACCTGGGTGGTGAAGGCGTCCACGCGTTCCTTGACGGTCAGCGCGAGCCACTCGGGCGTGGTCTTGACCAGCATGAACGCCGTGACCGGCGGTTCGGACCTTTCAGCGGACATCGGGGTGCCTCCAAAGCGGCAGGTGGGTAGTGGTCCTGGTTCGCCGGGCTCCGTGCTGCCCCGGCGCCGGGTGCTGGACTTCAGGAGAGGACCGCGGGCTTGAGGGTCCGGGCGCACCACTGCTCGAAGCCGGTGGGGGAGGCGGTGTTCGGGGTGCGGGCGACGCCGGCGTCGAGGCCCTCGTCCTTGGCCCGCTTCATGTCGACCACGCCCTGGGCGAACACCTCGTTGAGGCCGTAGCCGACGAGGGTGGCGTACAGCTCGTCGAACGACTGGCGTTCGTAGCGGACGGGGCGGCCGAACTGCTCGGTCATGATGCGGGCCAGGTCGTTCGGGGACAGGTCCCGCGGCCCCAGGACCGGGACGCTGCCGGTGCCGGTCCACGAGCGGTCCAGCAACAGGCCGGCTGCGGCCGCCGCGATGTCGGCGACGGCCACGAACGGGGCCTTGCGGTCGGCGTCGACGGAGTCGGTGAAGACGCCCTTCTCGCGGATCGAGTCGGCTTCCTCCAGGAGGTTCTCGAAGAAGGACGGGTTGGCCAGGGCCCGGTAGGCGACGCCGGTGCCGGCGATGAGGTCGTCCATGGCGAGGGAGGCGGTGACGAGGCCGGCCCGGTCGGCGAGCGGGGTGCCGCGGCCGAGCGCGGAGACGCCGACGACGTGGCCGACGCCGTGGGCGACGAGCGCCTCGGTGGCGGGGCGGGTGAAACCGCTGTAGGCGTCGTACGGGGTCAGGGAGGCGTCCGGGGGGACGAGCCAGAAGACCGCGTCCGCGCCCTCGAAGGCCCGGTCGAGGACCTCGGCGTCCGCGTGCGAGCCGGTGACGACCTCGACGCGTCCGCGCGCCGCGTCCGGAAGCCGGGCGGGATCGCGCACGATCACGCGCAGTTCCTCGCCCGCGGCGGGGGCGGACTCCAGGAGCCGGGCGAGCAGGTGGCGGCCGATGTTCCCGGTGGAACCAGTAATGACGATCATGAAAACCTCGTAGCTGGTGCTGGTTTCGGTACGCCCTCATCCTGCTGAGGTCCGCCGTGCTGCCACAATGGGAACTTCAGCACGGAATCATTGACTGAAATGGAATGATGCTGGTGAGCAGCCCGGATCCGGTCATCGACGCCAATCTCGCCATCGCTCTGGATGCCTTGCTGGCCGAGCACAGCGTGACCCGCGCCGCCGCACGACTGCACACCTCGCCCGCTGCCATGAGCCGCACCCTGGCCCGGCTGCGCCGCATCCTCCAGGACCCCCTCCTGGTCCGGGCCGGACAGACCATGGTTCCCACCCCGCGCGCCCAGGCCCTGCGCGAGGAAGCCGCCACAGTGGTGCGCAGCCTCGCCGCGCTGCTCAGTCCCGGCACGAGCGTCGACCCCGCCGGCCTCCGCAACACCTTCACCCTCCAGGCCGCCGACCTGGTCGGCGCTGCGCTGGCGCCCGGGCTGCTGCGACTGGCCCAGCGGGAGGCGCCGGGGGTCTCGTTCCGGATCCGGGCCGAAGACCTGGAGGCCGGGCCCGCCCTGCGCGACGGCCGGATCGACCTGGAGGTCGGATCCATCGACCACGTGGACCCCGAAACCCAGGTCGAAGAACTGGTCAGCCTCCGCATGGTCGCGGCCGTCCGGCCCGGCCATCCGCTCACCGAAGGACCGCTGACCCCGGCCCGGCTCGCTGCCGCCCACCACGCCGCGGTCAGCCGCCGCGGCCGGTTCACCGGCCCCCTCGACGCCGCCCTGGCCGAGCAGGACCTCCACCGGCGGGTCAGCGTCGTTTTCCCCAGCCACCTGGCCGCGATGACCCTCGCCACCCGCAGCGACCTCGTCTGCCTCGTACCCGCCGCACTCCCCGGCGCCGCCCCCTCGCCCCTCACCCACGACGCCGGCGCCCTCGGACTGCACCTCCTCGACATCCCCCTGGCCCTGCCGCCCCTGACCATCGGCATGGCCTGGCACCCCCGGCACACGGCCGACGGGGCCCACCACTGGCTCCGCGACACCGTCCGCCGGATCCTCCGCACGCCGGCGGCAGCTTCTGAGCCCACCGCGGCGGACGCGATCGGCCTCGCATAGGACGACGCCGCCCCGGCCCGCGACGTTCCAAGGGGCGGATCCGAGCTGAGAGGCCATCAGCACGTCCCCACCACGTAGCACGCTTTCGGCGGTTCTTCCCAGCTCAGGGGCTTGATCGACCATCCGGGGTCAGCAAAACGTCAGCAGGACGCGCGGGGAGCGAGATCGATCATGGCAACCACCAGCCTCGTCCGCGGCATGGGTTCCTTCTTCAAGGAGTGCGGGCACCGAGTCCCGGTGGCCCCGGTGCCCGCACGAGTACAAGATCCGGTACCGCAACGCGGCCGGAAGGCAGGCGGAGGAGTCCGGGTTCACCACGCAGGACAAGGCCAAGGCCCGGCTCACCGAGGTCTACCAGGCCCGGAAGAACGCTCCGCAAAGCCGGCGCACGGCGGAACGGATCCGGAAGTACAGCCCGATGCAGGTCGGGGACTACGTCGAGGAGTGGAAGGCCCACCAGCGCGACCTCAGCCCCGCGTCGCTCCGGCACCTCGAATCTCTGCTTGAGCACCATCTCCACCCCGCCTTCCACAGCCGTCGGATGGACACGTTCGACCACAAGGCCGTCGAGGTCTTCACACTCCTCGCCAGTCTCACGGGCCTCCTGCACCCGCAAGACTGACGCACCATCACGATCCCAGGCGGCCGAACACCAAGATCACCGACAGAGCCAAGCTCAGAATGCCGCAGCTGATTACCCAAAGAGTCTCACCCGGACCTTCCTGCCGGGATACGCTGAGGAAAGGTCGGGAGATCCCGAACTTCCTGTACGACAGCGCGAGGGGGAAGAGCATGGCGTCACCTGCCGCAATTTCCGAGATGGTGGTCATCAAGAGCGATGGGACTCAGACCAGTCCCATGCGCCAGCCGCAAGCCCAGTCCTACCTGGAAAACGTCCTCAATGAGGCAGGCATGGGGAACAGGCTCGCAAACCTGAAGCAGTCCCTGAACCAGGCATTTGACGGCCAGGGAAAGCCCACCGGATCGCACAAGTTCAACAATCAGCCGGTCCTGCACGCCAGTTCGGGTAACGGACAGCAGAGTGTCACCCTTTTCTTCTATGCGGACGGCAGCAAGCTGATGCTGTTCGCCATGGGGGAGCACGTGTCGAGCACGCAGTACAGGATCAGCATTTACGGGCAGCAAGGCACGGATTTCGCGAAGGGCAAAGTCATCTCCGTCTGATCCCGCGGCCTGTGGCCGAGCCCCGCGGTCGGCTCGGCCACAGGCCGCCAGGTCGGTACACCTTCCCCACGTGGCGGCCCGCTCGTCGCAGCGGGCGGACCTCAACGGTCGCACGCAGGGAAGGTTGCCAACGGAGGGCCAGCCGCTGACCTCGTGGGGCTGCGCCTACGGCTCGGCTCCCAGGTAGAACCTCCAGACAATCAAGTCCGCTGCTCCGTTCGGAGAGGCCTTCTGAGAAACCCATCCCTTCTTGAGGGGCACGGCCGCTACTTCCCAGGCGTCAAGGCCGATGTTGAACAGCTCATTTCCGCCGAACCAGGCGTTGATGAACTGCTTCTTGTTGGATTCGTTCCCGACCGTGGTGATCATGTCGGCGTCAACGGAGACCGAGTATGACGTTTGTGACCACCTGACTGGTGACGTCGTTCACCTTGAGCTTCCCGCCGTCCAGCACGGTGACGTTGCCGGTGACGACGAGGTCTCCAACGATTTCTACCTTGCCCGTGTGGAAGGTGGCGCCGTCGGGGGTGATGGCGGCGCCGCGGGGTTTGGTGGTGATCCGGAAGGAGCGGATGGCGATTCGGGTGCTGCGTGAGATCAGCATTCTCAGGCGCATGTAGCGGGCGGTTCGGGCTGTGGTGCCGTGATACTCCGATTGATATGCCACGACGGGTGCGTAATGGGTCCAGTTGGTGCCGTCTGTTGACGATTCCAGGTTGCAGTCGGGCAGGGTGAAGCTGCCGTCGGGTTTGCCGAGATAGATGTCGATCTTGGTGATGTCGCGTTGGCTGCCGAGGTCGATCTGGATCCAGTCGTTGAACTCGGGGGTGCGTGCGCTCCAGTAGTACGTGTCCAGGTTCCCGTCGGTCATATCGGACGGGAGGCGTCGGGTGCCGTCCGGGTCGGTGGTGAAGCCCAGGTTGGTGGTCGCGGCGCAGTTCGTCGTCCGACAGCCAGCAGTCCTCGTCGACGAACATGACCGAGAAGTAGGTACTCTCCGCCGGTAACAGCGGGTGGTTGAAAGGACCGCCGCCGTTGTGGGTTGCGGCCCTTGCCGTGCCTGGTCAGCGACCACGGCCCCTGCCGGAGATCGCCGTGACCACCGTGGCGTTCCTCGTGCACCGCGGCGGGGCGGCCGTGGGACCCGACCGCGTACAGCTCACCCGTGCACTGGTGCCCACCGGCGGAGAGGAGCAGGCTTGAGAAGCGGCTCGCGCAGGCCCCGCCACCGGGCACGTGGAGAGGGCCCCACGCGTCTCCGAGCCCGCCGACTCCTTGGAGGTCCCCCGTGACCGATCCTCCTGCCCCCCACCCGGCCGGCCCGATCGTGGTCGGCACGGACGGCTCGGCCCCAGCCCGGCAGGCTGTGACCTTCGCGCTGCGCGAGGCCCAGCTGCGCGGTACAGGCCTGCGGGCCGTCTGCGCGTACGAGTACACCCCGACCCAGCACTCCGGCTTCGAACGGACGGTCGACTCCGGCCCGATCCCCCAGCAGCGCGATCTCGTCACGCAGGCCGTGGCGGACTCGGTCGAGGAACTGCAGCAACAGCTCGGTGGGCCATCCGTGGAGGTGGAGATCGCCTGCGAACGCGGCCGCCCTGCGCAGGTCCTCCTTGAGGCGAGCAAGGACGCCAGCCTACTCGTGGTCGGCTCCCGAGGGTCGGGTGCCTGGGGCCGACTCACCCTCGGGTCGACGAGCACCGAGGTCGTCCACCACGCCGGCCTTCCCGTGGTCGTCGTGCCGGCGGAGCACGGCACCGCACGTTCGTGACCGTCGACTTCAGCCGCCCTCTGAGCCGGGTCAGGTGAGGACGGCAGGCTGGCGGTAGTCGCCGAGCAGGCGCACCGTCGCTCCGCGGTCGGCGGCGATCTGGACGAGGTTGTCCAGGTTGAGGGGTCCTGATCAACGGCATCCTCCACACCCCGACCCGCTGGCTCCAGACCCGCTGGTCCGGGCCCGCTGGCTTCAGAGGTGGACGGGCAGGTGGCGGGGTCCGCGGAGCATGGCGTTCTGCCGGTAGGGGGGCGGGTCCTGGACCAGGCGTGCCGGGCCGAGGCGGGGGATCAGCGCACCGAGCGCGGCCTCGGCTTCGATGCGGGCGAGTGGTGCGCCGTAGCACAGGTGAATACCGCTGCCGAAGCCGAGGTGTTGGTTGTCCGGGCGGGTGGGGTCGAACCGGTCCGGCGCGTGGAACCGCTTGGGGTCGCGGTTGCCCGAGGCCAGCGCGAGCACGACGGTGGCGCCTTGGGGGACGGTGGTGCCGCCGACGTCGATGTCGGCGAGGGGGATGCGCTCGCGCATGTGGACCGGGGGTTCGTAGCGCAGCAGTTCCTCCACCGCTCGCGGCAGCAGGTCCGGTTCGCGACGCAGCCGGTCCAGCTGCTCGGGCTGACGCAGCAGGGTGAGCACCCCGTTGGTGATCAGGTTCACCGTGGTCTCGTGTCCGGCGATGAGCAGCAGCACGGCGGTTTCCGCGAGTTCTTCCTGGGTGAGCCGCAGGGCCGGGTCCGGTTCGTTGACGAAGGCGGAGAGCATGTCGTCGCTCGGATTGCCACGGCGCTTCTCGGCGAGGCCCGCCAGGTACCGGCCCATCTCGCCCCGCGCCTGTTCGCCCGCCTGGTCGCCCGCCTCGTCCCGCTCGGAGGAGTCCTCTTCGGGCCGGACGTCGGCGGACGCGACGATCGCGTCGGACCACGCCCTGAAGAGCGGCTCGTCCTCGCGCGGCACGCCGAGCAGGCGGCAGATCACCGTGACGGGCAGCGGATAGGCGAGGTCGTCGACGATGTCGATCCGGCCGCCCGCCTGGAACGGCTCCATCAGTTCCCCGGTGAGCCGGACGATCTCGCCGCGCATGGCATCGACCCGGCACGGGCTGTGCGGGGGGCCGAACGGCCGCATGGCCAAGGTGCGCAGTCTGTGGTGCTCCGGGTCGTCGAGCCGCAGGAACGGCGGCTTGTGCGTCGTCTCGCCACAGGTGCGGGGATCGACGCTCATCCGTGGATCGTGGAGCAGGGCGGCGACCTCGTGGTAGGTGCCGATCAGGTAGCTGCCGTCTGCCTGCCGCACGACCGGACCGGCCTCGCGGAGTTCCGCGTACAGCGGGTAGGGGTTGGGGCGGTTCGCGTAGTCGGTGATCCGTGCCAGCAAGGTGTCGGAGTCCATGGTGGCTCCTCGTCGTTGGGCGGGACGTGGGTCAGCCGCGGGGCTGCACCACGGTCAGTCGACGGTCGGGCAGGTATCCGGTGAGCGCCACGGTGGGGCCGTGGGACAGCCCCTTCGGATCCGGCACGTCGGACGGAATCGGGATGTCCGCCGCGAGCGCGCGGTCCGCCGCGCCGGGCGGGGGCGGGAACGGCGCAGCCGTCTCGATCAGGTGCCGGTAGTAGTCGAGCGACTTGGCCATGTCGACGGTGACCGCCGCGGTGACCCGCCCCTGGTAGCCGTAGACCATCGCCAGACGGCGCGCCTCCAGAGAACCCTGAGCGATGACCACGTGGTCGGAGAAAGTGGGCACGCCCACCGACTTGATGTTGAGCCCGAACTGGGTCGACCAGAACGTCGGCAGGGCGAGGTGCGGGCGCCGCAGGGGCCCTGGACTGACCATGTTGTGGGCCGCCACCCCGGCCTGTTCGACCGCGTTCCCCCAGTGTTCGAGGGAGAGCATCTGGTAACCGAACAGCGGGTGGGGGAAGCGGGAGACGTCGCCGGCGACGAAGACGTCGTCAGTGACGATTCCGTACATGTTGAAGGCGCGGCACCCGGCGTCGCAGGCGATTCCGCGCGGGCCCGCCGCCAGTCCGGAATCCGCCAACCACTCGACGTTGCGGACCGCCCCCAGCGCGACGACGCACACCTCCGCATCGACGCGGCTGCCGTCGGACAGCTCCGCGCCGGTGAAGCGCCCGCCGTCGTCCCCGCGCAGGGCGGTGACCGTCACGCCGGTGCGCAGGTCCACACCGTGGTTGCGCTGCATGGCGGCCGCGAGTTTCGCCAGGGTTCCGCCGAGCGCGCCCACCAGAGGTGCGGGACCGCGTTCGGCGACGGTGACGTCCAGTCCGCGTTCCCGGCAGGCCGAGGCGATCTCCGAACCGGTGAAGCCGCCGCCGATCACCAGCACCCGCCGTGGCCCGGCGGCCAACCGCTCGGCCAAACCGCCGGCGTCCTCGCGGGTACGCAGGGTGAACACCCCGTCCAGGGCGGCCTCCTGCGGATCGGGCCAGGGACGCGCCCGGGTCCCGGTGGCGATCAGCAACCGGTCGTACGGCAGCGACTCGCCATCGGCCAGCATCACCCGCTTCCCCAGGGGGTCCAGGCCGGTGGCGCGTACGCCCAGCCGCCACTCGGCGTCCGGATCCCGGCGCATCGGCAGCCCGGTGGAGTCCGCCGCAGCATGGCCCAGCAGCACCTGCTTGGACAGCGGCGGCCGGTCGTAGGGCGGATGAGGCTCGTCGCCGACCACGGTCAGTGAGCCGGTGAAGCCTTCCTCCCGCAGCGCCTCCGCGGCCCGCAACCCGGCCAGCGACGCGCCGACGACAACGATCCGGCCCTCGCTCTGGTCACCGGCCATCAGCGCTCACCTCCTCACCGAGGAGGATGGCCTGGACCGGGCACGCCGCCGCGGCCTGGCGCACTCGCTCGACCTGGTCGTCAGGGACAGCCGGGGCGTACAGCAGTCCCTCCTCGCCGTGCAGCTGGAACACCTTCGGCGCGAGGAACACGCACTGTGCGTAGCCCTGGCAACGCGTGAGGTCCACAACGGTCTGCATCCCCACCACTTCCTCTGCCGCCGTACCCCCTCTCTTCCAGCATGGGACGAGAACCGGACGCGCGCAGCACGGGCCGAGAACCGGGCGCGGGCGCGGGCGCGGCAACCGCTCGGGGACCCGCAGGTGCGCGGTCCGCGTCGAGCTGTCCACCGGCAGCACTCCGACCAGCCGGCGTGCGGCACCGCGATCGAGCGGCGGGCGGCGGGCGGCCTGGGCGCGGCGCGCCGCCTGGGGAGTGCGGTGATCCGGGGTTCCGGGAGAGCGGGGCGTGGTCGAGCCCGGCGTACCTGTCGCGGGGAGCGCAGGACCGGCTTCAGTCCCTGTCGGGGGCGTGCAGGGCGAGGGTGAAGCTGAAGCGGTCGCCGCGGTAGAGGGTGCGGACCTGTTCGAGGGGGTGGCTCTCGGCGTCGCGGCTGCGGCGGTGGAGCAGCAGCATGGGCAGGGCGGGCGGGGTGCCGATGAGCAGGGCTTCGCGGGGGGTGGCGAGGACCGTCTCGATGCGTTCGTCGGCGCCGCCGAGCCGCACGCCGCACTCGCGCAGGTACCCGTAGAAGGAGCCTTCGGGGTCGAACTCCCGCTCCAGGCGCGGAACTCGGGCGACGGGGACGTAGGTGGACTCCAGGCCGACGCGTTCCTCGTCGGCGCGCAGGACGCGTTCCAGGTGCCAGAGCGGTTCGCCTTCGGGGACGGCGAGGCGCTGGGCCATGGGCGGGTCGGCGGGGAGGCGGTCGAGGGTGATGAGGGTGCGGCCGGGGCGCAGGCCCTGGCGGGTGACGCCTTCGGTGTAGCTGGCGAGGGAGAGCGGCTGTTCGATCTTGGGGCCGGCGACGACGGTGCCGCGGCCCTGGCGGCGCAGGCGGCCTTCGAGGAGGAGGTCGCGCAGGGCCTGCCGGACGGTGGCGCGGGCGACGTGGTGGCGTTCGGCGAGGTCGGCTTCGGTGGGCAGGCGCCCGCCGGGACCCAATTCGGCGATGAGGTCTTCGAGTTGGGCCTTGACCAGGTAGTACTTGGGCACCCGGCCGTGGTCGGGGACGCCGGAGCGGGCGGGGGCGACGGGGGGCCGGGGGGTGCCGTGGTTCACCGCGCCACCTTATCGAGCGGTGGTCCGGCGCCATCGAGTGACGGTTCGGCGCCCCCGAGGTCACGAAATGGTAACCGGTCTGGACTGAATTTCGGCGGTTGTTCATACAACCGTGGATCCGGGGAAGGCTCCTCCTCGTACGGGCGCCCCATCCTCGGTGCCGGTGCAACCGCACCGCGTCGCCCCCTAGTTGGGAGCCCCCGTGCGCATCCCCCGCTCCATCCGGACCGTCACCGCGGCCACAGCCGTAGCCGCCGTGCTGCTGCCGTCGGCGCCTGCCGACGCCTCCCCCGTCGCAGCCGCCGCAACCGCCGCCCCCATCGCAGCCGTCCCCGCCGTCCTGGCCGCCCCCGCCTACAAGGGCCTGCCGGACGGCACCAAGCAGACCAAGACCCTGGTCATCGGCGTCGACGGCACCCGCTACGACAAGCTGGCGGCCGCCGACGCGCCCAACCTCAAGGCGCTGATGGCCGGCGGCATGACCGCCACCAGCAACCTGTACGCCAACCCGCTGGCGCCGACCCTGTCCGGGCCGGGCTGGTCGACCATCGCCACCGGCGTGTGGCCCGACAAGCACCAGGTCAAGGACAACGCGTTCACCGGCGCCCGGTTCGACCAGTACCCGGACTTCGCCAGCCGCCTGGAGACCGCCGACCCGGCCGCCTCCACGCTGGTGATCGGCTCGTGGAACCCGATCACCGGCAACGTCTTCAACGGCAAGGCGGACCTGCGGATCGCCGAGAACGAGAACGACGCCAAGACCGCCTCCGACGCCGCCGACTACCTCGCCCACGGCAACCCGGACGCCGCCTTCCTGCACTTCGACGGGATCGACGAGGCCGGGCACGCCTCCGGCGGCGCCAGCGCCCAGTACGCGGCCGCCATCCACACCGTCGACGCGCTCGTCGGCCAGGTCGTGCAAGCCGTCAAGTCCCGTCCCACGTACGGCTCGGAGGACTGGCTGATCGTCGTCACCACCGACCACGGACACACCGACGCCGGCGGGCACGGCGGCAACAGCGCCAACGAGCGGCAGACCTTCGTGATCGCCGACGGCGCCGGCTACCCGGCCGGCTCCCGGCGCTACGACGTCAAGCCCGTGGACATCGCGCCCACCGTCCTCAAGCACGAGGGCGCGGCGATCGACCCCTCCTGGCGCCTGGACGGGCAGCCGATCGACGAGATCGCCCCGGACGCCTTCGACGCGCTGCGCCCCGCCCTACAGGGCCGGGCGGACGAGACGGGCATCCCGGCCGCGGTCCGGGGCTGGACGCACACGCCGCCCAGCGGCTGGAGCATCGACAACTCCCGGATGCCCGGCGGCGGGGTGACGGAGTGGCGCGGCTGGGCCTTCGCCACCGACGAGTTCTGGAGCGCCACCCAGCTCGGGCAGGGCCGGGAGACCAACGTACGGGCCCGCAACGTCTTCGCGGTCGCCGACTCCGACGAGTGGGACGACAAGGCGCACGGCGCCGGCCAGTTCGACTCCACCCTGGTCAGCCCGGCCTACCCGGTCACCGGCCTCGGCCGGGCCGTGCTGTCCTTCGCGACGAACTACAAGGTCGACGGCCCGCAGACCGGCGACGTGTACGTGGTCTTCGACGACGGCGCCCCGCAGCTGGTGAAGTCCTACCGCGCCGACCTGAACACCGTCGAGCACCTGCCCGTCACCGTGCCGGCCGGCGCCACCACCGCGCGCCTGCAGTTCCGCTACACGGGCACCAACAGCGCCTTCTGGACGGTCGACCAGGTCTCCTTCGGCTCCTGACACCACCACCGGCCTCCCGCCGCCCCGGCCCCGGGGAGGCGGGAGGCGACGCCCACCATGCGGTACGGCGCCCTCCCGGAGCGGAGTTCGACTGTCAGACCAGGCAGAACTCGTTTCCTTCCGGGTCGGCCATCACCACGTGATCGGGCCTGCCGTCCAACTCCTCCTCGCTGACCACGGTCGCGCCCGCAGCGGTCAACCGCTCCACCGCCTCGACCACGCGCGGCCATCGCACCTCCCACGGTGTCTCACGGCCGCCACCGACCTGGACGTCCACGTGCACCCGGTTCTTCACCGCCTTCGGCTCCGGCACCTTCAGGAAGGACATGGTGGGGCCCACCCCCTCTGGATCACAGAGGTACGCGCCGTCATCCCACTCGTCCTTCGGGATCCCGTAGTGGGAGAGCCATTCCTCCCAACTCCCGAATCCCACAGGTGCGGGCTTCTCCGCATAGCCCAGCGCCAGTGCCCAGAACTCAGCCAGCTTCGCCGGGTGCGCGCAGTCGATCGTCAAGCTCCACCTGGTCGCCATGCGGTCCTCCTCCGGTCGGATGCCGCGACGGTACCGCGCACCTCCGACACTCGCGGCCGGTGAGCCGTCCGGTGGCGGCCGGCGCCGTCATGGCCCTCGGCGCGTGCCGGCCGGGCGGCCCCCCGACTGCCGGTACGGTACCGGCGTGACGGGAACTCAGGACACCGTGCTGGTGGTGGTCCGCGGTCCGAGCGGGGCGGGCAAGTCGAGCGTCGCCGCGCGGCTGCGCGCCGCGTACGGACGGGGCGTGGCCGTCGTCGCCCAGGACGTGCTCCGGCGCACCGTCCTGCGCGAACGCGACCTCCCGGGCGGAGCGAACATCGGCCTCATCGACCTGGTCGCCCGGCACGCCCTCGACCACGGCTTCCACACCGTCGTCGAGGGCATCCTCGCCGCCGAGCGCTACGGCCCGATGCTCGCCCGGCTCGCCGCCGACCACCGCGGCCGCAGCCACCTGTACTACCTCGACGCCGACTTCGACGAGACCGTGCGCCGCCACGCCACCCGCCCCCAGGCCGCCGAGTTCTCCCCCGAGGACATGGCCGGCTGGTACCAGCCCCACGACCTCCTGCCCGGCGGCCTCGAACGCGTCGTTCCGCAGCACAGCACCCTCGACGAGACCGTCGAGCGGATCCTCGCCGACACCCGTCTCACCCCGCCATTTCGCCACCGGTGAGCGGCGCCACGACAGCTGAACCCGTCCCCCGCAGGAGGCCGGGGTACGGAACGGCCCCGCCCTACCGGCGGTGGCGGCCGGTAAGTGGTCGGCGCGGTCGGCGCGGTCGGCGCCGCTGACGTAACGCGCGGGGCGCGGGCGCGGTTGCCTACGCCATGATCACGATCACGTGAATCTTGTCGAAACAAGATCATTATTTGATGATCCTTTGGCGTCATTTGACCCCATCTTTGATCTTGCCGCCCACTCCTATGCTCCGAGAGCGCCGTCGAGCGACGGTGTCTCAAGGAGTCGATATGAACAGACGGATGACCACACGACGCAGACCCGGCAGGCCTGTTGGCATGCGGGCGGTGAGCGGGTCGCTGGCCCTCGCCGTGGCGGTGTCGCTGCTGGCCGGGTCCGAGACGGCCCTCGCCGCGTCACCGAGCGCGGCGGCGAAGGCGGGCAGGGGAGCCGGGCAGTGGGCCACGTCCGCCGCCGACGTGCCGTCGGCGAGGGTCGCCGCCCGGCTGTCCGGGCAGCGGGTGGAGGCGCTCTCCGAGCGTACGGAGACGTCGACGACGTGGGTGAACAAGGACGGTTCGCTCACCACCGAGCTGTTCGCGGGCCCGGTCCGCTTCCAGCGTGACGGCCAGTGGGTGGACGTCGACCTCGGCCTCCAGGCCGGCGCGGACGGGTCGGTGGCGCCGAAGGCCCACCCGAACGCGCTGCGGCTCGCCGGTGCCGGCGGCACCCGGGCGAAGTCGCTGCTCCACGCGCAGGCGGCGACCGCGGACGACGCCCGCACCCTGGTGACCCTCGGACAGGGCGACCAGCAGGTCGAACTCCAGTGGCGCGGCGGCCTGCCCAAGCCCGCCCTGGACGGCACGAAGGCCACCTACCGGGACGCGATCGCGGACGGCGCGGCCGACCTGGTCGTGGAGGCCACCCGGACCGGCTTCGAGCAGTACACGGTGCTCAAGCAGCGCCCGAGCGCCGCCGGGTTCTCGTACACGATGCCGCTGAAGGCCGACGGCCTGAAGGCCGAGGTCCAGCCGGACGGCGGCGTGCTGTTCACCGACAAGCGCACCGGCGAGCGGCGGGCCGTGCTCCCGGCGCCGGTGATGTGGGACGCGACGGCCGCCGCCGAGGGCTCCGGCGAGCACGCCCGGCAGGCGAAGGTCGGTCTGAAGGTCGTCCAGCGCGGCGACGGCATCGACCTGGTGTTCACGCCGGACGCCGCGTTCCTCGCGGACCCGAGGACGCAGTACCCGGTGACGGTCGACCCTTCCACCACGGCCCTCGGCAACGTCTTCGACACCCGGGTGCAGCAGGGCGAGACGGTCGACTGGTCGGCCGACACCGAGATCTACTGGGGCAACTCCGGCACCAAGAACGCGGACGGATCCTCCCGCCAGGCCCGGTCGTTCATCAACTGGAACACCGCGCCGATCGCGGACGCGCTGATCACCAACGCCAGCCTGTCGCTGTACAACTTCCACTCCGGCAACAGCGACTGCCAGCCCTACGCGTGGGACATCTGGGACACCGGCCTCGCCTCGACCGCCTCGCGCTGGACGGCGCAGCCCTCCTGGAACGCCAAGAAGGCCACCGGCACCGAGACCAAGGGCCGGGACGCCTGCGGCGGCGACGGCTGGATCACCGCGGACGTCACCAACCTGGTGCAGACCTGGACGTCGGCGAAGAACACCACCTCGGGCATGGGGCTGCGCGCCCCGGACGAGACCAACACCAAGTACTGGAAGGAGGTGAACTCCGCCAACGCCGCGACCAACGTCCCGAAGCTGACGGTGACGTACAACTACCGCCCCCGGACCGGGACGGACCAGCAGGCCGGCTCCCCGTTCTACAAGGACGCCGCCGGCACCTGGTGGGTCAACTCCACCACCCCGACGCTGCGCGACACCTTCGTCGACCCGAACAACGACAAGGTCGACGGCACCTTCCAGATCTTCGACGCCGCCACCGACACCCAGGTGGGCAACGTCCTGGTCTCCCCGTACGTGCCGAGCGGGGCCCCGGCCTCCGTCAAGGTCCCGGCTGGTGTGCTGGCCAACGGCAGGACGTACAAGTTCCGCACCTCCCCGTACGACGGGCTGCACTACAACAACAACTGGTCGGCGTGGGCCACCTTCACGGTCGACACCTCCGCCCCCTCGGCGCCCGCCGCGCTCTCCTCCTCCGACTACCCCTCGGGCCAGTGGGTCAAGGGCCCCGGCCAGGCCGGTTCCTTCACCGCGACCCCGCCGGCCGGTGACCAGAACGCCCTGGAGTGGACGCTCGACGGCGCGACCTGGACCAAGGTCGCGACGAACGGCTCCGCCGCGCCGGTGACCTTCACCGTGACCCCGGCCAAGGCCGGCACCAACACCCTCCAGGTGCGGGCGGTGGACCGGGCGGAGAACAAGTCCGAGGCCCGTACCCACACCTTCCAGGTCGGCGCGGGCGGTGTCACCTCCCCGAACGACGGCACCCGCACCGCGGCGCGCCTGCCGCTCACCGCCGAGGCCGACGCCGCCCGGTACGACCAGGTGGCCTTCTCCTGGCGGCGCTCCGACGCCGACGCCTGGACGCGGATCCCCGCCGGCGACATCACCAACGGCGGTGCCGCACTGGCGGCCTGGCCCGTGCCCCTCGCCGCGGGCAAGAGCCCGGCGCTCACCTGGAACGCCACCTCCACGGTGACCCCGGACGGCACCGTCCAGCTCCGCGCGGACTTCACCGGGCCCGGCGCCGCGGCCGTCTCCTCCGAGCCGGTGCGGGTCGTCGTCGACCGCAAGGCCGACGGCGCGGCGACGGAGAACGTCGGCCCGGGTGCGCTGAACCTGCTCACCGGCGACCTCAGGGTCCCGGCCACCGACGTGTCGCTGTTCGGCATGACGGTCGGCCGCACGCACTCCTCGCGTGACCCGCGGGCCGCCGCCGGCCAGGACGGCCAGGCGGCGGTCTTCGGCCCCAACTGGGTGTCCAGCGTGTCGTCGAGCCTGTCCGCCTCGGAGTACACGGAGATCCGCAGGACCTCCGGCACCTCGCTCAGCGTGATGGCCGCCGACGGCTCCGCCGTCTCCTTCACCTCGAACGCGGCCGGCAACGGCTGGGCGCCCGAGCCGGGCAGCGAGGACCTCACCCTGAGCGGCTCCTTCGGCGCCGACTTCACGCTCTCCGGCACCGAGGGCACCGTCACCACCTTCGCCAAGGCCGATCCGGCCGCCGCCACCTGGACGGTGACCTCCACGCTCCAGGGCGGGCTGGCCAACACCACCACCAGCGTGGTGTCGGAGACGACCGTGGTCGGCGGCAAGACGCTGGCCCGGCCGAAGCTCGTCATCGCGCCGACCTCCGCGGCCACCCCGGCGGTGTGCGCGGCGAACGTCGCCGCCAAGGGCTGCCGCGTCCTGCAGTTCGTCTACGCCACCGCGACCACCGCCACCGGCGTCACCACCGGCACCGAGTTCGGTGACGTCGCCGGGCAGGTCAGCGCGATCAGGCTCTGGAGCACCGCGCCCGGGGCCGCCGCGGCCACCGCCACCGACGTCGCCGTCTACCGCTACGACTCGGCCGGGCGGCTGCGCCAGACCTGGGACCCGCGGCTCGGCCAGAGCAGCCAGAACCAGTACGCCTACTACACCCAGGGCGCCGACGACGGCCTGCTCTCCTCCGTCCAGCTCGGCGGCACCCTCGCCACCTCGCTGGCGTACGGCACCGTCACCGCCAACCCGGCCGCGGGCCCGGGCATGCTGACGAAGGCCTGGCACGACACCCTCGCCCCCGGCACCACGGGCACCGTGAACGGCACCGCCACCACCACCGTCGTCTACGGCGTCCCGCTCTCCGGCGCGAAGGCACCGGAGGACCTCTCCGCGCCCGCCGCCTCCGCGTGGGGCCAGAGCGACCTGCCGACCGACGCCACCGCGGTGTTCCCGCCGGACCAGGCCCCCGCCTCCAACAACGGCACCGACCTCGGCGCCGGCGACTACACCAGGGCGAGCGTCACCTACCTGAACGCCTCCGGCCGCCAGGTCAACCAGGCCACCCCGGGCCACCACGTCACCACCACCGAGTACGACAACCAGGGCCACCAGGTCCGCAGCCTGACCGCGGGCAACCGCGAGCTCGCCCTCGGGGCCACCCCCGCGGCCAAGTCCGAACTGGCCGACCTCGGCATCGACACCCTGCCCTCCGCCGAACGCGCCCGGCTCCTGTCGAGCAGCAGCGCCTACAGCGCGGACGGCCAGCAGGAGACCGACGTCTACGACCCGCTCCACCGCATCACCCTCGCCGCCGACGCCACCTCCGGTGCGACGGTCCTGGCGAAGGCCGGCACCCAACTGCCCGCCCGCCAGCACACCGTGAAGACCTACGACGAGGGCCGGCCGACCGACGGCACCGCCAAGATCAAGAACCAGATCACCCTCACCACCACCGGCGCCCGGCTCCGCGCCTGGCCCGACCTGCTGGTCGACGCCCGCCAGGACCGGACCACGTACAACTGGGCGCTCGGCGTGCCCACCGCGCAGATCAAGGACAGCGGCGGCCTCGCCCTGACCACCACCACCGGCTACGACGGCCAGGGCCGGGTCGTCTCGACCCAGCAGCCGGCCTCCACCGGCTCCGACGCGGCGGCCGGCTGGACCACCTACTACACCGCCGGCGGCACCGGCACCTGTGGCAACCGCCCCGAGTGGGCCGACCTCGTCTGCCAGACCGGGCCCGCCGCGGCCATCACCGGCGGCGGCGCCAACCCCGCACAACTGCCCACCAGGACAACCCAGTACGGGCAGTTCGGCCAGGTCACCCGCACCACCGAGACGGCCAACGGCGTCACCCGCACCACCGTGACCGACACCGACACGGCGGGGCGTCCCACCACCGTCACCGTCACCGACGGCCTCGGTACCCCGGCCCCCGCCGCCACCACCACGTACCACCCGGGCACCGGCGCCGTCACCCGCCAGACCTCCGCCACCGGCGGCACCATCGCCAAGGGCTACGACGAACTCGGCCGCCTGATCTCCTACACCGACGCCGACGGCGCCGTCACCACCACGGAGTACGACGCCCTCAACCGCCCCACCAAGGTCACCGACACCTCCCCCTCCACCACCACCTACACCTACGACACCGCCGTCGACCCGCGCGGCCTGGCGACCTCGGTGACGGACTCCGTCGCCGGCACCCTCACCGCCCGCTACGACGCCGACGGCACGCCGCTCACCCAGGGCCTGCCCGGCGGCTACACCCGGACCGACGACAAGGACCCGGCCGGCACCACCACCGGCCGCACCTACACCCGCGACAGCGACGGCCTCGTGCTGGTCTCCGACGGCATCACCGAGACCATCCACGGCCAGCGGGCCACCCACACCGGCACCCCCGGCGTCACCGCGGCCCAGACCTACGCCTACGACCGGGCCGGCCGGCTCCTCCAGGTCCAGGACACCTCGACCGACGCCGTCTGCACCACCCGCACCTACACCTTCGACCGCAACACCAACCGCACCGCGCTGGCCACCGCCGACGCCGCCCGCGGCCAGACCTGCACCACCACCGGGGGCACCGGCCAGACCAGCGCGTACGACACCGCCGACCGCCTGGTGAACCCCGGCTACACCTACGACGCGTTCGGCCGCACCACCGCACTGCCCGGCAGCACCGTCGCGTACTACAACACCGACCTGGTGCAGCAGCAGACCAGCGGCACCAACCGGCAGAGCTGGACCCTCGACTCGGCCCAGCGCTTCCGCGCCTGGACCACCGAGACCAACACCGCCGGCGCCTGGGCCCAGACCGGTCTGCGGACCAACCACTACGGCTCCGACACCGACAGCCCCCGCTGGATCACCGAGGACACCGCGGGCACCCTGACCCGCAACGTCACCGGCCCCGCCGGCACCCTCGCCGCCACCACCGCGAAGACCGGCGGCACCGTCCTGCAACTCGCCAACCTGCACGGCGACATCACCCTGCGGCTGCCGCTGGACACCGCCGTCGCGCCCACCGTCCTCGACTACGACGAGTACGGCCAGCCGCGCACCGGCCAGCCCGGCACCCGCTACGCCTGGCTCGGCGACAAGCAGCGCTCCGACGAGACCCCGAGCGCCCTCACCCTCATGGGAGCGCGCCTCTACAACCCGGCCACCGGCCGCTTCCTCTCCCCCGACCCGGTCCAGGGAGCGAGCGCCAACGCCTACGACTACTGCAACGCCGACCCGGTCAACTGCACCGACCTCAACGGCCGGATGCCCGGCTGGCTGAAGGCCGCGCTCAAGGCCGCCGTCGCCCGCGCCGTCCAACTGTCCGTCACCGCGGCCGTGGCCGCCTGGATCCCCTTCCTGGCGCCCTGGGCGCTCCACATCGGCAACTGCGCCGGCGGCGCCTGCGCCGGTGTACTGTTCGGGAGCGGCGGCTGGAAGCAGCGCATCGTCTGGGCCGTCGCCGGCTGCCTCGCGGGTTTCGTCTTCGACCGCGGCGTCTCCCAGCGGATCGTCGACAAGGTGATCGGCGTGGTCAGGAGGTTCGTGTGACATCCACGGAGTCGGCGGAGTCTGCGGAGTCGGCGGAGGAACCGGCAGCGCGCCGGGCGAGCCCGCTGCGCCTCGCCGCGACCAACGGGGCCTGGCTCGCCCCGTCCTTCCTCGCCGCCTACCTGCTCGCCGACCGCCTCACCGCCGACGCCACCGCCCGCACCTGGTGCACCCTGCTCCTCGCACCGGTGATCGGCCTGGCCCTGCGTGCCGCGGCCACCCTCGTGGCCCGCCGCCGGCGGGCGCGGACCAGCCGCCGCTAGGCGAACGCACACCCTGCAACAGGCCGACCCGCCGGTGCCACCGGCGGGTCGGCCTGTTCCGTGCCTGGTCCACAGCCGCATCCGACCGGATTCACTCCGCCCTGCCGCCGACCGGGAAATGCTCACCGGACGGTCAGCCGACCACAGGCCGCGTACGGCGCGCGGCGCGGGCAGGCACCTCCACCACGGTGAACCAGACCAGGACCGCGCACAGGAAGGCCGCCGCGGCGAAGAACAGCGGTCCCGGGACGGAGTCGTCCCGCGCGCCGGCGGCGAGCGCGGCCGCCGCCGACAGGACGAGGGCGACGGCCGCCAGCGCACGAGGGCTGCGCGCGACCCCCGGTGCGGCGGAGGACGGCAGCAGCCAGAGCGCGAGACCGTAACAGGCGCAGCCCAGCAGCGCGGCCCCCAGCACGTCGCTGGGCCGGTGGTGGTAGAGCGCCTGCACGGCAGCGGCGGTGACGGTGAGCCACAGCATGCCGACCGCGGTGACGTAGGGGCGCAGGCGCGGGGAGGCGACGAGGGCGGCGCCGAGGACCAGCCCGATGGGGACGGCCGCGTGCCCGCTGGGGAAGCTCACCTCGGTGAGCATGTCGGGCGCGTTCACCAGGTCGGGGCGGGGCAGGAGCATCTTGCTGCACACCTCGGTGCCCCCGAACGTGCCCAGGACGACCCCGATCGCCGCGCAGCCCTGCCACCAGCACCGCCGCACCAGCGCGACGACCACGATCACGGCCATCCCCACGACCAGGGTGGGAAGGGCCGTGAACTCCAGCGGCGGCATGGCCGCCGAGTCGTAGACCGACCCCGACCAGTCGTAGATCCACGCCGGTTCGCCGCCGTTCCCGTTCATCAGGGAGTTCTCCCCCCGCTGCCCGAACGGGGTCCAGACGGCGAGCAGGTAGACCGCCACGAACCCCGGAGCGCACAGCAGAGCCGGCAGCCACGGCCGTATCGACCGCGAAGGGCCCCCTCCGGCCGGGGTCCCCGGGGCCCGGCCGGGAGCGTCCGGCCCGGGTGCGGACAGGGCCGGGTGATCTTGCTGAGTCATCACTGTCTTTCTGCTCGCAGCTCTGGGAACCGCGAGCCCTGGTCGTAGACGACTTGGTTTGAACGGGGACGCCGACGACGACGTCACGGTTCCCGTCCCGACCCGGACCCGACACCGGATCCGGACCTGGACCCGGACCCGACACCGGACCCGGCCTGAGGACATCGCCGTCGGCTCCTGCGGCGTCATGCCGGGTGGATGAGGCGGCTCTCGTAGGCGAAGACCACGGCCTGTATCCGGTCGCGGAGTTCGAGCTTGTGCAGGATTCGCCCCAGATGGGATTTCACGGTCGCCTCCGCGAGGTACAGGGCGGCCGCGATCTCGGTGTTGGACAGGCCGCAGCCCACCTGGACGAGCACCTCGCGTTCACGGGCGCTGAGCCGGCTCAGCCGGTGGTCGGGGCCGGCGCTGCCGCCGTCGGGGATGTGCGGGCGCAGGTGCTCCAGCAGGAGGCGGGTGATCCGCGGGGACACCACCGCGTCGCCCGCGGCGACGCTGCGTATCGCGGTGAGCAGTTCCTCGGGCCTGGTGTTCTTCGGCAGGAAGCCCGAGGCTCCGGCGCTGAGTCCGGCGAAGGCGTATTCATCCAGGTCGAAGGTGGTGAGGATCAGCACTCTGCTGTGCGGGGAGGCCCGGATGACCTGCCGGGTCGCCTCGATCCCGTCGATGCCGGGCATCCGGACGTCCATGAGGACGACATCGGGGCGCAGCTCCCGGGCGAGGCGGATGGCCTGGGCGCCGTCCGCGGCTTCGCCGACCGGTGTCATGTCGGGCTGGCCCTCCAGGACCGTGCTGAAGGCCATCCGGAGCAGTGCTTCGTCGTCGGCGATCAGGATGCGGATCGTCATGCGGACGCCGCTCCGCCGCTGTCGAGGAGGAGGCGGGTGTGGACTCCCCAGCCGCCACCCGGAAGCGGTCCGGCCCGCAACGTCCCCCCGTAGGCGGCCGCGCGCTCGCGCATGCCGGGGATGCCGTGGCCGGACGGTGTGGCGCCGGGAAGCGGCGGGCGGGGGCCGCTGTCGGTGACGTCCACGGTGACGGTCCCGGTCGAGCACCGTATCCGGACCTTCGCGCGTGTGCCGGCGGGTGTGTGCTTGAGGGTGTTGGTCAAGGCTTCCTGTACCAGGCGGTAGACGGTCAGTTGTGCGGTGGTGGGTATGTGGGTGTGGACGCCCTGGACCTCGATGCGGGTCGGCAGCCCGGCGGCGCACATCTGGTCGGCGAGGGCCTCCAGTTGGGCGATGCCGGGCAACGGGTGGCGTTCCGCGTCCGGTTCGTCGGTCCGCAGGATGCCCAACGAGCGCCGCATGTCGGTCAGGGCCTGCCGGCCCGTCTCGGAGATCTGGAGCATCGCGGTGGTCGCCTTGTCGGGCGACCGGTGCTGCGCGTAGACGGCGGCGTCGGTGAGCGCGACCATGACGGACAGGTTGTGGGTGACGATGTCGTGCATCTCCCGGGTGATACGTGTCCTCTCCTCGGCGACGGCCAGTCGCGCCTGCTGTTCCTGTTGCTGCTCCAGGCGTGCGGCCCGTTCCTCCAGGGCCGCGAGGTAGGCGCGCGTGGTCCGCACGTTCACACCCAGGACGGCGGCGGCGACGACCATCGCGGTGACCGCGACGAAGGGGGTCAGGAACGCGCCTTCCGTCGCCCAGCGCAGGCAGGCCAGCAGGGCCCCCGCCTCCACGACGGCACCGGTGACGAGCGTGCCGCGCCGGCCCGAGTTCGCGGCTGCCGTGTAGAGGGCCACCAACAGGCATACGTCCGCCGGAAGTTGGACGCCCGCCAGCCACTGGACGAAGGCCGCGGCTGCCACGACGCCGAACACCGTGAGCGGGGCCCTGCGCCGCCACACCAGGGGAAGCGCGAGGGCGGCGGTGAGGGCGACGGCCACCGGCAGCTCGTGCGGTGCCCGGGTGGTGATGATGTTGAGCAGGAGAAGCGTCGGCAGCAGCGAGTCCCACACCACGGGCGGCAGCCGGGAGGACCGGCGCCCGGCGGCTGTCACCAGTCGCGCCGCTCGTGCGGAGGCCAGGTCGGCGTACCTCGTCAGCCGTGAGGTCGTCCCCGCCCACCGCACCCGTGCCAGCACCCACACCCTGCCCCGGACCCGGACCCGGCCCCGGTGGGCATCGCCGGGTTCCGCGGCCGCCTCGGTCATCGCACGTCCCTGTCGGTTCAGCGTCATGGTGGCCCCGGCCGGGGCTGCCACCGCGTGCGGCCGGATCCGAGTGGCGTACGGGGAACGTACGCCTCGCGCTGCCCGGCACTCCCGCGGCCCTGTCACGGTAGGCGGCGGCCCCCACGGAGCACATGAGTCCACCGTCTGATGGCACCGTGCCCGGGTACGACCGCAGGAGGAGTCCGGCTACCTCCCGTGGTCGTAGGGCGGCCGCCGATCCGGCGTGCCCGATTGCCACTCCGGTCGCACCGGGACCTGCCGCGGATTGCGACCCCGGTGGCACCCGACGGCGACCCGGGATCGATGTGGCAGCGCCTGCCCGGCGCCGAACATGGCCTGGTGACCGAGATCATCACGGGGCTGTACATGTCCCCCCTGGAAATCCTTGTCCTGCTGGGCGCCGTCGCACTGGTGGTGGCGCGCTGGCTTCCCCCCTCCGCCCGCCCACGCGTCACGATCGCGGCGGGGGCGGTTCTCGTGCTGTCCGCGATCCTGCTGAGCGTGGCGGGGATCCGCTGGCAGATGCTGCCGGTACTGGCAGGCGCCGCCTTCGCGTCGCCGTTCGCCCTCTCCCCCCTGCTGCGACCGCTTCGACGCCGTCCCGTCCGGCCGGCGTGGCGGGCCCGATGGTGGCTGGCGTTGCCGGGATCGGTGGCCTGCGTCGGCCTGATCGCCACGGGCCCGGTGGCCGCCTGGGCCCTTCCCGTACCCGAATTCCCCACCCCGACAGGCGAGTTCGCGGTCGGCACCCGCGTGGTCCAGTGGACCGACCCGCACCGCCCCGAGACCTTCACCGCCGATCCGGACGACCGGCGCACGGTCGTGGTCCAGCTCTGGTACCCCGCGCAGAAGAGCCCCGCCGGCGCGCAGCGGGCCCAGTACCTCGGACGTACGGAGCACGAGGCGCGCACCGTCTCCGACGCCCTCGCCCACCAGGTCGGCCTGCCGGGTTTCCTGGTCGACGGTGTTCCGCGTGCCCACACCCATGCGGTCTTCGACGCCCCGGTGGACGGCGGGCGGGGGCGGTTCCCCGTCGTCCTGTTCTCTCCCGGGTCGGGCGGAGTGCGCACCCAGAACACCGCCTGGGCGGAGGAACTGGCCAGCCACGGCTACGTGGTCGCCGCCCTCGACCACCCGTACGACTCCGCCGCCGTCGTCCTCTCCGACGGCCGGACGATCACCACCGAGACCACCTCCACCGGCGACCCTGACCAGGACGAGAAACTGGCGGCCGACTGGACGGCGATTCGGGCCGCCGACCTCGGCTTCGTCCTCACCCAGCTGGACGGCCTGGACCGGGGTGAGACCGCCGACCCGCTGAGCGGACACCTGGACACCGGCCGGGTCGCGGTGGCCGGACACTCCATGGGCGGCGCCGCCGCCCTCCAGGCAGCCCGGCAGGACCGCCGCTTCCACGCCGTCATCGATCTGGACGGCTACCCCCACGGCCCCGCCTCCCCCTCCCTCGACCAGCCGACGCTCGCGCTCACCCAGGCCGCCACCCCGGCAACCGACCCGCGCTACCTGCCCCGCCTCACCGAGGCGCTCAAGTCCAGCACCGCGACGAGCTACCGGCTCACCATCCCCGGCGCCGCGCATCTCACGTTCATGGACGGCCCCCTGTACCTGCCGCCCGTGCCCTCGATAGTCGGCTCCCTGGGCCGCACGGAGAGCCCGCGCGTCGTCGCCGCGGCCACCCTCGCCTTCCTGGACGCCACTCTGCGAGGCAAACCCGGCGACCTGGCCGGCGTTCTGCCGGCCTACGGCAACCTCACCGTCCACCGCCCGGACAACAGCGGCTGACCAACTGTTCCGGGGCACGTACGCCTGCCGGACGAGGACAACGGCATCAGACGAGATCATCAGCCGGACGGCCGTGCCCGAAACCGCTGGTAGGCGGCCCCGCGTCGTTGTTCACCTGTGGGCGAACGCGCGGAGCAGGCGTACGTACGGGGCCCAGCGGGCCGGGCGGGCCACCGTGCCCGTGCAGGCGAGCTCGGCGCGGTCCAGGCCGTCCTCCAGGCAGGCGTCGTGCATCGGGCGCCAGGCCGCCGGCCAGGTCAGGCGCGCCAGGCCGCCGGCCTTCATCGCGAGGGTGTGCCGCAGCACGGTGCGTTCCTCGCCGACGGGCAGCACCGTGAACTCGTGGAAGCCGTGGAATCCGCGCGGCCCGCTGAAGGTGAAGCGGATCCAGACCCCGGGCACGTAGGCGGTGACCGTGTAGCGGACCGGGCCGTGGCCGCCGGTCGCGCCGACCGCCAGCGGGCGGTCGAACTCCATCGCGGGCCAGTCCGAGTGCGGCCAGAGCCGGTCCGCCGGGCCGCCTGACAGGTTGTCGACGAGCGCGCCCACCTCGCTCGCCTTGGCGGCCAGCAGGCGCTCGTGCACGTTGTAGACGCCCATGCGTCCTCCCCTTCAGATTATTAGAGACCATCCTCTAATAATCTGGAGGGTACCCTCTGATTCATGGCGAGACCACCCCGCTTCGACACTGACCAGATCCTCGACGCCGCCGTCCGGCTGGCCGCCTCCGCCGGGCCGGCCGGCGTGACCATGTCCGCCGTCGCCCAGGCGATCGGCGCGCCGAGCGGGTCCATGTACCACCGCTTCCCCGGCCGTACGGCACTGCTCGCCGAGGTGTGGCTGCGCACCGTGGAGCGCTTCCAGGAGGGGTACTTCGCCGCGCTCGGCAGCGCGCCCGACCCCCACCCGGCCGCCCGCGCGGCCGCCCGGCACGTCATCTCCTGGAGCCGCGCCCACCCGCAGGAAGCCTCGCTCCTCCTCTACGGCGCCGAGGAGTTCGGCCGCGCCGACTGGTCCGAGGAACACCAGGAGCGCGCGGACCTCGGCAGCCGACGCGTCCTCGACTCCATCGCCTCCCTCGCCGAAGCCCTCGGCGCGGCGGGCCCCCGGGACCACGAGCGCATCACCCTGGCCCTGATCGACCTGCCGTTGTCCGTGGTCCGCCGCCATCTGCGCGCCGGGCAGCCGCTGCCGCAGCACGCAGAAGACCTCACCGAGGAATGCACGGCGGCTCTGCTGGCCGACGCGGGGGCTCCGTGATCGGACTCCCCGAAGCCGGAGTCCTCCGCGGAGCTACACCGTCAGGCCCTGGCCGCCGGGGCGACGAGCGCCTGACGGACGGCGCAGTACCAGCTGGCGGGTCCGGTGGGGCAGTTGGGACCGTCGACGGCGCGGGAGAGCGCGTACTCCCAGCCCGCGGCACCGGCGAAGTCCGGGTACTTGTCGGCGAGAGCGCGCAGGGTCCGCTGGAGGGCCGGCATGTCGACGTAGCCCTCGCAGTCCAGGTTGTCGTTGGTGATGCCGGCGGCGACGACCTTGGACGCGGGGAACTGGTTCCGGATGACCGCGTCGTAGTCGGTGGTGTCGGCGAGGCTGCCGTTGCCGCAGTAGAACTGGGTGTTGTACCAGCGGATCAGGGGGCCGACCTGCTTTTCGAGCGTGCGGTAGTCGAGGAAGGGGAGGTTGCTGCCCTCGGGCATGGTGAGCTCGCCGGGCCCCGGGGCGAGAGTGATCAGGAAGTCCGGCCCGAAGTCGGAGCGCAGCTGACGGATGAGCCGCTCGGCGGTCGCCTCGCGGAACGCTTCCTCGACGTCGAGGTCGATGCCGTCCAGCCGGTACGTCCTGAGGGCGTCGCGGACGGGCGGGTAGTACGTGCCGAAGTCCTTGTCGAGCAGCCCGTACGTCCCCTGCGCGGCGCCGCCGAGGAGAGCGGTGACCTTGACGCCCTTCGCCTGCACCGAGGCGATGTCACGCCACATCGGAACGTACTTGGGCGCGGAGGGCGGGTCGTCGTTCAGGGTGAGGATCGGGTACTGGGCGGGATCGTTGAGGTGGAACGCGGCCACCTCCACCACGTCCGCGTGACCGATCAGGGGCACCGGGGAGACGTAGTGGCTGTCCGGGTCACCCGTGGTCGTGCCGGTCTGGTAGAACGCGACGACGTGGCGGGTCGCCGACGTCTTCGCCGCGGGAGAGGTGCCTCGCACCCCATCCGGGTGTCCGTGACTGCTCATGGGCGGATTCCTCCTGAGTGATCGGCCACAGACCTGCTGTGGGTCACCAGGAAGCGTGCCGCCCCGCCCTGGAGGGTCGCGCGCATTCCCACCACGCGTCCTGGAATTCCACTCCGCCAGCCCCGTACCGCCGCTCCTCAGCCCGGCCCACCGGCTCGACCCACCGGCTCGGGACATGCTCAATCGACGCAGAACTCGTTGCCCTCGACGTCTCCCGACACACAGAACTGGATGTTCTGGAGTGTGAGAGATGGCAGCGGCATCTGTGCAGGTCAGGGGCTCGGAGTGCGGTACTGGGAAATCTTCCCCCTCCCCACGCAGTATGGAAGACTCCCGCAATCCGTTGTCCGGCACAGTGTTCAACGAGACCCTTCGGGGTGTTCGTTGCGTCCGCCTGTCCGTACTGACGGACGAGACCACCAGCCCCGAGCGGCAGCGCGAGGCGGACGATCAGGCAGCCGCAGCGCTGCACATCGACTTCGGGCAGGGTGCCGCACTCCGGGAGGCGGTGGACCTCGACGTCAGCGCGTCGAAAACGAGTCCGTTCGACCGCCCGCAGCTCGGCCAGTGGCTGAGCAACCCGGACAGCTTCGACGCCCTGGTGTGGTGGCGCTTCGACCGCGCCATCCGGTCCATGGGGCACATGCACGACCTCGCCAAGTGGGCGAGGGAAAACCGCAAGGTGCTGGTCTTCGCCGAAGGCATCGGTGGCGGGCGCCTGGTGTTCGACTTCCGCAACCCCATGGACCCCATGGCAGAGCTCCAGATGCTCATGCTGGCGTTTGCCGCACAGGTCGAGTCGCAGAGCATCAGCGACCGCGTGACCGGCGCCATGGCTGCCATGCGCAAGATGCCGCTTCGGTGGCGTGGCGGTGGTCGTCCGCCGTACGGCTACCTGCCCGCCCCGATGCCCGAGGAGTTCGGCGGCAAGGGTTGGACCCTGGCGCCCGACCCCGACGCGGTCAAAGTCATTGAGCGCATCGTCCGGGAGCTGCTGGAGGGTGCCACGGTGTCCGCCATCGCAGTGGGGCTCAACACCGACGACGTACTCAGCCCGCGCGACTACTGGTCCGTCAAGAACGGGCGAAAGCGGGGCGGAAAGACCGGCGGGGCGAAGGGCTCCCACGTCGTGGTGGACGTGTTCAAGTGGACTCCGGCGGTCATTACCCGGATGCTCCGCAGTGAGACGCTGATCGGCTGGAAGATGCACAACGGCGTGCCCGTGCGCGACGACCACGGCAACCCGATCATGTGCACCATGGACCCGATCCTCACCCGCGAGGAATTCGACCAGATCGGCGCCATCCTTGACGAACGCAGCATCGAGAACAGCGACCGGTCCGACACGGATGCCCTGCTGCTGCGGGTCATCCACTGCGATTCGTGCGGCGGGCGCATGTACTTGAACGCGCAGGAAGGCAGGACCGCTACGTACAAGTGCAACCACCACGCCCGCGGCGACAAGTGCGAGGCACCGTCGAACGTCCGGGGAGACTGGGCAGATGACCACGTGGAAGAGGAGTTTCTGCGGCTGGTCGGCCCCATCCGGACGAAGACCGTCGTAGAGGTGCCCGGGTACGACCCCGAGCCGGAGCTGAACGCCACCGTGGCGGAGTACACGGCGCACCTCAAAATTCAAGGGCAGCAGAAGTCTCGGCACGCTGCGCAGGAGTGGCAGAAGCGACATAACGCGCTGGACAGCCGCATAGCTGAGTTGGAGTCCCGGGAGAAGACCGAGCCCACGCGGGTGGTCACGGAGACCGGGCGGACCTACGCGGACGACTGGGCGACCGCGGACGTTGCTGGCCGGCGACGGATGTTGGTAGACGCCGGGGTCCGGCTCGACGTGCGGCGGGGTGTCCGCGGCGGGTGGCGGAAGCTGGACACGCGGCGGGTCACGTTCACCATCGCGGGTGAGCTGGACCCGGCGATCGAGGAGACGGCGGGGCTCCGCACCGAGCTGAGTGCGTCGCCGCAGACCGCCCCCGCGGCAGGCAGTCGGGTCCGCCTCGCCGAGCCCGTCGCGGCGCAGCCAGCGGGGGTGGTGATGGGGTGACGCTGATGACGGTGATTTCAGTTTTCTCTAGATGTTGAGTGTCTAAGAGAAACAGAAATTTGCCTCACCAGCGTCACCCCGTCACCGGTTCGCGGGCGCGGGAAAGGTCTGCGCTCTCCACAACAGTAGGGAGGGAAAGCCCACTGCCGACGACCATGGGAATTCGTCCCCCTCTTCTACCTCCGAGAGTGCAGGTCTAGCGTGCGCCCCACTGACGGGCCCAAAGGACCGAGTATCCGTACCTCTTTTGCTGCTCTGCCCGTGCGCCACACCCGCTGACCCTCAGAGACGTTTCCATTTCGCCGACAGCCAACCAACCGGAGGCAACACCGTGACCAACCCTGAAACGCCCAAGTACTCCTACGAAGACCGGGAGATCGCAAAGCTCCACAGGAGCGCCGACGCTTTCCGGTACAGCGCCGACATGGAGCACCTTGCCAAACTGAGGCGCGACCGCCCCGAACAGTACGACCAGGTCAACCCGATCAGTCGCATCTCGCTCGGCCACTACGAGATCGCGAAGGCTTCCGCCATGCAGCTCGGCCGCAACGTTTCCGCCCCCACCGATCGCGAGGTCTGAAAGTGAACCCTGACGTTTCCAAGGCGGCCGACAAGCTCGCCAAGCTGCGTGCCCAGGCGGACAAGCTCGCCGCACCACTTGCGGAGGCCGAGGCAGCTTTGGCGGGCGCCGAGGCGGTCGAGCAGGCTCGCCGTGCCGAGCGTGCCACCGAGTACGACCGCGCGTTCGTCAACACTTGGATGGCGCAGGCCGAGGGTCGATCCACGCGGGGCAACGAGCTGCATGCGGAGTTCCTCGAACTCCTTTCCGCTGAGCCGTGGTTCAAGGTATATGTCGCACACCGTGCCGAACGGTACAAGCGCGAGAAGATCCTGACCGCCGCACAGAACGCACAGTCCCACCTCGGTGACCCGCTGACCGTTCCAGAGCCGCGCCGGTACGACCTGCGGATTATCGAGGACATCACCAGTGCGGTGGAGAAGGCTGCCGAGGCCATCGGTGCGGCCTTCTCAGAGGACCTGGACGCCGCCAGGGACGCCTACATCGAGGCGACCGACTGACATGGCCGTTGACGCGCTCGAACCCGGCCCGGACGGTACCTATCCACACTTTCCCCGGGATGCGCAGGGGCGGCCTGTGTGGTCGGATGCGCCAATTGGCTTGCCAGTACGCAGTGGTGGGGCGCCAATGCCGCGAGGAACCCAGCAGATGAGCGACCCCAGGCACCCTGGCCGGCTGCTAGCCGTCGACGTGACGCCTAGACGTCCGGACGGCAGCCCGATCGATCCGCCGGTCATTCCGCCGGGCCCGTAGACCGGCTGCACGAGTCGCAAGTCCCCTGTATCAGGAACTCTACGGAATGGCTGATACAGGGGACTCGTCGGCACTACAGCGGCGCCGAGCGGCTTCGCCGGCAGATCGACCGAGCAGGCTCCGCGGTCTGCGGACTGTGCGGCGAGGACTTCCCCGCCGAGCTGGTCGACGTTGACCACCGGACCCCGCTCGCCCTCGGCGGCGAGGACACCGACGACAACGTTCAAGCTCTGTGCCGCACTTGCCATCAGGCCAAGACAGCAAGAGACTTCGGAGCACCAGCGCCGTTCTAACTACCGTACGTGCGAGGTGCCGATGCCATCGACGCCCTTGATAAGTGCTGAGGGGCCGAAGGTGTTGTGTGTGCCGTCCATGATGCTGTCCCCGAAGATGCCGAGGTTCTGGTTCAGTGATGAGTCGTTGTTCGAGGACCCCGTGTCCCCAAGACCCAGGATGCCGGATGCATGGGCCGTGCCCGTGATCGTCAGTGCAGCCCCGGCGAGAGCGAGGGCAGCAAGTACGCGCTTGGTGTTGTTCATACGCTGCCAACGATCTTGAGCCGTTCGGGTCACGCCCGGACATGGCTCCGCCCCGGCGCGGGCTCTGAGAGGTCCATGCCGGGGCGGTAGGGCCCTGGTGGAATGCGTCAGATCGGGAGGCTACTGCCCGCTTGTCCAGGAGTTGCGTTCCTTTTCACGCTGGTTGTCCTTGGCCTCGCTGGCGTAGCCGGCGTTCCGCGTGGCCTCGACGACGACATCCGAGCCCCGGGGGTAGACGTTCACCTCTCGGCCGTAAGCGGGCTGGTACAGCGTGACCCCGTAGTCGTCATCGCCACCGTTGCCGTGCCAAACCTTCTTGATGACTCCGTCTTGATACTGGCCGCCGGTGGACTGTTCCAGCTTGGTGTTGATGATCCGCACCTCTCCGGCGGGATAGGGCTCCTTGAGCTTGTTGACCCTGAGGGTGGACGCCTCGCGTGCGGCCCACTCGCGCTTCGCCACGGCCATGGCGTCCTCCCGGTCGAGGAAGCCGGAGTTGTCCGAGTCGAGGTCATCGAAGAGCTTGGCGGCTTCCTGCTCGTTCCACAGTCCCTCGAACATGCCCCGGTCACTCCGGGCGTAGGCGAGCCACTCCTCCTTGCTGACCATGCCGTCCCCGTCCCCGTCCCCGGTCAGGTCGGCCATCTGGAGCCACCGCTGGAACTGCTTCAGCGTGACAGTGCTTACATCCATGGTCATCTCATCTCTCTGCGGCTTCTTGTCGCCCGGAGCACTGCCCACCGTGATCGTCCGGAACACATCAATCACTCGAACGAGCGAACTAGAGCTAACCCCCCTGCTGGTCGAGTAGATCCGAGGTATCCCATGCCGCGACGACCCCGCCCCCCGTGCTCTGTCCCCGGGTGCCCCGAGCTGACCGCCCGTGGTGGTCGCTGCCCCGAGCACCAGGCCGAGGCGGACGCACAGCGAGGCACACCAGGTGGCAGCGCGTACGGTCCTCGCTGGCCCCGCATCCGTCGGGCCTACCTCTACGCCCATCCGTGGTGCGTGCTCTGCGCTCGCCTCGCGGTGGTCGCTGACCACTTCCCCGAGTCGCGCCGCTCACTGGTCGCCCGAGGCGTGCCCGATCCTGACGCTTGGTCACGGCTCCGCCCGCTGTGCACGTCCTGTCACAGCCGCGAGACGGCCGTTCACCAGCCCGGAGGATGGGCCTCGGAGCGCCAAAAGCCCATGCAAAGCCCCTGACCTGCGGGTTTGCCCAGGGGGGTGACTCCCCTCCCAGGGCCCAAAGCGCGGCAGGGAGGGAAAAAACCCTCGCCGCAACTAGACCCGTTTGCGCGGAGAGTCACAGATCAAGAGAGTCGCAAAGGCCCCGCCTTGTTCTCCCTCAGGGGAGCGAGGCGGGGCCTTTCTGCGTTTGTGAAGAACCTCCCGTACTCAGCGCGGAGCGGCCGGGAGGTGAGCGGCCGAACGCTTGGCCACATCGCGCGCCCGGAATCCGAAGCTGATGAGGGTCACGCGTTCTCCGGCGCCAAGGGGCGTCCTACCGTGCGGGGTGATCGCCCCATCGAACACGACGCACTCGCCCGCCGCGAGATCGCAAGCACGGTAGCCGTCGGCGCCGATGAACACGGTAGTGCTCACGGTGGGAGCCGCCGCGGAACGCTCGTGCTTGAGGCACAGGATCAGGTTGGCCTCGCCGAACCCGAACTCGTCAACGTGGAAGTCGAGGAACTGCCCCTCCTCCAGATAGGCGATATAGACGCCGTTGTGCGGCTGCTCGACTTCCAGGCCTGTGGACTCCGTGACGACTGCGGCGAGATCGACTTGCCCAGCGAACCGGTTCGCGGCATCGCCCACGGCTGCGTTCCACTTGCCGTTGTGAAGGTAGCCGTTGATGGCCAGGGCCTCCTCGGCCTCCTGCGCCATCGCGGTGATCAGCTCGGTGGGGAACGGCTGGTCGCGCAGGTGTCGCGGGTGGACCCGCTGATGCGCGGTCAGCCCACGTACGGCGCCCCGAATAGCGGGGAAGTCCTCTGCCCACCGGTCCGGGCTGCGGGCCGTGGTGTGGGACTGGAGCCACGTGGTCCACTGACCGTTCCACCGGCGAGGCGCAGTGTCGTCCGCTCCCGGTGCGGCGGCGCGGGCGATCAGCAGTTCCACCCGCGAGAGTGCTGCCTGTGTGGACTCGATCAGCTCGGTGTCGCCCTTGGCGATCCGCAGCCGCAGCGCTTCCCGGAGGTGAGCCTCTGCCCCCGCGAGGTCACCGCGCTCCATCAGGTACTTACCGGTGTGCTGGAGCGCGAAGTCCACCAGCTCCGGGTGTTGGCTCCGCGCGGTGCCCAGGGCGCTGCGGTAGAGCGCATCCGCAGTCCGCATGTCGCCAGCGTAGCGGTGGGCGTCGCCGAGGTTGAGCCCCGTGGCTACGACCGCTCGGGTGTTGCCGCTCGCTGCGGCCAAGTCGAGCGACTGACGCAGGAACGAAAGGGCCTCCTCGTGGTGGCCCAAGCACATCTGGCCGACACCGATCCATCTGGTCAGGACCCGGGTGCGGGCAAGGTCGGTCCCCTCGGGCAAAGCCCTTAGGTCGTCGTGGAGTTGGCCGACCGCGGTGGCCAACTTGCTCCGGTCGGTCGGGACCATCCGCAGGCCGGCGTCTTGTGTGATGAGGTGCTGGAGCACCGGACCCTCCTCGTTCGGTTCTGCTCAGGGTGGCACTACAGCTGGTCGGTCTGCCGGCGCAGGTCGGCCAGCAGCTCCACCCCGTGCGGGGTGAAGTTCTCACTCAGGAGTTCGAGTTCGCGCATGAGGTAGCGGACGGCGGGCAGGCCCTCGTCGTAGGCGGCCTGGAAGCACGTGCGTTCGGTGGCGGTCAGGTCGTCGCGGTCCAGCTCGGTGCGGCGGAACCTCAGCAACTGGTTGTAGACACAGGTCGCGTGGAAGGACCGGTCCACCTCCCAGTACTGGTTGCGCGCGACGCCCTGACCCGCTCGCCACTTGATCTCGATCTTCGGGGACTCCTTCGACGAGTACCCGTCGGCGAAGACCTGGTGCTGAAGGACGTGGAAGCTGATCGACTGGTGCGTTCCCTCGTGGAGCAGGTTCTCCGCCAGGAACCGGGGGGACGGCTCCGGGCTGACCGTGTTCGGCGGGATGTGGTGTCGGGCCTTGTCGGAAAACACGACGATGTACGGGAGCGCCGGGTCACTGGAACTGGTCAGCGAAGAAGCGCGGACCCCGGGCTTGAGCCCGACCCACAACATCCCACGGACGAACTCGCGCACGCGGGCGAATCCCTCGGGGTGGACCAGCGACAGGCGGTCCAGCGCCTCGGACAGTGCTGCGCGGCGGTCATCGGTGTGCTCGGCGATCTCGTAGCTCGTCAGGTTGATCTCGTTGGCGATCTCGCCGGGAAGCTGGGCGTCGAACCAGTCGAAGGTCACTCCGGCCACGGTCACGCTCTCGCTGCGCAGGGAACGGGCGTGCTGCGCGTAGGGGGTGCCGGACTTGATGAGGCGTTCCATCAAGGCGAACGGCAGAGTGCTCTCCGCGCCCTCCTCGCGCAGGCGGAGCAGGTCCGGGTCCTTCCGGCCGAGATCGAAGAAGGAGCCAGCCGGGACGCTGGTGGCGATGGTGGTGTTCACTATGGTCTCTCCTTGCTTGGGGCTGTGTGGCGATGCCGCGCGGCGGGCCGGCCCGGGTGGTCGTCCGAGCCGACCCGCCATGCCGTCAACTACACGGCATCAGTTCGGAGTTGCTGTCAGACCTCGGTGGCCACGGGCGCGAAGTCGCCGTCCGGGACCGAGTGGTCCAGCCGCCGCGTCAGGGACTCGACGCCCACCGGCGCGAAGTCGCCGTCCGGCACCGAGTGGTCCAGGCGCCGCGTCAGGTTGCTGACCTGGGTGCTGTCGGACATGGTTGTGCTCCCTCCATAGGTACTGCTGCGGATTGGTGCTCCTCCCCGAGGTTCGGGGAGGAGCTTGCCGACCGGTGGCGGGTTCACCGCGTGGCTTGCGGCAGGTGTCGTCATTGCCGTGCCAGTCGGCGGGAACCCCCTGGCCTGTCGGTGCAATCAGTGAACAGTCAGTCACGCTCCGGCGGTACGGTGTGAGCACACCGATCCCGTTCAACCCGTTCAAGATCGCAATTGGGGGCGACAGTTGACGGACACTAAGGCGCCGAACGAAGCACTGGCCCGGGTGATCGCGGAGGCCGGATGCACGTACCAGGCCCTGGCGACGACAGTGCGCACGGTCGCTTCGGAGGCGGGGGAGCACTTGGCCACGGTTCCATCGGCCGTCGCTCACTGGGTGGCCGGCGGTACCCCCACCGGGCGCACGCCGCAGTATCTTGCCGAGGCCCTTACCCGGAAGACGCGCCGCAAGGTAACCGTGGCGGAGATCGGATTAGGGTCGGAAGCGATCGGGGAGGTTATGAGTGCCGACCCGCTGGCCACCGCCGCCGACCTCGGGAGAGCCGTGATGCAGTCCCGCCGTGACTTCCTCGCCAGTGCGTTCGCCACCGCCGCCGTGGCGCTGCCGCTGACCTACGATCACCATGCGGTCGCAGCGACCCTGCGAGCGGGAAGGTCCGGCGGCCGGGTGGGCGTCGGCGAGGTGGCCACCGTCCGGCACATCACCGGCGTGTTCACTGCCGCTGACGAGCGTCTTGGCGGTGGGCACGGGCTGAGCGCGGTGACCACCTACCTGACCGACACGGTGGTGCCGATGCTCCAGGCCGTGTACCCCTCCGAGGCGATTCGCCGGGACGCCTACGGCGTGGCTGCCGAACTGTCGTACCTCGCCGCGTGGAAGTACCACGACCTGGGCCGGGAGGGCGCCGCACAGCGGTACTACCTCCTCGGCTACCAACTCGCCTGCGAGAGCGATCCGACGGGACACGGAGCCTGGATGATGCGTGCCCTCGCTCATCAGGCCCTCAACCTCAAGCAGCCGGAGTTCTGCGTTGAACTGGCGGAGGAGTCCCTGCGGCGAGCGCGTGGGAAGGTGGACCCACAGACCGAGGCCCTGCTGCTGATCACGAGCGCCAGGGCGTACGGAGCTGTGGGGAGCGGGCAAAAGGCCGCAGCGGCGCTACTGGCGGCCGAGGACGCCATGCTTGACACCGCGACGCCGCCCGCGTCCTTCACGGCGGCTACTGGGCCGGTAGCGGCAACTGTCGCCTCTCACACCGCCAAGACGCTGGCCGAGCTGAAAGACCACCAGGCGGCCGAACGTCACCACCGCGCAGCCCTCGCCGGTCGTGACCCCGAGGCGTTCCGGCGCATTCACGCCCTGACGCTCGGGAACCTGGCCCGGTCGGTCGCCGCTCAGCGCCGCCACGACGAAGCCGTGGGGATTTGGGGTCAGTCCCTGGACTTCATGGATGGAGTCGTCTCGGACCGACACAAGAAGGACCTTCACAAAGTCCGTACCACGATGACGAGTTGGGCCCGGCGTGGCATTCCCGGCGCCGCAGACCTCGGGCAGCGCGCCGCCGAACTCGTCCGAGCCTGACCTGCACCCGCCAGACCCCGCCCTGGCTGGTCGCGTGAGTGCTGGGCCGTCCCGCACCATCGAGCCGTTCGCACTGAGTAGGTCTCGCCAGACAGCAAAACGCCCCGTCCGGCCAAGCGCCGGGCGGGGCTCTGTCGTTGGTGCTGACCTGCGGCTAAGCTGCACAGAACTGGTAGTCACGTGTGTTGGGGTCCTGCATCACGATGCACGAATCGTGGCCGTCGTAGAGCAGTTGCACGCGTACCGCGCCGAGCGCGACCAGCCGGGTGCACTCGGCTTCGAGCGTGGCGAGGCGCTCCTCGCCCACGAGCCCGGTGCCGACCCGCACGTCGAGGTGCACCCGGTTCTTGACGACCTTGCCTTCGGGAACGCGCTGGAAGAACAGTCGCGGGCCCTCGCCTGTGGGGTCACTGCAGGCGGACCACGAACCCCGGTCCTCAGCGGGCTGGGAGCGGTCGTACTCGTCCCAGGTGGCGAACCCGTTCGGCGGCGGCGATTCGTACCCCAGCACCTCGCACCAGAAGCGGGCGACGCGCTGGGGTTCCGCGCAGTCGAAGGTGACTTGGAACTTCTTGATCGATGACATAAGCGCACCATAACAGGGGACCTCTTGCTCATCTCCCTCCAGGAATACGCATGTTGTCGGGAGGCCGGAACCTTGGCCAGCCGATCCGGCGACGGGACTGGACAACGAGCACGACGGCCTCCTCAGGAACTTCGCCGTCCACCGTGGCCCGGACCTCCGCGACCGTGCCGGACCAGTCCTCGATCAGCTCCTGGCAGATCGCGTCGCTCTCCAGGACGGGCATGAGTTCGCCGCCCCGGACCGTCCGGTGGCACCCGGCCGGGTCCGGACGCGCCGCCGGAGGGGCCCTTCAGCCCTCGTCCCCGCTCTCCAGCAGGCTGTTCTTCCGCAGCAGGTAGCCCAGCTGGAGGCGGCTGGTGGCCCCGAGCTCCCGCATGATCTCCGAGACGTGCCGCTGGCACGTCCGCACCGAGATGCCCAGGGCCCGGGCCGTGGCACGGTCGTCGGCGCCGTCGACGAGGTGTTGCAGGATGGAGCGCTGGGTCTGGTCGGTCAGGCCCTGGATGAAGGCCTTCTCCCGGGGCTTCCCGATGGGCTCGCCCGCCGTCCAGAAGCGGTTGAACATCTCCACCGCCAAGGCCACGAGGTCCTCGTTGCGCACGATCAGGGCACCGCCGGGCACCTCGCGCAGCGGCACCAGGAACGCCTTCCGGTCGAAGACCAGGAACCGGGCCAGGCTCCCGGTCACCGTCCTGACCTCCGCGCCCAGTCCGGCGACCTCCTCGGCGTAGGCCACCGTCGGGGGGTGGAACCGGGCCGCGTGCTGGTAGAGGGTCCGCAGCCGCACGCCGCGGTGGAGCAACTCGCCCTCCCAGTTGCGGGATCCGGGCAGCTCAGCGGCCGGGCGGGGCCCTCCGGGCAGCGCGACCAGGACCTCGTGGCGGCTCTCGCCCGCGTACCGCTCCACCGTGCGGAGCGCCTTGTCCGCCGATTCGATCCGCTCGAACTGGGGCCCCTGGAAGCCGCTCTGCCGGGCCGCGTAGATGAGGCCCAGTTCGGCGAGCTGCTCCCGGGCGACCATCAGGTCCGATTGGGCACCCTGCAGACGCTCCTCCCAACCCTCGAGGAGCCGGTCGGAGACGTGCGCCGGGTCGACGGCGGCCAGCCGGCCGGCCTCCAGCCGGCGGACCAGGCCCGCCTTGACGAGCCGCTCCACCGTGGAGGCGGACGCCGCCCGGCCCTCCCCGGAGGACAGCTCCTCCGGGCGCATGGGCCCGTCGTTCACGATGCGCCGGTACGAAGCCAGCTCCGTCAGCGTCAACTGCACCGGTCGGAGACCGGGCCGGGTGCGTTCCCTGAGCAGGGAATCCATCCCCCCACCTTCCGTCGAGTCGAGGCCGGGGGTGAAAGGACACGACGAATCGAAGGGAAGCGGAGCGGAACGGGCCGGACGGCTCCGGCGGGCCCCGGGCGGGAACACGGGTCACGCGCAACACACCCCCGTCACCGGCCGGCCGTCTTCCTCCCCGCGCCCGGTTTGCTCCGGCCCTCTCGTCAACAGCCGTGCCACGAACCCCCGTACGTCCGGTCAGTATACTGGTGGCACACGATTGCAGTGTGACATTTTTCTGCTGATCGAAAGTCAACTCCCTCTCCGAAGGGGCGTCATGGGCGTCGTACACAAGACCGTTCACCCAATCGACGGCGAGCAACTGAGCGTGTACACCGTGGACCCGGGGCCCGGCACCGTCGCGGACCGCATCGGCGTCGTCGTCATGCACGGCGCGGGCAACGGCAGCAAGGAGCGCAACCTGCCGCTCGCCGAGGACTTCGCCGCACTCGGGCACCCGGCCGTCGCCCTGGACTTCTCCGGCCACGGGGAGAGCACCGGCGAGCTGCGCGACCTCAGCCTCCGCCGGCGCCGGCACCAGGCCGCGGCCGTGATCGAGAAGGTGTTCGGCGCCGACCTGCCGCTCGCCCTGGTCGGCTTCAGTATGAGCGGTCAGACCCTCGCCGACCTGGTCGCGCTGTACGGCGGCCGGGTCGCGGCGCTCGCCGCCTGCGCCCCCGGAATCTACGGCACGGAGGCCTGGGACGTGCCCTTCGGCTCCGGGTTCACCGAACTGATCCGCAGGCCCGACAGCTGGCGGACCAGCTCCGCGCCCGGCACCTTCGCGCGGTTCAACGGCCGGGCCCTGCTGGTGGTCCCGGAGCAGGACGCCGTCATCCCGCCCGGCGTCACCGACCTGGTCCGCACGTCGCTGGCCACGAAGGCCGACTTCTCCGAGCTGCGCCTCGCGGGGGCCGACCACCGGCTCGGGGCCTGGCTGGCCGACCACCCGGAGGACCGGCAGCGCCTCGTCAGCGCACTGCTGCGGCCACGTCCGTCAGTACCGGGCCCAGGAAGCGACGTCCGATCCGCTGGAACTGGCGGGGGTCTCCGGTCGTCATGAAGACGTGCCGCGGCACGGACCGCGCGCGGGCCAGGCCGAGCTTCCCTAGTTGCCAGGCGACGTCCTTGGCGGACTCCTCCGCGCTGGAGATGAGGGACACCCCCTCGCCCATCTCGTCCGCGATCACCTCCGCCAGCAGTGGGTAGTGGGTGCACCCGAGGCCTGCGCAGCGACGAGATAGCCCGCCTCCGCATGGAGTGCATCCGCTGGCAGCACGACGGTTTCCCCATCCCCGGCGACTCCGACGAGGTGCTGGCGCGGGACGCCGTCTGCTTGCTGGACGTCCCCACCCACAAGACCGGCACCTCGTTCACCAAGCCAGTTGACCCTCTGCTGGGCAAGGCGATCGAGGCATGGCAGGAACTCCGGCCGCAGCAGCCGAAGATGCTGGACCGCAAGACCGGCGAGCAGGTGGACTTCCTGTTCGCGCACCGGGCGAAACGCCTCGCGAAGACCTACATCAACACCGCGGTCATCCCATCGCTGTGTCGCAAGGCCGGCGTCCCGACCGCCGATGTCCGGGGCAACATCACCAGCCACCGGGCCCGCTCCACGATCGCCAGCCAGCTCTACAACGCCAAGGAGCCGATGACGCTCTTCGAGCTGCAAGCCTGGCTTGGTCACCGGAGTCCGGAGTCCGGAGTCCGGAGTCCACCCAGCACTACGCCAAGATCACCCCCAGCACCCTCACGAAGGCATACACCGAGGCCGGCTACTTCGCCCGCAATGTCCGCACGGTCGAGGTCCTTCTCGACCGGGACGCCATCACCTCCGGGGCCGCGGCCAACGGTGAACCATGGCAGTACTACGATCTCGGTCACGGGCTGTGTTCCTACTCGTTCTTCGAACAGTGCCAGCACCGGATGGCCTGCGCCCGCTGCGACTTCTACACCCCCAAGGAATCGACGAGATCTCAACTCGTCGAAGCCAAGGCCAACTTGCAGCGCATGCTCGTGAGCATTCCGCTCACCGAAGAGGAACGCGCCGCCGTCGACGACGGCCAGAGCGCCCTCGACCGCCTTCTCGAGCGCCTCGCCGAGGTGGCCACCCCAGCTGGCCCGACCCCGAACGAGCTCCGCGTCGAACCCGGCCGACCCCTGCCGCTGACCGTCCGATCATCACCTGACCCCACCGACCGAAAGTGCTGCTGACATGCGACCCACCCTCTTCACCGTCGACCTCCCCGGCCCGGGACGACTGAGCACCATGGCCAGACCCCGTGGCAATGACTGGCTCGAAGACGAGATGACCGCGCTGAAGAACTGCGGCGTCGACATCCTGGTCTGCGCGCTCACCGGACCCGAACTCGACGACCTCGGCCTCGCAGACGAACCCTGGAGAGCCGTTACAGCCGGGCTGCAGTTCGTCGCCATACCCATCCCCGACCGCACCGTCCCCGACCTCACCACGATCCTGCCCACCCTGCACAGACTCGCTGAACAGCTACACGAAGGCGCACACGTCGTCACCCACTGCCGAGCCGGCATCGGACGCTCGTCCCTCCTCGCCGCCGCACTCCTCATCCTCAACGGCGTCGATCCCGACACCTCCTGGCACCAGATCGAACGAGCTCGCGGGCTCGCCGTCCCAGACACCGCCGAGCAGCGAGAGTGGACGATGGAACTGCTCAAATAGGCATGATGTTGACAAATCAGATTCCACAGAATGCCGCGGTACCTCTCGGACGCGCCGCTGCGGGTGCGGGTGACGGCGGCGACGAACAAGGTCGAGGCGTTCAACGGCTTCTCCGACTGGGTGTGCTTCGGTCAGCACGGCACGGTGGCGGCGAACGATCCGGTCGAGCAGGAGAAGGACGTGAAGTTCACCTCTCTGCTGGCCAACCTGGTGATCTTCCACAACACCCTGGATATCGCCGACGTCGTGCGCCAGCTACAGGCCGAGGGCTGGATTGTCGACCCGCTCGACCTCGCGCAGATCTCAGGGGCGCGTCTTTCTCGCGGATTGTCTGGGTTGATCACGTGATGCCCAGGGTGGTGAGCGGTCGATTGGCGTCACGTGCGTGGTGGCGGAGTCCGGCGGCGATGTTGTCGTAGCCCGTCAGCCGAAGGGCACCGATGGCGAGGTTCCGCCAGGTAGCCAGCACCTCCCGTACAGCGGGGAGCCTCAGACCGACCTGGATACGGCGCGGCCCAGGAAGCGCCGCAGGTAGGTCGGACGGCAACCGAAGCACTCCATGACAACGGCTGTCCCGATCAACCGGCGGCGCAGAACTCGTTGCCCTCCGGGTCTCCGGAGAGGCGGTCTTAGGGGTTCTACGGCAGGGCCGAGAGTGCCCCGCCCGGATCGGCTCCGGACGGGGCGAGGGGGTTCTACTCGGGGCAGGACAGCGAGCAAGCCCACACGGTGTACCCGGGCCCGCTCGCGGCTTCTTGGTGGCCCACGGGGACCGGCTTCGGGGCGGGCCCCTTGCAGCGGACACAGCGCACGGGAGCGAGGCGGGGCCAGGTCTCGCGGAGTCGGTTCGAGTGGTCGCCCCCGTGGAACGGCTTACGGTTGCACGGGGCTCCGTCGGTCTTCCCGGGGCGGGGGTCGCCGCATGTGGACTTCTCCATGGCAGCGAGGGTCATCACGCCACCGCCCCGGCGAGGGTGTGCGCACCGGGAAACGTGTATCCGGGGTCCGGCTGCCCCGCTACGACTGCCCGCAGTGCCTCGCGCCGCGCGCGCTGCTGCTCCCGTTCCTCGAACTCGCGTTGCATGGCGTCCAGCTCGGCCAACCAGGCGTTGCGGTCGACGTAGGGGCGCACCAGGGCGCTTACATACGGGGTCTCGTAGTCGGCTCGCCGGGCGGTGATCGGGGCAGCCACCGCCGCGAGGACCGGCCTCGGCTCGGCCGAGACAGCACAGTGCTGCCCCCGAGCCGGCAGGACCAGGCGCAGGGCGGTGCGCAGGGCGAGGGCGATAAGGTGTCGCATGTTCGTTCAGCTCCCAATTAGCTGTCGGACACTCGACCCCCGGAGCCGGTCCTAAGCGGCGCCGGGGGTTCTTTCGGCTTCGAAGGTAAGGCAACTCCTATACCCTCGTCTACCTACGTAGGCACATAGCTCGGGATGTGGCCAGTTGTCTACCCTTGGCCCATGGCCTCGGAAATCGACTACGACGCACCCACCCCGCCGTACCAGCAGATTGCGGCGGAGATCATCCGCGACATTGAGTCCGGGGCTCTCGCGGTGAACCGTCCGATCCCGTCCGAGTCGGCACTGATCCAGCGGTGGGGCGTGGCTCGGGACACGGCCCGTCGAGCGGTCCGGCATCTGCGCGAAGGCGGGTACGTCTACACCGTGCCGCAGCGCGGGACGTACGTGGCCGAGCGGACCCCCGAAAAGTAGAAGGCCCCGCCCTGCCGGAGACCAGCGGGACGGGGCCGAGTTGGGCGCGAGAGTCGGCACGGGTGGTTCTTTCATTGGCACCCCTGCGTCCCGGCTCCGGGTATCCGGCTCAGATCGGCAGGTTCCAACCTGGACCGGCCTCGCTGCCGATCCACACGCGCTGGCCGAGGGGCGAGACCGTGATGCCGAAACCGTCCTGGTGGGGCTCGCCGGCGGCCTGCCAGGCTTCGATGGCGCTCTCCACTTGGTCCCAGAGTCGGAGCGGTCCGCGCTGAATCACGGTCCACCCTCCGTCGGGGTTGGGCATGGTCCGGGCCTGCGATCCCGTGGCCACGTCCGAGAGGATCTGTTGCCCGCCCGCGCCCATCCGCTCGGCCGAGGGTGCCGCGAGCTGAGCCACCCAACCACCGGTCCACGTGCTGATGATCTCGGGATCGATCCGGCTCGGGCGTTCGTCGCCAGGCAGCAGCGCGAGACTCTGACGGGGCGGCCGGTCGTGCGGACGGGCGATCATGAAACTCGTCCACCCGGGCAGGAAGCGGCCCGTGGCCTCTCCGGGCTCGGTCACGGTGAGCAGCGCGAGGCCGAACCCATACGACCAGCCGGAGAGGGTGACAAGGATCTTTCCGCCCGGCTTGACCTGGTAGAGCCACGGTTGCGGGATGTACCGAACCGAACAGGTGGCAATGAGGCGGTCATACTCGCCCCCGTCCGGGTCGCCGAGCAGCCCGTCACCGATGATCAGCCGGGGTGCGTGTCCGGCGGACTTGAGTGCCGCAGCAGCCGCTTCTCCCACGACCTGGTCGTACTCAATGCTGGTGATGTTGGCGTCCCCGAGGCGGTACGCACCAAGAGCGGTCGAGTAGCCGGTGCCGGTACCGATCTCCAACACCTGGTGCCCGGCCTCGGTGTCGAGCTGGTGCCACATTCGCAGCACCAGTGACGGCAGGGTGGACGACGAAGACGGCGAACCGCTCGCCGTACCGTCCTCGGGCCTGATACGGCCGTCGAGTTGGGTGATCAGGGTCTGATTCGTGTAGACGCCCGCCAGCCAACCGGGTTCGCCCTCTTGGACGGGCCGGTACTCGGTGGGGGCGGTCCCCTCCACGGGCAGGAAGTAAGACCCGACGAACAGTTCCCGGGGGACGGACTTGGCGGCGCGGTTCCACGCCGGATCGGTGACCATGTCGTCACCAGTGAACCCGTCCACCAGGGCGGCGCGGAGTTCGGCCGATGTGCTCACGTGTCGGGGCCTTTCTGTAGTTGGTCGGCGAGGGCGTCGGCGATAGCGGCAGTTGTCTCCGTCGGCTGCCATGCCCATTGGCCGTTTGCGTTGCACTCAAAGAAGTACCAGGAACCGTCAGAGGTCACGGCGAAGTCGAACGCGCCGTACACCAAACCGAGTTCGTCAAGGTAAGCCGCAACCGAACGTGCGACCGCCTCGGGGATCTCGATCGGTGCGCACGTCATCAGGTCTTGTCGGTAGCGCCAGTCAAGATCGGGGCTGTCCACGCGGACCCCGAACAGGCGGTCGCCTACGGCAGTCACCCGTACGTCGAACACCTTCGACACCTTGGCTTGGAACAGGTGCGGGCACAGGGACACGGCATCGGTGATCTCGGACGGGTCGACCCCGCGCACCCACACCTGTTGTAGGGCGCCCTCGGCATCCCGGTACCGGCTGTCCCACAACGGCTTGTAGACCGCGCCGCCAGATTGGGACGTGCAGAACTCCCGAGCTTCGTCCGGGTTCGCTGTGATGATCGTGTCTGGCACCAGGAACCCGTTCCGGCTCGCCGCCGAGAGCTGAGCCGGCTTGTACTCCGCATTGCGGATGCGCCAAGGGTGGTTCACGTAGTGCGCCCCGGGAAGTGACGCGAGGATGCCCCCGGTGCCCCAGAACCCCTGTGCGGCAGCGAACTTGCCATCTTGCTCCGCCATGCCGGGAGGGGGGTCGTAGGGCGACGGCCTGCGGAACCACACGGCACGGACGTTGGACAGGTCGAGCGTCCGGCTTGCGGTGCGGAGGGAGCCTCGCTGTCCACCTGTCCCGTAGCGGGCGGACAGCGAGGCACCTGCGTGCAGATCGGTGCCGGGGTCGACACGGACGACCGGTACTCGGCGGTCAGCCAAGCGGCGTAGCACCAGGTCCGCCGTCACGTCGTACGGGTTGGTGAGGACCAGTACGGCCCCGTTCCGATCCGGTGTCATGTCAGCCCGTGCCCTGGTCCTGGTCGTTCGACTGCATGGTGTCCACGTCGGACGGCGTGTTCTGCCCGCCGCTCTGCCCGTCGCCGCCGCCCGTGGTGGTGGGACCGGTCTGGTTGGTACTGGTGCCGTGAGCACCCATCTCGACCGTGCGGCCGTGCTCGTCCACGATCACGGCAATCTGTGTCTCGGGGTCGATCACGGGCGTGTACTGCGGAACCGCGGGGGTGGGCGCGTACGGCGCCATTCGACCCGTGCCCCACGGTGCGGGTGTTGTTGTCATCTGTGCTGTTCCTCCTTGTCGTGGCGGTGCCAAGTAGGTTCAACCACCCTGCGGGAGAGCAGGGTTCGGGACAAGCCCACCCCGACCTACGCACGTAAGGCGGCCGGGGCGGGCGGTGCTGTTCCTCACCCCTTGCGGGGTATCCCGTCGGACGGGCGAGAGTACGGGCCGGTGCCGGTGCGCCGTCACGTCTGACGGACGGCCGTGCACCGGACTGAACTCCTCGCCGGGGAACAACGACTCACCTCACGTCGGTGTGCAGCGAGCCACCTGCCGTGTGGCAGGCGTGGTGCCCCGTCCTGGCGGGTGATTCCCTTTTCGTCCGCCAGGACGGGTGATCAAGGGGGCGCTAGCTTCCGCGCCCGAGCGGGTGCGTCCTGCGGATCGGAGCCGGCTCGCCGGGCTTCATCCAGCCGAGGGGGAACAACTCCAGCTCACCCGGGAACAGTGCGGCCCACGCGCCGGCGAGGAATGCGCCCCACCGGCCGCACGTCGTGCACCGCCAGACCGGCCCACCCGGGCCGCTCTGTACGGCGCCGGATTCCTCGGTCCGCTCGACCGTGTGTCCGACGCCCTCGGGGCACTCGTACATCCGCTGCTCTCCGTCGCTAAGTTCTGAGGCCGAACCCCGCCCCGGTCGTCCGAGCCGTCCAAGTCCCGTCACCGGGGCGGGGGATGTGCTACCCGGGCGGGCACAGGCACCGCCGGGGGGTCTAGCGGGTAGTGGTCCTGGTCCGCGCCGGAGGGCTGAACCAGGACCACCGACGCGCGCCGCCGCACGCGCCCTTCCGCCGGGTGGGACCGGCGGGTGACCCGGAGCGCGGGGGAATCACTCCGGGAGACTTGGGCCGCTCGGGGCGGAGACGTGGACGGCGCAACAGCCCATACCAGGACCTGAGTTGAACCGTCCGGACGAACCGAGCCGAGTACCGGCCGTAGTGCCACCGACAGACCGTCATGACCGTGCGGAGCCCTATCGCCGGTATCGGCACCACGTCCCGGTTCGTGCCGCAGGGGAAGCACCAGCCCGGTGACCACCCCAGCCCGTCAGGTACGCGCGGGAGAATCCCGGTCTCTAGGATCACGATCCGGTACGTCCTCGCCGAGCCTCGCGGCAGAGCGCCGAGCCGTGGTGCAGCGCCCTGCGGACGCGCGCCCTCGCCTGTCTTCGGCGTCGGAACCAGTTCTCCCAGTCTCCGCCGTACACGATGCCGAGCATGGCAACCGCCAGGGCGAAGAACGCCCACACCCACCGGCGCCCGGCCTGCGGGTCGAGGTTGCCGAGGGCGAGCACCAGGACGGTGGGTCCGAGTCCGACCACGGCTGCCAGGGCAGCGCTGATCACAGTTGCTTTGCGCCGCATCACAATCCCTCCGATCACTGCCGGACGTTGGGCGAGGCACCAGTTCAGGGCCAAAGGCCCCGCGTGAACAGAGCATGGATGACGCACTCTTGTGGCATCCCTGTCTCATAGTTACTGCATCGAGTGCCCTGACCTGCTAGAACAGTTACTCAGAGACAGGGAGGCGACATGGCAGCTCGGCGCAGGGCCTTTATCGAAAGGCGCAAGGCCCTTGGTTTCACTCAGGATTCCTTGGCTCAGAGCGTGGGTGTCGACCGCTCGACGGTGGCGAGATGGGAAAGCGGAAAAGTCGATCCGCAGGATTGGCAGCGCCCCACTCTTGTCAAGGTGTTGAGGGTGACGCTGGCCGAGCTTGACGCCATTCTGTACGGTGGCGTGGATCAGGGGCGTTCGCAGGTTATGCGGGCTACCGCAACCGCACCGCCGGCCTATGACGACGAAATCGAAACCTTGGAGCTGGCGCGCAGAGTTTCAGCCAGCGATGTTGGAAAAGAAACTATTGAACGGCTAGAACTGACCTTTCACGACCTGGCCGTAAAGTACCCGACCGTGGCTCCGCATGAGCTATTGGGCCAGGTGCGAAAGTATTCGTCGTATGTGACTGGCTTGATGGATGCAAGAAAGACTCTGGAGGAACACCGGCAACTGCTGGTCATAGGCGGATGGTTTTCACTGCTCGGCGCCACGCTGCACATTGATTTGAACCAGCAAGATGCTGCAACAGCCAGGCTGCGGACGGCAATGACCTTGGCGCAGCATGCCGGGCATTCGGAAATTCAAGCTTGGTGCTTTGAGACCGACGCCTGGCGGGTGCTAACCGATGGCCACTATTCGCGGGCGGCGGAACTTAGCGCCACAGCCCAGCAGTTGGCTCCGGCCGGAAGCTCAGTTGAAATTCAAGCCATCGCTCAGCAAGGGCGGGCGTTCGCGCGGCTTGGATATTCGAATGAAACATATTCGGCAATAGATCGAGTGCAAGCCCTTTCCTCTTCCATCGGCACGCCGGATCAGCCAGAGCATCATTTTCAGTACGACCCTGCAAAAGCTGTTGCATACGCCGCAACCACTCTGGCATGGCTCGGAGATCCGGCGGCAGAAACCTATGCAAGAGAGGTTATCTCGCGGCTTTCGCCGCCGGACGACCTGACCAAGTGGCCTCGCCGAGTGGCCTCGGCAAATATTGATCTCGCGCTCTCTTTGGTAACCACCAATCGCCTTGATGAAGCATGCTATGCGGCGCAGCGCGCAATGCTCTCAGGGCGAGTGGCACCGTCAAATCACTGGCGTGCCCTAGAAGTGGTAAATGCCGTTGAGACCGGCAAGATTTCCGATGCACGCGACCTCCGAGAAGCATATGAAGAAATGCGACTCCAGATAGAGTCTGCGGATTGATCGGCGGAACACAAAATGGCCCCACTTCGAATCCGAATAGGGAATCGAAGTGGGGCCGTAACGGTCCGCAAGAATGGTCTAATGAGCCATGCGAGTTTTTTGCCTCCCTGCCGTGCTTCTGGCCAGGAGAGGGGAGGCCCCCGGGTAGGGTAGGCCCGGGGCTGCGACCCTGTGTCGGTCGGTCATACGTCGGACGTGTGCCTCATGCCGGAGCCCGCGGAGGAATCACCGGCGGGTCAATCGGTCGACCGTCCGGCTTCCTCGGTGTCACGTCGACGGCCAGCAGTCGGCCGGGGTCGTGGGGGTCGCTCATCGGTTGGACACCGCGCGGCATCGGCGCCCCACCGTTGGTTACTGGCAGGCCAGTTGGAGCGTCCGACCAGACGGGCCGTCCCTGCGCGTCCCGGGGAAAATGCGGATAGGTGCCGTCCGGGCCGGGGTCGAGTGCGTCAACGGCCATGTCAGTCCGTCGCTGCTATGTAGGCGGTCCGCTTGGCGTCCAGTTCCTCGGCGTAGTCCTCGGCAATCGCGGTGGCCATGCGCTCGGTGGTTTCGATCAGGTCCTCCATCAGGCGCAGGTCATATATGCGTGGCTCCGGCACGGTGCCCGGCTGGCCGGTGGCGGACTGGGCGCGCTGGGCAGCGTGCATGATCTTCTCTCGCTTGTATCGCTCGGCCCGGGACGCCGTGTATGCCATGAACCACGGTTCCTTGGCCAGCAGTTCGGCGAACCGTTCCCGGTGGGCCTTGTCAGCGTCGCTGGCCTGCTGTGCGCGCTCACGCCACGAAGCGGCGAACGCGCGGTCGTACTCGGCGGCTCGCTCGGCACGGCGGGCCTGTTCGGCCTCCTCGGCGACTGCTAGGGCGGCTACGGCCTCGGCAAGCGGAGCCGTGAACTTGTCGGCCTGGGCACGCAGCTTGGCGAGCTTGTCGGCAGCCTTGGAGACGTCGGGGTTCATGGTCAGGCCTCACGATCGGTGGGAGCGGAAACACTGCGGCCGAGCTGCACAGCGGCAGCCTTTGCGATCTCGTAGTGGCCGAGCGAAATTCGAGAGAGCGGGTTCATCTGGTCGTACTGCTCGGGACGGTCGCGCTTCAGCTCGGCAAGGTGCTCCATGGCGGCGCTGTACTGAAACGAATCAGCGCGTAGACGGAGCTTTGCGGTCGCCCGGGCTTCGTAGGTGTAGGCGGAACGGCCAGGGTTACTCACGGTGCTATCTCCGGTGGGCCGCCTGTCAGCGGCATAAAGAGGCCCCTGCCCGCGGATTCGGGAAGGGGCAGTGACGCTGGTCTTTGCAGGGAGCGAACGGGCGGACCATAGGGGCACAGAGCGTCGCCCCTGATGTGAAGGCTCGGCCTGTCGGTTCCGTCGGTGGGGTGCGCGGTACGGCCCCCTACTGTGGTGGAGAGGGGGACGATCTCCCGCCGCGCGGTCGACCGTCCTCCCTCTACCGCTATGGAGAGTGGGGCGATCTCCCGGGGTGATGAGGTGACGCAGGTGCGGCAATTTCTGGTTTTACTTAGACACCCGCTGTCTAAAGAAAACTGATTTCTCCGTCATCTGCGTCACCCGTCACCACCCGGGACGCTGGTGCCCTACGCGGCTGCCCCGACGGGCTCGGCGATGCGCATCCGGGCACCGACCGCGGGAGCAGTCTCGGGGGTCATGGTCAGTTCTTCCCGGAGTCCGGCCCACTCCTCCACCGCGGGGTCAAGGTCGCCGGTCACTGCGAACGCCACACGGCGCGGGTCGAGCGTCCGCCACCCGCCGCGTACCCCCTTGCGGATCTCCAGCCGTGCCCCGGCGTCAAGCAGCAGTAGCCGGCGGGCGTCGTCATCGGACACGGCCCACAGATCGGCGAACGTCTCATCCGTGGCGACCTTCTCGCGCTTCTCGGGACGGGCAGGGGTGTTCTCCAGCTCTGCCATGCGGTTATCGAGCGCATCGGCCCGTGCCTGCCAAGACGTCTGTGCCGAACGAGACTTCTGCTTGCCCTGCTGCTTCTGGTGGGCTTCATACTCGGCGAGGACGTGCGCGAGTTCCTGCGCCGGGTCGTACCCGGGCGTGATGATGGTCCGCTGAATCCGGATACGGCCGGTCAGGGCCAGGAACTCCCGCTCCACGTAGTCTTCGACCCAGTCAGCCCGGATCGTCATTGGGGCGGTGCACTTGACCCGCGTGAGGTGCCCGCCGCACGTGTACGCGCGCTGCTGCTTCTTGTTGGTCTGGTGGTACATGCGTGACCCGCACGTCCCACAGTGGATGACCCGGAGCAACTTGGAAGCGTCCAAGGGGATGGCTCGGGGCTCGGTCCGCTTCCGGTCGTCGAACAGCTTCCCGATCACGTCGAACTCTTCGCGCGTCAGGATCGGGTCCTCGGTCGACAGGATCGGGGCACCGTCGGCATCCCGGATCGGGTCGCCGTTGTGCATCTTCCAGCCCAGTAGCGCAGGGTTCGTGAGGATCTCCTTAAGGACCGTGGGCACCCACTTGAACACGTCCCGGGTGTTGCTCTCGCCCTTCGCGCCGCCGGTCCTGCCTCCGGTCTTCCGGCCCTGGCTCACCGACCAGTGGTCCCGCGGGGTCGGAACCTTGTCGCGCCCCAGTTCCTGGCAAATCCGCGTGATGGTCTTGCCGTTCAGCATGTCCCGGATGATGCGAATGATGATCTTGACGGCGCTCTCGTCCTGCGCGAGCGTCTTGCCGACCCCGCCGTGTTCCGCGGGCATGGGAACGATCTTGTACCCGTAGGACGGGCGACCGCCCTTGAACCGGAACGGCATCTTGCGCATGGCAGCCTGCGCACCCATGACGCGCTCTTTGATGGACCACGCTTCCATCTCGGCAGCGAAAGCAAACTGATTGAGCATCATGCGCGTGATCGGGTCGAGCGGGTTACGGAAGTCGAATTGCTGCATCCCTCCGCCGACGCCCTCGGCGAAGATGATCATCTTTCGGTGCTTGCTCGCCCACTCAGCAAGGTTGTGCATGTCCTGCTGCGATCGGACGGCGCGGTCAAAGCGCCACCACACGATCACGTCGAAGCTGTCGGGGTCCGCGAGCCACTTGCCAAGCTCCGGACGTTCCCACGGAGCGCTTGCTCGCCGACACGTCAAGGTCGACAGCTTCCCGGCGCTGGTCATCCTCGCCGAAGTCAATGTTGTTCATCTCGGCGGCGCGGTCGTTGGCCTCGCGCTGCCGTTCGGGGCTGGTGGTCTCGTCCGTTAGGACGGACAGTCGGATAGCCGAGACGCCCCGCAGGCGCCCGGAGAACACGGTGCCCTCGGTCCCGGGCAGGGTCGGCAGTGGTCATACTCCCTTGGGAGTGGGGCGATCCCTGCTGGTCGCGGGTCAGGGTGACGGTCGACACCGGGGCTCACTCCAGAACCATGAATCCGGAGTGTTCGGGTCCAGCATGACCCACCAGCGTCCCGCCGGGCCCATGTCGACCTCGCGAACCCTGGCGGCTCCCAGGGACTCCAGTCGCGCCACCAGGTCTTCGAGCCCGCCGGGCTCGCTGTGGACGTCGAGGTGCAGGCGGTTCTTGGCGTCCTTGCCCTCGGGCACGTCCTGGAACAACAGCCTTCGGCCGTGTCCGGTGCCGCTGAGCTCGTCAAACGGGTCCTCCGGGTGCCGGACGGCGGCGTAGCCACGGAAGATCCGGCGGCCGCGGTGCTCGGCCACCGCGTCCTCGCCGATCTGTCCGGCGGCCAGTAGACGCTCGATGAGCTTGCTGGGGTCCTCTACCTCATATTCCAGGGCTGCGGCCCAGAAGTCCGCGAGTGCCGGTGCGTCATGGGCGTCGATGACCAGCTTCCAGTGCAATGCCATGGCCCACTTATAGCTGCCGGGGCTGACACTCACGGCTTACCCGTGAACGTCGCCCGACACGCCAGGCGATGACACCTTGTGGGGTGTCAGCTGGCGCCGCGAGAGCAGGGTGGCGTCGTTCTCGTCAAGCACCCAGGTTGATGAGTGATCAGGTAGCAGCGGTGGTTACCCGGGTCCGGGACGCAGGCGGGCACGGTTTCCAGTGATCATGAGGTGTCGAATCCCTGATCACCACGACGGAAGACCGTGCCTGCCTGCTCATCATCGCCCATCCCCGCCAGCTTGAGTCAACTCGCCGATGCCGCACCGCCCACGCCGGACGAGCGCCCCGGGCTGCTGGCCCGCCTGGCTGCCGTTCCCGATCCGCGCGGTCCCCGGGGCCGGCGCCACCCACTGGTCTTCGTCCTGGCCCTGGCCACCTGCGCGGTCCTCGCCGGGGCCAAGTCGCTGGCGGCGATCGCGGAGTGGGCCGCCGATGCCCCGCCCACGGTACTGTTCCGGCTCGGCGGCACCTGCCGGAACCCGGACACCGGGCCGATCGCTCCGACCGAGGCCACAACGCGCCGGGTGCTCCAGCGCGTCGACGGCGACGCGCTGGACGCGGCCATCGGCGCCTGGCTCGCCGAGCCTGGCCGCACAGCCGACCGGACCGACGCCTCCAGCCGGCGAGCGGCCGTGGCCGTGGACGGCAAGACCGTGCGCGGAGCCCAACGCGCCGATGGCACCCAGGTCCACATCCTGGCCGCGATGAACAGCCAGGGCCTGGTCCTCGCCCAGCGTGAGGTGGATGTAAAGAGCAACGAGATCACCGCCTTCCGGCCCCTGCTCGCCCCGCTCGACGCGGTGGTCACGTTCGATGCGATGCACACCCAGGTCGAGCACGCCCGCTTCCTCGTCGAGGACAAGCGCGCCCACTACATCGCCCTGGTCAAGGGCAACCACCCCACCCTGCACGCCCAGCTCAAGAGCCTGCCCTGGAAGAACGTGCCGCTGATGGACAAGACCCGCGCCACCTCACACGGCCGAGACGAGATCCGGAATGAAGGCGGCCACCGTCACCCGGCTCCCCTTCCCCCACGCCGAGCAGGCGGTGCAGATCGTCCGCCGTCGACGGCTCGTGCGCACCGGAAAGGTCACCATTGAACGCCTCTACGCGGTCACCAGCCTGACCATGCAGCAGGCCACGGTGCCCGAGTCGCCCGTCGCGTGCGGGAACACTGGGGCATCGAGAACAAGGTCCACTATGTCAGGGACGTCACCTTTACCGAGGACGCCTCCCGTGTTCGCACCGGCAACGCTCCCCGCGCGATGGCCGCACTGCGGAACCTGGCCATCGGTGCCCTCCGGCTGACGGGCTGCGACAACATCGCCGCTGGACTCCGCCACCACGCGCGCGACGCCAATCGACCGCTCACCACCCTGGGCATCACGTGATCAACCCAGACAATCCGCGAGAAAGACGCGCCCCTGTGTCGCTGGTGGCGACAAAGGGCAAGGGCGCACTCCCGAAGCGATGAGGTGCCCCGCAACCGGATTCAAGCGACAGCGGCCGCGATCACCCAGCCGCTGACCTTCTCGGCGTTCAGCCGTGGGTTACATCGTCGGTTGCCTCGGCCCCAGCGCGAGCCACTACTGCCGCCAGGTTGCTCAACTATCTTTCATTGCAGGGCACTTCCCGATAGACCAAGAAGGACGTCGAACCGGCCGACGACTCCGACTGCGGACGTGATGGCGGACCCGTGGCAGGGCCCGCCACCGGTGAAGCACCGCTCCGGCGAGGGAGAACCACGCAGCCACGCAGCCACGGAAGTGCTACCCCAACGACGTGGTGACGGTGCGGTGGACCCGGGCGATCTCGTCCTCCCAGTCGGGGACCGCGCGGGCGGGGACCAGGATGACGTGTTCGACGCCGACGGCCGCGAACTCGGCCAGGCGCTCGCGCAACGCCCGGTCGCCGCCGACGGCATAGACGTCGCGGCTGGTGCAGCCCTGCTTGTGGGCCGAGACCTCGGCGTCCAGCTCGCGCCGGAGCTCGGGGGTGTCGATGGCGGGCGGCACGTAGACGAGCTGCACCGCGCGGGTGATGTGCTCGGTACGGCCGAGGTGCTGGCGCTCCTCGTCGAGGACCTTCAGGCGCCGGCGGTACTCGGCGGGGGTGATGAACGCGGGGACCCAGCCGTCCGCGAGGGCGGCGACGCGCCGTACGGTCCTCTCCCTGCCTCCGCCCAGCCACACGGGCGGCACCCCGGTCGGGCCGCTGCCGCTGGATTCCCCGGCGGACTCCCCGACGAGGCGGCGCAGGCGGCGCAGGATGTCCTCCAGGGCGGCGGCCGCTTCGGCGGGGTCCAGGATGAGGGCCTCGCGGGGGCCGCCGATGCCGAGCTGGGCGACGAACCGGCCGTTGGACCGCCGGTACAGGTCGGTCAGTTCGCGGACCACGGCGGAGGGTTCCAGGCCGGCGGCGACCAGGACGTGCGGACCGAATACCAAGGCAGATGTCCGGTGGGCCACTTCCCGTGCCAGCTCAAGCGGCGGGGGCATGTCGTCCCCGTTGTTGTTGTAGAACCAGAACGAATCGAATCCGTGCTGCTCCACCGCGTCGAGCAATTTCCACAAGTGGTCCCGCGTCACGTCATGACGCAACGAGGTACCGAAACAGAAGCCGAATTGCAGACCCATGAGACCTCCCTGTCGAGATATTGCCTGCGGGGCACGGCCGCCTGCCAGGCGGGCGGTCGATGAATTGGCGGGAGCCAGATGAATACCGACTTCAGGTCCGCGATCCACAGGATTTTCCGCTCCTGTCGAACCCTTTCGAACCCTGTCGAAATAAGGGGTCTCCGCTCACCGCGCGCAGCCGACGAAGCGGATCAGATACACCTTCGCCTGGAACGTACCACAGGGGTCAAGACTTCGAGAAGTGCGCCAATCCAGGCCCGGAGCTCATTTACCGAGCCATATAACATCCTTTAACCAACCTTCGCAAGGTCCACAGGTTTCACTCAAACCAACGGTGTGATTCGCCCCAAAGTGCGCTCTTGCGCGGGTCCCAGGACGGCAGGAGCGTCGGCGGAAACACTGGATCCGGTGTCGGGAGAGGCGGGCGCAGCCCTATGTCCAGAAAGTCGCCTTCCCCGCACCTTCGAGAATGAGACATTCCGTTTGCTCGTTCTTGAAAAATTCCCAGGGTACATACAGACTCGTTTCGTGAACGGACCCCGGCATGCCGGAGGTCCGACCCGGGGCACCGATCCCCGAGGGCGCCGACCGCACCTTCACGTACGCGCCCCCGGTTCCCCTATCGATTCGCCGTCGCCGGCATCCGCCCGCTCACGGGCGAACTCTTCGAGTTTGCAGAGCCCCATGCCCGGATGGCCGCACAGCTTCATTCTTCCTCTCGACACCCCGCGCTCGGACCACCGGCCGAGTGCCGCCAGCACGTACGGAAGGGGCAACCGAAGTGAACAGGAGCGACCTGGTTTCGGATTCGGGTCCGGCGTCGGATGCCGAATTCGCATTCCCGCTCTCGGCCCCGGAGTTCGGTATCTGGCTCACCTGTCGGGACCAGCCGGAGTCCTTCAACATCCACCGCGTCTGGGAACTGCGCGGGCAGCTCGACGAGCAGGCCCTGAAGGGCGCCGTCGAGGAGACCGTCGCCCGGCACCCCGTGTTCGCCCGCCGGCTCGTCGACGAGGACGGCGTGCCCTCCTGGGTTCCCGGCGCGCCGCAGCCGCGATGGACCGCGGTGGACACGGCCGCGGCGGTCGACGCCACGCCCTGGGCGCCCGTCGGGCGCCACCGGTTCGACCTGAGACGAGACTGCCCCGTCCGCGTCGACCTGTTCCGGCACCGACCGGACCACCATGTGCTCTCCCTCCTGGTGCACCACATCGCGTGCGACGGGGCGTCGCTGGAGAACGTGCTGGCGGACATCGGTGCCGCGTACAACGCACGCACCGGCGGCGGGCCCCCCTTCACACCGCCACCGGCACCGCCCGCGGTATCCGACCCGCCCGCGCCGGCGGAGCCCTCCCGCTTCTGGCCCCTCGAACTGGCGGACGCCCAGTGGCCGGAGGCCCTGCCGCGCACCCCGGGCCCCCGGACGGCCGAAGCCGACGTCCTGGTGCTCCCGCTGCCCCCGGCCGAGGCCGACGCGGTGCGCGCGGCGGCCCGCCGCCTGCGCGTCACCCCGTACCTCATGGGACTCGCCGCCCTCTACGCGGCGTTCGCCACGCAGGGCGACGCCCCCGACGTCATGGTCGCCACACCGTTCGCCTCCCGGACACCGGCCACCGTGTCGCTGGTCGGCTGCTTCGCGCGGATGGTCCCGCTGCGCCAGCGGTGGCCCTCGGGAGCCTCCGGCACCGAGCTCTGCGAGGGTGTGCGGCGGACCGTCGCCGAGGCGCTGTCCCACGCCCGCGAGCCGATCCACGAGAGCGCGGACCTCTTCGACGCCGCGGCGCCCGGACTCACCGTCAGTTTCCAGCTGCGGGACCCCCTCCCGGGGCCGGCACTCGGCGGGCTCACCGTCCGTGCGATGGAAGCGGTGCGAGAGCCGGCGGCGACACCCGTCGCAGGCGCACCGGAAGCGCCCGGAGCGACTGAAGCGACTGAAACCCCCGGAGCCCCTGAAGCTCCCGAAGCCGCTCCCCCGGCCGGGCACCCCGGCGAGACGAACGGCCTCACTCGTTTCGACCTCGAATTCGACCTCTGCTTACGGGCGGACGACGCCTCGGTGACGGTGACGCGCCGGGTGCGCGGCGGCACGACCCACGCGGCCGCCGCCGAACTGCTCGCCGTCTACCGCCGGGTCCTGCTCGCCCTCGCCCGCGACCCGGGGGCACCGCTGCCCCGCTCGACGAGCGCGGCGACGCCGTCCCTGATCGTCGCACCGGCCGATCCGTCGGAGCACGCACAGCCCCTCATGGACCGGTTCGACGCCTGGGTGCGCGCACAGCCCCGGCGGCCGGCGGTGCGGTGCGGCGACGACCTCCTCACCTTCGCCGGCCTGGACCGCGAGGTCGCCCGGCTCGCCGCCGCCCTGCGCCGCCACGGCGCGGGCCCGGGCACCGCGGTGGGCGTCCTGCGCGAGCGGGGCGTCGCCCTGGTCGCGTCCGTGCTGGCGGCGTGGCGGGTGCGGGCCCACGTCGTCGCCCTCGACCCCTCCCAGCCCGACTCCCGTCTCGCCTACGTCGTGGCGGACACCGGTACCCGTCTCGTGCTGTGCGACCCCGCGTCGCGCCACCGGCTCGACGCCTCGCTCACGATCGTCGACGAGAACGCGCACACCGAGGCCCCGGACGCCGAGAACGCGCACACCGAGGCCCCGGACGCCGAGAACGCGCACGCCGAAGGCGCCCGCCCCCACGATCTGGCGTACGTCCTGCACACCTCGGGCACCACCGGCCGCCCCAAGGGCGTCATGGTCGAGCACCGGGGTCTCGCCGTCCTCGTCGACGCGCAGCCGGCGGGAGCCGGGGCCGCCCGGGTCGGCGTCACCGCCGCCGTCTCCTTCGACGTCTTCTTCCAGCAGCTCCTCTACCTCTTCCGGGGCAGCTGCCTGGTGGTGGCCGACCAGGCCACGTACCGCGATCCGCAGGCGCTGGTGCAGTGGGTCGAGCGCAACGACGTGCGCCTGCTCAGCACCTCGCCGTCGATGTTCGCCGCCATGCGCCCCTTCGGCGTGGAGGAGATGTTCCAACGCACGGGCCTGGAGCTGGACTTCGGGGGCGAGGCGGTCGACGCCACGACCTGGCGCAGGCTGCGCGAGCTGGGTGTCAGGGGATCCAACGGCTACGGTCCGACCGAGGTCACGATCCAGACCACGTGGTGCGGTTTCGACGAGTACGGGACCCCCAGCATCGGCCGGCCCCTCGACGGCACCTCGGCCTACGTCCTGGGCGCCGACCTCCGCCCCGTGCCGGTCGGTTCCCGCGGCGAGCTGTACCTCGCGGGGCCGCTGGTCACCCGCGGCTACCTCAACGCCCCCGCGCTCACGGCCGAGCGCTACCTCCCGGACCCCTTCGCCCCGGCACCCGGCGCCCGGATGTACCGCACGGGGGACCGCGTCACCCTCGGTTCCGACGGACACCTGATCTACCACGGCCGGACCGACCACCAGCTGAAGGTGCGCGGCCAGCGGGTCGACCCGTACGAGGTGGAGGAGGTGCTGCGCGGCACGCCGGGCGTCCAGGACGCCCACGTGGCACGCCGGGGTCCGATCGGGACGGCGGGGCTCCTCGCCTGGGTCACCCCCCGCCGCCCCGGGCCGGTTCCGGTGCCGGGGGAACTGCGCAGCCTCGCGGCCCGGCGGCTGGCGCCCGCCGCGGTGCCCGCGCACATCGAGGTGGTCGACGCGTTCCCGCTCACGCTCAGCGGAAAGGTCGACGAGCGTGCCCTGCCCGTGCCCGTGCCCGTGCAGCCGCCGGATGGCGGCGCGGACCCCGTCGTCCGGCTCTGGGCGCTGACGCTCGGCCGCCCGCCCGCCTCGAACGGGGACAACTTCTTCTCCTGCGGCGGGAGTTCACTGGACGCGGCCCGGCTCGTCGCCGAGGTCAACCAGGAGTGCGGGGTGCGCGTCGACCTCGCCTCGTTCTTCGGCGACCCGACACCGGAAGGGTTGCGGCACCTGATCGCGCGGGCCGCGCCCGCCGGCGGCGAGGAGGGCCCGTCCACGGCTGCGCCCGCCGGTCTGTCGGCCGCCCAGCGGCGGCTGTGGCTGCTGCACCGGGCGGAGCCGGACAGCCATGAGTTCACCGTGTACTGGGCGCTGCGGCTGAGCGGTCCGCTGGATCCCGGGCGCCTGGAGGCGGCCTGGCACGACGTGCTCACCGCCCACCCCGAGACTCGGCTGCGGGTCATCGACGACGACGTGGCCCCCGGGCGCGGGCAGTGGCCCCTGACGGCGTTCACCGTGAGCGTGCGGGACGTGCCCGGGCACGCCCTGGCGGAGCACCTGCGGCGCGTGGCCCACCGGCCCTTCGACCTGTTCGAGGAGCCCTTGGTCGAGCTGCGGGTGCTCAGGACCGGCCCCGGGGACCACGTGCTGGTCTTCGTCGGCCACCACCTCGTGCTCGACCGCCGCTCCACGGAGCTGATCACCGAGCAGCTGCTGAGCCGGCTGGCCGGCGGCCCGGCGCTCCCGCCCGCCCCGGCGGGCGCCGTCCCCGGACCGTCGCCCGCCGAGGCCGAACGGCTGCGCCGCTTCTGGGCCGAGGAGCTCGCCGGCGTCTCCGCCCACTCGCCGGTCGCCCTCGGCGGGCCCCGGCCGGGCCCGCACCGGCGCACCGCGGCGACGGTCGGCGTCCCGCTGGATGCGGCGCAGTGGCAGCGCGTGGCCGAGGCGGCGCGTACGCATCGCACCACTGCCCTCGTCCTCGTCCTGTCGGCGTTCGCGGTGACGGCCGACCGGTACGGCGCGGCGGGCGACGTCCTCGTCGGTACCACCATGGACGTCCGACCGCCCGGCTTCAACGAGGCCGTCGGCCTCTTCGTCAACCCCGTCCCGGTACGGCTGCGCCCCCGCCCCGGCGGCACCGCCGGCGAGGCGGTCGCCCAGGCGCACGCGGCCCTCCTGCGGGCGCACGCACACCGCGCGCACCCCTTCGACGAACTCGTCCGGGAGCTCGGTCTGCGGGCCGGTCCGGGGCAGGCCCCCCTGTTCCAGGTGCTGGTCGACCATGAGCAGCCGGCCCCGGCGACGGCCGCGCCGCCCGGCGTCCGCGCCCGCCCGGTGGAGATCCCGGCGGCCATCGCGAAGTACGACGTCGAGATCCTGCTCCGGGAGACCCCTGACGGCGCCCGGCTGGACGTGCTCCACCGCACCGACCGGTGGACCACGGACCAGGCCTGGCAGCTGGCCGAGCGGATCCGCGGGGCGCTGCTCGCGCTGGCGGCCGAGCCCTCCGCACCGGCCGCGCTCCCCGTGGCGCTGGACCCGGGGCGCCTCCCCCTGGAGTGGGGGCGGGGCCCGGAGCCGTTCGCGCCGGTGGTCCCGGTGAGCGAGCTCATCGCCCGGATCGCCCGGGAGGCACCGGAGCGGACCGCCGTGGTCGCCGGGGGCGAGCAGCTCACGTACGGGCGGCTGCGGGCCGACGCCCTGGACCTCGCCGCCCGGCTGACGGCCCGGGGCGCGGGCCGGGGCGCCCGGGTGGCGGTGCTGACCGAGCGGTCCGCGGGCCAGATGACCGCGCTGCTCGGTGTGCACTTCGCCGGTGCCGCGTACGTCCCGCTCGATCCCCGGCACCCCGACTCCCGCATGACGGCGTGCCTGACCGACTGCGGGGCCTGCGCCGTCGTCGCCGACGCGGCCATGGCCGGGCGGGCGGCGTCCTTCGGGCTGCCGCTGGTCCCGCTGGTCCCCGTGGTCCCCCTGCGCCCGACGGCCGGGCCGGCGGCCGACCGGAGTGCCGCGCCGACGGCCGGGCCGGCGGCCGACCGGAGTGCCGAGCCGACACCCGGGCCGGCGGCCGACCGGAGCGCCGAGCCCGCCGTCCCCCTCCCGCCCGGACCGCACGATCCCGCGTACGTCATCTACACCTCCGGGACGACCGGGCGGCCCAAGGGCGTGGTGATCGAGCACGGCACGCTGGCCGCCTCCACGGCCGCCCGCCGCACCGTCTATCCGGGGCGGCCGGTCTTCCTGCTGCTCTCGCCCGCGGCGTTCGACTCGGCCGCGGCCGGGATCTGGGGAACGCTGTCGGCCGGTGGCCACCTGGTCGTCGCGAGCGACGACGAGGTCCGCGACCCCGAGGCCCTGGTCGCCCTGATCGCCCGGCACCAGGTCACCCGGCTGCTGTGCGTGCCCTCGCTCCACGCCCTGCTGCTCACCGCCGCCGACCGGGCCGGCCCCGACGCGGTGCGGAGCCTGCGCGAGGTCGTCACGGCCGGGGAGCCGCTCCCGGACGAGCTGCTGCGGCGCCACTTCGCCGTCCTGCCCGGGGTGGCGCTGGTCAACGAGTACGGGCCCACCGAGGCCACCGTCTGGGCGAGCTACCGCCGTTACCACGGGCCGGAGGCCGTCGACATCGGCGGCCCGGTGCCGGGGTACCGCCTCTACGTCCTGGACCACGCCCTGCGGCCCGTCCCCCCGGGGGTCGACGGCGAACTGTACGTCGGCGGCGCGGGGGTGGGCCGGGGGTACGTCGGCCGGCCCGCCGAGACGGCCGGCGCCTTCCTGCCCGACCCGTTCAGCGGCGAGCCGGGGGCCCGGATGTACCGCACGGGCGACCGGGTGCGGTGGCAGGGGCCGGAGGCGCTCGCCTTCGTCGGCCGGCTGGACCACCAGATCAAGGTCCGTGGCCACCGGGTGCAGCCCGCCGAGGTGGAGGCGGCGCTGCGCGGCGCCGAGGGCGTCCGGGAGGCGGCCGTGGTCGCCGACGGCGGCGCGCGCCTCGTCGGCTTCGTCACCGGCGGCGGGCGGCCGGAGGCCATCCGGCGCGAAGTCGCCGAGCTGCTGCCGGAGTTCATGGTCCCCGCCGTGGTCCACGCGCTGGAGCGGCTGCCCCTCACCCCCAACGGCAAGGTCGACCGGGGGGCCCTGGAGCAGGAGGCGGCCCGGCGCCGGGCCTCGGCGCTCGCCCGGCCCGCCGGGGACGTGTCGCCCGGGCACGCGGCGGTCACCGCGGCGTGGCGGGAGGTCCTGGGCGTCGTCGAGGTTCCCGGCGACGTCAACTTCTTCGACCTCGGGGGGCATTCGCTGCTGGTGCCGGCGCTCCAGGAGGCCTTGCACCGGCACACCGGCGTCCGGCTGCCGATCCTCGACCTCTTCCGCCACAGCACCGTCGCCGACCTCGCGGCCCGGCTGGCCCGCGCGAAAACGGACCCGCCGCCCGCCCCCGGGACGGAACCACCGCCCTCAGCCGGGTCGTCCCGTCGCCGACGCGGCGACGCGGCCCGTACGCTCCGCGACCGCCGTGCCCAGGAGGCCGACCGATGAACCGCGACCGTTCCCTCGACATCGCCGTCACCGGCATGACGGGGCGCTTCCCCGGAGCGGCCGATGTGGCACAGCTGTGGCAGGCCCTGCGCGACGGGCGGGTGCTGACCCGGCGCCTGAGCCGGGAGGAGCTGTCGGCCCGCGGCGTCCCCGCGTCCCTCGCCGACGATCCGGCCTACGTCCCCGTCCACGGGTCGCTCGACGATCCCGACCGCTTCGACCACGCGTTCTTCGGCGTCAGCCCCCGCGAGGCCGGGCTGACGGACCCGCAGCACCGCCTGCTGCTGGAGTGCGCCTGGGCCGCCCTGGAGGACGCCGGCCACAGCGTCACGGCCGGCGACGGTCTGCGGACGGCGGTGTACGCGGCCGCCAGCGGCAGCGGTCACCTGCGGGCGCTCCTGGCCTCCGGCTCGCTGGCGCCCCCGGAGTTCGAGGAGGCGCTCCTCGTCAACGAACGCGATTTCCTCGCGACGCGCATCGCCTACAAACTGGGGCTGACCGGGCCCGCGCTCACCGTCCTCACGGCCTGCTCCTCCTCGCTCGTCGCGGCCCACCTGGCCGTCCAGGCGCTGAACAACGGGGAGTGCGACCAGGCCCTGGTGCTCGCCGCGTCGGCCAACGCCCCCCAGGCGGGGCACCTGCCCATGGCCGGCGGAGTGATGTCGCTCAGCGGGCACTGCCGCCCCTTCGACGCCTCGGCGGACGGCACCCTCGGCGGCTCGGGGGCGCTGGGCGTCGTGCTGCGCCGCTACGAGGACGTGGCGGACGGCCCGCTCCCCCTGCACGGAGTGCTGCTGGGCTCCGCCGTCAACAACGACGGCACCGCCAAGGCGGGCTTCCTCGCGCCGTCGGCGGCGGGCCAGGAGCAGGCGATCCGCGCCGCGCTCGCCGCCGCCGACGTCGACGCCGCGTCCGTCGGCTACCTGGAGAGCCACGGCACCGGCACCCGCGTCGGCGACCCCATCGAGTGGTCCGCCGCCTCCTCGGTGTACCGATCGCTGGGTGCCGCTCCCGGCAGCATCCCGGTCGGCGCGCTCAAGGCGACCATCGGCCACCTCGACGCCGCCGCCGGGCTCGCCGGGCTGGTGAAGGCGCTGCTGGTGCTCCGGCACGGGTACGTGCCCGCGATTCCCGGGCTGAGCCGGGCCAATCCGCTGCTGGAGCTGGAGGACTCGCCGCTGTCCCTGCCCACCGAGGCCGGGCCGTGGCGGGGCCCGCAGCCGCGCCGGGCCGCGGTGAGCTCGTTCGGCGTGGGCGGGACCAACGTGCACATGGTGGTGGAGCAGCCTCCGGAGCCGGCCGCCGCGCCGCCCGCCCCGCCGTCCGGGCGGGAACGGCTGGTGGTGCTCTCCGCGAAGGACCCGCGGGCCCTCACCCGCATGCGGGAGCGGCTCGCCGCGCACCTGGAGGACGCCGAAGCCGCCCCCTCGCTGGAGGACGTCGGCCGGACCCTCACCCGGCGGGCGGAACTCCCCTACCGCTCCTCGGCAGTGGGCGCGAACGTGGCCGAGGTCGTGGCGGCGCTGCGGGCCCCGGCCGAGGCGACACCGGAGCCCGCGGCGCACCCCGCCCCGGCGCTGCTGCTCTTCCCGGGGCAGGGGACGCAGTTCCCCGGCATGGCGGCGCCCTTCGCCGCCGCCCTGCCCCCGTTCGCCGACGCGCTGGACGCCTGCCTGGCCGCCTTCTCCCCCGGGCTCGCCCGCGAGGTGGACGAGGCGCTGCACGACGCCGCCTTCCCCGCCGAACGCCTCGCCCGGACGGCGCTCGCCCAGCCCGCGCTCTTCGCCGTCGAGTACGCCGCCGGGACGGCGCTGCTCGCCCTGGGCCTGGTCCCCTGCGCGCTGCTCGGGCACAGCCTGGGGGAGATCACGGCGGCGACCCTGGCCGGCGCGCTCGCCCTCGACGCCGCGGCCCGTCTCGTGGCACGCCGGGCCCTGCTGATGCAGGACTGCGCCCCGGGCGCGATGGTCTCGCTGGCCTGCGGCGAGGCCGAGGCCCGGGCCCTGCTGGCCGAGACCGGCGCCGAGCTGAGCGTCGCGGCGGTCAACGCCGCCACGAGCACCGTGCTCGCCGGGTCCCCCGGGGCGGTGGCGGCCTTCCGGGAGCGGATCGGCGGCCGGTACGCGGCCAAGGTGCTGCGGTCGTCCCGTGCCTTCCACTCCCCGCTGATCGAACCGGCGGCCGACGCGCTGCGGGGCACACCGGCGGCCGATGAGGTGCGCCCCGCCGCCCTGGCGTGGATCGAGAACACGGAGGGGCAACTGCTGCCCGAGGGCTCGCTCACCGACCCCGGCCACTTCGCCCGGGCCGCCCGCCGGCCGGTGCGCTTCGCGGACGCGCTGGCGACGGCCCGGGCGAAGTTCCCCGACGCCGTCGCGGTCGAGGTCGGGCCCGGCCGGGTGCTGAGCGGCTTCGCGGAAGCCGCCGGGCTGCCCGCGATCCCGCTGCTGGGCTCCTCGCCGCCGGCCCCCGCCGCGCCGTCGCACGCCCCGGCCGCTGCCACCGCCCGCCCGGTGCTGGCGGCGATCGGCCGGCTGTGGTGCTCCGGCCTCCCCCTGGACCTCTCCCCGCTCCAGGCCCCGGGGCGCTCCGTCCCCCTGCCGACCTATCCGTTCCACGGCCCGCGCCACCCGGTGTCGGCCGCCCCGGCGCCCGGAGCACCGCCAGGACCACCGCCCGGACCACCCGTCACCGACGCGGCCGAGCCCGTCGCGGACACCCCCGTCGCGATCCTCCGCGCCCTGTGGGCCGAACAGCTGGGGGTGACCGACGTGCCCGACACGGCCGACTTCTTCCAGCTGGGCGGTGACTCGCTCACCGTGGCCCGGCTGGCGCGCGGGATGAGCCGCCGATTCGGCGTCGACGTCCCCGTCGGCGAGCTGCTGCGGGCCCGGTCCATCGGGCTCCAGTACGCGCTGGTCGAGCGGTTGATCGCCCAGCAGATCCTCGACGAGGCCGGGGAGGAGCTCGGATGACCGCCTCACCCCTCGACCGGCTCACCCCCGGGCAGCGCGCCGAACTGGCCGCCCGGCTCCAGGGGCGCAGCCCCGCGGCCGCGTCTCCGGCGGCTGCCGCACCGTCATCGGCGGATTCGGAACCGGCGCTCGCGCCCCGCCCGGAGGCCGCGGCTGGCAGCCACCCCCTCTCCGTCACCCAGTACCGGATGTGGCTCGCCGAGCAGGCGTCCCCCGCCGCGTCGGCGGCCTACACCGTGCCCCTGGCCCTCCAGCTCGCGGGCCCGCTCGACATCGACCGGCTCCGCGCGTGCCTGGACGCCCTCGCCGGGCGCCATCTGGCCCTGCGCACCCGTTTCGGCCAGGAGAACGGGGTGCCCCGGCAGCGCTTCGACCTGCCCGCCCGCATCCCGCTGGAGGTGCGGCCGGTGCCCCCGGGAGCGCCGGAGCGGGACCGGGCCCTCGACGCCGAGGCGGCGCGCCCGTTCCGCCTGGACCGGCCCCCGTACGTCCGTGCCGTCCTGCTGGCCCAGGGGCCGCAGCAGCACACCCTCCTCCTGACCTTCCACCACGCCGTCTGCGACGGATGGTCGTTGGGGGTGCTGATCGACGACCTGCTGGACGCGTACGCCGCCGGGGGCGGCCCCGGTTCCGCCCGTCCCGCGCCGGCCGCCCAGCACCTCGACTACGTCCACTGGGAGCAGTCGCCGGACGGGCGGGCCGCGCTGGCCGCCCACGCCGCCCACTGGGCCCGCTCCAGCGGCAGCGCCGACGACGGGGCCGAACTCCCCTTCGCCGTCGACCCGACCGCCACGCAGCAGGCCGCCACGGAGCAGGCCACCGCGGAACAGGCCGCCCCGCAGCAGGCCACCGCGGAACAGGCCGCCACACAGCAGACCGCCTCGCAGCAGGCCGCCCGGATGCCGCACGCCGAGCTGGCGCTGCCCCCGGACCTCACCCGGCAGGTCCACGCGTTCGCCCGGCGGTACGCCTGCACGGCGCACGCGGTGTGGCTCGCCGCGTTCGCGGCCACCTGGAGCGCGGTCACCGGCGCCCGGACGGCCTCCGTGAGCGTTCCCACCGCCAACCGGGCGGCGGAGCGCTACGACCTCACCGTGGGCGCCTTCGTCTCCGCGATGCCCCTCGCCTTGCCCCTGCCCCCCGCGCTGGGCTTCGCCGCGCTGGCCCGGCGGACCGGCGAGCAGCTCCTGACCGGTTCCCGACACCCGACCCTCCCCCTGACCTCCGACGACACCGCCGTGCCCGTACCCGCCGCCGCCTTCGTCCTGACCCACGAGGACAACCGGCCGCGCCCGGCCGGCCCCCTCACGGTCACCCCCCTGCCGGTGCGCGTCCAGGGCGACCAGGGCGCGCTGACCGTGCAGCTCACGGAACACGCCGACACCGCCGCCGTCCGGCTGACCGGCTCCCCGCAGCACTACACCGACGCGGCCCTCGCCCGGCTCGGGCGGGCCTACGGACGCTGCCTCGCCTCCGTGCTCGCCGCCCCCGACGCGCCGCTGGCCGCGCTCGACGCACGCGACCCGGCCGAGCGCGAGACCATCGCGGCCGCCTCCACGGCGCCGCCCGCGGCCGGGGCCCGCCTGCCCTACGACGCCTTCGCGGACTGGGCGCGGCGCACCCCCGAGGCCTTCGCCGTCTGGGACACCGCCGGCGGTCACCTCACCTACCGGGCGCTGCACGAGCGTACCGAGCGCGCGGCGGCCCACCTCGCCCTGGCCGGGGTCGGCCCCGGCTCGGCGGTGGCCCTGGACGTACCGGCGGGCGCCGACTACCCGGCGCTGGCCCTGGCGGTCTGGCGGCTCGGCGGCTGGATCATCGCGCTGCGCCCCGACGACCCCGTGGAACGCCGCCGCGCCCTGCTGCGCAGCGCCCGGGCGGACTTCCTCGTCCGCACGGCCGACGCCCCCGCACACGATGCCGACGGGGAGCATGCCGACGAAGACCGTGCCGACGGCGGCGCGCCGGGGAGGGCACTCCGGACGATCCGGCTCCCCCGAGGGGGCGCGCGCGAGCTCCCGGCCACCGGGGCGGCGGTGCCGCCCGTGGCCCGCACGGGCCCGCAGGACCTTGCCTACGCGGTGTTCACCTCCGGCACGACCGGTACGCCCAAGTGCGTCCCGGTGCCGCTGGGGGCGCTGGCCAACGAGCTCGCCTGGCGCCGCGAGGCGATCGGCCTCGCCGCCCCCGACCGGGTGCTCCAGACCATTCCCCTGGTCTTCGACCCGTCGCTGTGGCAGTGCTTCGGACCGCTGGTCGCCGGGGCCGGCGTGGTCTTCCCCGGCGTCGACCTCGGGGCGCATCCGGCCGCCCTGGTGGAGGCCGCCCTGGAGCACTCCGCGACCGTGGTCGACGTCGTCCCGTCCCTGCTCGCGGCCCTGGACGACGAGGACCTGCGCCGGCTGCCGGCCCGGGTCGTCTTCTGCGGCGGGGAGGCGCTGCCCTCGGCGCAGGCCGACCGCTACCTGCGCGTCGGCCGCGGTGAACTGCGCAACCAGTACGGGCCGTCCGAGACCTGCATCGACGCCACGTCGTACCGGTGCGCGGCGGGGGCCGAGGGCGGCACCGCGCCCGTGGGCCACCCCATCTCCGGCGTGCGCCTGCACGTCCTCGACGGCGCGCTGCGTCCGGTGCCCATCGGGGTCACCGGCGAGCTGTACATCGGCGGCACCGGGGTGGCGCGCGGCTACCGGGGCCGTCCGGCCGAGACGGCGGCCCGGTTCCTGCCCGACCCGGCCGGTCCCCCGGGCTCGCGGATGTACCGCACCGGGGACCGGGTGCGGTGGAACGCCGACGGGAGCGTGCAGTTCGTCGGCCGCAGCGACAACCAGGTCAAGGTGCGCGGCCACCGGGTGGAGCTGGAGGAGGTCGACCGGCACGTCGTGGACGCGCCGGGGGTGCGGGAGGCGGCCACCGTCGTCGTCGGGGAACGCGTCAGCCGCCTGGTGGGCTTCGTCACCGGCGAGCCCGCCCCGGACCCGGCGGCGGTGCGCGCCCATCTGGCCCGTACCCTCCCGCCGTACATGGTGCCCGGCGAGATCCGGGTGCTCCCTCGGCTGCCGGTGACCGCCAACGGCAAGGCGGACCGCCGCGCGCTGCTGGCGATGGTGCGCTCCGCGCGCACGGCGGCGGGCCCCGCCGCCGCCCACGACCGGGTGGCCGCCGCCGTGGTGGAGGCGTTCGCGGCGGCGCTCGACCGGCCGTCGGCCACCCTGGACGACCACCTCTACGACCTCGGCGGGGCGTCGCTGGGGGCGGCCCGGATCGCCTCCGCGCTGAGCCGCCGCCTCGGGGCGGAGGTCCCCGTGCGCACCGTCCTGACGCATCCGCTGGCCGCCGAACTCGCCACCGAGGTCAGGACGTTGCTCGCAGCAGCAGCACCGCCGCCTCCCGCCGACGCCGGAGCCGGCGCTTCCCAGACACCCGAACAGCTCCTGGTGGCCCAGCAGGAGCGGGCCCTCGGACACCCCGCTCCCCCGATTCCGCTGCTGCTCGGGCTCGACGCCCCCGTGGATCCGCGGGACGTGGAGCGGGCGGTCCGCGCACTGGTCGCCCGGCACGAGGCCCTGCGGCCGGCGGCCCCGCAGGCCGTGCCCGGGACGACGGAGGCGACACCGGGGGCCGCCGGAACGGGACAGCACGACGCGTGGCAGCCCTGCCCCGTGGCCCCACTGCCGGACCCGCCCGCCCAGGTCCACTGGGACACCGCACTGATCGAGCGGCCACTGCCCGCAGGATCACCGGGGCTGGAGGTCGTCCTGCTGACCGGAGAGGACGGCACCGTCCGGCACCTGCTGCTGAGGCTGGCCCGCCACCGGGGCGACGGCGCCTCCGTGGGCATCCTCGCCGACGAGCTCCTCGCCCTGCTCGCCGGACGCGACCTGCCCCGGCCGGCCCCGCGCTACAGCGACTACGCCCGCGCCAGGGCCTCCCGCCGCACGGCCCGGCGCGCCGAACTGGAGCGGTACTGGCGCACCAGCCTGGGCCCGGTCCCCCCGGACCCGTTCGCCGAGCGCCGCACCGGCCCGAGGACCTTCCGCAACCACGGGGTGCGGAAGGTCCTCCCCGCCGACGCGTACGCGCGCCTCCAGCGGGCGGGCCGGACGGCGGGCACGACCACCACGGCCGCCTTCCTCGACCTGCTCGGCCGGATCGTCTCCCGGATGTCGGGCGGCACGTCCACGGTGATCGGCATGCCGGTCTCCCACCGCTCGGCGGCCACCGAGGAAACGCTCGTCGGCCGCGCCGTCGACCTGCTGCCGGTGGTGCTCGGCGCCACCGGGGCCGGCCACGCCCACCGGGCGCTGCTGTCGGCCCTGGACCACGCCGACCTGCCGCTGCTGCACATCGCCGAGCTCGCCGATCCGGTCGACCCCGCGCTCCGGCCGCCGGTCTGCGCGGCCGGGCTGGTCGTCCACGGGCAGGAGGAGAACCCGGCCGTGGTGCCGGACGACCCGCCCCACGACACCGTGCCCGAGCACTGGGCGGACCTCGACCTCGTCCTCCACGTGCAACCGGCCCGCTCGGGAGGGTGTTCGGTGCTCCTGACCGGAGCCGTCGGCCTCTTCCCGCAGGCCGAGCTGCGCGGGCACCTCGCCCGGGCCCTGGCGGAGCTCGAACCCGACCAGGGCTGAGGCCCGGCCCCGCCACAGCCCTACGCACCCCAGCCCTACCCGCCCCAACCGCCCGCTCTCCGACACAAGGGGAAAAGTCATGGACGAAGAGCAGAAGTACCTGTTCGACCTGCGCGGCTACCTGGTCCTGGAGGACATCCTCTCCGCGCAGGAACTCGCCTCCGTCAACGCCGCCCTCGACGGCCACGGCCTGTGGGACGGCGAGAACAAGCTCGACTACCCGCTGCTCAAGCGGTACAACCCGTTCATCGCCAACGCCGGCCCCCTCCACACCACCCCGCGCCCGGTGCGCGACCTGATCAGCCACGAGAAGGTGCTGCCGCACCTGGAGGAGGTGCTCGGCCCCGACCTGCGCTACGACGAGGGGCAGGTGCTCTACGCCCGCAAGGGCGCCGGAGCGCTGATCCTGCACAACGGGAACACCCCGTGGGAGTACCCCCCGCTGACCTACCAGGTCCGCGACGGCCGGATCTACGGCGGACACCTGATCGTCGCGTTCTGCCTCACCGACGCCCTCGCCGACCAGGGCGGCTTCGCGGTGGTCCCCGGCAGCCACAAGTCGGCCTTCGAGATCCCGGAGGACTTCCAGACCTGGCAGAAGGTCGGCGACTGGGTCTCCCGCGTCCCGGTCAGGGCCGGCTCGGTGGTCCTCTTCGCGGACACCGCCACCCACGGCAGCTGGCCCTGGGCCGCCGACTTCGAACGCCGGGTCGTCTTCTGCCGCTACACCGCGGGCATGGTGCAGCACACCGCTCCCGCGCCCGTGCCCGAGGACCTCCCGGGCGAGGAGTGGACCCCGGTCGAACGCCGGCTGCTCCGCCCGCCGTTCGCCTGGCACTTCCACGACCGGGGCAGGGGCTACACGGAGCAGCAGCGCACCTCGGTGCGCACCGCCGAGGGCTGGACGATGAACGACCACTCCCAGCAGATCATCACGCTCGCGGAGGACGCGGAGACGTCCGCCGAGGGGCGGGGCTAGCCATGGCGAGCATCACCGTGAGTTCGGTCGGCTACGAGGAGTTCGACCAGGAGCTCGGCAGCGACCCCCTGGGGCTGATGACGCGGCTGCGCGACGAGGGGACGGTCAGCGCCGTCCCGCTGGACGACGGCACGCGGCTGATCGTCGCGGCGGAGCCCGCCGTCGCCGCCGCGGCCCTCGCCCACGGCACCCGCAACCACCGCGGGCTGCTGCGCGAACTGGTGGGCAGCGGACTGTTCGTGGTCGCCTCCGGGGAGCAGTGGCGCCATCGCCGCGCCCTGCTGCGCCCGATGTTCTCGGCCCGGGCCGTGGCGGAGCTGCACACCCTGGTGCTGGAGAGCGCGGAGGACTTCGTGCGCCGTCGGCTGCTGCCCGCGGCGGGCCGCGAGTTCGACCTCGGACACACCCTCCAGCAGCTGAGCATCGAGATCATCCTCCGGCTCGTGGACCCGGAGCTGACCGGCGCCGAACTGGCCTCCCTGGCCTCGACGGTGGACACGGCCGTCCACTACCTGGACCGGCGGCTGTTCGCCCCGCAGACCGTCACCGACGCGGACGGCGAGGCGTTCGCGCGGGACAGGGCGGTGCTGGAGGAGTTCATCGCGCACCGGGCGGCCCAGGTACCCGCGGCGGCCACGGCCGACGGGGTCCTGCCGTCGCTCGTCGCCGCCCTGCACCAGCGGGGGGACACGCTCGGCGACCGTCCCGAGGACGTGCTGCGCGAGGAACTGATGTCGATCTTCGTGGCCGGCGTGGAGACCATGGGCACCCTGCTCACCTGGACCTTCCACAACCTGGCCGGCTCGCCCCCGGCCCTCGCCCGCACCCTCGACGAGGTCCGCTCCACCGACCTCGGCGCCCTGCGCGCCGCGCCGTCGATCCCCCAGGGGACCTTGCCGTACACCCTGGCGGTGGTCGAGGAATCCCTGCGGCTGCACCCGCCCGCGTGGGCGCTCTTCCGCCGCATCGACACCCCCGTCGAAGCGGCCGGCGTACGGCTGGTGCCCGGCGACCTCGTCCTGGCCAGCACCTACGCCATCCACCGCGCCCCGGCCCTGTGGGAGGCACCCGAGGAGTTCCGCCCGGATCGCTTCCTGGGCCGGCGCCCGCCCGTCCAGCAGTACTTCCCCTTCGGGGCGGGCCCCCACCAGTGCCTGGGGCGGCAGTTCTCGCTGCTGGAGGCCCAGCTCGCCACGGCGACGATCCTCGCGCACGGCCGGTTCACCCTGCTGGGCGACCGGGCCGCGACCGGGCTCCGACCGGCCATCGCCCTGACGCCGGACCCCAGCCCGCGCGCCGTGTTCACCCCGCACCCCGACACCGCCAACGACACCGGCACCGGCACCGGCACCGGCACCGCAACCATCGGGCTCAGCGACACCCGCAAGCACCCCTCGGGGGCACGATGACGACCGCGCCGCACGCCCGGATCGAGCAGTGCTTCACCGCCGTCGCCGAAGCGTTCCCCGAGCGCGTGGCGTTGGCCGACCGGTACGGCGAGATCCGCTACGGGGAGCTCCTGACGCGGGCGCGCACCGCGGCGGCGTCGCTGCGGGCGAAGGGCGTCGACTCCGGTACCGCCGTGCTGATCGTCGGGCACGGTGACCGCCGGACCGTCCTCGCCATGCTGGCCGTCCTGATGGCGGGCGGCTGCTACGTGCCGGTGGACCCCCGGTACCCGGCGGACCGCGTCCGGCTCATGGCCGGCACGGCCCGGGCGTCCCTGGCCCTGCACGCCGACGACGACGGTGACAGCGGTGGCAGCGCCGACAGCGCGACCGTGGCGGACCTGGGCATCCCCGTGCACGGCATCGCCTCCCTCCTCGCGGAGCGGACCACCACGGCGGTGCCGTCCTCACCGGCCGGCCCCGACGCCCTGGCCTACGTCATGTTCACCTCCGGCACCACGGGAGCCCCCAAGGCCGTGGGCGTCACCCACCGGGGGGTCACCGGGCTGGCGCTCGGGGCGGAGTCCCTGCGGCTGGGCCCCGGCGACGGCGTGCTCCTGCACTCCACCCTCGCCTTCGACGCGTCCACGTTCGAGATCTGGTCCCCGCTGCTGGCCGGGGCCCGGATCACGGCTGCGGACCGCCACCCCCTCGCACTCCACGAACTGGCCGCCCTGCTGGCCCGGCCGCAGATCACCACGGCCTGGCTGACGGCCCCGCTCTTCCGCCTCATGGCCACCCACCACGGTCCGGCGCTGGGCACCCTGCGCACCCTCGTCACCGGCGGTGACACCGTCCCGGCCGGCACCGCGCGCTCCTTCACCGCCGCCCACCCCGCCACCCGGCTGGTCAACGGCTACGGCCCGACCGAGAACACCACCTTCAGCACCCTGGGGGACGCCTCCGCGTGGGACCGCGAGCACTCCGCCGCGTTCCCGATCGGCACCGCCGTCGCGGGAACGACGTGCCACGTCCTCGACGAACGGCTGCGGCCCGTCGCCCCGGGCGCGGTGGGCGAGCTCTACCTCGGCGGCCCCCGGCTCGCCCGCGGCTACCTGCACGACCCCGCCGCGACCGCCGCGCGGTTCGTGCCCGACCCCTTCTCCGCGCGGCCCGGTGCCCGCATGTACCGCACCGGTGACCGCGTACGGCACCTCCCCGACGGCGCCCTGGACTTCCTCGGGCGCGCCGACGACGAGGTGAAGGTCCGGGGCTTCCGCACCGATCCGGCGGAGGCGGCGGCGGTCCTCGCCGCCGACCCCGCCGTCGACGACGCCGTGGTCATCGCCGGTACCGGTCCCGACGGCGCCGTCCTGACCGCCTTCCTCACGCCGGCGTCCGTCGACACCGACGCGGTGCGCCGGGGCGCGTGGCAGCGGGCGCCGCGCCATCTGGTGGCCGAGCGGATCATCGCGGTCGACGCCCTTCCGCTGGGGCCCACCGGAAAGGTGGACCGCGCCGCCCTCGCCCGTCTCGCGGACGCCCGGACGCACGACGCGCACGACGCGGACGACGCGAATCCTCGGACGCACGACGCGGACGCCCGGACGCACGACACCGCCGCCCCGGGCCACCCCGCACTCGCCGCGGCCTGGGAGTCCCAGACGGGGCACCACCCGCTGCCCGACTCCGACTTCTTCGCCGACGGCGGCACTTCCCTGGGGCTGATGCGCCTGGTCGAACAGGTGCGCACCCAGCTCGGACCGACCCTCGACTTCGCCCAGCTCTACGCCGCTCCCACGTACGCCGATCTGTGCCGGCTGACCGCCCCGAGCGCCACCCCGGCACCCCCCGGCGACCGAGCCCAGGAGACCGTCGCATGACGCAGGTGATGCAGGATCAGGACAATGATCTGGCCAGAATGGACGGCCTGTGGATCCGGGTGATCGAACCCCAGTCACCCGCCCGGCACGCCCGGGACTTCGCCCAGGTCCACACCTGGCTGCGCCAGTACATCAGCCGGCCCCACGACGAGCTCGGCCGCACCGGGCCGGTCTGCCCCTTCATCCCGCCCGCCCTCAGCGGCAAGGACGCCCAGTTCAGCTTCCGCTACGACGTCACCGGGAAGGACGAGCGGCAGCTGCGCGAGGCCCTGGAGGCGGAGATGTCCACGTTCGCCCTCGGCACGGAGCGCAGCCGTACGCACACCGGAGCCTCCCTCGACTGCCGCATCGTGGTGCTGCCGGCCACCGGGCCGGAGGGCTGGCGGGTCCTCGACGAGGCGTACGAAGACCTGAAGAACAACGCGGTCGCCCACGGGCTGATGGTCGGTCAGTTCCACCCGCACTGCGACGAACGGGCCGTGCGCAACCCGCTCTTCCCCGTCTCCGTGGCCCCCGTCGGCCTGTTCGCGATCCGCCGGATGGCGCCCCACGATGTGCTCTTCTTGTACAAGCACCGCGCCTGGTTCAGGATTTACGATCAGAACTTCCGCGCCCACTACGAACGGGGCCGCGTACGCGACCCGCTCCTGCGCGAGTTGTACGTGACCGCTGTGGAACGTCACGGCCTGCCCGAGCTCGCCCCGAAGGCAAAGGAGAACGACGCGCCGTGACCGAGGACCAGTACCGCATCGTCGTCAACCACGAGGAGCAGTACTCGATCTGGCCCACCTACCACGACGTCCCCCAGGGGTGGCGGACGGTGGGCGAGCCGGCGTCCCGCGAGGACTGCCTGCGCAGGATCGAGGAGGAGTGGGACGACATGACCCCGAAGTCCGCCCGGCGCGAGGCGGCCCCCGCCGCACCGGCCCCCGCGGGCCCGGCCGGCTCCCCGGAGTCCCCGTGACCGACACGCTTCCCACGGTCGCCGTCGTCTACGGCAGGGGGTCGGCGGGGCCGGCCGAGATCCTCGGCGCCGCCCGCGGCCTGTGCGACGTGGTCTTCGTCTGCGACCCGGCCGTACCGGGCGTGGCGCCGCTGCTCGCGGGGATGCGCCGGCGGGCACGGGTCTGCGAGATCAGCGGACACGACACCCCCGCCGCCGAACTGCTGCGCGAGCACGGCCCCGCGGGCATCGTCACCTTCAGCGAGTACTGCCTCGCCGGCACCGCGCGGCTGGCCCAGGCCCTCGGCCTGCCCTACCACCGGCCGGACACCGTCCGGCTGCTCACCGACAAGGCCGACCAACGAGCGGCGTTCGCGGCGGCGGGGGTCGACCACACCCCGAGCGTCGTGGTGCGCTCCGCCGCCGAGGTCGACACCGCCGTGGCCCGCCTGGGCTACCCCGTGGTGCTCAAACCCCGTACCGGGGCGGGCAGCCAGGACACCGTACGGCTGGCGGACCCCGAGCAGCAGCGGCGCGCCCTGGCCGACGTCGGCCTCGCCCCCGGGCCCGGTGACGGGCCGGCGGGCCCGGGCGGCGGCCCGCGCGACTTCGTCGTGGAGAAGTACCTGCCCGGGGACCCCGCGGTGGCCGGACCGGACTGGGGGGACTACGTCTCCGTCGAGGCCGTCGTGCAGCACGCGGAGGTCACGACCCTCTGCGTCACCGGCAAGTTCGCCCTGGCGGACCCGCTGCGGGAGACCGGACTGTTCCTGCCCGCCACCCTCACGCCCGCCGTGGAGAAGGACGTCGCCGAGCTCGCCGCGGCCGCGGTCCGGGCCCTCGGCGTGACGACCGGGGTGACCCACACGGAGGTGAAGCTCACCCCGGACGGCCCCCGCGTCATCGAGGTCAACGGACGCGTCGGCGGGCGCGCCGTGGGCCTGCTGGACCGGGCGCTGGGCATCGATCTGCTCGCCCTCGCCTTCGAGCTGGCCCTGGAGCGCGGCGTCGAGCCCGTCACGGCCCCCCGACCGGCGGCGGTGACCTTCGAGTACTTCATCGTGCCACCGCGCACGGTCGGCACCGTCCGGGCGATCGACGGCGCCGACGCCGTACGGGCCCTCCCCGGCGTCGGCGAGGTCGACGTGGCGACGGCCCCGGGGCAGCCCGTCGACTGGCGCCACCCCGCACAGCGCCTGGCGTTCGTCCGGGGCGCCGTCGCCACCCATGACGAGCTGCTCCGGCTCGTCACGTCCGTCCATGACAGATTCCACCTGGAGTTCGCACCCCAGTGAAGAGAACGTTCCCCACCACAGACCGGCCGCGCGCGCCCCGCCGAGAGCGTCGAAGAGCAGGTGCCCCGCAGTGTCCCCCAGTCCTTCATCGTGGAAAAGTGGAACAGCAGAGAGGTAGTCGATGCTCGACAAGGTGCGACAGCCGCTGAAACACCGGCCCTTCCGGCGGGTGTGGCTGGGCGAGACCGTCTCCCTGGTGGGGGACTACAGCTTCGAGGTCGCCTTCATCTGGCTGATCCTGAACGAGACGGGATCGACGACCACGCTGGCCACGATCCTGCTCGTCCAGGCCGTCCCCCGGGGCGTGCTGATGCTCGTGGGCGGCGCGGTGACCGACCGGCTCTCCCCGCGCGCCGTCATGTTCTGCTCCCACACGCTCAGGGGGCTCGCCGTCGCCACGCTGGGGCTGGTCGCCCTGACGGACCACGTGAGCACGTGGCACCTCTACGCCCTCGGCGCGCTCACCGGCGTCGCCGAAGCGTTCTTCTGGCCGGCCGCCGGCAGCATCATCCCCTCCCTCCTGCCGCCCGAGCACCTCGCCCGGGGCAACGCTCTCGTCGGCTTCGGGGAGCAGGGGGCCCGGCTGCTGGGGCCGATCCTGGGCGGCGCCCTCGTGGCCGCGGTGGGGACGTCGACCACCATCCTGCTCAATGCCTTCACCTTCTTCTTCGCCGCCCTGACGGTCTTCGGCGCACCCCGCAGACAACCGTCCGACCAGGCGGGCGAGGCCGACGAGGGCGCCAAGTCGTTCACGGCGATCCGGCGGGAGATCGTCGAAGGGCTCCGCTACGCCGGACGCAGCAGGGAGATCCGTACCGTCCTCCTGCTGATCGGCGCGGCGGCCCTCAGCTACAGCGGCCTCTTCAGCGTGGGGCTGCCCGCGCTGGCCAAGACCTTCCCCCAGGGCTCGCTCGCACTGGGCGTCCTGCTGTCCGCCTGGGGACTGGGGCAGCTGATCGGCACCATCGGCGCGGTCTTCACCGGGCTGCCGCGCCGCTGGGGACTGCTCATCATCGGGATGACGCTCTGCGAGGGGACCGCCTTCGTGCTGCTGGGCTTCCTTCCCAGCGTGTGGAGCGCGGCGGTGGTGCTCACCCTGCTGGGGATCGGCGTCGCGTACTCCAGCGACGTCGCGCTGCCGACGTTCATCCAGACCAGGACCCCGACGGACGTGCTGGGCCGGGTCAGCAGCGTGATGGAACTGCCCCGGGCCACGCTGGAACCGCTCTCCATCGCGGCCATGGGCCTGCTGGTCGGCTGGGACATACAGTGGGCGTTCGTGCTCGCCGCGATTCCCATGCTGGCCGTCGGCCTCCACCTGGCCCTCGACCGCGAGGCCCGCGCGCTGAGCACCACGGCCTCGGAGGAGCATCCGGCGGCGAAGGATCCGGATCCCCTCGTCTTATAGGCCCTGTCCGCCGGTGGTGGCCCGCGGCCGGCGTCTCGTCGACCACCTCATAGCCTGGGACCCGTCCACCTGGGACGCGACGGGGCGCCGCCTCGTGCACCCGAGGACGACGTGGGGAGGGGACGGGAGTCGATGAGTCTTCGTCAGTTCGAGTACGCCCTGGCCGTTGCCGAGGAGGGTTCGGTGACGGCCGCGGCGGAGCTGCTGCACGTCGCCCAGCCGTCGGTGTCCCAGCAGATCCGCGCCCTGGAGCGGGAGCTCGGTGTGGAGCTGTTCGCCCGCACGCCGACCGGGCTGGTGCCCACCGTGGTCGGCCGCGCGTTCCTGCGGGAGGCGGAGGCCGCGGTGAGCGCGGCGCGGCGGGCGAGGGCGACGGCGCGGGCCGGCGCCGACGAGCTGGTGGGCGAGCTGACGGTCGCGGTGCAGATGGGCTTCGGCACCCGGCAACTGCCGGGTGCCTTGGGCGCGCTGCGCCGCCGCTTCCCCCGGCTGGAGGTCACCGTCTTCGAGGAGCCGAGCTCCGCCGAGATGGAGCGGCTGGGCCGCCGGGGCACGCTGGACCTCGCCCTGATGGCGGTGTGCGAGCGGAGCCCCGCCGACGCCCACCACCTCGGCGACGAGGAGTTCGTCGTGGTGCTGGGCGCCGGGCACCGGCTGCTCGCCACGGACCGGGTCGAGCTGCGCGACCTGGACGGGGAGCCGTGGGTGCGGTTCGACCGCGACAGCGCGCTCGACGGCGTGCTGCTGGACGTGCTGCTCGAGAACGGGCTGACCCCGGCCACCGTCGCCCGGGTGTCCCAGACGGCGACGGCCGTACGCTGGGCCGCCCACGGGCTGGGGGTGACACTCGTCCCGGCCTCCGCGGTGCCCCACGGCCACGAGCACCTCGCGCGCCCGGTGTCCCCGCCCGTCTCCCATCCCGTCATCGCCGTCGTCCGCCACGCTGCGGGCCCGGCGGAAACGGCCCTGCTCGAACTCCTGCGCCAGGAGACCTGGTCCGAGCCTTTCTTCGCTCCACCGCCTGGGCTCATTCCCGCGATCGGCACACCGGGAATCCACCCAGGCCGGTGATCTCGCATGGCCGCGCTTTCCGGTCGCAACCCCGGATTCCTCGGACAACGCGACAGAATATCGCTGTCGAACCTCCTCCGGAACGGGTGCGGCCAGAGCCACCATCGAGCCGGTGGTCGCCCGGGCCAACGGACGCAGCGGCTCACGGGTTCACGATCCCGAGCAGAAGATTCGCGAAAGTAATTTCCGCTGGTCAAAGGAGTGCAGCAAATACCAGAATTGTGAGGTGTGCATGGCATTTGCCCTTGCTTACTTGATTCGCCCAGATCCCTTCCGTTCCCGGAACGAATCTGACAGCATCGTCCGCTATCCGGCGACCGAATGTCGGTGATCACTGCGCCGGTGCACCCGCGGGTGTCCGTCCACGGCCGATATGTGCCTGGATCGGATCAATGGGGTGGGCCGGGATACTCCCGGGGGGAGAACCTGATGCTCGGCTTCGTCGCGCGCCGACCGCGCGGGCGACCGCCGCTGGCGGCTGCCGCCCCGCTGCTGTCGGCCTTCCCCATCGGACGCCGCCGTCGGGACGTGGCCACCCGGCTGCGCCACGTGGAGGAGCGGTGACCCCCCGGACCGGCACCACCGTACCCACCACCGCGCCCACCACCGGGACCGCCCACCGCCCCGCGCGCTGGGTCCACACCAGGCTGCGGGCGAACCCGCTGGCCGCGCTGCTCATGGCGGCCCTGGCGTTCGTCGCCGTCTTCCTGGCGGCGGCCTTCCCCCGCATCGCGGACCGGGGCGCGGACACGGCGCTCCAGGACTTCGTCGGTCACAAGGGCCTCAACCAGACCAGCCTGCAGACCACGTCCAAGACGCGGGACGACGACAAGGCCGCCGAACTCGACCGGGTGCAGCGGCAGCTCACCGAGCTGGTCGGTCGACAGCTGACGCTGGCCCAGTCGGGCCAGGCCTACGGCGCCCGCGCCCTGGGCGACCGTGGCATGGGCAATCCGGAGTACGACCGGTTCGCGGAAAGGAGGACCGACCCGGTCCTCGGCCTGCTCTACCTGCACGACCTGGCCGCCCGGGCCACCCTCACCGACGGCACCTGGCCGACCCCCGGCGCCGTCGGCGGTCCGCTGCCGATCGTGATCAGCGAGAAGGCCGCCGAGAGCATCCACATCAAGCTCGGTGACGTCATCGACAACGGCACCGAGGGCTCGGGCGCCAAGCGGACCACCGTGGTGGTCGGCCTCTACCAGGTCAACGACCCCCAGGACCCGTTCTGGGAGGAGCTCGGCTGCCCGGCCCGCGCCTGTCTGAGGACCGACCCCGAGCACGAGCACTGGATGACCAGCGGATTCGTCGACGGCGACAGCCTGCCCGCGATGGCCCGCTGGGGTTCGAACGCCGAGAACTTCTGGCGGCTGCCCGTCGACGCCGCCTCGCTGCACGCCGACCAGTTCGACCGCACCCGCGGCATCCTCAGCTCCTTCCTGACCGGGCGCGACGCCACCGCCCTGGCCGACGCGACCCGGCGTCCCGACCTGCACACCTCCTCGGGCCTTCCCGAGATCCTCGGCCGGGCGGACGACCGCTACCAGGCCTCGCTGCCGCTCAGCACGATCGGCCCGGCCGCCGTCGCGGGCGTCGCCACCGTGGTGCTGTTCCTGGCCGCCGCCCTCACCACCGACCGGCGCACCGCCGAGATCAGGCTGCTCCAGGCCCGCGGCGGCTCCCGCGCCGGGGTGCTGCGACGGCTGATCGCCGAGGGTGCGGTCACCGTCCTGCCGGCCGCCGTGCTCGGAACGGCCCTCGCCCTGGTGCTGCTGCCCACCCCCCGCTGGGACCGCTCGGTGCTGGCGGCCCTGGCCGCGGCCCTGATCGCGCTGCTGGCCTTTCCGGCCCGCGCGGCCCTGCTGTGGGCACGCCGGCGGCCCGCCGGCGGCCGCCGCCGACTGGTCGGCGAACTCGCCGTCCTCGCGGTCACCGCCGCGGCTGTGGCGGAGGTCCGGCACCGGGGCGTCGGCACCGGCTCCGGGCTGGATCCACTGCTGGTGGCCGCCCCGCTCCTGCTCGCCGTCACCGGCGGCCTGCTGCTGGCCCGGATCGAGCCGGTGGTGGTCGGCCGGCTGGCCGCCCTCGTCGGCCGGGGCCGCGGCCTGATCGGCTTCCTCGGCCTGGCCCGCGCCGCCCGCGACGACTCGGGCCGCCACCGGCCCTCCGCACTGCCGCTGCTCGCCCTGGTCATCGCCGTCACCACGACCGGCTTCGGCGCCACCGTGCTCGACACCGTCGATCACGCCCGGACCCGCGCCGCGCGCATCGCCACGGGCGGGGACATCGGCGTCTCCCTCCCGGGCTACGCCACCCTGTCCGAGTCGTTCACCAAGGCCGCCGACGCCCTGCCGGGCGTGCGGGCCTCGACCGCGGCCTGGGTCGAGCCCAACGCCCGCATCGTCGGCGCCGACCAGCGCTACACCGAGGCCTACCTGATCATGGTGGTCGATCCGGCGGCGTACGCCGAGATCGCCCGGACCCTCGGGGCCGGCGAGTTCGATCCGGCGAAGCTGGCCGGGGCGGCCGGCGGCCGGGACACCCCGGTGCCCGCGCTGGTCAGCCGCGACCTGGCCGAACACCTGGCCGCAGGGTCGTCCCAGGTGCGCACGCCCAACGGCAACGACCTGCGCCTCGCCGTCGCCGGGACCGTCGGCGCCACCCCCGCCCTGCCGGACCCGGGCAAGCCGTTCGCCGTCGTTCCCGCCGGCCCCGCCTGGGAGCGGCTGCCGGACGCCAAGCGGGTGAACCAGTGGTTCGCCGTCGGCGAGATCGACCCCGAAGGGGTCAGGACGGCACTGCGGGACAACGGCGGGGTCCGGCCGACCGGCCTGGCCAAGATGATCGCGGACGACGCCGCGGCCGTCGGCAAGGCCGTCCGCGGTCTGCCCGCGGGATACACGGTGCACAGCAGCCGGGAGACCGTCGCCGAGCTCGGCGACGACCCGCTGCAGCACGCCGCCGGGCGGCTGTTCCGGTACTCGGGTGCCGCCAGCGCCGGATTCGCCCTGCTCGCGGTGCTGCTGACGCTGTTCCGGGCCGCGCCCGACCGCACGGCCGTGCTCGCCCGGCTGCGCACCATGGGCCTGCGGCCCCGCCAGGGGCTGGCGCTGATCGTCGCCGAGGCGCTGCCGCAGACCCTGGCGGCCGCCGTCGGCGGCGGGCTGGTCGCGGTGGCGGCGGTCGCCCTGCTGGGCGGCGCGTTCGACATCTCGACCCTGGTCGGTGCCAGGGTCGGGGAGGTCGTCACCCCCGCGCTGATGCCGGTGCTGCTGCCCACCGCGGGCCTGGCCCTGCTGGTCGGCCTCGGGGTGGTGCTGGAGACGCTGGTCGCCGGCCGGCGCCAGATCGCCACCGAACTGCGGGCGGGGGAACAGTCGTGACACCGCGACGGCGGCTCTCCGCGATCACCGGATGACCGGATGACCGGATGACCGGCCCTCGACCCCGTGGTCGAGGGCACGCGGTGGCGCCTCAGTCCTGGTCCAGCTTGGACAGGGCGTCGGTGATCAGGCGGGTGGCGAAGTCGTGGTCGTCGCCGGACACCCGGTTGACGTGCTCCGCGAGCAGGGTGGCCGTGGCTTCCAGGGGGTTCATCTCGGCGTCGGTCCAGGGCCCGTACTGCGCGCGCCACAGGTTGGGGCTCAGGCCGCTGCCCGCGGCGATCACCAGGCCGGCCATGGTGGGGATGACCTCGGGGCGGAAGGTCCTGGGCATCATCCGCATCGTGGCCACGAGGGTGGGCACCACGTGCTCGATGACGTCCTTGTCGTGCTCCTCGCAGGCCGACCGCAGCCAGTTCATGAACAGGTAGATGAGCGTGCACGCGCCGTCCAGCAGCGCGTTGAACTCTTCGGGGCCCACGGATGCGGCGAACTCGTCGACCAGCCGCTGCTGTTCGGGGTCCGTCCCGGTCCTACCGTCGTAGACGGCCTTGAGCCGGGAGTCGATCATCATGAGCGCGGTGCTCACATCGCCGACGGCGGCGTATCGGGGGTCACAAGGCGATGACACGGGACTCCTTCTCACACGGCCGCGGCGGGTGCGCGGCGGGTCCGGTCGCAGGGTTCTTCGGCCGGTCGGGTCACCCGCCCGACGGTACCGCTCCCCGTTGCGGCCGGGCGCCCGTTTCCGCCCCTCGCCCACGCCCCGGCGGGCCGCCCGCGCTCACCCGTCCGCGGCGGCTTTCCGCAGGTCCCGGTGGTACGGCGGAACGCCGGGGGAGGTGGTGCGGCCCCCGGCGATCCGGTTCCACTCGTCAACAGCGCGCCCTCAGTACGTCATCAGTACGGGTGAGCCGTCCGCGCGGTCGCGGCGGCGCTCGGGGCGGCGGAGGATGAGGGTACGGGCGGGACGCGATGCGGAAGGGGCGTGGCGCCATGGACGTCGGACCGGTCGAGTACGCCGTCATGGCCTTCCCGGGCAACCGGTTCCGGGGGGCGATCCTGCCGGAGCTCAAGCGCCTGACCTCCGAGGGGATCATCCGCATCCTCGACCTCACCTTCATCAAGAGGGACGAGCGGGGGACGGTCCGCGTCCTCGAACTCGACGCCCTGGACAGCGACGAAGCCGCCGTGTTCGCCGAACTGGACGGCGAGATCATGGGCCTGCTGAGCGACGAGGACCTGGCCAGCGTCTGCGACGAGATCCCGGCGGGGTGCTCGGCGGCGATCATCGTCTGGGAGCACCGCTGGGCCGCGCCGCTGCTGCGGGCACTCGACGACGCGGACGGGGTCCTGGTCACGCGCGAGCACGTGCCGCACACCGTGGTGGCGGCCGACCTCGCCGCGATCGGTCTCTGAAAGATCGGACTCCAAAAGGGGAGCCGGACTCCGAGAAGGAGCTGTCATGATCGGCCGTCGTCTGTCGCGCAGCGGACGCCCGGGGCTCATCGGCACCGCCGCCCGCACCGCCGTCATCGCCGGGACCGCCACGTCCGTGTCGAGCAGGGTCGCCGCCCGGCACCAGCAGGCCACCGCGCAGGCGGCCCCGGCACCGCCGTCGCCCGCACCCGCGTCTCAGGCCGTGCCGGGCGCCGCGCCGAACGACCAGACGCTCGCCCAGCTCGAACGCCTCGTCGAACTGCGGCAGAGCGGGATGCTGACCGACGACGAGTTCACGGCGGCCAAGCAACGCCTCCTCACCTCGTGAACCCCCTCCGCCGGACGGCGCCCGCACGAGGGCAGGGCCCGACCGGGCCCGCGCGCTGCGCCGCCGTGGTGCGGTGATGGAGCCCGTGGCGGCGGTGCTCGCCGAACTCGTCGAACGGCACCGCGCCGATACCGCCGGTGACGTCGCCCGCTACATCCCCGAACTCGCCCGCGCCGACCCGCACGCCTTCGGCCTCGCCATGGTCAGCGTCCAGGGCCACGCCTATCAGGCCGGTGACGCGTCGGCCGCCTTCACGATCCAGTCGGTCTCGAAGCCCTTCGTGTACTCGCTGGCACTGTCGGAGCTGGGGCTGGCCGAGGTGGCCAGGAGGGTCGGGTTCGAGCCGAGCGGGGAGCCGTTCAACGCGATCAGTCTGGAGGCCGGCACCGGGCGTCCGGCGAACCCGCTGATCAACGCCGGGGCGATCGTGACGACCGCGCTGATCGGCGGCGACTGCGAGGCCGCGTTCGAACGGATCCGCGACACCCTGTCGGGCTTCGCCGGCCGCCGGCTGACGGTCGACGAGGACGTCTACCGGTCCGAGGCCGCCACCGGGGACCGCAACCGGGCGCTGGCCTACCTCACGCTCTCCCAGGGTGTGCTGGAGCGCCCGGCCCAGCAGGCCTGCGACGTGTACTTCCGCCAGTGCGCGATCGAGGTCACCGCCGTCGACCTGGCCGTCATGGGCGCCACGCTGGCCAACGGCGGGCGCAACCCGGTGACCGGGCGCCGCGTCGTGGACGCCGACGCGGCGAGCGCGACGCTGTCGGTCATGGCCACCTGCGGCATGTACGACCACAGCGGGGAATGGATGCTGAGGGTGGGCCTGCCGGCCAAGAGCGGCGTCGGCGGAGGGGTCTGCGCCGTGGGCCCCGGCCAGTTCGGCGTCGGCGTGTTCAGTCCCCCGCTGGACCCTCGGGGCAACAGCGTCCGCGCGAGCGCCGTCCTGCGGGAGCTGTCCGCCGAACTGGGCCTGCACGTCCTGCGGCACACCGAGCGTGCGCGCTCACCGCTCCAGGTGGTGCGCACCGACCACGGCGCGCACCACCTGGAGCTGTTGGGCGACCTCGGTTTCGCCGCCGCCGAGGAGATCGTCCACTGCGTCCGTCGCCTGGCCCGCGATCAGCCCCGGCCGCTGGTCACGGTCGACCTCTCCCACGTCACCGCCGTGCGCCCGATCGCCCGCAGGCTGCTGGCCGACTGCGCCGCCGGGCTCCGGGCCCGGACGACGGTGCGCTTCGTCGACCCCGCGGGCCTGGTCCGAAGGCCGTCCGCAGACCGGAGCGACACCCCGGCCGAGAGAGCCGAGAGAGCCGAGTGAGCACCGGCAAGCACGCGTTCACAGCTTGACGGGCGCGCCCGGCCCCATCGGGATGCCGATGGCGTACCAGGCGACGAAGAACAGCAGCCAGGCCACCGCCACGACGACCGTGTAGGGGATCATCAGGGAGATGACGGTGCCGACACCGGCCTGCTTCCTGAACTTCTGGCACTGCAGGACGATGAACGGCAGGTAGACCATCAGCGGGGTGACGACGTTCGTCGGGGAGTCGCCGACCCGGTAGGCGGCCAGCACGGTCTGCGGCGCGACGCCGAGGCGGATGAACAGGGGCACGAAGATCGGCGCGAAGATCGCCCACTTGGGGATGATCCCGGGGATGATCAGGTTGATGACGTAGGTCAGCAGGATGAAGGCGATCAGGAGCCAGATCGCACCGATGTTCGCGCTCTCCAGCTGGTCGGCGAGCTGCACGGCGACCACCGTGGCGATGTTGCTGTAATTGAAGTACGAGATGAACTGGGCGATGATCAGCAGCAGGAAGATCAGGCCGCCGAGCCCGGCGAAGGTCTTGGTGATCGCGTCCATCGCGGCGGCGCTGCCGCGCAGGGTCTTCGCGCCCGCGCCGAAGGCCAAGCCCATCACCAGGAACGCGATCATGATGATGACGATCAGGCCGTCCATGAACGGCGAGTCCTCGAACAGGCTCCCCGTCTCCGGGTTGCGCAGCGGCGCGCCGGGGATGAACGCCAGCAGCGTGACGGCCACCACGAGCGCGATCAGCGAGAGGCCGGCGTAGCGCAGCCCCCGGGCCTCGGCCGCGGTGTCGACGGGGGGTTCCTCGCTGTCCGCGACGGCGGCGGTGTCCCGCGGCTGCCAGGGGCCCAGGCGGGGTTCGATGATGCGTTCGGTGATGAAGGTGATGACGATGGTGAGGAACAGGGTGGAGCCGATCGCGAAGTAGTAGTTCGCGGTCAGGTTGAGGGACTGCCCGGGGTTGACGAGCCTGATCGCCTGGTTGGTGATCTCGGTCATGATGCCGTCGATCGGGGCGATGAGCAGGTTGACGCTGAAGGCCGCGCTGACCCCGCCGAAGGCCGCGGCGATCCCGGCGAGGGGGTGGCGCCCCGCGCTGATGAAGGCGACCGCTCCCAGCGGGATGAGGACGAGGTAGCCGGCGTCGGAGGCGATGCTGGACAGGATGCCGGCGAAGACGATGATCGCGGTGAGGGTCTCCGGTGGTGAGATCCTGACCAGGCGTCGGATCACGGCCGCGATCAGTCCGGCCTCCTCCGCGAGCCCGACGCCGACCATGATGACGAGGATGACCGCGACGACGCCGAAGTCGTTGAAGTTGTGCGCCGCGGAGGTGAACAGGAACCGGACGCCGTCGCCGGACAGCAGGCTCTCGACCTTCGTCGTCTCGACGACGGTCTCGTAGTGGTGGGTGTACGTCGACTCCGGCGGCAGGTGGGTGCCCGCGTACTCGGTGCCGCCCTCGTGGACCTGCGTGGCCGGGTAGGGAACGGACTTGACCGTCTCGCTGGTGACGTGGACGTCGAACGCGGCCAGGACCGCCGACAGCACGATCACCAGGACGCACAGCAGCAGGAAGATGATGGCCGGGTGCGGGACCTTGTTCCCGATCTTCTCGATGGCGTCCAGGACGCGCCCCGACCCGCCGCCGGACTTTCCGTTCCCGGAGGCGGTGGCGCTCTTGTCCTGCGGGCCGTCGGCCTGGGCGTGGGCGAGCGCGCTCACCGGCCGGCCTCCTCACTGATCGAGCGGGTGGAGTCGGTCCGCGCGGCCGTCGACGGAGGGGTGAAGGCCAGCGCGAGCTCTGCGAGCAGGCGCGCGCCGAAGCCGGTGCAGCCCTTGGTGCGCCAGCCGCTCGGCTTGTCGTTCTGGGCCGGCCCGGCGATGTCGATGTGCGCCCAGGGGCGGCCGGCGACGAACTCCTCCAGGAACAGCGCGGCATGGATCGCCCCGCCGTTGGGGCCTCCCATGTTCTTCAGGTCCGCCACCTCCGAGTCCAGCTCCGGCCGGTAGCGCCGCGACAGCGGCAGCTGCCAGGCCGGCTCGCCGGTGCGGGCGGCGGCGTCCAGGACCTGGTCGACCAGCGGCTGGGCGTTGCCGAACACGCCCGCGGTCTCGGCGCCGAGCGCCCGCAGACACGCGCCGGTCAGGGTGGCGATGTCCACGATCGCGTCCCCCGGCTCCTCGCCGGCCAGGACCAGGGCGTCCGCCATGACCAGGCGGCCCTCCGCGTCGGCGTTGACCACCTCCACGCTCGTGCCGCCGCGCATCCACAGCACGTCGCCCAGCTTGAGCGCCGAGCCCGAGGGCATGTTGTCCGTGCACATCAGGTAGCCCGTCACGGCCGTCCGGCAGCCGAGCCCGGCCAGGACGCACAGGGCCGCCAGGATCGCCCCTGCACCGGACATGTCGTTCTTCATCGTCGCGTGCACGGCGTCGGCGGGCTTGAGGCTGATGCCCCCGGAGTCGTAGGTGATGCCCTTGCCCACCAGGGCCAGCCGGGGCGTCCCGTCACCGGCGCCGGAGGGCAGGTAGGTGAGCTTGACCATGCGGGCTTCGTCCACGCCGCCCCGGTTCACGCCCAGCAGGCCGCCGCAACCCAGTTCCTCCAGCTCCCGCTGCCCGAACACCTCCACCTTCAGGCCGCACTGCGCGCCGAGCCGCACCGCGACCTCGGCCAGGTCCGGCGCGGTCAGCAGGCTGGGCGGCGCGCTGGCCAGGTCCCGGGCCAGCATCGTCGCGCGGGCCAGCCACACCCCGCGCTCGACGCCCCGCTCGACGGCCTCGCGCGAGTCCGAGTCCGAGTCCGAACCCGCCACGACCGTGACAGCCTCCAGCGCCGTGCCGGACGGCTCGCGCTTGAGCGGATCGAAGCCGTAACGGGCCAGCAGCACCCCCTCCACCAACGCCTGCGCCGCCTCCGCCGGCTTCGCACCCGCCCCGGACGGCACCACGACGGCCAGCCGCGAACGGCCCGGCACCGCGAGCGCCACGGCCGCCCCGGCGTCCCTCAGCACATCGGGACCTGCCGCACCCTCCGGCCCCGTCCCGTAGAGCACGACGTCCGGCCCGTCCTCCCGGGGCACCAGCAGCACCCGGCCCGCCGCCCCCGTCATCCCGGCGGCCTCCACGGCCCCCGGGCCCAGCCCGATCCACGCCGGCACCGCCACCGCCCCTTGGACCACCGGCAGCCCCACCGCCTCCGGATCTCGCACCGCCTCCGGATCCCGGGCCGGCGCGACGTCAACCCTCGGAACGCGGCTCCACGAAGGAATGAGATCGAGGGCTGCCATGCTCTGCGCCACTGTGCTCTCCTCTGCTGGGGCGGCGGTCCAGAGGCCGCCGGTCCCAGCAGCCGCTCCCCAGTAAGACGCACGGTCAGGGCGCTTCCAGGACACGCCACGCGTTGTGCCCCCGAACGCACGAACGCCCGGCGCACCGGCGTCGGCGCGCAGGCGGGGGTGGGAAGGCACACCCTAGGCTTGAGGCCGCACTGGTCCGAGGGACGGGGAGTCGGCTGCCGTGACCGATCGCAGCACAGAGGATGATCAGTCGAAGCCGAGCATCGCCCGGGTCTACGACTATCTGCTCGGCGGCAAGGACAACTACGCCGTCGACCGCGAGATCGGCGACTTCTTCATCAAGGACCTGCCCGGTTCGCGGGCGATGGCCTTCGCCAATCGCGGGGCCCTCGTTCGCGCCGTGGAGGCCATGGCCCGCGACGGCGTCTCCCAGTTCGTCGACATGGGCAGCGGTCTGCCCACCGCCGACAACGTGCACCAGGTCGCCCAGCGGCACCGTCCGGACGCGCGCGTCGTCTACGTCGACCACGACCCGGTCGTGGTCGCCCACAGCCGGGCCCTGCTGGCCGCCGACGACCGCACCACCGTGATCCGGGCGGACCTGCGCGCGCCGGAGGAGCTCTACCACGACCCCGGCCTACAGGAGTTGATCGACTTCGACGAGCCGGTGGGCGTCGTCTTCAGCGCCGTGCTGCACCACCTCACCGATGCCGAACGCCCCGCCGAGCTCGCGCGCTGGTGGGTGGACCGGGTGCCGTCGGGCAGTCAGGTCTACATCTCCCACTTCCGCTCCGGCGGGAACGAGGAGACCCGGCTCATGGAGCAGAAGCTGCAGAGCAGCTTCGGCCGCGGCCGCTGGCGCACCGACGAGGAGATCACCGGCCTGTTCGACGGCCTTGAGCTCCTCGAACCGGGCCTGGCCCCCTGCTCCCTGTGGCGGCCGGACCCCGCGCCGGACGACGACGGCACCGGGAACGGCGTGGACAGGCCCGCTCCGACGGTGTGGGAACAGCTGATCTCCTGCGCACTGGCCCGCAAGCCGTAGCCGGCTGTTGGCCCGCGCGCCCCGTACACCGGTCCCTCCACGATCCCGTTTCGCCATCGCCGCAACCGCTGTCGCGTCGGCTCCGCGACGTCGCCGACGGCTTCCGGTGCAGGCGGACCGAACGTGTCAGCCGCAGCCGCCGTACGGGTGCCGCCCGGCGCGCGGGTCGTCCCCCACCCCGCGGCAGGCCGGGAGGCGCCCGGCCGACAGTCAGTCGAAGTCGTCCGGATCGACGCCGCGTATCAACTCGGCGAGCCGGGCGCGGTCGTGGAACGCCTGACTCAGGAGCGCGGCGAGGCGTTGCAGAGCGTCCAGGTCCCGACTGCGGGCGATGAACATCCCCGCCTCGGGATCGTAGGTCAGCCGCTCCGACACCTCCGGCGCGTGCGCGAGCACCGCGGCCCGGGCGACGCCCGCCCAGCCGTACCCGTTGCCGTACTGGCCGCAGGCCTCGAACTCGTCCTCGACGGCGACCATGGCGTCGTCGGTGAGCATCAGGTAGTAGGACTCCGGCTCGTGGTCGTAGGCGGAGAGGATCAGGGGTGCGTAGGTCGTCCGATCAGTCATGGGACCGACCTTAGCGGCGGGGTCCGACAGCGGCGGACGAAGGCTCCCGGGCCGCACTGCCGGATCGTCAACTCCCGTTACCCGACCCGCCTGCGACTCTGCACGACAAGGGCGACGATCTCCTCGGGCAGTTCGTCGTCCACCGCGATCCGGACCTCCGTCACCGTGCCGGGCCAGTCGGCGATCAGGTCGTTGCTCAGCGCGTCGTTCTCCATGGCGGCCATGAGTTCACCCCCCCGGACCGTCTGTCCGGGCACCACCAGGACCTCTGTCACACACCACGGGACGCCCATCTTGGGCGTCACCACGAACTCCACCGGCCCGAGCTCGCGCCAGACCGGGGGCGTCGGCGGCCCACCGATGCGCTGCTCGACCAGGTCCAGAGCCGTTCCGGCGCGCCGGGCGAAGTCGGAGTCGTCCGCGAGGTGCTCACGCAGCAACGGCCCGACCGCGCGGGCATCGCCCAGCCGGGCCAGCGTCTCCACCGCCTCGGACCGCATCGCAGGGTCCGCCAGACACCCGACGACGGCCTCCGTGTGTTCAGCGGACCCGTTCTCTGCCAGACCGAGCAACGCCCTTCGACGGAACTCCGGGCTACCGGAACGAAGTTGGCGCTCCAGGAACGGCACCGTCCGCGGGTCCCTGACATGTGCGAACGTCTCACGGGCCAGCAGCGATTCGAGCGAGGGGTCGTCCGCCAGCGCGTCGAACAACCCGTCCGGGAGAGCCTCCGCCAGGAGTACCTGCAGCGAGGCGGGGCGCCGGTACTCGTCCCGGTCGCGGCTCACGATCTCCGCCAGGTCCCACCTCTTCTCCGCCCGGCCCGCGAACACGTCGAGGAGTCGGCGAAGGCTCACCGGTCCGGCAGCCACCAGGTCCTCCAGGGCGCCGCCGTCCCCGTGCATGTAGCGCGCGAGGAGGCTGTCGATCCCGTCGGTGGTCAAGTCCATGGAAGTCAGCCGGCTTTCGGTGGATCAGCGGGTCGCGGTAGGTGCCCGGACAGTCTCTCGCGGCCGCCCGGGCGTTCAACATTCCGTCGTGTGCGAGTACTTCCCGGCCACTCACCTCCGCGCCTTGCTCGGGGACACTGCGCGCGTTGCCCTTGCCGTTCTCTGCCGGCTAGGCCGGGTGTGCCTCGTTCCTGGTCGGCGCCGTGCGGCTCGGGGGTTGGAGGCGTACGGGGAGGGTCTTCAGGTGCCAGTTGAGCGGGTTGGTGCCGCGTTGCAGGTGCCCCGGGTCGACGGCGAGTTGCAGGTCGGGTACCCGGCTGAACAGCGCGGCCAGGGCGACGACGGCCTCCTCCTGGGCGAGGTGCGCGCCCAGGCAGCGGTGCGCGCCGTGTCCGAAGCCGAGGTGGGGCTCCCTGCTGTGGCGGGTGCGGCCGAGGTCGAGGCGGTCGGGGTCGGCGAAGGCGGCGGGGTCGCGGTTGGCCGCGGACACGATCGGGAGGACGGCTTCTCCGGCGCACACCGGGGTGGCGCCGACGGTGGTGTCGCGGGTGGCGTAACGGGGCAGCGCACGCACGACGGGCCCGCAGTAGCGCACGAGTTCATCGACGGCGTGCGGCATGAGGGCGGGGTCCTCACGCAGCAGGGCGAGCTGGTCGGGGTGGGCGAGGAGCGCTTCGGTGCTGTTGGCGATGAGGTTGACGGTGGTGATGTGCCCGGCGACGACCAGGTTGGTGATGAGCGAGACGAGCTCGTCGGTGCTCAGGCGGTCGTCGTGGTGGGGCGCGAGCAGTTCGGAGATGAGGTCGTCGCCCGGGTCGGCGGTGTGGAGGCCGACGAGGAGGTGGGCGTCGGCGACCATGCCGGCGAGCGCGTCGCCCAGTTCCTCGCCGCAGGTGCCGGCGGCCAGGGTGGCGCTGCGACTCCGCCAGCGGTCGCGGTCGGCTTCGGGGACGGCGATGAGTTCGCAGATGACGGTGATGGGCAGCGGTCGGGCGAAGTGTTCGATCAGGTCGACGACGCCGTCCTCGGCGTGGTCCGGCAGGCGGTCGAGCAGGTCGGCGGCGATGGCTTCGATCCGGGGGCGCAGCGCGGCCACGCGGCGCGGGGAGAACGCGGCGGCGACCAGGCCGCGCAGACGGCGGTGGTCGGAGCCGTCCGAGTCGAAGATCCCGGCGCGCAGGTACTTCTCGTGGCCCGCGTACATGCCGCGGGCCTGCCAGGTCTGTTCGGTGCGGTGGGCCACCTTCGCGCCGGGGACGGTCGCGGCGTCGATGGTGAAGTCGGGATCGCTCATGATCGTGCGGATGTCGTCGTGGCGGGTCGCCACCCACATGGGGTCGACGCCTCGGACGCGGCCCCGCACCAGGTGCTCGCGTTCGCGGATGTGCGCGTAGGAGGTGAACGGATCGCGGACCAGCTCCTGATCCGCCAGGTCCAGTGGTTCGTCGCCGGACTCGGTGGTGGTCCGGCCTTGCGTCGTCATGGAGAGCGCTCCCAACGGGTGGTCGTTCCGTGACGGCATCATGGCGGCCGGACCGCGCCCCACCTGCCGCTATCGGTGCCAATCCACCCGAACGAATGCATTCGCCCCCGACCCCGGAGACGAGGACGCCCGGTCGTCGTCCGGGGCCGCGGTCGGTGTCCGTTCGGGTCGGTGTCCGTTCGGGTCGGTATCCGTTCGGGTCGGTATCCGTTCGGGTCGGTGTCAGCCGCGACCGGCGGTGGAAGCCCGGACGTGGAGTTCCCAGGCGTGGGTCCGTACCACGCCCGGTTCCGCCGCGCCCGACAGCAGGTCGCTGAGCAGGGCCGCGCATTCGCGGCCGTACTCCGCCGCGCGCAGGTCCACCGCCGTCACCTGCGGGCTCGACCCGCGTGCCGCGGCGCCGTCGACGCAGGCGGCCACCAGCACCTCGGTTCCGGCCCGCAGGCCTGCCCGGGCCACGGCTGCCAGCACGCCGGGCACCGCGCCGTCGGGGGCGCAGACCACGGCGTCCAGGCCCGGGGTGCCGGCGAGCAGGTCCGTGGTGGCGGCCTCGGCCTCGGTCGGCGTGGCCGCGAACGGGACCGTTCGCACGGCGACCTCGACGCCGTGGCGCCCGGTCCAGTCGGCGGCGGCGGCCCGCAGGGCGGCCGCCCAGTCGGATCCCGGGCCGGGGGCCAGCAGTGCCGGGCGGCGTGCGCCGCGCTGCGCGAGGTGGTCCAGCAAGGCGGCGAGCGAGGTGGCGTTGTCGCACACCACCGATCCGCTGGGTGCGGCCCCGCCTCCGAGGTAGCGCTCCCCGGTGACCACGGGTACGCCGGCGGCCAGCAGACCGGGCACGGCCGGGTCGTCGACCTCCGGATCGATGACCATCAGCCCGTCGACCCGGGCGGCCAGCCCGCCCTCCGCCGCCTTCCCGGGGGCCAGCAGCACCACGTCGAGGCCGTCCTCGCGGGCTCGCTCGACGGCGCCGAACGCCAGCTTCATGTAGTAGTCGAGACGGGTCGCCGTGCGCGGCAGGTACAGGCCCACTGCCCCGGTGCTGGAGCGGCGCAGGCTGCGCGCCGCCGAGTTCGGCCGGTAGCCGAGCTCTCGGGCCGCGGCCTGGACGCGTTCACGCGTCGCCTCGGCCACCCGGCCGGATCCGAGGAGGGCGTCGGAGGCGGTGCTCTTGGACACCCCGGCCGCCCGGGCCACGTCGAACAGGGTCACGGATCGGCTGGTCACAGCCCGGAAGTCTAGACGCAGAACCGGAGGCCACCCGTGGTCCGGGCGCCTGCGATGCTCCTCGCACCCCCTTGCCGGAACGTTCCGGCAACGCTTAGGGTCACCCGTGCCGGAACGTTCCGGCACGGCTTCGGCCTGCTCCCGACACCATGACCCGAGATGACCCGAGGACCCGCCATGCGCCTGATCACCGCCCTGAACCCGCCCGCGTCCCCGGCCCGCACCCGCGCGCCCCGGCGCGCCGCCCTGCGGGTCGCCCTCGTCCAGCAGCGCTGGCACGCGGACCCCGAGCAGCACCGGGCCGGCCTGCTGGAGGGAATCCGCCTCGCCGCCGAACAAGGCGCCGCCCTCGTCGCCCTCCAGGAGCTCACGCTCTCCCCGTACTTCGCCGTGCTGCGCCAGTCCGACCACCCGCAGGCCGTCGAGCCCGAGGACCTGCGCACCGGCCCGACCTTCGCGTTCGCCGCGGCCGCCGCCCGCGAGCACGGCATCCACGTGCACGCCTCGCTCTTCGAGAAGGCCGACGGGCCGGACGGCCCCGACGGCCTCGGCTACAACACCGCGATCCTCGTCGCCCCCGACGGCACCCTGGTGCAGCGCACCCGCAAGCTGCACATCCCCGTGACCGAGGGCTACTACGAGGACACCTGGTTCCGCCAGGGCCCGGCCGGCGAGGACGCCTTCCCCCTCGCCGAGGTGGGCGACGCCGCCGTCGGCCTGCCGACCTGCTGGGACCAGTGGTTCCCCGAGCTCGCCCGCGCCTACTCCCTCGCCGGCGCCGACGTGCTCGTCTACCCGACCGCCATCGGCTCCGAGCCGGGCCACCCCGGCTTCGACACCCAGCCGCTGTGGCAGCAGGTCATCACCGGCAACGCCATCGCCAACGCCACCTTCATGGTCGTCCCCAACCGGATCGGCACCGAAGGCGAACTCACCTTCTACGGTAGCTCGTTCATCGTCGACCCGTACGGCCGCGTGCTCGCCCGGGCACCGCGCGACGAGGCCGCCGTCCTGGTCGCCGACCTCGACCTCGACCAGCGCCACGACTGGCTCGAACTCTTCCCCTTCAACACCACCCGCCGCCCCGACGCCTACGCGCCCCTGGCCGCCCAGCGCTGACGCCCCCGGCCTCCCCGGCCCGGTTCCGGCCAGGAAACGGGGAGGCCCGACTGCGGGGCTGCGGGGCTGAAGGCGAGCGAAGTGGCGAGCCCGGGGCTCGCGGTGTCAATGGTGTCGCGCCTGACCGATTGTCACAGTCCGGTCCTCGCGATGTCCTGACGATTGTGACGCCACGCGTGCCACCGAAAGCCACCGACCGACCGTCATGGTGGGTGTCCAGCAAGCCAGCACGCACCGCCATCGGGGAGCCACCATGTCCGTCCGCCGCCGTCACCCGCTGCTCGTCACCGCCGTCCTCGCCGTCGGCGCCGGACTCGTCCTGACCGCCTGCGG
>NZ_JBIUYQ010000004.1:0-299304 GCF_044744605.1 Kitasatospora sp. NPDC087271
CCGGGCTCGCTCTCGCCTCCGAGGCCGGCGATCCGGTCGCCCCCGACGGCCAGGCGGCCGCCCTCGACGACGCCGCCGGGCAGGACCAGCCGGGCGCCGGCCAGTGCGGTACGGTCACGGTCCGCGGTGGTCACGCGGTCACCTCCATGGAGAGCAGATCCCAGGCGAGCAGGCCCGCGCCCAGGGACGCGGCGGTGTCTTTGAGCATGGCGGGTACGACCTTCGGGGGCATCTGGAAGGTCAGGCGCTCGGTGACCGCCGTGCGCAGCGGGCCGAAGAGCGTGTCACCGGCCTCGGCCAGCCCGCCGCCGACGATCACCGTGGACGGGTCGAGCAGGCTCTGGGCGAGCACGATCCCGTCGGCGAGGGCGTCGACGGCGCCCTGCCAGACCGCGAGCGCGCGGTCGTCCCCGGCGTCCACCGCGGCGGCGCAGGATGCCGCGTCGGCGTCGGGGTCGCCGCTGGCCGCGGCCCAGGCACGGGACACGGCGGAGGCGGAGGCGAGCGTCTCCAGGCAGCCGCGGGCGCCGCAGCCGCACTGCGGTCCGCCCGGGCGGACCACGACGTGGCCGATCTCGCCGCCGTAGCCGTGCGCGCCGGCCTCGATCCGGCCGCCGATGCCGATGGCACCGGCGATGCCGGTGCCCAGCGCGATGAACAGGAAGCGGTCGACGCCCCGGCCGGCGCCGAGCCGGCCCTCGGCCAGGCCGCCCGAGCGCACGTCGTGGCCGAGCGCGACGGGGATGGCGGCGCGGTCGGGCCCGGCCAGGCGCTCGCCCAGGAGCTTGCGCAGCGGGAGGTCCCGCCAGCCGAGGTTGGCCGAGTAGACCGCGATGCCGTTCCTCTCGTCGATCGTGCCGGGGACGGCGACGCCGGCCGCGAGCGGGGCGACGCCGAAGCGGCCCCGGCCCTCGTCCGCCAGGTCGGCGGCGAAGTCGAGGATGGCGGCGACCACGGCGTCCGTGCCGTGCTCCCGCCCGGTCGGTCGGCGTGCTTCGAACAGCACGGAGCCGTCCTGGGCGAGCAGCGCGGCCTTCATGCCGGTGCCGCCTACATCGAGTGCGATGACGTGCTTCACGGAGGACAGTTTCCCTTGGTCGGGTAGAAGAGGTCTAGTCCAGTTGTCGGATTGGTCTGGTCCAAAGTAGGTGAGCTTTGTCGCAGATGGGGGCAGTGTGAGCGGCTTTGCGCCAGGCGCCTTCCGTTCACCTTCTGTTGCGCATCGTGCAATGACGTCCGCACTTCGATAACTACTCGGCGGGCTCGGCGCAGTGGTGTGGACCACTGCCGGGTGGGTTTGGCAGTGTTGCGCCTCCCCCCTCCCGGATTCCCCCGTCCGGTCGCAGTTCTCCCCTGAAGGCGGTACCCGCGTTGAACAGGCGCGCCCACGTTCCCACCCGCGTCCTCGGCACCGCGCTGGCCGGAGCACTGGTACTCACCGCCGTCAGCGCCTGCGGCGGGCAGGAGGACGGGCCGGTCACCCTCAAGCTGGTCGCCGCCGACTACGGGGAGAGCGCCGACACCAGCTCCAAGCTGTACTGGGACGAGATCGCGCGCGGCTTCGAGGCCGCCAACCCCGGCATCAAGGTCGACGTCGAGGTGGACAGCTGGACCGACATCGGCAAGAAGGTCGACGACATGATCGCGGCCGGCAAGTCCCCCGACCTGCTGCAGACCGGCGGCTTCGCCGACCAGGTCGCGGCGGACCGGCTGTACCCGGCCGCCGACGTGCTCTCGATGGACACCCAGGCCAATTTCCTGGACACCTTCGCGCACGCCGGGCAGGTGCTCGGCACCCAGTACGGCATCCCGTTCGTCTCCTCCTCCCGGGTGCTCTTCTACAACAAGGCGGTCTTCCGCCAGGCCGGCATCACCCAGCCGCCGGCCACCTGGAACGAACTGCGCCAGGACGCCGAGAAGATCAAGGCCAAGGTGCCGGGCGTGACCCCGTACGGGCTGCCGCTCGGGCCGGAGGAGGCGCCGGCCGAGTCCATGCTGTGGACGCTGAGCGGCGGCGGCAGCCTCTCCGACGACGTCGGCAACTACACCATCGACAGCGCCCAGAACCAGGCCACCTTCAGCTGGCTGAAGAACAACCTGGTGGCCACCGGGCTGACCTATCCGGACCCGGGCAAGATGAACCGCACCCCGGTCTTCCAGGACTTCGCGGCCGGGAAGGTCGCGATGCTGAACGGGCACCCGACGCTGCTGCGGATGGCCACCGCCGGGAAGATCGACTTCGGGACGGCGCCGATCCCCAAGAAGGACGGCGTGGGCAAGACCGGCAGCCTCGGCGTCGCGGACTGGATGATGGCGTTCAAGGCCAACGGGCACAAGAACGAGATCAAGAAGTTCCTGTCCTTCGCCTACTCCCGCGAGTTCCAGCTGAAGTTCGACGAGCAGTACAACCTGCTGCCGGTCACCCAGGACGCGTTCAACCAGATGACGTCCGACCCGAAGCACGAGGACCTCAAGCAGTTCGCGGTCGGGCTGACCAACGCCAGCTTCTACCCGTTCGGGGACCCGGCCTGGGGCGACGTCAGCAACCGGATCAAGGCCGGGATCGGGCAGGCCGTCACCGGGGACCCGAAGCAGGCGCTCGCCGGGCTGCAGGACGCGGCGGTCAAGGAGGCGGCCCGGGTCCGCAAGTGAACCCGGGCCGGGGCGCCCTCCAGGGGCGGGGTCGTCAGGGGCGGGCTCGTCAGGGGAGCGTGATGGCGTAGGCCTTGCGGAGCGTCTCGTGGACCGTCCAGGTGGTCCGGTCGCCCTCGCGCAGCACGGCGCAGTCGCCCGGGCCGACCTCCAGGGTCGGGCCGCCCTCGACCTCGATGGTGGCCCGGCCGCTGAGCACCACGAACAGCTCGTCGGCCTCCACGTCGGTGACCACGCCGGGGGTGATCTGCCAGATGCCGCGCAGCTGGCGGCCGTCGGGGGACTCGGCGAGGACCAGTCCGGAGACCTCCGGGGTGCCGGAGACGATCTGGGCCGGGTCGAGCGGATCGGGTTCGAGGTCGGCGGTGGGGATGTGCACGGCGAAGCTGGGCGTGGTCATACCGCCGACGCTAGCCGGGGCGGCCGGGTGCCGGAGGGCGCACAGTGTGTCCGGCTCACGCGGGAGAATGACACTCCGTAGTGATGGCGGAGGTGTCCTGGTGGGCGAGCTGAGTGAGCGGGACGTGGCGGTGCTGGCCCTGGAGGGGCGGCAGTGGCGGACGGCCGGGGCCAAGGAGCGGGCGATCCGGGAGGAGCTGGGGCTCTCCTCCACCCGGTACTACCAGCTGCTGAACGCGCTGCTGGACCGGCCGGAGGCCCTGGCGCACGCCCCGGTCCTGGTGAACCGGCTGCGCCGGATCCGGGAGGCCCGGCGGGCGGCACGGTAGCGGGACGGGGCCGCGGGGTAGGGCTCGGGCATGGGCTTTGACGAGAAGTGGGCGCCGGTCACGGCTGCCGGTCGGGACGGGCTGCGGGCGATCCTGGCGGCGCCGGGCGAGGCGGTGATCGCGCTGGACTTCGACGGGACGCTGGCGCCGATCGTGGCGGATCCCGATCGGGCGCGGGCACATCCGGGGGCGGCGGCCGCGCTGCGGGCGCTGGTGCCGGCGGTGCGGGCCGTGGTGGTGGTGACGGGTCGGCCGGCCGCGCTGGCGGCGGAGTACGGCGGCCTGGACGGGCTGCCCGGGGTCGTGGTGCTGGGGCACTACGGCGCCGAGCGCTGGGAGGGCGGCGAGGTGACCGCGCCGCCGGTGCACCCCGGGGTGGCCGGGGCGCGGGCGGCGCTGCCTGGCCTGCTGGCGGCGGCGGGGGCGCCCGAGGGGACGTGGCTGGAGGACAAGGGTCGCTCGCTGGCGGTGCACACCCGGCGCACGGCGGCGCCCGAGGAGGCGCTGGAGCTGCTGCGGGCGCCGGTCGGCGAGCTGGCGGCCGGGCACGGGCTGGTGGTGGAGCCCGGGCGGCTGGTGCTGGAGCTGCGGCCGCCGGGGGTGGACAAGGGCGCGGCGCTGACCGGTTTCCTGCGCGAGCGCGGGGCAGGTTCGGTGCTGTACGCGGGGGACGACCTGGGGGACGTGGCGGCCTTCGCGGCGGTGGAGAAGCTGCGCGGCGAGGGGGTGGCGGGGCTGCTGGTGTGCAGCGGCGCGGTGGGGGACGCGCCGGTGCGCGAACTCGCCGACCGGGCCGACCTGGTGGTCCCGGGCCCGGCCGGCGTGGTGGAACTGCTCGCGGCGCTGGGCGCGGCCGTCGGCGCGGTCTGAGCCGGACGGCAGCGCGTTGAGCGGGCTCAGAGCGCGTTGAGCCGGTTCACAGCGCGTTGAGCTGGTCGAGGAACCACTGCTGCGGGGGCAGCGCGGTGGCCGCCGCCGCGAGGCGCTTGGTGCGGTCGGCGCGCTCCCCATCGGGCATGGTGAGGCCGGCGTGCAGGGCGTCGGCGGTGGCGATGACGTCGTACGGGTTGACGGTGAGCGCGTCCTCGGCGAGTTCGGCGTGCGCGCCGGCCTCGCGGGAGAGCACCAGGGCGCAGCCGTGGTCGGACACCACCGGAACCTCCTTGGCGACCAGGTTCATGCCGTCCCGGATCGGGTTGACCAGGGCCACGTCGGCGAGCCGGTAGGCGGCCAGGGAACGCGGGAAGTCGTCGTCGACGTGCAGGATCAGCGGCTGCCAGGCGGGGGTGGCGAACTCGGCGTTGATGTCCTCGGCGAGCCGTTGGACCTGCGCGGTGTAGGCGCGGTACTCGGCGAGGTCGGTGCGCGAGGGGTAGGCGAAGGCGATGTGCACCACCCGGTCGTGCCATTCGGGGCGGGTGCGCAGCAGGTGCCGGTAGGCCTGGAGGCCGCGGACGATGTTCTTGCTCAGCTCGGTGCGGTCGACCCGGACGATGGTGCGCCGCCCGCCGACGGCCTCGCGGAGGGCGGCGAGGCGTTCGTCGACGTCCGGGCGGTGGGAGCGCTCGCGCAGGAAGTCGGCGTCGGCGCCGAGCGCGTGCACGCCGAGCCGGGTGGTGCGGCCGGCGTGGGTGACGGTCATGGCGTCCCGGTCGACCTCGGCACCGAGCAGGTCGGCGCAGCAGTCGGCGAAGGCCAGCGCCCAGCGGCGGGTCAGGAAGCCGGCCCGGTCGGCGCCCAGGATGCCGGTGAGGACGGCCTCGGCGACGTCGTCGGGCAGCAGCCGGAAGTACTCGGGCGGGGCCCACGGGGTGTGCGAGAAGTGGCCGATCCGCAGGTCGGGGCGGGCGGCGCGGAGCAGGGCAGGGGTCAGCGAGAGGTGGTAGTCCTGGACCAGCACGGCGGCCCCGGGGGCGGCCTCGGCGGCCAGCGCCTCGGCGAAGGCGGCGTTGTAGGCGCGGTAGGCGGCCCACTCGGTGCGGAACCCGGCGTCGAAGGCGGGGGCGGTGGGGGTGGCGTAGAGCAGGTGGTGGACGAACCAGAGGGTGGAGTTGGCGACGCCGTTGTAGGCGCGGGCGAAGGTGTCGGGATCGATGTCCAGCATGCGGACGGCCTGGCCGCCCACGTCGTGCCCGGCGAGGTCGAGGCGGCCGTCCGGGGCCCCTCTGGCGGCCTGCCGGTCGGCCGCGCCGAGGGCGGCGCAGACCCAGACGGCGTCGGGGTCGTCGATGGCGGAGAGGCCGGAGACCAGGCCTCCGCCGCCGCGGCGGAGGGTCAGCGTGCCGTCGTCCGCGGTGCTGAACGACACCGGTCCCCGATTGGAGGCCACCAGGACGGGGGCGGTGCCGGTCGCACTCGAACGTTCGGTCGTGAGATCGCCCATGGTTGGTACGTTGCCGGGGCTCCGGAGCGGCAAACCCTTTCGGTGGGTGTTCAGTGTCGGGTCGCGTACTCGGGCACGGTGTGCATGGGCGGGCGTTCCAGGGCGGTCACCGGGTGGGTGTGGGCGGTGAACTCCCGGCTCTGCGGGTCGCGGGTGAACTGGGTCAGCAGCGGGTGGACCAGGTCGGCCGAGGCCTTCAGCCGGTGGGTGCGGTCGAGGCGTTCGAGGGCGGTGCGGTAGATGGTGGCGGCCATCCGGCCGAGGGCCTGGCCGTCCTGGTGCCGGTGGTGCCGGACGCCGACGTCCACCTGGGCCAGGGCGTCCAGCCCGACCGTCTCCAGCGCGTCGACCAGCAGGCCGAGTTCGACGCCGTAGCCGGTGGGGAAGGGGAGCCGTTCGAGCAGCGCGCGGCGGGCCGCGTACTCGCCGCCGAGCGGCTGGACGAAACCGGCGAGTTCCGGCCAGTGCAGGTTGAGCAGCGGGCGGGCGACCAGTTCGGTGACCCGGCCGCCGCCGGCCGGGACCACCGCGCCCTCGGTCTCCAGCGGCCGGTCGTACATGGCCTTGACCAGCTGGATGTCCGGTTCGGTCAGCAGCGGGCCGAGGATGCCGGAGACGAAGGCCGGGTCGAACTCGCGCAGGTCGGCGTCGACGAAGCAGACGATGTCGCCGCGGGTGACCAGCAGCGAGCGCCAGAGCACCTCGCCCTTGCCGGGGACGGCGGGCAGCCGGGGCAGGATCGCGTCGCGGTACTCCACCCGGGCGCCGGCCCGGGCCGCGACGGCGGCGGTGGCGTCGGCCGAGCCGGAGTCGACCACGACGAGTTCGTCGACCAGCGGGAGGCGCTCCATCAGCTCGCGGCGGATGGTGCGGACGATGTCGCCGACGGTGGCCTCCTCGTCCAGCGCGGGCAGCACCACGCTGACCGTGTGGCCGGTCCGGCGCTTGGCCTCCAGCAGGGAGTGCACCGGCCGGTCGACCGCGCTCCACGAGCGGCGGCGCAGCCAGGACGCCGCCTGCGGGAGCAGCGCGGGGGTCGGTTCGGCGGGCACGGGACTCTCCTCGGCGGGGTCGGTGGGACGCGCCATCTCGCGTGGCGGACGATCCCGTTCGGGGTTGACGCCTTCGGATACAGTCTTCGTACAGCGGCCGGACCTTTGCACGCCGGGGTCGCCGTTGAGCACCACCACAATTTCACAAGCTCATCCAGAGGGACTGAGGGAACGGCCCGTTGACGTCCCGGCAACCTTCTCGCGCGGCTGTCTGTCGACAGGCCCCGGCGGGACAGGTGCCAATTCCGGCCTGTGGCGCGACCGTGCCACGGGGAAGATGAGGAGAGAGGCCTCCGCCATCATGGCTATCGACACTGTCGCACCCGCATCCGTGGACCTCGGCCCCGCCACCGCGCTGTCCTGTCGGGAGTGCGGCACCCGCTTCCCGCTCGGTCCGAGCTTCGCCTGCCTGGAGTGCTTCGGCCCGCTGGAGATCGCGTACGACTTCGGCAGCGAGGACGCCGAGGCGCTGCGCCGCCGGATCGAGGCCGGCCCGAGCTCGATCTGGCGCTACGCGCCGCTGCTGCCCGTCCCGGCCGACGTCGCCACCAAGCCCAACCTGAACCCCGGCTGGACCCCGCTGGTCAAGGCGGACAACCTGGGCCGCGAGCTGGGCTTCACCGCGCAGCTGCACATCAAGGACGACTCGGGCAACCCGACCCACTCGTTCAAGGACCGCGTGGTGGCCTGCGCCATCGAGGCCGCGCGGGCCTTCGACTTCACGACGCTCTCCTGCTCCTCCACCGGCAACCTGGCCGGCGCGGTGGGCGCGGCGGCCGCCCGGGCCGGCTTCAAGTCCTGCGTGTTCATCCCGCACGACCTGGAGCAGGGCAAGGTCGTCATGGCCGGGGTGTACGGCGGCGAGCTGGTCGGCATCGAGGGCAACTACGACGACGTGAACCGCTTCTGCTCGGAGCTGATCGGCGACCCGGCCGGCGAGGGCTGGGGCTTCGTCAACGTCAACCTGCGCCCGTACTACGGCGAGGGCTCCAAGACGCTGGCGTACGAGATCTGCGAGCAGCTCGGCTGGCGGCTGCCGGAGCAGATCGTCATCCCGATCGCCTCCGGCTCCCAGCTGACCAAGATCGACAAGGGGCTGCAGGAGCTGATCAGGCTCGGCCTGGTCGAGGACCGGCCGTACAAGGTCTTCGGCGCCCAGGCGGCGGGCTGCTCCCCGGTGTCGGCGGCGTTCAAGGCCGGCCAGGACGTGATCCGCCCGGTCAAGCCGGACACCATCGCCAAGTCGCTGGCGATCGGCAACCCGGCGGACGGCCCGTACGTGCTGGACATCGCCCGGCGCACCGGCGGCGCGGTCGAGGACGTCACCGACGCCGAGGTGGTGGACGCGATCCGGTTGCTGGCCCGGACCGAGGGCGTCTTCGCCGAGACCGCGGGCGGGGTGACCGTCGGCGTGCTGAAGAAGCTGGTGGAGACCGGCCAGCTGGACCCGGCCAAGGAGACCGTCGCGATCAACACCGGCGACGGCCTGAAGACCCTGGACGCCGTCGCCGGGGCCGGGATGACCGCCGTCATCCGCCCGACCCTGGCGTCCTTCCACGACGCCGGCCTCGCGTCCGCCTGAACACCCCCCACCCCGCTGGGCCCTGTCCGCTAGGAGAACCATGAGCGCCAACGTCCGTATCCCCACCATCCTGCGCACCTACACCGGCGGCGCCGCCGAGGTGGCCGCCGAGGGCGCCACCCTGGGCGAGGTCATCGCCGACCTGGAGAAGAACCACGCGGGGATCGCCGCCCGCATCCTGGACGACGCCGGCAAGCTGCGCCGCTTCGTCAACGTCTACGTGAACGACGACGACGTGCGCTTCGCCGAGGGCCTGGCGACCGGGATCGCGGACGGCGCCAGCGTCTCGATCATCCCGGCGGTGGCCGGCGGCTGCTGAGCCGCGCCCCGATCCGGGCACCCCGCCCGAGCCGCTCGTCCGACCGGCCGTCCGCGCGTACGGAATTCCGTTCTCCGTACGCACGGGCGGCCGGCCGCATTTCGGCGGGAATATGGCGGGGTCAAGTCGGAGTAGAGTGTGGCTCGGTTGGGAACAGGGCTTCCCCTCATCCTCACCCGCGAATCACCCGCGAATCGCCGGACGGTCGTCCGGCCGCTGAGACCGGTCGGGTGCCTGGGCCGTGAAACATGTCAGGCAGATGTCAGAATTCCCGCGGGGATTTGTAGTAATCCGTCCGCTATGTCCGGCGTGAAATGCCGAATTCCTCCCGCTTTGGCCCGTCCTGCCCCTTGGCGCGGTGCCGGAATTCCCCGCAGCTGACCCTGTTGCAGAGGGCGTCGATCCGGATACATTCAGCCGCGGTCGACGTAATCACCCGCTCACAGGGCGCCGTCAGGCACCCCCGGCGGAGGGTTGCGGCGTGCACGGCTGCGCCCAGGGGGGGTTCCCCGGGCCGGCCTTCAAACCAGACCCGGGCCCGCGACCTGCGGGCGCGTGAAGGGCCAGCACAGCACTAGGGGAGTTCGGAATGGCTCAGGGCACCGTCAAGTGGTTCAACGCGGAGAAGGGCTACGGCTTCATCGCGGTCGACGGTGGTGCGGACGTCTTCGTCCACTACAGCGCGATCCAGATGGACGGCTACCGCACCCTCGAGGAGGGCCAGCGGGTCGAGTTCGAGATCTCCCAGGGACAGAAGGGCCCGCAGGCGGACATGGTCCGCGCCGCGGTGTGACCCCCTTCCGACCCCAGGAGCTCGGCGCGGCCCACGGCTGGTGACCACTCGCTTCTCGACGGGCCCGTGCGACACGCGTCGTACGGGCCCGTCGGCGTTCCCCGGCGGGGAGTTGCGCGGGTCGGCGGGAGCGCCCCGGGCGGCTCGCGGGATCGCGATTGGGCTTGCACTCGACCACCCCGAGTGCTAATTATTGGCGTTAGCACTCACAGCGTGAGAGTGACAGCGGACCGGGTCGGTGAGGCCCCCGGGAGCGGTAGGGGAAAGGACCCCCGCACACCAGGGCCGTCCGTCGCGGGCACCCCTTGGTCCGAGCAGTCGACCGTGTCCCGGAGGACCACTTCTGATGGCCAAGATCATCGCCTTTGATGAGGAAGCTCGCCGCGGCCTTGAGCGTGGCATGAACCAGCTCGCCGACGCAGTGAAGGTCACGCTCGGCCCCAAGGGTCGCAACGTCGTGCTGGAGAAGAAGTGGGGCGCCCCCACGATCACCAACGACGGTGTCTCCATCGCCAAGGAGATCGAGCTCGAGGACCCCTACGAGAAGATCGGCGCGGAGCTCGTCAAGGAGGTCGCCAAGAAGACCGACGACGTCGCGGGTGACGGCACCACCACCGCCACCGTGCTCGCCCAGGCCCTGGTTCGCGAGGGTCTGCGCAACGTCGCCGCCGGCGCCAACCCGATGGCCCTGAAGCGCGGCATCGAGAAGGCCGTCGCCGCCGTCTCCGACCAGCTGCTGGCCCAGGCCAAGGACGTGGAGACCAAGGAGCAGATCGCCTCCACCGCCTCCATCTCGGCCGCCGACACCCAGATCGGCGAGCTCATCGCCGAGGCCATGGACAAGGTCGGCAAGGAAGGCGTCATCACCGTCGAGGAGAGCAACACCTTCGGTCTGGAGCTCGAGCTCACCGAGGGCATGCGCTTCGACAAGGGCTACATCTCCGCCTACTTCGCGACCGACCTGGAGCGCATGGAGGCGACCTTCGAGGACCCCTACATCCTCATCGCCAACTCCAAGATCGGCTCGGTCAAGGACCTGCTGCCGCTGCTGGAGAAGGTCATGCAGAGCGGCAAGCCGCTCGTCATCATCGCCGAGGACGTCGAGGGCGAGGCCCTGTCGACCCTGGTCGTGAACAAGATCCGCGGCACCTTCAAGTCCGTCGCCGTCAAGGCCCCGGGCTTCGGCGACCGCCGCAAGGCCATGCTCGGCGACATCGCCATCCTCACCGGTGGCACCGTGATCTCCGAGGAGGTCGGCCTCAAGCTGGAGAACGCCGGCATCGACCTGCTGGGCACCGCCCGCAAGGTGGTCATCACCAAGGACGAGACCACCATCGTCGACGGTGGCGGTGACAGCGAGCAGGTCGCCGGCCGCGTGAACCAGATCCGCGCCGAGATCGAGAACAGCGACTCGGACTACGACCGCGAGAAGCTCCAGGAGCGCCTCGCCAAGCTGGCCGGCGGCGTGGCCGTCATCAAGGCCGGCGCGGCCACCGAGGTGGAGCTCAAGGAGCGCAAGCACCGCATCGAGGACGCCGTCCGCAACGCGAAGGCTGCCGTCGAGGAGGGCATCGTCGCCGGTGGCGGCGTCGCGCTGCTCCAGGCCTCGGTCGCCTTCGACAAGCTGGAGCTGGAGGGCGACGAGGCCACCGGTGCCAACATCGTCAAGGTCGCGCTGGAGGCCCCGATCAAGCAGATCGCGACCAACGCCGGCCTGGAGGGTGGCGTCGTGGTGGAGAAGGTGCGCAACCTCCCCGCCGGTCACGGCCTGAACGCGGCCACCAACACCTACGTCGACCTGATCGCCGAGGGCATCATCGACCCGGCCAAGGTGACCCGCTCCGCGCTGCAGAACGCCGCCTCCATCGCGGCGCTGTTCCTCACCACCGAGGCCGTCATCGCCGACAAGCCGGAGAAGGCCGCTGCGGCCGCCGGCGGCGGCATGCCGGGCGGTGACATGGACTTCTGATCCTGATCGCACCGATCGGATCGGCTGGTTCCCGATCGTGTGGGCGGTCCCCTTCGGGGGGCCGCCCACACGGCGTTCTACCGGAGAATGGACAGATGGCTTCCGACGACATCGAGACCGCGCTGCACAACGCGCGGGCGCTGATCCTGGCCGACCTCACCGCGCGGGACGTGGCGGACGCCGCCGTCGTCTCCCTGGTGGAGCAGGCCGTGACGCACCGCCGCTGGTGGCTGGAGCAGTGGCCGGACGGCACCGGGTACGTGCTCGGGCTGGTCGCCCAGGACGTCCAGGACGCGCTGCTGGAGGCGTACGGGCGCTGGCCGCTGTGCACCGCCTGCGCCGCCGACGGGGACCCGCACGCGCTCGGCGTGGAGCCGGAGCTGGGGCCGGAGCCGCACTGGGTGTGCGGCAAGCAGGGCGCGGTGGTCGCGCCGGTGGGGGAGCTCTCCTAGCCCGCTCGTGGTCCGTTCCCAGCCTGCTCCTGTCCCGCTCCTGGGCCGTTCCCAGCCCGCTCGTGGTCCGCGTCGTGGACCGGGCGGCGGGAGTACTGGACCTATAGGTAGGTTGACGATATATGTAGTCGTATGACTGAACGCTCGATGCAGGAGCCGACGCTGCTGCTGCTCACCGCTCTGGCGGACGCCCCGAGACACGGCTACGCCCTCATCCAGGAGATCGCCGCCATCTCCGAGGGCCGGGTCAAGATGCGCACCGGCACCCTGTACGGCGCCCTCGACCGGCTGCTCCAGCAGGGGCTGATCGAGGTCGCCGCGGAGGAGGTCGTGGACGGGCGGGCGCGGCGCAGCTACGCGCTGACCAGCGTCGGCCGGGAGGCGCTGGCCTCCGAGGCGGAGCGGCTGCGGGCCGTCGCCACCGAGGCGGAGCGCCGTCTCGCGAACGTCTGGTCGGCGCTCCAGGGCAAGCCGGAGCCGGAGGGGAAGTCGACGATGAGGGGGTTCTTCGCATGACGATGACCACACCGACGATGGGGGCGCCTTCGGCCGCGCTGCGGGCGGCGTTGCAGTTCTACCCGCCCCGCTACCGCCGGGAGCGCGGCGAGGAACTGGCCGCGGTGTTCGCCGACACCACGGCGGAGGCGGGCCGCTCGGCCGTCGCCCGTGAGGCGTTCGACCTGGCCGCGTACGGGCTGCGGGTGCGGCTCGGGCTGACCGGCTCCTCGCTGGCCGGGCGGGTGCTCGCGCTGGCCGCGCCGATGGTCGCCGGGGCGCTGGCCGGTGCGGCGCTGGTGCCGTGGGTGAGCGATGCGGAGCGGGCCGCCCGCCGGCTGACCTGGGACCCCTCGTACACCACGTACGCGCTGACCATCGCGCCGCCGGTGATCGCGCTGCTGCTCGCGGTGGCCGTCGTGACGGGGCGCTGGACGGCGGTGCGGGTCATCTCGCTGCTCCAGGCCGTCTCCGCGCTGTTCGTGCTGGCGCAGGCCGTCGTGCTGCCGCCGGAATTCGACCTCTGGGGGGTGGGGGACAGCAGCGTGGCCACCATGCCGTTCGTGCTGGGGGCGCTGCTGCTGGCCGCGGCGCCGACGGAGTTGCTGCCCAGGGCCTCCTGGCGTTCCGGCGGGCTGGCGCTGGCATCGGTCCTCGGGGGCGGGCTGCTGGTGGCGCTCCAGCACTGGGGCGACTCCACCTTCCCGCTGGACATGCAGTGGTTCGCGGCGCTGCTGATCGGGCCGCTGCTGCTGACCTTCACCGCGCTGCGCGGCCGGGTGCTGCCGGCGGCCGTCGGGGTCGCGGTGCTGTCGCTGACGATGTTCGCGGGCCTGTTCAACATCTGGCGCGAGGGCCGCGGGTTCTGGCACGTGCTGCCGATGGCGGCGCCGGTGCTGCTGCTCCTGGTGGCGGCCGCGGTGGCGATGCGCCGGATCGGGGCCGGCGACGGGCCCGGCGGACGGTTCGGCGGATGGTTCGGCGGGGACTCCGGGAAGGGGCGCAGCCTGGCGTGACCCGGGGGGCGGGGCGAAGTGCTCGCCGGGCCCGGCCGGATGTGGCAACCTACTGATATGTCTAGACCAATTTTCGAAGTCATCGCGCTGACGCCCCAGGACGCCCAGGCTGCCGAGTCGGGCGGCGCCGACCGGCTCGAACTGGTCACCGACATGGCCGCGGACGGGCTCACCCCGTCCGTCGAGGACTTCGCCCGGATCCGGGCCGCCGTCGACATCCCGCTGCGCGTCATGCTCCGGATCCGGGACGGCTTCGCGCCCGGCGACCTGGACGAACTGGCCGCCCGGGCCGCCGCGTTGCGGGCCGAGGGCGCCGAGGAGTTCGTCTTCGGCTTCCTCCACGCCGACGGCGCCGTCGACCTGGCCGCCACCGCCGCCGTCGCCGAGGCGGTGGCCGGCTGCCGCTGGACCTTCCACCGGGCGATCGACCACAGCACCGACCGGGCCGCCCTGCGGTCCGCCGTCGGCGCGCTGCCCGGGCTGGACACCTTCCTCACCTCGGGCGCGCCCGCCGGCGTCGACGCCGGGTACGAGGTGCTCCTGGCGGAGCTGGCCCGCGCGGGCGAGCCCGGGTACGGGCAGCGGATCCTGATCGGCGGCGGCCTGCGGGCCGAACACCTGAAGGGGCTGCGGGCCGAGGGCTTCGACGGCTTCCACGTCGGCGGCGCGGTGCGGGTCGACGGCTGGCGGACGCCGGTGGACGCGGCGAAGGTCGCCGAGTGGCGGGCCCAGATCGACGCCTGAGCGCGCGAGGAGGGCGGGGGCCGGTCCCGGTGGGGCCGGCCCCCGCCGCTCGGTTCCTCAGCGCAGCTGCGCGGGCAGCGGTTCGCCGTGCAGCACCGTCAGGCCGGAGACGGCACGGGTGAGCGCCACATACAGCCGCCGCAGGCCGGTCCGCTCGTCCGGCTCGCCCGCGATCACCGCGGCCGGCTCGTCCAGCACCACGTAGTCGTACTCCAGACCCTTGGCCAGCGAGGCCGGCACGAGCGTCAGCCGGGCCTCGGCGCTGGTCTCGGCGCCGGGGGACAGGTACGGCAGGCCGGCCGCGGTCAGCGCCTCGGCGAGCAGCGGGATCCGGGCGTCGGCGGCGATCAGTCCGGTCGAGCCCTCGTGCTCCAGCGCCTCGCGGCAGGCCGCCACGACGGCGGGCACGGCCTCCGCGTCCGGGAGGCGGCGGATCGTCAGCGAGCCGGGGGCGTCGCGGACGGAGGTCGCCGGGGCCAGGCCCGGGGCGATCGCCGGGAGCAGCCGGGAGGCGTACGCGATGACCTCCTCCGGCACCCGGAAGCCCTTGGTCAGCTCCTCGACGTGGGCGTCCGGCTTGCCCAGGTGGCGCAGCGCGTCCGGCCAGCTCGCCGTCGCCCACGGGGTGGTGCCCTGGGCGAGGTCGCCGAGGACGGTCGCCGAGCCGGTCGTGCAGCGCCGGCCGACCGCTCTGTACTGCATCGGGGAGAGGTCCTGCGCCTCGTCCAGCACCACGTGCCCGAGCGAGGGGGTGCGCTGCACCAGGTCCGTCGCCTCGTCGACCAGGACGGCGTCGGCCTGCGTCCAGCGGGCCGTCTTCACCGAGCGGCCCGGCTTGGGCCACAGCACCGCCTGCTGCTCCTCCGGGGTCAGCACGCCCTCCGCGCAGGCGGCCAGGAACTCCGGGTCGGAGAGCAGCCGCAGCACCAGCTTCGCCGGGTCGACCGCCGGCCAGCACTCCTTGGCCACCGCCTTGACCGCGGCGTTGCGGGCCACCGCGTCCTGCACCCGGTCGTCGGGGGCCTCGCCGGACTGTTCCATCTTCAGCAGCACGGTGTGCGCGATCCGCTGCGGCAGGGCGTCCCTGGCGGCGCCGTAGCGCACCTCGCGGCTCTTCAACTCCTCGATGATCGCGGTGAGTTCGTGCACCTGGACGCGCCAGCGGCGGGAGCCGCGGACCACCACGCAGGGCTCGGTGGGCAGCGTGATGCCCGCGCGCACCGCCCGGCGCAGCACCTCGGCCATCCGGGCGTCGCCCTTCAGCCGGGCCGCCCGCGGGTCGTCCTCGCCGCGCACCTCGACGTGCCCGACCAGCTGCTGCACGGTCGCCTGGTTGACGTCCAGCTCGCCCAGGGCCGGGAGCACCTGCTCGATGTAGGAGAGGAAGGCGTTGTTCGGCCCGATCACCAGCGTGCCCGTCCGGGCGAGGCGCTCGCGGTGCGCGTACAGCAGGTACGCGACGCGGTGCAGGCCCACGGCCGTCTTCCCGGTGCCGGGGGCGCCCTGGACGCAGATGGTGCCCGTCACGTCGGAGCGGACGATCTCGTCCTGCTCGGGCTGGATGGTGGCGACGATGTCGCGCATCGGGCCGACGCGGGGCTTCTCGATCTCGGCGGCGAGCAGGGCGGAGGCGGTGTCCGCCTCCGCCGGGTCGCTCAGGTGCTCGTCCTCGTAGGCGGTGAGCTCGCCGCCGGTGTAGCCGAAACGGCGGCGGCGTTCGACGTCCAGCGGCTCGGTGCGGCTGGCCCGGTAGAACGGTTGGGAGACCGGCGCGCGCCAGTCGATCACCATCGGGTCGCCGTCGGCGTCGTGGACGTGCCGGCGCCCGATGTAGAAGCTCTCCCCGCCGCCTCCTTCGCTCAGCTCCTCGCTGATCGTGTGCAGGTAGTCCAGGCGGCCGAAGAACAGCGGGGTGTGCGAGAGGTCGGCGAGGGCGGCGATCCGGGCCTCGATCTGGTTCTGGAGGACGGCGGCGGACACCCAGGTGCCGGTCACGTCGCGCAGGTCCAGCGACTGGACGTCCTCGCGCATCGCTCGCAGCGCGGACCGGGACGCGGCCAGGTGGTCGCGTTCGCGCTGGAGGGGGTCGGTGGTGGGGGTGGCGGGCACAGCGAACCTTCCCGGCTGCGCCGGAAGCGGGCGCAGCGGATCGATGGAGCTCACGGTGGGTACGGCCGACCGGTTGCCGTGCGGTCGGCGCCTCCCCCGGCTGCCCGCGCGACTTCAGCGGGTACCACGGTTCGGGAGGGGGCAGACGGACGATCCTAGACCCGTGCGCCCCGGGGTTCCAGCCCCGCAGGTCCCGGGCCCGCGGGTCCCGGCCCCCGTACGGCCCGGAGGACGTGCGCGACGGCGGCGCCGCCCCGGGCACCGCCGCGCGCGTGGTCCTCCTCGGGCGCGACGGTGTCCGGTACCGGGGCGTGTCCTGCCGCACGCCCGGCCGCACGCCCTACAGCACGTCGTCCGCGTCGATGATGCGGTACGCGTAGCCCTGCTCGGCCAGGAATCGCTGCCGGTGGGCGGCGAAGTCCTGGTCCACGGTGTCCCGGGCGACCACCGAGTAGAAGTGCGCCGAGTGGCCGTCCGCCTTCGGACGCAGGACGCGGCCCAGGCGCTGGGCCTCCTCCTGGCGGGAGCCGAACGTCCCGGAGACCTGGATGGCCACGGTGGCCTCGGGCAGGTCGATCGAGAAGTTCGCGACCTTGGAGACCACCAGGACGCCGATCTCCTTGTTGCGGAACGCCTCGAACAGCTTCTCGCGCTGGGCGTTGCTGGTCTCGCCCTTGATCACGGGCGCGTCCAGCACCTCGCCGAGCTCGTCCAGCTGGTCGATGTACTGGCCGATGACCAGCGTCTGGTCCTTCTCGTGCTTCTTCACCAGCGCCTCCACCACCCGCCGCTTGGTCGCCGTGGTGGCGCAGAAGCGGTAGCGCTCCTCGGGCTCGGCGGTGGCGTACGCCAGGCGCTCCGAGTCGGTCAGGGTGACCCGCACCTCGCAGCAGTCGGCGGGCGCGATGTAGCCCTGTGCCTCGATCTCCTTCCACGGCGCGTCGAAGCGCTTGGGCCCGATCAGGCTGAACACGTCGCCCTCGCGGCCGTCCTCGCGCACCAGCGTCGCGGTCAGGCCCAGGCGGCGGCGGGCCTGGAGGTCGGCGGTGAACTTGAACACCGGCGCCGGCAGCAGGTGCACCTCGTCGTAGACCACCAGGCCCCAGTTGCGGGCGTCGAACAGCTCCAGGTGCGCGTAGGCGCCCTTCCGCTTGGTGGTCATCACCTGATAGGTGGCGATGGTGACCGGGCGGATCTCCTTGCGCGTCCCGCTGTACTCACCGATCTCCTCCTCGGTGAGCGAGGTGCGCTTGACCAGCTCGTGCTTCCACTGGCGGGCCGAGACGGTGTTGGTGACCAGGATCAGCGTCGTCGACTTGGCGTGCGCCATCGCGGCCGCGCCGACCAGCGTCTTGCCGGCGCCGCAGGGCAGCACCACGACGCCCGAGCCGCCGTGCCAGAAGCCCTCGACGGCCTGCGCCTGGTACGGGCGCAGCCGCCAGCCGTCCTCGTCCAGCTCGATCGGGTGCGCCTCGCCGTCCACGTACCCGGCGAAGTCCTCGGCCGGCCAGCCGAGCTTGAGCAGCACCTGCTTGATCTGGCCGCGCTCGGAGGGGTGCACCACCACCGTGTCCGGGTCGACCCGGGCGCCGACCAGCGGCGCGATCTTCTTGGAGCGCAGCACCTCCTCCAGCACCGGCCGGTCGGTGGTGGCGAGCACCAGCCCGTGCGTCGGGTGCTTGAGCAGTTGGAGCCGCCCGTAGCGGCCCATGGTGTCCGCCACGTCCACCAGCAGCGCGTGCGGCACCGGGTAGCGCGAGTACGTCACCAGGGCGTCGACCACCTGCTCGGCGTCGTGCCCCGCCGCCCGCGCGTTCCACAGCCCGAGCGGCGTCACCCGGTACGTGTGCACGTGCTCGGGGGCGCGTTCCAACTCGGCGAACGGCGCGATGACGCGGCGGCACTCGGCGGCCTTGGGGTGATCGATCTCCAGGAGAAGAGTTTTGTCGCTCTGGACGATGAGCGGTCCGTCGTTCACGCGGGGAAGCCCTCCACTGGCTGACAGGCTGGATTGACGCAGACCCTCCAGTGTCGCGCATTCCGCGGCGAACGTGGTCGGGCTCCTTCCGAACGGGAACGGGCTCCTTCCGTTCGTACGGGCGACCGAGCCCGCGCTCCGGGCGACGGCGCCGGGTGACCGCGGTGCGCATCGCTCGTTGAGCCGGTCATGAAGAAGTCGAAGCGCGTTCTCACCGCTCTCGCCCTGATGGGCACGGCCTTCGCGGCCACCGCCTCGTCCGCAGGCTCCGCGCACGCCCTCGCGGGGATCGGGGAGGGGCCCGGCGGGCTGCTCGCCGCGCCCGGATTCCTGATCGCCGACCAGGTCGGCGGCGGCTCGCTGCCGGTCGGGCAGGGGGAGATCGGCAGCCTGGCGGACAAGGCCGTCAAGGAGAAGATGAAGGAGTCGCAGGGGCACTGAGCCCGGCCCTGCCGCCGGGGTTACTCGTCGAGCTCCGCGACGCCGGTGATGCGGTGCAGGGCGAAGGTGCGGAGCTCGTCGGCGTGGTGGTCGAAGGCGGTGACGAAGCCGCCTTCGACCTTGACCGGGTCGATGATCCGCTGGCTGGCGATGCCCTCGGCGTTGAGGTAGCCGATCCACATCCGTTCGCCGAGCAGGACGGCGGTCTGCAGGGCCGCGAGGGTCTCGGCGGCGGCGGTGCGGGGCAGCTGGCGCGGGTCGGGGGTGGAGTCCCGGCGGTTGACGGTGGCGGCGCGGTCGCCGGCCCGGATGGCCTTGATGGCGGCGGCGAGCAGGGTGTCGTCCGGGGTCGGCGGGCCGTCCGGGACGGGCGCGGGGGCGGTGCGGGGCGGGGTGCGGTGGCTGTCCTGGCGGGTGATCAGGACGTCGCCCTCGGCGGACTCGGCGGCCGGGGCGTAGCCCATCGCGCGCAGGGCGGCGAGCAGGGCGTCCGGGGCGGCCTGGGCGGCGAGGACGGTGGGGGCGAGCAGCCGCAGCCGCAGGTCGGCGGAGCGGCGGTCGGCGAGGACCTCGTTCAGCAGGGACGGGTCGTCGCAGCGCAGGTAGGAGGAGGCGGCGCCGACCCGCAGGACGCCGTGCCGGCGGGCGACGTCGTCGATCAGGTAGGCGAGCGGCTGCGGGACGGGCGTCCGGGAGTGCTGCTCCAGGAAGGCCCGCAGGTCGGCGGCGGTGCGTCCGGCGTCGAGGGCGCGGCGGACGGACACCGGGGTGAAGCGGTAGACGGTGGCGCCGCCCTTGGACTCGATGTCGGCGCACAGCGCGAGGGCCTGGGCGAGCGGGGTGAGCAGCGGGCCGGGGGCGATCGCGGTGAGGTCCGGTTGCAGGATCACGTGGTCGAGCGGCTGCGGCAGCAGCGGGGCGAGCACCTCGGCCGGGTCGGATTCGGCGGTGAGCAGGGCGCGGGCGGGGGCGGCGAGGGCGCCGCGGCCGGTGACGCCGAGGAGTTCGGCCTCGGCGAGGGTCCAGGCGGTGAGGTCGTCGCGCAGCTCGTGGCCGTCCGGGCCGGTCGGGCCGCCGCGCAGCGGGCGCTGCCAGCGCAGGGTGGGCAGGAGTTCGGCGGCGGTGGCGGGGGTGCCGGGCGGGAGCTCGGCGAGCAGCGCGAGGGTGGCGCGGCGGACGGACGGGGCGAGGGTGCGGTCGAGTTCGGGCCCGAGGGCGGCGCGCGGCTTGCCCTTGCCGTCCGGGGTGCCGGTGAGGGCGGGGACGCGGGTGGCGGCGAGCCAGGCGGCGGCGAGGACGGACCAGCGTTCGGCGGTGTCCCGCTGGAGCCAGCCGTCGTAGGCCGGGGTCGGGGCCCAGCGTTCGTCGGCCTCGCCGTCGGGGGCCAGCAGTCCGGCGGCGTAGGCGAGTTCGAGCCAGAAGGCGGCCTGCTGCTCGGTGGTCTCCAGGGCCTGTGCGGTGCGCTTGAGGTCGCGGACGCCGAGGCCGCCGGCGCGCAGCGTGGGCGGCGGGGTGAGGCCCCAGGTGTCGAGGAGTTCCTCGACGGTCTTGACGGCGGTGTGGGCCTGGCCGGCCGCCGCGCCGTCCACAGCCTGTGGATCGCGCGGGGCGGCGGCCGGGGCGGGCTCGGGCTGGACCGGCTCGACGGCGCGGTGGGTGCGGCCGCCGCGCAGGTGCAGGGCCAGTTCGCGCGGCAGGACGACGCTGCCCGGCCCGCTGGGCAGCAGCAGCCCGCGGGCGAGCAGCCACTCGACGGGGCTCTGCGCGTCCTCGGCGGTGACCGGGCGGGTGGCGTCCGGGACGGTGCCGGTCGGCGGCCCCCAGACCAGCCGTTCCAGCAGCCGCAGCGCCGCCTCGGGGGCGGTGTCGAGCAGCGCCGCGCAGCGGGCGCGGTCGTTCAGCAGGGAGGTGAGCGCGTCGACGGCGGTGACCGGGTCCGGGGTGGCGGGCTGCCCGGCGGAGGCGAGCAGCTGTTGCAGCCGGGCCGGGGACATGCCGACGGTCGCGTCGGAGAGGGTCGGGCCGAGGCCGGTGCGGCCGGGGTTGGCGGCCGTCGGGGCGAGTGCCTCGCGGACGGCGAGGACCAGCCGCAGGCCGTTGTCCGGGCCCCAGAGCAGCGCCCGGTCGCGCAGGGTGGCGATCGCCCGGGGGAGGGCGGCGGCGACGGCGGACCGGTCGGCGGGCGTCAGCGGGGTCGCGCCGGGGTGCGGCTTGACCTTGGCCGGGCCGGTCAGCAGGGTGCGGACGGTGGCCAGGCCGGTGCCGTCCGGGGCGGTGGCCAGGGCCTCGGCGACTTGCAGGGTGAAGCGGTCCAGGCGCTCCAGGGCGCGCAGCGCCGAGGCGCGGGAGGAGAGCCGGGCGGACAGCTGGGTGAGGTCGCCGGGGACGGGGTTGAGCAGGTCGGGGCGGGAGCGGAGCAGGGCGGCGAGCGCGTCGTCGGGGCGGGCGCGCAACTCCTCGGCGAGGGTGCGGGGGCCGGCGGCGGACCTGCCCTGGCGTTGAGGGCCCTGCTGTGTGGTCATTCGACCTAGGTTAGTCGGGCGGGCGGACGGCGGGGTGTCCGTGCGGCGGCCCGTGGTGGACCGGTCCTCAGGACTCGCGCGGGCGGGGGCGGGGTGGGTAGCGTCACGGCCGAGGGTGGTCCGGTGGGCCGGGGTTCGGGCGCGAGGCGGGGTGTCGGTGATGACGGACGGCGAGTGGTGGCGCAGGAGCGGGCCGTGGAGCGGCCGTTCGGGGGGCGGGGCCGGGGCCTCCGGCGGGTCTGCCGGGTCCGGTGCTGCCGGTGACAAGGGTGGTTCGGGCGGTTCGGGTGCATCCGGCGCCTCCGGTCCGTCCGGTCCGTCCGGTGCCTCCGACGGGGACAGCGTGTACGACACGGCGGCGCCGGGCGGCGGGACCCCGTCGGTGCCGTTGGACCCGCCCCGGACGCCGCGCACCCCGGGGGCCGGGGCGCCGCCCGTCCAGCTGGACAAGCCGCGCTTCGACGGGCCCGAGGACGATCCGGGCTCCATCCCGCCGCCCCAGGTGTACAGCTCCGGCGCGAACGGCTGGGATCTGGTGCTGCTCAACTTCTCGGACGCGCCGCAGGCTCCGCCGAAGCCGATCCCCGAGCAGCGTGCCGGGGACGGGGCGGGAGCGGCGGGTGCGCAGGCCGCCGATCCGGCGGGGGCTGCGGCTGGGGCGGCTGCGGCGGCCTCGGCGAAGGGGAAGAAGCAGCGCAAGGCCAGGTGGAGGGCCGCCGCCGCGGGGAAGGCGAAGGCGCAGCCGACCGCCCCCGCCGGCCAGGCCGGTGCCGGTGCGGGCGCAACTGCCGGTGCGGGCGCAGGTGCGGGCGCGGGCGTCGGGGCCCGTCGGCCGTCCCTGCTGGTCCTGCTCTCCTGCGGGCTGCTGATCGGCGGCGCCGCCATGAGCTTCTTCCCGGCCATGCTGGTCGGCTGGGCCCTCGGCTACCTGTCCCGCCAACTCTCCGATCTGATGCGCAAGTTCGTCATCCTCGGGATCCCGCTGATCACGATGAGCGCGGCCACCCTGCACGCCATGCAGGCCAAGCCGGGTGCCCAGGGCGGCGCGGGCGTGCAGGCCGGTGCGCAGTTCAGTCAGATCAGCTGGTCGGCGGCCCCGGGCGTGCTGCGCCTGTCGGCGGTGCTGTCGGCGGTGGTGCTGCTGCTGTTGAGCCTGCGCCGTCGTCCGCCGCAGCAGGGCTGACGCCCGGGACGAGGGCGGCGAAGCCGGTGCAGAGCAGTCGGATGCTCTGGGTGAACTTCTCGTCCTGGCCGATTCGGGGGATCAACTCGCCCATGATCAGCGGAAACTCCGCGCACAGGTCGGTGTAGAGCTCGGCGCTGACGGGTGGTGGGGCCGGTGGCTGGTTCTGTTCCTGGAGGACGAAGCCGGTGACGTGGCTGAGCAGGATGTCGGCGGCGATGCCGCAGTGGACGGTGGGCAGGCCGGCGTCGAGGAGGGTGCGCAGCAGGCGTTCCATCAGGGAGAGGCCGCCGGAGCTGAGGACGCCGGGGCTCTCGGCGAGGAGCAGTGCGCCGCCGGGGTGTTGCTGGATGCTGCGGCGCAGGGTGGCGGCCTGGGCCTCGACCCGGTCCCGCCAGGTGGTGTCGGGGGGGAGGGCGGCGAGGGCCGCGGTGCCGGTGTCGTAGGCCTGTCGGCAGACGCGGTCGGCCATCAGGGTGAGCAACTCGTCCTTGCCGCGCACGTGGTAGTAGAGGCTGCCGGCGTGGGCGTCGAGGCGGTCGGCGACCTGGCGCATGGACAGGTTGTGGTAGCCGACCTCCGCGAAGACGGCCATGCCCGCATCGACGATGCGCTCCTTGGTGAGCTTCATGGCTCCACCGTACAACGCTTTCCAACACTGTTCGAAAACTGTGCTAGCTTTGCCCTGCCCGGTTTTCGAACGGCGTTGGAATGTGATGGGGGAGGGGCAGTCATGGGGGCGATCCTGTTCAACGTGACCACGGCCGCGCTGATGGTCATGATGGTCAACTGCGGGCTCGGCGTGGTCGGCCGGGACACGCTGCGGGGGCGGCCGATCCCGTGGGCGGCGGTCGCCCTGACCGCGCTCGCCGTAGGCGGCGTGCTGCTCCAACTGCTCTGGTCCGGCGCCATGGACGCGCTCGACGCCGACCCCGCCAAGTCCGGCTGGTGGCGCGAGTTCACCTCGGTCTTCATGCAGAACGGCGGCCTCGGCGGCGGCCTGTGGAACCTCGCCACCCTCGCCGCCGTCGCCGCGCTCGCCCAGTGGTACTGGGGCGGCCCGCTCACCCTCGCCTTCTTCCTCGCGGGCATCCTGCTGCCCGGCCGGATCGACGACCTGCTCGGCTTCGGCGACGGCCCCAGCACCGACCCCCGCAACTTCGCCGGCAGCTCCGGCGCCACCTACTTCCTCGGCGCCACCCTGGCCCTCGCCTTCCTCACCCGCACCCGCCTCCCCAAGGAGCGCGCCCTGGCGGTCGGCGTCCCGGTGCTGGGCCTCGCCATGTGGCTCGCCCAGGACAACGGGCACGGCCTGGTGGCGGTCTACGGCTTCGCCCTCGGCGCGGCGGCCTGGGCGGTTCGCGGTCGCCTGGCGCGACGGTAGCTGCGACCGCCTGGCGCGACGGTAGCTGCGACCGCCTGGCGCGACGGTAGCTTGGGCCCGACCCGCTGAGCCCCGCCCGACCCGCTGAGCCCCGCCCGACCCGCCACGACCCGGAGGTGCCCGATGGCCCGCCTGTACGTACGGCCCGGCCCGAATCCCGACGAACCGGACGCGCCCGCCGCGGTCCTGGTCGTCGACCCCGACGGCACCCCCGGTGAGCGCGCCCTGGACCGGCTCGGCTCGTACTGCTACGAGGGCGACGGGGTGTTCTACCTGGTGCAGACGGACGGTTGGTTCGAGCCCTCCCTGGAGGGGGACCGGCTGGCGATCTCGGTGGCCGTCTACCCGGTGGCGCTGGAGCAGGTGGGCGTCGACCCCGCCGACTTCCCCGACCGCTCGACCGTCGACCCGCGCGCCCACCTGGTCCTGCGCGCCGGGACGACCGTCGATCCGGTGCTGCCCGCCTGGTTCGACGAGGGGCTGGCCGTCTTCACCGCCGGCCCCGGCACCCCGCTCGAAGACCTCCTCGCCTCCGAGGACGACTGGCCGATCATCCTCGCGCCGCCGCCCGAGGAGATCCAGGACGGCGACGACGAGTAGGGCATCGCCCCGCCGGGCCCGGATCGCCCGCCCTGTCGGGCCCGGATCGCTCAGCCCGGCGGCCGGTGCGACCTCCGCTCAGCGCGCGAAGCCCGCCAGCAGCCCCCGCGGGTCGAAGGTCACCCGGATCCGGGTGATCCTCCCGTTCTCCACGTGGCTCCAGTTCGCCGTCGGCGCCGGTGGCGCGATGCTCGTGTGCAGGTCGAACCAGGTGATCACGTCGTCCCCCTCGGCGACCCGGGCGTGCACCTCGATCTTCTCCAGCACCTGCCCGAGCCCCTTCAGTCCGGCCAGGGCCTCCTCCACCCCCGACACCGTGGCCAGCGGGCCCACGAAGTCGACGTCCTCCGCCAGCAGCCCCCGCAGCGTCTCGAAGTCGCCCGCCTGCCAGGCCGCGAAGTAGGTCTCGGAAATCCCACGTGCAGTCTTCGTCGTCGTCATGCCTCCATCCCCGTCGTCGACGCACCGGTCCGGGCCCGCCTCGGCCTGGTCGCCCGACCCGACCAGCACTCGCCGGCCGTGCGCCTGCTGCACGCCCGGCTCCGTGCGTCCCTGCGGGCGGCGGACTGAGTGCGCGGCCGGCTGAGCGCTCGGGCAGCCAGGCGGTCAGGCGGTCAGGTGGTCAGGTGGTCGGGCGGTCGGGCGGTCGGGCGGTCGGGCGCTTGGGCGCTTGGGCGCTTGGGCAGCCAGGCGCTCAGCCGTTCCAGCGCGGATCGCGCCCGGAGGCGGCCAGCGCGCGGTCCAGCGCCGGGGCGCCGTCCGGCACCGCCACCGGGGCGGCGAAGCCGCCGTACTGGCGGTACAGCTCGGCGTTCTCCTCGACGACCTCCAGCACCAGCCGCGCGAGCTCCTCGTCGATCCCGATCGGACCGCCGGTCGCCCGGGCGACGTCCCAGCCGTGCAGGACGAGCTCCGCGATCAGCATCCGGGCGATGCCCTCCGCCGGTGCCGGGGAGCCGCCGAGGTCGACGTCCCCCGTCCAGGCGGCCGGGTCGGCCCAGGCCGCGACGGCGCGGTCCAGCTGGGCCGCGTAGGCGGCGGGCCAGCCGGGGTCGGCGGTGAAGTCGTGGTCGACCAGCGCCTCGGGCAGTTCGGTGCGGTGGGCCCGGCGCTCCAGGCCGTGCGAGGTGTAGAGCACCCAGTGGTTGACGAGCGCGCGGGCGTCGAAGTCCGTGCAGGGTGTCGGGCCGTCCAGCGGGTGGTTCGCCGGGACGCCGTCGGCGACGCGGGCGGCGGCCGCGGCGGCGCGGGCCAGTAGGGGGTGCAGGGGGTGGGCGTCCGGGGTCGGGTGATCGTTCATGCCCCGATCCTGCGCCGGTCGGGGCCGCCGGGTCTTGAAGAAACGCGACAGTCGGCGCCCTGACCAGGAGCATCGGGCCGGGGCTCGCGGCGGCCCGCCCCGAACGGCCCGAACGGTTCAAAATAGGCAGGTAGGCTGCTAATATTCAGCAGGTAGCCTGCCTATCTCCACCGGGATCTCCCCAGCAGGCCCCGCCCCGTCGCAGAGGTCCCGGAGGAAGCGGAAGGAACCCGGCATGCCTCTCCCCGGCGACACCCGCACCCCGCGGCAGGCGACCCCGGCGCCCGCCGGCAACGCCTTCGGCCCGCGCTTCGTGGCCCCGCTGTACCTGGGGGCCTCGCTCAACCCGGTCAACAGCTCGATCATCGCGACCGCGCTGGTGGCCATCGCGGCCGCCCTGCACCTCCCCGTCGGGGACACCGCGGTCCTGATCTCCTGCCTGTACCTCACCAGCGCGCTGGCCCAGCCCGCCGCCGGGCGGCTCGCCGAGGAGTTCGGGCCCCGGCGGATCTTCGTCGCCGGCATCGTGCTCGTCTTCGCGGCCGGGATCGTCGGCACGCTGGCCCACTCGATGGCCGCCCTGATCGCGGCCCGGGTGCTGATCGGCGCGGGCACCTCGGCCGGCTACCCGGCCGCGATGCTGCTGATCCGCCGCCGCGCCGAACAGGCCGGGTACCAGGCCCCGCCGCGCGGGGTGCTCGGCGGCCTGGCGATCACCGGCGCCGCCACCGTCGCCGTCGGCCCCGCCCTCGGCGGACTGCTGGTGGGCTGGTTCGGCTGGCAGACCGCCTTCTGGATCAACATCCCGGTCGCCGCCGTCGCCCTGGTCCTGGCCGTGGTCGGGATCGCGCCGGACCCCGATCCGCTGCGCCTCGGTTCACCCCGCGCCCTCGCCTCCCGCCTAGACCTGCCCGGCATGCTGGGCTTCGGCGGCTCGCTCACCGCCCTGATGGTCTTCCTCGCCGCCCTGCCGCGCCCGGACTGGCCCGCGCTCGCCGCCGCCCTCGTCCTCGCCGCCGTGCTGGTCGGCTGGGAACTGCGCGCCGCCCACCCGTTCCTCGACGTCCGGCTGCTCGCCTCCAACGGGGCCCTGACCCGCACCTACGTGCGCAACGGCCTGACGCTGATGGGGACGTACGTGATCCTCTACGGGCTCACCCAGTGGCTGGAGGCGGCCCGCGGACTGTCCGCCTACCAGGCCGGCCTGGCGCTGATGCCGATGGGCGTCCTGAGCGCCGTGACCGCCCGGGTGGTGGCACGACGGACGGGCGTGCGGCTGCCGTTGATCGCCTGCTCGGTGCTGCTGCTGCTCGGCGCGGTGGCCGTGCTGTTCGTGGGCGTCGGCACCCCGATGGCGGCGGTCGTCGCCGTCAGCGCGGTGTTCGGGCTGACCTCCGGCGCCGGGACGGTCGCCAACCAGACCGTCCTCTACCAGGAGGCCCCCGCCGCGACGGTCGGCACCGCCTCCGGACTGCTGCGCACCTTCGGTTACCTCGGCTCCATCGCCTCGGCGGCGATCACCGGCGCCGCCTTCCACGACCGGGTGGGCGACGCCGGCCTGCACTCCATCGCCTGGGTGCTGGTCGCGATCTCCGCCCTCCTCCTCGTCCTGACCGTCTGCGACCGCCGACTCGCCGAGTCCTGGCCGCCGCAGGCGAACCGGCCCGGGCCCACCCGGCCCGGGCCCACCTCAACCCGCAGAGAGCCGATCCACGACATGACCACCATGACCACCGTGACCGAGACCGCGCCCGCGATCGACCCAGCCCGCACCGCGCTGCTGTTGATGGACTTCCAGCCCGCCGCCCTCGGCGCCGTCCCCGACCCGGAGGGTCTGCTGGCCCGCGCGGGCGAGGCACTGGCCTGGGCCCGCGCCCACGGCACGCACGTCGTCTTCGTCCGCGTCGCGTTCGCCGAGGCGGACCTCGCCGCCGTCCCCGACCGCAACAAGGCCTTCGCCCGGGTCGCCGAGGCCGGCCACCTCGCCGACGGCCACCCCGCGACGGCCGTGCACGAGTCCCTGGAGATCCGCGAGGACGACGTGGCCGTGCGCAAGACGCGCTTCGGCGTCTTCGCCGGTGACACCGATCTGCGCGCCGAACTGCGCGGGCGGGACGTGGACACCCTCGTCCTCGCCGGGCTCTCCACCAGCGGGGTGGTGCTGACCACCCTCCGGCAGGCGGCCGACGAGGACTACCGCCTGTTCGTCCTGGCCGACGCCACCGCCGACCCCGACCCGGAGGTGCACCGGGTGCTCATGGAGAAGGTCTTCCCGCGCCAGGCCTGGATCGTCGCCACCGCGGACCTGACCGCCCTGAGCGTGCCCGGGAGCCGGTGAGGCGCGGCGGAGACGTGCGACGGTCGAGCCAGACTAGCCGCTCACCACTTCCCGGACCGCCGTGAGGAAGTCCGCCGTCCGGGGATGGGTGGGGTGAGCGGGGTGGGCGAGGTAGACGGTGGCGCCAGGGGCGTCCGAGACCGGGAGGAAGCGGACGCCCGGATGGCTGTGGCTCTCCGCGGTACCTGCCGCGCCGAGGCCGAACGCACCGCCGGTGGCGATGAGGTTCAGCCACTCGTCCACGTTGCCCACCTCGACCGTCCCGACCGGGCGCTGCTCCGGGGGCCACAGGTCCGGTGAGGCGGTACCGACACCCGGCCACAGGGCCAGCGGGAGGTCCTGGCCGACGGTGAGTTCGGCCAGCAGCACCCCGTCCCGGTCCGCAAGGGGGTGGTCGTCGGACAGGGCCGCGACCTGGCCCTCCGTATAGAGGGCCTCGGTGCGGATACGCGGATCGGCGGGGGCGGTGCGGAGCACCGCCACGTCGGTGTCCCCGGTGGCGAGGCCCGCGGTGCTGTTGTCCCGTCGGACCACCTCGAGCGGGGCGTGCGGGTGCGTGCGGCGCCACGACCGGAGCAGCGGGACGGTCTGCTGTCCGAGCACCGCGCAGGTGTAGCCCAGCCGCAGGGGGCGGGAGATCGTCCGGGCGTCCGCGAGGGCCGCATCCAGGTGGGCGAGGATCGCCCGGGCGTGTTCGAGGAGGGTGGTGCCGGCCTGGGTGAGGGCCAGGTGCCGGGAGGAGCGGTCGACGAGCCGGACGCCGACGCGGGTCTCCAGCTGGGCGAGCGTGCGGGAGAGGGCGGGCTGCGTCATGTGGAGCCGGGCCGCGGCGGCGGTGACGGTGCCCGCCTCGGCCAGCGCGTCCAGGGCCCTGAGGTGACGCAGTTCCACATCATCCATGCCTGTGGAGCATAGTCCCTGCCCAAACGGCATTTCCGGGGACGGGGCGTGATCCGTAGCGTCACAGGTACCCGGGGCGGTTCCCGGGGTTCGGTCCCGAGACGTGATGGACGGTGTGGGTCATGAGGATTCTTCTGGTCGGTGCGAGTGGAACGCTGGGCAGCGCGGTGCGCCGGGCGCTCGCGGAGCGCGGCCACGAGGTGATCGGCGCGGGCCGCACGGGCGGGGACCTGGTGGCCGATGTCACCGACCCGGAAGCGGTGGCCAGGCTGTACGCGCAGGCAGGCCCGCTGGACGCGGTCGCGGTCGCGGCGGGCGCCGCCGTGTTCAAGCCGCTCGGCGAGCTGACCGCCGGCGATGTCGCGGCGACGTTCCGCGGCAAGGCGCTGAGCCAGTTGGAGCTGGTCCGCCAGGGCGCCTCCCATGTTGCCGGGACCGGCTCGTTCACTCTGGTCAGCGGGATCCTCACCGAGGAGCCGATCGTGGCCGGGGCTGCCGCATCCGCGGCGAACGGTGCCGTCGAGGCGTTCGTACGAGCCGCCGCGATCGAACTCCCGCCCCAGCGGATCAACGCGGTGAGCCCGACCGTGGTCGAGGAGTCCCTGCCCGCCTACGGGCCCTTCTTCCCCGGCATGGAGGCGGTACCCGCCGCCCGCGTGGCGACGGCGTACGTCCGCTCGATCGAGGGCGCGCAGACCGGCCAGATCTACCGGGTCCGCTAGAAGCAACCGAGCCGGCGCGAAGGACGGGCCCTAGCTGTCCGCCAGGCGGTTCATGATCTCCGCCGCCCGGTCGAGCGTCTTGCGCTCGCCGGCCCGGAGGGTGGATCCGATCACCTCGGCCAGCCACGCCTCCCGCGCCGCCGGGATCCGCTCGCACAGGTCGGCTCCGGCCGGGGTCGCGCTGAAGAGGGACTTGCGCCCGTCGTTCGGGTCCTTGGCGGCGCTGACCAGGCCGCCGGCCCGCAGCGCGGCCACGGTCTCCGCCATGGACTGGCGGCGCACGTGCTCGGCCTGGGCGAGTTCGGTCACGGTCGCCGGGCCCTCCTGCACGACGCGGTGCAGGGTGGTCAGGTGCGACCAGTTCCACGGCAGGTCGTCGATCGGGGCCTCGGTGCGCAGCCGCGCCCGCAGCCGCGTCATCGCGCGCATCAGCTCGACGGCGGTGTCCTCGGGCGGGGCCGGTTCGCTACTCACCGTGCCAGCTTATGGCAGGGCGCAGCCGCCCCGACCGGCGCCGGAACCCCGGCGTCGCGGGCCCGGAAAGACCGGCCGGACGGGATCTAGCCTGGCCGGTATGGACTCTCCCGACCTCGGACGCGGCGTGCTCCACCCCGCCCGCGCGGCGGAGGCGGTCAGGGTGGAGCGGCGCGTGCCCGCCCCCGCCGTGGCGCGCTTCGTCGAGTTCTACTGGCTGGTCCGCTGGGACCGGCGTGGCCGGCCCCCGTACGAGCAGAAGGTGCTCGCCCACCCGAACGTGCACCTGGTCTTCGAGGCCCCGCGGGCCAGCGTCTACGGGGTCGACCGGTCGCTCTTCGTCCGCCGCCTGGAGGGCGCCGGGCACGTGCTGGGAGTGAAGTTCCGGCCGGGCGCGTTCCGTTCGTTCGCCGGGCACCCGGTGGCCGGGCTCGCGGACCGGTCGGTGCCCGCGGCCGCCTACTTCGGCCCCGAGGCGGACCGGCTCAACGAGGACGTCCTCGGCGAACGGATGCGGGACCAGGCCGCCCTCGTGGACGCCTTCCTGCTGCCCCGGCTGCCCGCGCCCGACCCGGTCGCGCAGGAGGTCGCCGCCATGGTGGAGCGGATCACCGGCACCCCCGACCTGTGCCGGGTCGACGACCTGGCGCGGGAGTTGGGCCTCACCGTCCGCCGGCTCCAGCGGCTGTTCGCCGAGTACGTCGGCGCCTCCCCGAAGTGGGTGCTGCGCCGCGCCCGCCTCCACGAGGCCGCCGAACGCGCCGACGCGGGCGGCACGTTGGACCTGGCGGCGCTCGCGGCCGAACTCGGCTACGCCGACCAGGCCCATCTCACCCGCGACTTCACGGCCGCCGTCGGCACCTCCCCGGCCCGCTACGCCGACGCCGCGCGGCGGGTCATGCCTCCAGGAAGCGCTGCAGCTCGGCCAGCATGAAGTTGGCGCCGGTGTACCCGATCCCCTGGAACCACAGCTGGTCGTCCACCGGGAACGCCCGGTGCGCCTTGACCGCCCCCAGCGCCTGCCAACCCGGGCTCTCCAGCGCGGCGTCGGTGCCGGCGAGGGCCGGATCGCCGGAGGTGGCGTACAGCAGCAGGTCGCCGTCCGCCTTCGCGATCTGGTCCAGCGGGATCTCGACGTCGGACTGGTCGACGTTCTGCGCGTCCGGCCGCCCCACCTGGGCGTCCGACAGCACGATCCCGGGGAAGCTCTGCTTCCCGAACAGCCGGATCCCGCCGCCCTCCACGAACCGCACCAGGCTCACCTTCCGGCCGGACGCCTTCGCCGCCGACAGGGCCTGCACCACCTGGTTGGCGTGCCGCTGGTACGAGGAGACGAAGGCCGCCGCCGCGGCCTCCCGGCTCAACGCCTGGGCGTGCACCTGGAAGTCGGCCTTCCACGGCGCGCCGGTGGTCTGGGTGAGCACGGTCGGCGCGATCTCCCGCAGCTGGTCGTAGCGGTCGCCGTCGCGCGCCTGGTTGGAGAGGATCAGGTCAGGCCGCAGCGCCCGGATCGCGACCAGGTCCGGGGCGCCGGCCAGGCCGACCCGGTGGATCCCGGCGACCCGGGAGGCCGGCCAGTAGCTCGGGAACCGGATGTCGGCGGCCGGCAGCGCGGCGCCCACCGGGGTGATGCCGAGGGTCAGCGCGGAGTCCAGCACGTCCGTGTCGAGGACGACCACCCGCAGCGGCTCGCCCGGCACCAGCACCGGCCCGGTGGCCGCGTCCACCGTGACCGGCGGCACCGGGGTGGGCGAGGCGGACGCGCCCAGGCCGTCGGCGGTCGGCGGCGCCGACCGCCCGGTCGTGCAGGCCGCGAGCGCGGCCCCGCCGAGACCGGCGAGGAACGAACGGCGGGCGATCCGGTGCATCGGCGGTCCTCGGGCGGTGAGGCTTCGGGGGCGCGCCGATTATGTCCGGTTTGGCGTGGAATTGCCGTCAGGCGTCCACGGCCGCCGCCCACGGGGCCCCCGGAACGACCAACGGCGTGCCCGTCACCGGGTCCGGCACCACCACCGACTCCAGCCCGAACACCTCCCGCACCAGCTCGGCCGTCACCACCTCGGTCGGCGCGCCCTGCGCCACCACCCGGCCGTCCCGCATCGCCACCAGGTGGTCCGCGTACCGGGCCGCCTGGTTGAGATCGTGCAGCACCGCCACCACCGTCCGGCCGCGCTCGACGTTCAGCCGGCGGACCAGGTCCAGCACCTCCACCTGGTGCGCGATGTCCAGGTAGGTGGTCGGCTCGTCCAGCAGCAGGATGTCCGTGCCCTGCGCCAGCGCCATCGCGATCCACGCCCGCTGCCGCTGGCCACCGGACAGCTCGTCCATGCTGCGCTCGGCCAGCTCCGCCGTGGACGTCCGCTCCAGCGCCTCCGTCACCGCCGCCTCGTCCTCCGGCGACCACTGCTGCCACCAGCTCTGGTGCGGCTGGCGGCCCCGCGAGACCAGGTCCGCCACCGAGATGCCCTCCGGCGCCGTCGGCGACTGCGGTAGCAGGCCCAGCCGCTGGGCGATCCGCTTCGTCGGGATCCGCGCCAGCTCCTCGCCGTCCAGCAGCACCGCGCCCCGGACCGGCTTCAGCAGGCGCCCCAGGGCCCGCAGCAGCGTCGACTTGCCGCAGGCGTTCGGGCCGACGATCACCGTCACCCGCCCGTCCGGGATGCCGACGTCCAGGCCCTCGACGACCGTGCGCGCCTCGTAGGCCAGGGTGAGGCCCCGGGCCTCCAGACGGTGAGCGGACATCAGGAACCTCCACGACGGGAACGAATCAGCAGCCACATCAAGTACGGCGCGCCGACCATGCCGGTCACCACGCCCACCGGCAGCTCGGTCGGCGCCATCAGCCGCCGGGCGATCAGATCGGCCAGCACGACCACCAGCGCGCCCGTCAGCGCCGAGCAGAACAGCGGGACCTGCGCGGACCGGACCAGCCGCAGCGCGATCTGCGGGGCCATCAGCGCCACGAAGTCCACCGGCCCGGCGGCGCCCGCCGCGCACGAGGCCAGCACGATGCCCAGCAGCGCCATGCCGAGGCGGATCCGGTCCAGCCGCAGGCCCAGACCGACGGCCGTCGCGTCGTCGAAGGAGATCGAGCGCTGCGCCCGCGCCGCCCACAGGACGACGGGCACGGCGGCGAGCAGCACCCAGGCCAGCCAGCCGGCCTGGTCGTAGCCGGCGCCGTTCAGGCTGCCCGTCATCCAGACCTTCGCGGCCTGCGCCTGGAAGCCGTCGCCCTTGGTCAGGAACACGGAGGTCAGCGAGGACAGGGCCACGCTGATCCCGATCCCGATCAGCACGAAGCGCTGCGCGTGCAGGCCGCGCCGCCACGCCAGCGCGTACACCAGCAGCCCGGCCACCAGCCCGCCCGCCACCGCCGCGTACGGGGCCTGACCGGTCGAGCCGACCACGCCGTACGCCATCAGCCCGACGACGGTGGCGGTCGCGCCCCAGGTCACGCCCACCACGTCGGGGCTGGCCAGCGGGTTGCGGGCGACGGTCTGGATCAGCGCCCCGGCCAGCCCCAGAGCGGTGCCGACCAGCAGGCCCACGACCACCCGGGGCAGCCGGAACTCGCCGACCACCAGCTCGTGCGGGCTCGGCTGCCCGAGCACCACCTTCACCACCTCGACCGGGGACACGGCCGACTCGCCCAGGCAGAGCGAGGCGACGACCGTCCCGGCCAGCGCGACCAGCAGGCCCAGCGCCACCACCGCCGACCGGCGGTGCAGCAGCACGGACGCCCGCCCGGCCCGCAGCACGGCGTACCCGCGCGGGGAGACGGCGCCGCGCCCGACGGTTCGCACGCCCTGCGCGCTCATGACGCGACCACCTTCCGGCGGCGCACCAGCGCGACCAGGACCGGGACGCCGACGAGCGCCGTCATCACGCCCGCCGGGACCTCCGACGGCGGGAAGAGGACCCGCCCCAGGGTGTCGGCGAGCAGCAGCAGGGCCGGGCCGAGGACGGCGGAGAAGGCGAGCACCCAGCGGTGGTCCGCGCCGGCGACGGCCCGCGCCGCGTGCGGGACGGCGAGGCCGACGAAGGCGATCGGCCCGGCGGCCGCGACGGCCGAGCCGGTCAGCACCGTCGCGCCGAGCGCGCCGACCGCCCGGACCAGGCCGGTCTTGGCGCCGAGGCCCTTGGCGGTGTCCTCGCCGAGCGCGAGCGCGTCCAGGCCGCGGGCCACCGCGACCACCAGCACCGTGCCGACGGCGAGGAACGGCAGCAACTGCCAGGCCACGTCCGAGGTCCGCCCGGAGAGCGAGCCGACGTGCCAGAAGCGGAACTGGTCCATGGTGGCCGCGTCGGTCGTCAGCACCATGGTGTTGAGCGAGGCGATGAACGCGGACATCGCCGAGCCGGCCAGCGCCAGCTTGATCGGCGTGGCCCCGCCCCGGCCGCGCCCGGCCAGGCCGTACACGAGCACGGTGGCGATCACGGCGCCCGCGAAGCCGAACCAGACGTAGCCGGTGAGGGTGGAGACGCCGAAGCCGGAGATGGCGAGGACCACGCCGGCCGCCGCGCCCTGGGAGACGCCGAGGATGCCGGGGTCGGCGATCGGGTTGCGGGTGAGCCCCTGCATGACGGCCCCGGCGAGGCCGAGCGCCGCGCCGACGGCCAGTCCGACGACGGTGCGCGGCACCCGCAGCTCGCGGACGACGACGGCGTTGGCCGTGTCGCCGCCGTGCAGCAGGGCGTCGAGGGTGTCGCCGAAGGGGATGGTGCGGCTGCCGACCGCCAGGCTCAGCAGCACCGCGGCGGCCAGGACGGCCAGCGCGGCGGCGAGCCACAGTATTCGGCGGCGCGCTGTCCGTCGCGCGCCGGGTGGCGCGGTGGTGTCGGTCATGGGCCCTCTCCGCAGACAACTCAGGTAAACCTAAGTTCCCGTCGGAAGCCGGGGCAAATTGCCCCGTCCCCCCGAACCGCCCGTTGGATAGCCTGGCGGCATGCCCGAGACCCGCACCGCCCCGCTCACCGTCGGCTTCGACCTCGACATGACGCTGCTGGACACCCGGCCGGGGATCCACGCCACCTACCTGGCGCTCGCGGCCGAGACCGGCGCCCGCATCGACGCCGACCTGGTGGTCACCCGGCTCGGCCCGCCGCTGCTGGACGAGATCCGCAACTGGTTCCCGGAGGACGAGGTGCAGCACGCCGTCACCCGCTACCGCGAGCTCTACCGCGACCTCGCCTTCGCCCCGACCGTCGCCCTCCCCGGCGCGCACGCCGCCGTCGAGGCGGTCCGCGACCACGGCGGCCGGGTCGCGGTGATCACCGGCAAGTACGAGCCGAACGCCCGCCTCCACCTGGAGCACGCCGGGCTGCACGCGGACGCGCTGGTCGGCGACCTCTGGGCGGAGACCAAGGGCGAGGCGCTGCGCGAGCACGGCGCGAGCGTCTACGTCGGCGACCACCTCGGCGACATCCGGGGCGCCCGGCACGCGGACGCCGTCGCGGTGTGCGTGGCCACCGGCCCGTACAGCGCGGACGAACTGCGCGCGGCCGGGGCGGACGTGGTGCTGGCGGACCTCACCGGCTTCCCGGCCTGGCTCGACGCCCACCTGGCCGGCTGAGCCCCGGCCCCGGGGCACGCCCGGAGCCACGCCCCGGGGCCGGGTCCTAGGACGCGCCCGCGGACTCCACCCGGCGCCGCTGGGCCCGCGCGTTCAGGAACAGCCCGGTCAGCGCGGCCAGGAAGCCCGCCGGCATCAGCATGCTCAGCCAGTACGCGGCCGTCGGCAGCGGCGTCAGGTGCAGGAACAGCGGGACGAAGGTGACCAGGGTGGCGAGCGCGCCCAGACCGAAGACGATCGTTCCGGCCTTGACGTACACGTCGCCGGGGTCGGCGCTCTGGCTGCTCACGTCTGCTCGCTCCTCGGGGCTGGTCGGGCGGTCGGTCCAGTCTGGCAGAGCGGCCGCCGGCCCCCGCCACCGGAGCGACCCGGTCACGTTGCGCAGTTTCTCGGAAGCTGAACGTTTTGATCCCTGCTGGGCGGGGGTATGCAGGGGGTGCCGAGGGGTGCGACAGGTGCGCCCCGTTTCCTCAGACCCGGGGGTGTGAGCCGATGGACCGTGCTGAGCCGCGCCCCGGCCGTGCCAGTACCGGGTCGCCCGTGATCGCGAGACCGCCGCGCCCGTACCGCCCCCAACGGGCCTTGGAACGCGGATCTTTCGCGGAACGCGGATGAGGCAGTGACGGACCGTTAGTCTGCTCCTGACAGCGTGCTGACCATGAGCGCCCGCGGGCGCCGAGCCGAGGTCGGCTGCCTTCCCCACCACCCAGTGATCCCCGGCCAGGGCCGGGATCCCTCACACCCATTCGAGGACTGTCGAGATGCCCACCGGCCAGGTCAAGTGGTTCAACGAGACGAAGGGCTTCGGCTTCCTGTCGCGCGACGACGGCGGCGACGTCTTCGTCCACACCAAGGCGCTGCCCGCCGGTGTCACCGTGCTGAAGCCGGGCCAGCGGGTCGAGTTCGGCGTGGTCGCCGGCCACCGCGGCGACCAGGCGATGGCCGTGCAGCTGCTGGACGCACTGCCGTCGGTGGCCGCCGCCCAGCGCAAGAGCGCCGACGACATGGCGCCGATCGTCCAGGACCTGATCACCACGCTGGACGCGGTGCTGCCGGGCCTCCAGCACGGCCGCTACCCGGCCAAGGCGACCGGCCAGAAGCTGGCCGGCCTGCTGCGCGCGGTGGCCGACCAGTTCGACGTCTGACCGGGGGGTCAGAACGCCAGCGCACCCGGGTCGAGCGGCGGCACCAGCCCCTCCGCGGCGGCCCGGGTGAGCAGCGCGCGGACGGCCGCGTAGCCCTCCTCGCCGAGGTCCGCGGTGAACTCGTTCACGTACAGGGCGATGTGCTGGTCGGCGACGGCCGGGTCCATCTCCTGGGCGTGCGCCAGCACGTACTCCCGGCTGGCGCCCGGGTCCGCCCAGGCCTGCCGGACGGAGGCACGGACGGCGTCGGCGAGCGCGCGCAGCCGTTCGGCACCGAGCGAGCGCCGGGCGACGATCGCGCCGAGCGGGATCGGCAGGCCGGTCTCCTGCTCCCAGGCCTCGCCCATGTCGGCCAGGCTGTGCAGGCCGTACTGCTGGTACGTGAACCGGGCCTCGTGGATCACCAGGCCGGCGTCCACCCGGCCGTCCCGGACGGCGGGCATGATCTCGTGGAACGGCAGGACGACGATCTCGCCGAAGCCGCCGGGCACCGCCTTCGCGGCCCAGAGCCGGAACAGCAGGTAGGCGGTGGAGCGTTCGGACGGCACCGCCACCGTCTTCCCGGTGAGGTCCGCGGGGGCGTCCGTGCCCGGCCGGGTGAGCACCAGCGGGCCGCAGCCGCGCCCGAGCGCGCCGCCGCAGGGCAGCAGGGTGTACTCGTCCAGGACCCAGGGCAGCGCGCCGTAGCTGATCTTCAGGACGTCCAGTTCGCCGCGCTCGGCCAGGCCGTTGGTGACGTCGATGTCCGCGAAGGTCACCTCGGGGGCGTCCGCCCCGGGCACCAGGCCGTGCGCCCAGGCGTGGAAGACGAAGGTGTCGTTCGGGCAGGGCGAGTACGCGATGCTCAGCCGTTCAGCCACGGCCGGCCTCCTCGATCAGTTCGTGGACGGGCAGTGCGGCGAAGGCCCGCTCCAGGGCGGCCAGCGCCTCGCCGATCCGCCAGGCGGCCCGGTCGCGCGGGCCGACCGGGTTGGAGACGGTCCGCAGTTCGAGCACCGGCACGCCGTACCGGGCGGCGGCCTCGGCCACGCCGAAGCCCTCCATCGCCTCGGCCAGGGCGCCCGGGTGGCGGGCGGCCAGCGCGGCGGCCCGCTCGGCGCTGCCGGTGACGGTGGAGACGGTCAGCACCGGGCCGGTGGCGGCGCCCAGGGCCCGGGCGGCCAGTGCGACGGCGGCCGGGGGAGGGGTGTGCCGGACGGTGCCGAAGCCCAGTTCGGTGACGTCGGCGAACCCCTCGGGGGTCTCGGCGCCGAGGTCGGCGGTGACGATCGCGTCGGCCAGCACGGTGGTGCCGACCGGGGCGTGCGGGGCGAACCCGCCGGCGATCCCGGCCGAGACGACCAGGCCGTAGCGGCCCCCCGAGGCCGCCCGCGCCCCCAGCGCGGCGGAGGCGGCGGCCGCGGCGGCGGCCGGGCCGACCCCGCCCGCCAGGACGTCCACCGGGGCGCCCGCGGCCCGGTGCAGCGCACCGCCGGGCAACGGCAGCACGGCGGCCGGGCCGGGCAGGCCGCGCAGGACGGCCTCGGCCTCGGCGGGCACCGCGACGACGACGAGCAGCCGGGCCCGGTCGGGGCCCGGCTGCTCGTCGCGCTCGTCCGTGACGGCGTGTGCGGTCATCGCGGGAGCGTCAGCTGTCCTGGGTGTTCAGCTGGAAGTACCAGACGGCGACCGGGTTGTCCGAGTTCTTGTCGCCCTCGACCACGGTGACCAGGGTCTTGCCGGAGGCGTTCAGCACCTGGCTCGCCGGCTGGGAGCCGGAGAAGGTCGGGCCCTTGGCGTAGGAGAACAGGCTGTAGCGCCCGCCCTGGCCCTGCGAGCCGCCGTTGCTGAAGGCCCACCAGCCCTTGTCGGCCACGTTCGGGGAGACGCCGACGCCGACCCGGTCGCTCACCACGACGTCGGAGGTCGGGAGGGTGCCCTCCGCGAGGGCCTGGGTGGCCTTCTGCTGGCACTCCTGCTGCAGGTCCTCCGTGATCGGGCTGCCGCCGTTGAAGCACAGCGGGTCCGCGACGATCGAGGAGTTGCCGACCGTGAGGGTCGCGCGGTGGGAGCTGTGCTCGGTCTGGCCGCTCGCGATGGCGACGGACGTGCCGACCGTGGCAGCACCGACCACGACGACGGCGCCGAGGGCGGCGATGGCACGGGTATTGAGGCTCATGCGTCAGAATCTACCGGGCTTCGCCGATCACGCTACGCGGGGGTCGGCCGCCGCGTGTTGCCCGTGGCCGGTTCAGGCCACCCTGGGCGCCGTCGGGCGCCGCCGCAGGCCCACCCGGAACAGCGTGCGGACCGTCCACAGCAGCATCAGACCCACCACCCCGGCGGCCACCGACAGACCCAGCACGCCGTTCAGCGGCAGCAGGATGCCGACCGCGCCGCCGGCCACCCAGGACAGTTGGAGCAGCGTCTCCGACCGCGCGAACGCCGAGGTCCGCACCGCCTCCGGGACGTCCCGCTGGATCAGCGCGTCCAGCGACAGCTTGCCCAGCGAGGCCGCCACCCCGGCCACGCCGGCGACCAGGACCACCGTCACCACGCCGTACCAGAGCGCGGCCGCCGCCGTCGCGCCGGTCGCCAGCAGCAGCATCGCGGTGACCGTCGCCTCCGGGCCCCGGGTGCGCAGCCAGGAGCCCAGCACCGAACCCAGCGCGTTGCCCGTCCCCGCCGCCAGCGCCACCAGGCCCAGCGCCAGCGTCGGCCGCAGGCCCCCGATCGGCTCGTCGCGCAGCAGGAACGCCAGGAACATCACCAGGAAGCCGACCAGCCAGCGCAGCGCCGACATCGCCCGCAGCGCCAGGATCACCGACGGGCCGACGGTGCGCAGCGAGGCCTTCGGGGCCCGGGCGTCCTCCGGCGCCCGCTCGCCGTGCACACCGCCGTGCATCTCGGCGTGCAGGAGCGCGCGCTGCTCGCCCTTGGCGGAGTCCACCGCGTGCGGCAGGTGGAAGGCCATCAGGGTGCCGATCACGAAGACCAGGAACGCGCCGCGCAGCGGCCAGCCCGGCCCGATCAGGTGCAGCAGGCCGCCCACCCCGGCCGCCACCCCGGTGGCCAGCAGCCCGGCCAGGGTGACCCGGGAGTTCGCCTTCACCAGCGACAGCCGGCTCGGCAGCAGCCGCGGCACCACCACGCTGCGCACCACCCCGTACGCCTTGGACGCCACCAGCACGCCCAGCGCCTCCGGGTACAGCGCCAGGCCGCCGCCGGTGACCACCCCGGCCATCGTCCAGGCCAGCACCGCCCGGGCCAGCATCGACATCGCCATCGCCGCCCGGCGGCCGTGCGGCAGCCGGTCCAGCAGCGGGCCGATCACCGGGGCCAGCAGGGCGAACGGGGCCATCGTGATCAGCAGGTACAGCGACACCCGGCCGCGGGCCTCGCCGGTGGGTACGGAGAAGAAGATGGTCGAGGCCAGCGCGACGGTGATCAGCATGTCGCCGAAGGAGTTCAGCGCGTGCAGTTCGATCAGCTTCGCCAGGCCGGATTCGCCCGCGCCCTCCGCGGAAGTGGCCTTGCGGATCCGGCGGCCGGTGCCGTGCACCACCCGGCCGGTGCGGGCGCCGGCGGCGGAGGCGGTCCGGACCAGGAGGTTGCGGCTCGGCTCGGAGTCCTCTTCGCCAGGGTCCCCGTCCGGCGCGGCGAGCTGCCGGGCGTGGACGGCCGGGTCGGCGCCGGTGTCGGTGTCGGTCAGGGTGGCGATCGCGGCGCCGGTCTTGACGAGGCTCACGGGGGCGGCGGGCGACTCGAAATCGCCCCCCGGCTGCGGTTCGCCCGCAGCGGGGGCCGGAGACTGCTGTCGCGGCACGGCGTCCGCCTGGTCGGGGCTGCCGGCCTGCGAGGCGTGCAGTGCGTGCTGCGACGGGTCCTCGTCCGCCACATGCCCATCCTGCCCCAGAATCGCCGCAGTGACGCGGGAATCCACCCCCCTCGGCGCGGCCCCGGAACGGCCGCCACCGCCCCGGACTGTGCCGGGGCGCCGACCGGCGGGTAGCCTGCCCAAGGGCCGCGCGCCGAGCGCCGGGGCGCCGGCAGGCCCGGACGAGCGGCGCGGCCGGTATCCGCGGCGGCCCCTGGTCGCGCAGAATGGACAAGGGACTATCGAGCCGCGACGGAACAGGCAACACGCCGTGGGCGACAGAAGAACTGGGAGAGAATCGACGCCGTGAGTGCTGCGATGCGAAGCCGTACCCCCGATCGGCTCTGTGCCGAGGCCGTCGAACTCGCCCGGAAGGCGGCCGAGGAGGCCGTCGGCCCGGAGACCGTCGGACCACATCTCGGCGCCCAGGCGGACGCCGACCGCGTCGTCACCCACACCTTCGAGTGCCTGGACGCCGCCTACCGTGGCTGGCACTGGGCGGTCACCGTCGCCCGTGCCCCGCGCGCCAAGAACGTCACCCTCGACGAGGTCGTCCTGCTGCCCGGCGCCGACGCCGTCCTCGCCCCCCAGTGGGTGCCGTGGAGCGAGCGACTGCGCCCCGGCGACATGGGCCCGGGCGACCTGCTGCCCACCGGCGCCGACGACGCGCGCCTGGAACCCGGCTGGAGCGGCGAGGACGAGCCCGCCCCGAACTCCGCGGTCGCCCTCGCGGCCGAGGAGGACGTGGTCGTCACCGACCCGGGCATCCAGCCCGCCCCGGCCCGGGCCCGGATCAACGCCGTCGCCGAGGAGCTCGGCATGGGCCGCAGCCGGGTGCTCTCCCGGCTCGGCCTGCACCTGGCCGCCGACCGCTGGGAGAAGGCGCACGGCGCGCAGACGCCGATGGCGCAGGCCGCGCCCGCCGCGTGCGGCAGCTGCGGCTTCCTGATCCCGATCGGCGGCTCGCTCGGACAGGCCTTCGGCGTGTGCGGCAACGAGTTCGGGCCGGCGGACGGGCAGATCGTCTCCTTCGCGTACGGCTGCGGCGGGCACTCCGAGGCGGCCGTCATCCCGGCCCCGCCGGCGCCGTCCGAGCTGATCCTGGACGAGCTGGTGGTCGAGCCGATGCAGCTGCACCCGGACCGCACCTCCGGCTCGGTCGAGCCGGACGCCCCGGCTGAGGAGCTCGGGCACTCCTGACGACGTGTGCTCCGGCCCGCTCCACCGAACCGGTGGGGCGGGCCGCGGCGTTCGTGCGGGTGGGGGGCCCTGCGGGCGCCCGGCGGCGGGGGCGCGGTCCGGAGCAGCGGCCGGGGCGGGGGAGAATGCCCCCCGTACGAAGTACAGGGCGGCGGAAGGCGGCAGGTCCAGTGGAACCTCGGATCATCGGCAGCGGCACGGACGAGCACCTCGCGGACCCCTTCGGGAGCGCCGCGCTGCGCCGGCGGGTGCTGGACGCCTGGGCCGCCTCGCCGGCCCGGTTCCGGGAGGACGCCAACGCCGAGGAGGAACTCGCGCTCGGCGGCTACCGCGACCGCCTGGTCGTCGAGTTGGCGCAGAACGCGGCCGACGCGGCGGTCCGGGCCGGGCACGGGCCCGGCCGGCTGAGGCTCACCCTCGCCGACGGCGTGCTCGCCGCCGCCAACACCGGAGCCCCGCTGGACGCGGCCGCCGTCGAGTCGCTGTCCACCCTGCGCGCCTCCTCCAAGCGCGGTGAGACGCCTGCCGTCGGCCGGTTCGGCGTCGGTTTCGCCGCCGTGCTCGCCGTCACCGACGAGCCCGCCGTGCTCGGCGCCGCCGGCGGGGTGCGCTGGTCGCTCGGCGAGGCCCGCTCGCTGGCCCAGGCGCAGCCCGCGCTGGCCGAGGAACTGCGCCGCCGGGACGGCCACGTGCCGCTGCTGCGGCTGCCGTTCGCCGCCGAGGGCCCGGCCCCCGAGGGCTACGACACGGTGGTGGTGCTGCCGCTGCGGGACGCCGCCGCCGAGGACCTGACCCGCCGTCTGCTCGCCGGCATCGACGACGCGCTGCTGCTCACCCTGCCCGGCCTCGCCGAGGTCGTGGTGGAGACCCCGGAGGGCACCCGGACGCTCACCCGTGCCGCCGCCGAGCCCCGCCCGGACGGCGTCACCGAGGTCACCGTGACCGACGACGCGGACGGCCGGCCGCGGCGGACCCGCTGGCAGACCGCCGGTGCCACCGGCACCCTGGCCGCCGAGCTGCTCGCCGACCGTCCCACCGAGGAGCGCGCCCGCCCGTACTGGACGGTCACCTGGGCCGTCCCGGTCGCCGCCGACGGCACCCCGCAGGCGCCCGGCATCGCGCCGGTGCTGCACGCGCCCACGCCCAGCGACGAGCCGATCGGCCTGCCCGCGCTGCTCATCGCCTCCTACCCGCTGGACTCCACCCGCCGGCACGTCGCCCCCGGCGCGCTCGCCGACTTCCTCACCGAGCGCGCCGCCGACAGCTACGCCGACCTGCTGCGCGCCCGCGGCGCCGACCTCGGCTCGCTCGGTCTCGTCCCCGGGCCGCTCGGCCAGGGCGCGCTCGACAACGCGCTCCGCGGGGCCGTCCTCTCCCGGCTGCCCGGCACGCCGTTCCTGCCGCACCCGGCGCCGGTCGAGGCGGGCACGCCCGCGCTGCGCCCCCGGGACGCCACCCTGCTGGAGGGTGCGGACGGCTCGGTGGTCGAGGCGTTGGCGCCGATCTTCCCCGGGCTGCTGCCGGCCGGGCTGGAGCGCCGCACCGAGCTGCGGGTGCTGAACGTGCGCCGGGTGCCGCTGGCCGACGTGGTCGACCAGCTCGGCGGTCTGGACCGCGAGCCCGCCTGGTGGCGCAACCTGTACGCGGCGCTCGGCGCCGCCGACCCGGAGGCGCTCGGCGCGCTGCCCGTCCCGCTCGCCGACGGCCGGACCGTCACCGGGCCCCGGCGCGTCCTGCTGCCCTCCGAGGACGCCGACTGGGCGGCCTTCCCCGGCTACCCCGAGTCGCTGGCCGACGCGCTCGCCGCCCTCGACCTGCGGCTCGCCCACCCCGAGGCCGCCCACCCGCTGCTCGCCAAGCTCGGCGCCGGCACCGCCACCCCGGCCGGGGTGCTCGACACCCCCGAGGTGCGGGCCGCCGTCGCCCGCTCCTACCAGGTGGCCGAGGACGACGTCGAGGCCGCGCTCGAACTGGCCGACGCCGTCCTGGCGCTGGTCAAGGTCGCCGGCCCGACCGCCGGCGAGCACCCCTGGCTGGCCCGGCTGGCCCTGCTCGACGACGAGGGCGAGCCCGCCCGCGCCGGTGAACTCGTCCTGCCCGGCAGCCCGTTCGCGGCCCTCGCCCGCGAGGAGGACGCCGGCTGGGTGGACGACGAGCTGCTGGAGCGCTGGGGTCCGGAGGTGCTCACCGCCGTCGGCGTGCTCGCCGACTTCGTCCTCGTCCGCGCCGAGGACGTGGTGCTCGACCCGGACGACCTGGAACGGCTCGACCCCACCGCGCCCGCCGACCGCGCGGCCGGCGGCCACCCCACCGGGCTGCTCGACGAGGCGCCCGACGGCCTCGCCGACTGGGCCGAGGACGCCCTCGAAGCCTTGCAGGCCGACGACGTCGTGGGCGTCCCGCCGGTGGCCGCCGAACTGCTGGCCGTCCGTGACCTCGACCTGGTCGACGACGACGCCTGGCCCGAGGCGCTCGCCGCGCTCTCCCGCCCGCCGTACCGGGACGCCGTGGTCAACCCCGTCCGCACCCTGCTGCCGGACGGCTCCTACACCGACCTGCCGCCGTACACCGCCTGGTGGCTGCGCGACCACCCGGTGCTGGACGGCCGGGAGCCCGCCGGGCTGCGCGCGGCCGGTGCCGACCCGCTGCTGCGCGGCCTCTACGACGAGGCCCGGACGACCCTGGACGAGCAGTTCCTGCACGCGCTCGGGGTGCGCACCACGCTGGCCGCGCTGCTCGCCGAACCGCACGGCCCGGACGAGGTGCTGGACCGGCTCACCGATCAGGCCTCCGATGTCGGCCACCGCCAACTGCACGGCTTGCACAGCGCGTTGGCGCGGGTCGAGATCGAGCGGATCGAACCGGTCGACGTGGTGCGGGCGCTGCCGCCGCTCGACCCGGACACCGGCCGCCGGCCGGCCCACACGGTGATCGTCGACGCCTCCAGGGCGGTCGTCGCCGACGCGCCCGACCTCGTCCAGCTCCTGCACCCGTACCCGCTGGTGCCGGTCGCCCCGGCGCTCGCCGCCGACCTCGCCGAGCGGCTGCACGTCTCGCTCGCCAGCGAGGTGGCGGGCGGGCGGGTGCTCTCCGAGGGCGTGCTGCACCGGGTCCCCGCCGTGGTGCGGGAGCTGCTGCCCGGCTGCCCGGTCGCCTACGAGGAGCACGAGGAGCTGCTGGTGGTCGGCCCGGACGGCAACGACGCCGCCGTGGACTGGCGTTGGGACGTCGAGGCGGACGCCCCGGAGGCGCCCTACGACCCGGACGCGGCCGAGGCCGCCGACGAGGACGACGAGTTCGAGCTCCCGCCGGTGCCCGGGCTGCTGCACGCGGCCACCCCGGAGGGCCTGGCGGCCGGGCTCGCCTGGTCGGTCGGGCAGTGGCACCGGCGGTTCGAGGTGCTGGCCGCGCTCACCGATCCGGACCGGGCGTACGAGCTGTCCGCGGCGCGGGACTTCGAGGGCTGAGAGTTCAGCGGGCCCGCCCGCGGCGCTTGAACCGCAGGTAGACGGCGGTGGTGGTGGCCAGCCAGACGGCCGCCACCAGGGCCTTCACGGCCGTCGGCACCCCCGGCAGCGCCGGGGCGGTCACCTCGCCGGCGTTCGTCAGCCAGCGGCCGCCCATCAGAGCCAGGACCGTCAGTCCGGCGGCCAGCAGGCCGGCCAGGAAGGCGGCGAACGCCTCCACCTGCCCGGTCTCGCGCTCGGTTTCCCCACCTGTGCGGGCCATGTCGGCACCCCCTTCCGCGATCCATCATCCAGGCTGCGGGCTGGGGGTGCCAGGGCCTCACTCCATCCCGCGGCGCTTCATGAAGCGCCAGGCGATCTCCAGGGCCAGGCCGCAGACCACCGCGATGCCGACGCCGACCAGGGGGTCGCGGGTGCCGACCAGCGAGAGCTGGAAGAACTCCGCCAGCCAGGGCACCAGCAGGACCAGGGCGAAGGCGCCGCCCATGGTGCCGATCAGCAGCAGGCGCCACCAGCTGTAGGGGCGGGCGACGATGGCGAGCACCCAGATGGCGATCAGGAAGAGCGTCAGGGTGGCCACGCTGGTGTCGGCCTTGAGGTCGGTCGCGTGGTCGGCGCGGGCCAGCGCGTAGGCGACGAAGGTGCCGGTGCCGGCGATGACGCCGCCCGGCACGGCGAGCCGCAGGACGCGCTTCACGAAGCCGGTGCGGGCCCGCTCGTTGTTGGGGGCGAGGGCGAGGAAGAAGGCCGGCACGCCGATGGTGAGGGTGGAGAGCACGGTGGAGTGCCGGGGCAGGAACGGGTACGGCGAGTGGGTGAAGATCACCAGCAGGGCCAGCAGGACCGAGTAGACCGTCTTCACCAGGAACAGGCCCGCGACCCGCTCGATGTTGCCGATCACCCGGCGGCCCTCGGCGACCACCGAGGGCAGGGTGGCGAACGAGTCGTTGAGCAGCACGATCTGGGCGACCGCCTTGGTGGCGTCGCTGCCGGTGCCCATCGCCACGCCGATGTCGGCGTCCTTGAGCGCGAGCACGTCGTTGACGCCGTCGCCGGTCATCGCCACGGTGTGTCCGCGGGACTGCAGCGCGGCGACCAGCTGGCGCTTCTGCTGCGGGGTGACCCGGCCGAAGACCGTGGTCCGTTCGGCCGTGTCGGCGAGGGCGTCCGGTTCGGCGGGCAGCGTCCGGGCGTCCAGCGGGTGGTCGGCGCCGGGCAGGCCGAGGTGGCCGGCGACCGCGCCGACCGAGACCGCGGCGTCGCCGGAGATGACCTTGGCCTGCACCTGCTGGCCCTCGAAGTAGCGCAGGGTCTCGGCGGCGTCGTGGCGCAGCCGCTGCTGGAGCACCACCAGGGCGAGCGGGGCGAGCCCGGCGGCCGGGTCGGGGGAGTCCAGCGGGGTGGGGGTGCGGCCGAGCAGCAGCACCCGCAGGCCCTTGGCGCCCAGCTCGTCGACCTCGGTGAGCGCCGGGTGCCCGGCGGGCAGCAGCACGTCGGGGGCGCCGAGCAGCCAGCTGGCCTCGCCGCCCTGCGGCTCCAGCAGCTGCACGCCGCTCCACTTGCGGGCGGAGGAGAACGGCATCGCCTCGATCACCCGCCAGCCGTCGGCGCCCCGGGCGCCGCCGGCCCCCGGGGCGCCGCCGTCGCCGCGCCCGTAGGCGTCGATGACCGCCTGCATGGAGGGGTTGGGGCGGGCGTCGGCGCCGGCCATCACGCCGAGCGCGTGCTTGATGGTGTCCGGGTCGAGGGCGCCGGGCTCGCCGTCGGAGAGGACCCGCAGGTCGACGACGTCCATGCCGCCCTCGGTGAGGGTGCCGGTCTTGTCCAGGCAGACGGTGTCGACCCGGGCCAGGCCCTCGATCGCCGGGAGCTCCTGGACCAGGCACTGCTTGCGGCCCAGCCGGATCACACCGATCGCGAAGGCGACCGAGGTCAGCAGGACCAGCCCCTCGGGGACCATCGGTACGATCCCGGCCACCATCCGGCGCACGGCCTCGCGCCAGTCGCGGCCCTCGACGGCCAGCTGGCTGATGATCAGGCCGATGGCCGTGGGGATCAGCAGGTAGGTGATGAAGCGCAGGATGCTGTTGATGCCGCTGCGCAGCTCCGACTTCACCAGGGTGAACCGGCTGGCCTCCTCGGCGAGCTGCGCCGCGTACGCCTCGCGGCCGACCCTGGTGGCGGTGAACGCGCCCGCGCCGGCCACCACGAAGCTGCCGGACATGACCTGGTCGCCGGGCTGCTTGAGGACGGGGTCGGGCTCGCCGGTGAGCAGCGACTCGTCGATCTCCAGGCCGTCCGCCTCGGTGACCTCGCCGTCGACGATCACCTTGTCGCCGATGCCGAGCAGCACCGTGTCGTCGAGCACGATCTCGGCGACGGCGATCTGTTCGACGGTGCCGTCCCGGCGGACCTCGGGGCGGGCCTCGCCGATCAGGGCCAGGCTGTCCAGGGTCTTCTTGGCGCGCAGCTCCTGGATGATGCCGATCGCCGTGTTGGCGACGATGACCAGGCCGAACAGGCCGTCCTGGATCGGACCGACGATCAGGATGATCCCGAACATCACGCCGATGATCGCGTTGAAGCGGGTGAAGACGTTGGCCCGGACGATCTCCTTGGCGGAGCGGCTGGACCGTACGGGGACGTCGTTGACCTGTCCGCGCGCGACGCGTTCGGCCACCTCGGCGGAGGTCAGTCCGCCGCGCCGGCCGGGCAGCAGCCCGAGGGGGTGCGCACCGTCGGGGCGGTCGGCGTCGCCGGGCTGCTCTTCCGCGGGGTGGGCAGGCTGCGTCATGGCACCGACTCTACGGGTGCCTTATGTCCGGTGCGTGCTACTAAAGGACTATTCAGTCCGACCGGGTGGCCGGGTCCTGGCCGTCGGTTCCGGCCGCCCGGTTCGCGGCCTCGGCGGCGCGGTCGCGGGCGATGGCGTCCCGTCGGGCGCGGCAGTACCAGAGGCCGATCAGGCCGAGCAGGCCGCCGGAGAGGCAGATCCACGGCCAGGTGCCGTGGCCGTGGTCGGAGAGGGTGCCCTGGAAGGGGAGCAGCGCCAGGAAGGCGACGAACCACAGCACCGTGCCGCCGCCGACGATGGCGACGTCGTTGGCCTCCAGCGGAGGGGGCGAGGGATGCAGCGGCTTCTTGGGCATGGGGCCTAGCGTAGTGTGCGGCGGCCGGCCCTCAGGGGCCCTCGGGCTTCTACGCGCGAAGATAGCGCGTGTGCGATCGGGAAACCATACTGAAAGTTCCCCGCCCGGCCACCGTCGCCCCGGGCGTCCCCCCTCCTCAGCTCCCCCACAGAGGACGCACGCATGCCTGTGGTCCAGCCGACCACCGAGTCGCCCGAACCCGCCTCCAGCGCCCCCAAGCCCCCCGCCGGCGCCCTGGACCGCTACTTCCGGATCAGCGAGCGCGGCTCCACCCTGCCGCGCGAGATCCGCGGCGGCGTCGCCACCTTCTTCACCATGGCGTACATCCTGGTGCTCAACCCGATCATCCTGGCCAGCGCCACGGACATGACCGGGGCCCACCTGGACAGCGCCCAACTGGTCACCGCCACCGCCCTCACCGCGGGTCTCACCACCCTGCTGATGGGCGTGATCGGCAACGTCCCGATCGGCCTGGCCGCCGGCCTCGGCGTCAACACCATCGTGGCGCTCCAGCTCGCCCCCAAGATGACCTGGCCGGACGCCATGGGCATGGTCGTGCTGGCCGGCTTCGCGATCATGCTGCTGGTCGCCACCGGCCTGCGCGAGCGGGTCATGAACGCCGTGCCGCTCGGGCTGCGCAAGGCCATCGCGATCGGTATCGGCCTGTTCATCAGCCTCGTCGGCCTGGTCGACTCCGGCTTCGTCAGCCGCATGCCGGACGCCGCGCACACCACCGTCCCGCTGCAGCTCGGCGGCAGCGGGCACCTGCTCGGCTGGCCGGTGCTGATCTTCGTGTTCGGCCTGCTGCTCACCCTCGTCCTGCTGATCCGCAAGGTGCCCGGCGCCATCCTGATCAGCATCGTGGTCAGCACCGCGCTCGCCGTGGTGATCGACAAGCTCGTCGACGTCCCGGCGCTCAAGTGGGGCCTGACCGTCCCGGCCTGGCCGGGCAACCCGGTCGCCGCCCCCGACTTCGGCCTGGTCGGCAAGGTCAGCCTGTTCGGAGGCTTCGAGAAGGTCGGCGTGCTGACCGGCGTGCTGTTCGTCTTCACCGTGCTGATGTCCTGCTTCTTCGACGCGATGGGCACCATCCTCGGCGTCGCCGACGAGGCCCACCTGCTCGACGAGAACGGCGACCTGCCGGGCATCAACAAGATCCTGATGGTCGACGGCATCGCCACCGCGGCCGGCGGCGCCACCTCCGCCTCCGCGAACACCTGCTTCGTGGAGTCCACCGCCGGTGTCGGCGAGGGCGCCCGGACCGGCTTCGCGTCGATCGTCACCGGCCTGCTCTTCGTGGTCGCGCTCTTCCTCACGCCGCTCGCCACCATGGTCCCGGCCCAGGCCGCGACCCCGGCCCTGGTCACCGTCGGCTTCCTGATCCTGGCGGGCTCGATCAAGGAGATCGACTGGTCGGACCACACCATCGCGATCCCGGCCTTCCTGACGATCGTGATGATGCCGTTCACCTACAGCATCACCAACGGCATCGGCTTCGGCTTCATCGCCTTCTGCGTCCTGCGCCTGGCCGCCGGGCGCGGGCGCAGCGTGCCCGTCCCGCTGTACGCGGTGGCGGCGGTGTTCGCCTTCTACTACCTGATGCCGGCCCTCGGCCTGCTCTGACGCCGTACCGCTCCACCGGCGGCCCCGTCCTCTCCCCCTGGGGGAAGGGCGGGGCCGCTGCCGTTCCCGGGGGACCGGTGGAGGCGGAGCCCGTTGTCCTCGGGGCCGGCCTGGCGCCGCGCGGGAAAATGTCAAGAATGGTCCTGTGTAGCGAAGTTGACGGAGGGAATACTGCCTGGACGGACACGGGGAGGGGGCTCGACCGATGGTGCAACAGGATCCGCCCGGGGGAGACGAGGCGAAGCTGCTGCCGGAGCTGTTCTGGACGGCGGACAAGGCCTCGCTGGACGGCCAGCGCGAGACGCTGCGCTGGTACCGCGGACTGATCGCCATGCTGGTGATCGCCGCCGTGATCGGCTCGTTCCCCGGGCCGAAGGACCGCGACTCCTTCGACAGCGTGCCGCTGTACTCGGTGGGCGCCTTCCTGATCGCCGGCTACTTCTGGTCCCGGCTGCGCCGCAGCAACCCGCAGGGGCGCTGGTACGAGGCCCGGGCGGCGGCCGAGTCGGTCAAGACGCTGGCCTGGAAGTACACCGTCCGGGCCCGGCCGTTCGACGGCGAGGCGGAGTCCGCGGACGTGGACCGCGGCTACCTGCTCCAGGTCGAGGACGTGCTGCGGGCCTTCGAGGACCCGGAGATCGTGCCGCCCGGCACCGTCCCCGAGATCACCCCGGAGATGCGGCGGATGCGGGCCGGCAGCCTGACCGCCCGCCGCATGCTCTACCTGCGCACCCGGGTCGAGGGCCAGCGCACCTGGTACCGCGCCCGGGCCGAGGCGTGCGAGACGCAGGCGGTGTCCTGGGGGCTCGGCATCGCGGCGCTGATCATCATCGGCGCGGCGGCGGCCGTCGCCCAGGCCACCGGCGCCCTCCAGGTGCACGTCTTCGGCGCCAGCTCGGCCGCGGCCGCCGCCGTCATCGCCTGGACCCAGCTCAAGCAGCTGCGCCCGCTGGCCGCCGCCTACCAGCTGGCCGCGCGCGAACTGGAGAACGTCGGCAACCAGCTCTCCGACCTCGACCTCAAGACGCCGGACGCCGAGGCGCGCTGGGCCCGGATGGCCGCCGAGGCGGAGGACGCGGTGTCCCGCGAGCACACCACCTGGCGGGCCCGCCGGGCGTTTCCGAGGTAGCGGCCGGGGGCCGTCAACGCCGGGGAGCGATCGGGGCCGTCAACGCCGGGGAGCGGCCGCTGCGGTCGATGCCGGCGAGCGGCCGCTGCCGTCAACTCCGGGGACGGGCTGGGGAGATCCGGCGAAGCGGGCGCCACGCCGAGGGCACAGGTGTGCGGAGTGCGTGAGGGTCGGGCGGGAAGGCGTAGAACGTAATCATTACGTGTCCATGCCCTGGTTTCATCGCCTGCGCGCGACCCCAGTCCCTGTCCGGAGGCCCTCTTGCGCATTCTCCTGATCGCCAGCGCGTTCAACAGCCTGACCCAGCGCGTCCACACCGAGCTGCGCGGGCGCGGCCACCAGGTCGCCGTCCAACTCGCCCTCGGCGACGAGGCGATGAGGGCGGCGGTGGACCGCACCGACCCCGAGCTGATCATCTGTCCGATGCTCACCAAGGCCGTCCCGCAGGACATCTGGTCCACCCGGACCGTCCTGATCGTGCACCCCGGGCCCCAGGGCGACCGCGGCCCCTCCTCGCTCGACTGGGCGATCACCGAGGGGGCGGACCGCTGGGGCGTGACCGTCCTCCAGGCCGTCGAGGAGATGGACGCCGGTGACATCTGGGCGTCCGTCGAGTTCCCCGTCACCGGCTGCGGCAAGAGCGAGCTGTACCGGGGCGAGGTCGCCGACGCCGCCGTCGAGGCCGTCCTGCTCGCCGTCCAGCGCTTCGAGGGCGGGCTGTTCACCCCCGAACCGCTCGACTACGACCGGCCGGACGTCCACGGCAGGCTGCGGCCCCTGCTGCGGCAGGACGCGCGCCGGATCGACTGGGCCGCCGACGACACCGCCACCGTGCTGCGCAAGCTCCGCGCCGCCGACTCCCAACCCGGCGTGCTCGACGAGCTGTTCGGACGCGAGTACTTCCTGCACGGCGGCCACCCCGAGGACGAGCTGCGCGGCCCGGTGCCCGGCGCCGTGCTCGCCACCCGCGACGGCGCGATCTGCCGTGCCACCGTGGACGGCGCGGTCTGGATCCCCCAACTGCGCCCGCGCCGCACCCCGGGCGGGCCCGCCACCTTCAAGCAGCCGGCCGCGACGGTGCTCGCCGGCCGGCTGCACCGGGTCCGCGAAGTCCCGGTGACGCCGACCTCGGCGGCCCGCCGCGACACCTGGTCGGAGCTGCGCTACCGCGAGGAGGGTGACGTCGGCTACCTCGAATTCGCCTACGCGGGCGGGGCGATGAGCACCGGGCAGTGCCGCCGGCTGCTGGCCGCCTACCGCGAGGCCGCCGACCGGCCCACCTCGGTGCTGGTGCTCGGGGCGCCCCGGGACTTCTACTCCAACGGGATCCACCTCAACGTCATCGAGGGTGCGGCGTTCCCGGCGCTGGAGTCCTGGGAGAACATCAACGCGATGGACGACCTGGTCCACGCGGTCCTCACCACGACCGACAAGCTCACCGTCGCCGCCCTGGCCGGGAACGCGGCGGCCGGAGGCCTGATGGCGGCCCTCGCCGCCGACGAGGTGTGGTGCCGGGAGTCGGCGGTGCTCAACCCGCACTACCGGCTGATGGGCCTCTACGGCTCCGAGTACTGGACGTACACCCTGCCGCGCCGGGTCGGCGACGAGCAGGCCGCGCGGCTGACCACCGAGGCGCTGCCGGTCGGCGCCGAACACGCCCGCCGGATCGGCCTGGTGGACCGCACCTGCGGCGGGGACGCGGCCGCCTTCCGGCGCTGGGTGGTCCGGGAGGCCGCCGCGCTCGGAGCCTCGCCCGAACTCACCGGGCGGCTGGTCGACAAGAAGCGCCGCCGGTCCGCCGACGAGGAGGCGAAGCCGCTGGCCGAGTACCGGGCGGAGGAACTGCGGCGGATGCACGCCAACTTCTACCGGGCGGGCGAGCCCTACCACGCGCTGCGGCGGGACTTCGTGCACAAGGTCTGCCCGGTGGCCACGCCCGCGCACCTGACCGGGCTGCTGGGGCGGCCGGAGTGAGCGGGCGGTTTCGGCCGGAGTGAGGCGGCGACGCCCGCCGGATCGAGTCGGGGGCGGTCGCCGAAAGTGAGCCGAGGGCGCCCGGCCGGGGTGGGGGACCCGGTCGGACGCCCTCGGGGCTTGGGGGGTGGGGCCCGCCCGGCTCAGCGCCTGGCGCCGGCCTCGTCCCGCCGCCGCGGCCGGCGCGGGACCAGCGGGACCAGTGGGGCCGCCGGGCCGAGCAGGAGCGGCTGCGTGGTGCCGCGGCTCGGCGAGACCGCGAAGGCCAGCGAGCCGAAGAAGACGTAGCAGCCGAGCCCGACCCCGAGCGGGAAGATGAACTGCAGCGCCATCACTCCGCCCTGGGTGGAGTGCGAGAAGTCGAGCCGCACCGAGAGCGCCGCCATGCCGGTGTAGTGCATCGCGCACACCGCCACGCCCATGACCGGCGCGGCCGCCAGGACGGCGAGCGTGCCGCGGATGTTCAGGGTGGCCCACAGCGCGGCCGTGGCCGCGAACACGGCGATGGCGACGGACAGTCCGACCGTGAGCCGGTCGTAGCCGAGGTGGCCGGGCAGGACCATCGCGGCCATTCCGAGGTAGTGCATCGCCGCGACCCCGAGGCCGGTGGTCAGCCCGCCGGCCAGCAGGGACAGGACGGGCCGGCGGCTGTACCCGACGGTGAACAGGCCGATGCCGACGACGGCGATGGCGACCAGCAGGCTGAGCACGGTCAGTCCGGGCCGGTAGCTGATGTCGACCCCGGTGACGGAGAAGCCGAGCATCGCGATGAAGTGCATGGACCAGATCCCGGCGCCGAGCGAGGTCGAGGCGAAGAGCAGCCAGAGCACCCGGGTGCGGCCCTGCGAGACGAGTGCCCAGCGGGCGCTGCGCAGGGCGACGAAGGCGCCGAGGCAGGCGACGAAGTACGAGACCGCCGGTGTCACCCAGCCGTGGTCGGCATGATGGATCTCACCCAAGAGAGCTCCCAGGACGGATGCGGGGGAGGAAGGGCGCCAGGCCTCGGGCGGACACGGGTGGTCGGGAGGGAACGCGGCAACGGGCGCGGGAACGGCGCCGCCGAAGGGAGACCTGGCGTGTGGTGCCCCTGACAACGGGGGACAGTAGCCACTACCGGACGGTCGCACAAGGTTCGCGCTTTTCGTGAAGTCCCTGGTCAGGATGGACCTTTACGCGGCCTGCATGATCTTGGCACCAACTCCTGACACCGCCTGCGCACGGCCGCCGGGCGGTTCGTCCGTTACTCCGGGTTCGTTACTCCGGGTTGGTCACTCCAGCGGGGCTAGCCCGAACGGGTGGCCGGCCGGGTCGATCAGCACCTTGAGCGTCCGGCCGTGCTGGTACGTCGGCTCGGTCGCGCCGAGCGCGAGCGCCTTCGCGATCGCCTCGTCCAGGTCGTCCACGTAGAAGTCCAGGTGGAAGTGCTTGCCGCCGTCCGGCTCCGTCCACGGCTCCGGCCGGTAGCCCGAGACCCGGCCGAAGCCCAGCGGGCTGCCGCCCTCCGGGTTGTCCAGGATCGCGAACTGCTCGTCCAGGTGGCGGCTCTCCCAGCCCAGCAGCTCGCCGTAGAACCCGGCCAGCGCGATCGGGTCGGCGCAGTCGATGGTGACCATGGCGAGGCGGGCGAAGCCGGTGTCGCCCGGCCCGGCGGCGAGGCCGGAGGTGAGGCCGGAGGCGGGGTCGGCGGCGAGGTCGGACATGTCTGGTCGGCCCTTCCAGTCGAGATCATTCGAGACCCAGCACCAGCATCGCACCGGGCCGATCTTCCGGCGCGCGGTGAACGGACGGGGCCGGCGGGGTGGAATGGGAACGCATTTTCCTTAGCGAGAGTAATGACGTAAGCTAAAGAACATGCCCGAGATGTCCGAGCAGGACCTCGCAGCGATCAATCAGCTGCGATCGTCCACGATGCGCCTCTCCCGTCGACTCAAACACCAGCGGGTCGAGGAGTCGCTGAGCCCCACCGAGATGGGGGTGCTCGGCACCCTCGCCAGATGCGGAAAGGCGACACCGGGTGAGCTCGCCCGGAAGGAGCACGTGCAGCCGCCCTCCATGACCAGGATCGTCGCGATGCTGGAGGAGAAGGGGCTGGTGCGGCGCGAGCCGCACCCCGAGGACCGCCGCCAGGTCGTCGTCAGCAGCACCGAGCAGGCCGAGGCGATCCTCGCCGAGAGCCGCCGTCGCCGCAACGTCTGGCTCGCCGAGCTCGCCGAGGGGCTCGACGAGGAGGAGTGGGCCGTCCTCCGGGAGGCCGCGCCCGTGCTCTACAAGCTCGCACACCTCTAGGCACGCCGACCCCGGCCCGCCGGCCGGGAGAAGAAGGAGCACCGCATCACCGCAGGACCGACCACCGAAACCAGGAGCGCGACGGCCGCAGTTCGGGCCGCCGCGCCGCGAGGGGAGACCACCGTGACACCGCCGGCCGCAGCCAGCGCCGCCGCCATCCGCACCGACGACCAGACCACCGACCCCGCCGCGGCAGGCGCCGCGGCCGCCGACCTCCAGGCGCCCGCCCCCGCGGGGCTGCCCGGCAGCGGCGACGACGACCCCGACGAACGCACCGCGGCGGACGACCCCGCCGCTCCCGGACGCACCCACGCGTCCACGTCTCCCACAGGTGCCCGCTTCACGAGGCCCGGGGGGATGTTCTCCTCCCTTCGCGTTCGCAACTACCGCTACTACTTCGCCGGCCAGGTGGTGTCCAACACCGGCACCTGGATGCAGCGGATCGCCCAGGACTGGCTGGTCCTCAGCCTCACCGGCAGCCCCCTCGCGGTCGGCATCACCACCGCCATGCAGTTCCTGCCGATGCTGCTGCTCGGCCTGTTCGGCGGCGTGCTCGCCGACCGGATGCCCAAGCGCCGGCTGCTGATCTACACCCAGGGCGCCATGGGCCTGCTGGCCGCCGGCCTGGCCGTCCTGACCATCGGCGGCGTCGTGACGCCGTACTACGTGTACGCCTTCGCGCTGCTGCTCGGCCTGGTCACCGTGGTCGACAACCCGACCCGGCAGGCCTTCGTGTCCGAGATGGTCGGGCCCAAGGACCTCGCCAACGCGGTCAGCCTGAACGCCGCCAACTTCCAGACCGCCCGGCTGGTCGGCCCCGCCGTCGCGGGCCTGCTGATCGCCGTGGTCGGCAGTGGCTGGGCGTTCGCCGTCAACGCGCTGTCCTTCGCCGCCGTGATCGGCGGGCTGCTCGCCATGCGGGAGAGCGAACTGCGCCCGACCGAGCCGATCGCCCGCGAGAAGGGCCAGCTGCGGGAGGGCCTGCGCTACGTCAAGGAGCGGCCCGAACTGCTCTGGCCGATGGTCCTGGCCGGGTTCATCGGCACCTTCGGCTTCAACTTCCCGACGCTGCTCTCCGGCTTCGCCTACGACACCTTCAAGGTCGGCGCCGGCCAGTACGGCCTGCTGAACACCGCGATGGCGGTCGGCTCGCTGGCCGGCGCGCTGCTCGCCGCCCGCCGGGGCGTGCCCAGGCTGCGCCGGCTGGTGGCGGCGGCGCTGGCCTTCGGCTCGCTGGAGGTGGTGGCCGCGTTCGCGCCCGACTACTGGACCTTCGCGGTGCTGTTGACGCTGATCGGGGTGTTCGGACTCAGCTTCAACACCTCCGTCAACTCCACGCTGCAGCTGGCCACCGACCCCGCGATGCGCGGTCGCGTGATGGGCCTGCTGGTGCTGGTCTTCACCGGCGGCACGCCGATCGGCGCCCCGATCGTCGGCTGGGTGACCGCCTCGTACGGGCCCCGGCTCGGCCTGCTGGCCTGCGGGCTGGTGTCCGCGCTGGCGGCCGGCGTGGTGGGCCTGGTGCTGGCCCGGAGCGCGGACCTGCGGGTGCGGTTCGACCTGCACCCCGGCCGGGGCGGCCGGGTGGTGGCCTTCGTGCCGCGGACCATCACCGCCAACAAGTCGGAGCTGGCGCCCGCCTGCTGACGAGGCGTCATGCCCCGGGGTGGTGGTCCGCCCCGGGGCTTCGGCGCAGGGTCGAGGGTCAGAGCCGGATCGCGAGGACCTGACCGGGCCAGACGCCGTCCGGCTGCTCGACCTCGAAGGACTCGGTCTCGGTGAACCCGAGTGCCCGGTACTGGCCGACCAGCCTGCGGTCGGCGCCCGCGTAGCAGTCCACCCGTAGCAGGCCGAGGCCGCGCCGGCGGGTCTCCTCGACCGCGTCGGCGATCAGCGCGGCGCCGATCCCCGAGCCCTTGCGGCTGCGGTCGGTGACCAGGATGCGGACGAACAGCTCGGGCTCGTCCACCGGGGGGATGTACTTCCCCCGCTGCTCGGACAGCACGCAGCAGCCGATGGCGCGGCCCTCGTCGTCCTCGGCGAGGCGGATCAGGAACGGTTCGGCGGCGAACCCGGCGACCTGCTCGACCCGGGCCGGGATGGTGCTGAAGGGCTGGTCCCCCCACTGGCCGGTGCGGCCCTGGCCGGCCAGCCAGCCCACGGCGCTGTCGAGCAGGGCGAGGATGTCGGGAATGTCGTCCGGTCCCCCGGTGCGGATCTTCATACGAAAAGTTCTAGCCCAAACGGCCTCGCGCGGGAAGATGTTCCCATGAGGCTCTTCGTGGCGGTCCTGCCGCCGGTCAACGTGCTCCAGGGGCTGTCGGACGCGGTGGCGCCGGTGCGCGGGCTGCCCGGGGCGGACCGGCTGCGCTGGACCACCGTCGAGGGCTGGCACCTGACCCTGGCCTTCCTCGGCGAGGTGCCGGCCGAGGAACTGCCGGAGCTGGAGGCGGGCCTGGCCGCCGTCGCCGAGGTGCATCCGGTGCACCGGCTGCGGCTGTCCGGCGCCGGGCGGTTCGGCGACCGGGTGCTCTGGGCCGGGGTGGAGGGGCAGACCTGGGCGCTGCGCAGGCTCGCCGAGGCCGTGTCCGAGGCCGCCGCCGGGGTGACCGGGGAGGTCGACGCCTTCACCTTCCACCCGCACCTCACCCTCGCCCGGGCCGGTTCCTCGCGCGGCCACCGGCGGGCCGTCCAGCGGCTCGCGGCGGCCGAGCTGGACACCCTGGCGGCCGCGCTGGCCGACTACCGGGGGCCCGAGTGGGAGGCCGCCGAGCTGCACCTGATGCAGAGCGACCTGGACGGTGGCTTCGCCCACTACTCCTCGCTGCGCGCCTGGCCGCTCGCCGACTGGAGCTGAGCCGGGGTGTGCCCGGGTCCGGGGCGGGGGTTGGGTCCGGGGCGGCCGTTGAGCCCGGGGTGGCCGTTGGGCCCGGGGCTCCGCTCCGTCGGCGGGTGGTCCGGAGGTACGCTCGTTGACCGTGGATCCCAAGACTCGTATGCGTATCGTGACCGGCACCCTGGTGCTGCTGCTGGTCGTCGTGCTGATCAGCTCGATGGTCGGCGGGTAGCCGGGCCGGCGGGCACGCCTACCCGGCCCGGCGGGTCGCCCCCGCCGCAACGGCTGAGGGCCACCGCCCGGAGGCGGTGGCCCTCAGCCGTGCACGGGATCGCTCAGAGCTGCTCGACCACGTAGTCGATGCAGTGGGTGAGCGCCTCGACGTCCGCCGGGTCGATCGCCGGGAACATCGCGACGCGCAGCTGGTTGCGGCCCAGCTTGCGGTACGGCTCGGTGTCCACGATGCCGTTGGCACGCAGTGCCTTGGCGACGGCGGCGGCGTCCACCGACTCGTCGAAGTCGATGGTGCCGACCACCTGGGAGCGCTCGGCCGGGTTCGCCACGAACGGGCTGGCGTAGGAGGACTTCTCGGCCCACGCGTACAGCCGGGACGAGGAATCAGCCGTACGGGCGACGGCCCAGTCGAGCCCGCCGTTGCCGTTCAGCCATTCCAGCTGGTCGGCCAGCAGGAACAGGGTGGAGATCGCCGGGGTGTTGTACGTCTGGTCCTTCGACGAGTTGTCGATGGCCGTCGGCAGGTCGAAGAACGGCGGGATGTACCGGCCGGAGCCGGCGATCTCGGCGGCGCGCTCCAGGGCGGCCGGGGAGAACGCGGCCAGCCACAGGCCGCCCTCGGAGGCGAAGGACTTCTGCGGGGCGAAGTAGTAGACGTCGGTCTCGGTGATGTCCACCGGCAGGCCGCCGGCGCCCGAGGTGGCGTCCACCAGGACCAGCGAGCCCTCGTCCGCGCCCACCGGGCGCTTGATCGGCATCGCGACGCCGGTCGAGGTCTCGTTGTGGGTGAGCCCGTAGACGTCGACGCCGGCCTCGGCGACCGGCAGCGGGTGGGTGCCCGGGGCGGTCTTGATGACGCTCGGCTCGGCGAGCCACGGCGCGGCCTTGACCGAGGAGGCGAACTTGGAGGAGAACTCGCCGAAGTCCAGGTGCTGGGACTTCTCCCGCACCAGGCCGAACGCGGCGATGTCCCAGAAGGCGGTGGAGCCGCCGTTGCCGAGGACGACCTGGTAGCCCTCGGGGAGCGAGAAGAGGCTGCTCACGCCCTCGCGTACGCGCTTGACCAGGTTCTTGACCGGGGCCTGGCGGTGCGAGGTGCCGAGCAGGGAGGTCTGGGTGGCGGCGAGGGCACTCAGGGCCTCGGGGCGCACCTTGGACGGTCCGCAGCCGAAACGGCCGTCTGCGGGCTTGATGTCAGCGGGGATCTGGATCTGAGCCACGCGCGCAGCCTACCGGCCGGGGAGCCGCCCGGGGTACGGTCGTCCGCCCGCTGAGACTGTGATCTTCACGGCTCCCAGCTGCGGAAACAGCGGGCCCGACGGAGGTCGGACCCGCTGCTCAGGGGTGGTGCGGACGCGGGGCGCCCGGGGCGTTCGGCGGGCGCTCGGGGGCGCTCGGCGGGCTCAGTGGCCGATGGCGTCCCAGCCCTCGATCTCCTCGGGGCGGCGCGGGCCGGGGCCGATGTAGCGCGCGGCGGGGCGCACGAGCCGGCCGGTGCGCTTCTGCTCCAGGATGTGCGCCGACCAGCCCGCGGTGCGCGCACAGGTGAACATCGAGGTGAACATGTGCGCCGGCACCTCGGCGAAGTCCAGCATGATCGCGGCCCAGAACTCGACGTTGGTGGCCAGCACGCGGTCGGGGCGGCGGTTGTGCAGCTCCTCCAGCGCGGCCTTCTCCAGCGCCTCGGCGACCTCGAAGCGCGGGGCGCCGAGCTCCTTGGCGGTGCGGCGCAGCACGCGGGCGCGCGGGTCCTCGGCGCGGTAGACGCGGTGGCCGAAGCCCATCAGGCGCTCGCCGCGGTCCAGCGCGTTCTTGACCCAGGTGGTGGCGTCGCCGGTGCGCTCGATCTCCTCGATCATGCCGAGCACGCGGGACGGCGCACCGCCGTGCAGCGGGCCGGACATCGCGCCGACCGCGCCGGAGAGCGCGGCCGCCACGTCGGCGCCGGTGGAGGCGATGACGCGGGCGGTGAAGGTGGAGGCGTTCATGCCGTGCTCGGCGGCGGAGGTCCAGTAGGCGTCGATGGCCTTGACGTGCTTCGGGTCCGGCTCGCCGCGCCAGCGGATCATGAACCGCTCGACGACCGTCTCGGCCTTGTCGATCTCGCTCTGCGGGACCATCGGCAGGCCCTGGCCGCGGGCCGACTGGGCCACGTAGGACAGCGCCATCACGGCGGCGCGGGCGAGGTCGTCGCGGGCCTGCTCGGCGGAGATGTCGAGCAGCGGCTTGAGGCCCCAGACCGGGGCGAGCATGGCGAGCGCGGACTGCACGTCGACCCGGATGTCACCGGAGTGCACCGGGATCGGGAACGGCTCGGCGGCCGGCAGGCCGGGGTTGAACTTGCCGTCCACCAGCAGGCCCCAGACGTGGCCGAAGGAGACGTGGCCCACCAGGTCGTCGATGTCGACACCGCGGTACCGCAGCGCGCCGCCTTCACGGTCGGGTTCGGCGATCTCGCTCTCGAACGCGACGACTCCCTCAAGCCCGGGTACGAAGTCGGACATACGACGGCTCCTTCAGTTCTGCGATCGGCGCTGCGCCGTGGTGGGGCGGCGCGCCAGTGACCGAATGGTGGTTGGCACTCGGTGCCAGAGTGACAGGCACCGGGTGCATTGCGCCATACACCACCATGGTGATGTTGCGCTTGGGCCCGCTTGACTTTTCCGCCGAGGGTCGGTCGTGCCCGGGAATCTCCGGAACCAAACGCCTGGTTCGGGACAATTCACCGTACGGGGGGCGGTCGAGCGGTGGCGGGACACCTTATCTCCCACCGGGGTTTGTCCGGAGGTAGCGGTGCCGGTTGCTTGTCGTACGGGATGATGTTGACGTGCAGACCCCGGAACGCGCCCAGTCGACGCCCCTGAGCCCCGCCACCCGGATCCTGGCCGACGATGCCCGGCCCGGACCGGACCTCACCGTGATGCGCAAGCACTACACCCACGAGGGCCTGGTCGAGGAACAGCTCGCGCCCGAGCCGATCGCCCAGTTCACCCGCTGGTTCCACGAGGCGGACGACGCCGGGGTGGTCGAGCCCAACGCGATGGTGCTCTCCACCGCCGACGCCCAGGGGCGGCCCAGCTCGCGCACCGTCCTGCTCAAGGGCTACGACGCGCGCGGCTTCGTCTTCTTCACCAACTACGGCTCCCGCAAGGGCTCCGAGCTCGCCGCCAACCCGTACGCCGCACTGCTGTTCCCGTGGATCGCGCTGGCCCGCCAGGTGATCGTCCAGGGGCGGGTGGAGAAGGTCGGCCGGGACGAGACCGCCGCCTACTTCCGCACCCGGCCGCACGGTTCGCAGCTCGGCGCCTGGGCCAGCGAGCAGTCCAGTCCGGTCGGCGGGCGCGACGTCCTCGAACAGCGCTACGCCGAACTGGAGCGCCGCTACCCGGAGGGCGAGGGCGTGCCCGTGCCGCCGTTCTGGGGCGGGTACCGGGTGATCCCGGAGAGCGTGGAGTTCTGGCAGGGGCGGGAGAACCGGCTGCACGACCGGCTGCGCTACCTCGCCGATCCGGCCGGAGCGGGCGGGTGGCGGGTGGAGCGGCTCTGCCCGTAGCGGGCGGGTCTGCGAGGCGTTCGAATACCGGCGCGTCCGTCGGTGGGTCCGCCGTCGGGCCCGTCGGGCTCGTCGGGTCCGCCGTCGGGCTGGCCGTCGGGCTGGCCGTCGTGCGGTGGCGGGGGAGTGCGGGGCGCTGTCGAATCGCGCCAACCGGCCTTCGCCGACCGGTGGTTCGGATGGGGCACGAGCGCCGGGGGAGCGGGCTCCGGCCGCGCCGGGGGAGCGGGTCGGGCCGGGGCGGCAGCCGTACGTCGGCGGAGGGGTGCCGCCGGGGTGGGTTCGGCGGCGCGACGCCGGTCCCCTGTGCGCCGGTCAGGTGCCTTCACGCGACCGCCGAGTGGGTGAACTTTTGGCGAGACTTCGCTGCGTGAAGGGGGTAGTGGGCTGTTAGGGGCGCGCAAGAGCACGGCGCAGCCCACGTGCTGGCAGTACCCTGGTCGACTAGGCCGACCTATATACCCGGCCCTGCTTCTCTCTAACCCCCATCGTGGAAGAGAATCGAACATGACACCCGCACTGGACACCATGCCCCGCACTGAACTGACGGAGCCTCAGGGCGAAACCCGGCCTTCACTGGCCGACCTCGCCCAGCTCGGCGCCGAGGAGCTCTCCACCAGGATCCGACGAGCCCTGCCCGACACCGGTGCGGGTGCGGTGCCGGTCGCGGCCTTCAACTCCTCCATCTGATCGGCCGACTGACCATCGGCTCCGGCTGAATCCGATCGACCATGACGCCAACTCCGCTGCCTTTCACCCAATTCGTCGTGAAAGTGCACAGCCGGTGTGATCTCGCCTGCGATCACTGCTACGTGTACGAGCACGCCGACACCAGTTGGCGTCGACGCCCCAAGGTCATCGGTGACGAAGTCCTGAGCAAGATCGCCGAGCGGATCGGCGACCACGCGGCCGCACACCGGCTGCCCGCCGTCCGGGTCGTCCTGCACGGGGGAGAACCCCTGCTCGCCGGCCCGGACCGGTTACGCCACGCGGCCAAGGCGCTCCGGGCGGCCCTGCCGCCCGGCTGCGCACTCGACCTGCGCATCCACACCAACGGCGTCCAACTGGACGACGCCTACTGCGAACTCTTCGCCGAGGTCGGCATGAGGGTCGGCGTCTCGCTCGACGGCGACCGCGCCGCCAACGACCGCCACCGCCGCTTCGCCGACGGCCGCAGCAGCCACCCGCACGTCCTGCGGGCGGTCGAGCGGCTGCGCCGGCCCGCCTACCGGCACCTCTACGCCGGGCTGCTCTGCACCGTCGACATCGAGAACGACCCGGACGCCGTCTACCGCGCCCTGGCCGAACTCGACCCCCCCGCCGTCGACTTCCTGCTGCCGCACGCCACCTGGGAGGACCGGCCGAAACCGGCCGCCGACGGCGCGCGAACGCCGTACGCGGACTGGCTGTTGGCCGTGTACCGGAGATGGGACGCCGACGGCCGCCCGTTCGCCGTCCGCACCTTCGAATCCGTCCACCGGACGTTGCACGGGCTCTCCAGCCTCACCGAATCGCTCGGCCTGGAACCCTCCGACCTCGTCGTCCTGGAGACGGACGGCACCTTCGAACAGGCCGACAGCCTCAAGACCGCCTACGACGGCGCACCGGAGACGGGGTACGACGTCTTCACGCACAGCCTCGACCAGGTCGCGCTGCACCCCGGCATGACCGCCCGCCAGTCGGGGCTGGCCGGGCTGAGCGCCGCCTGCCGGGCCTGCCCGGTCGTCCGCAGCTGTGGCGGCGGCCTGTACGCCCACCGGTACCGGGCCGACACGGGCTTCGACAATCCCTCCGTCTACTGCGGTGACCTCATGAAGCTCATCAACGAACTCGCCGGCGAAGCCGCCGGTTCCGCCGCCGGTTCCGCCGCCGGTTCCGTTGCCGGTTCCGCCGCCGGTTCCGTTGCCGGGTCTGCTGTCGCGGCGGGTCCTTCCGTACCCGCCCAGGCCGGGGAGCCGGTGGTGCCGGCCACCCTCACCGAGCGGCAGCTCGACCAGCTCGCCCGCGGGTACGGGGACCAGGACACCGTACGGGCCCTGTCCCGCGCCCAACTCGCCCTCACCCGGGCCATGCTGGCCGCCGCCTGGGACGCCTCCGGGCAGCCCGGATCGGCGGCCTGGGCTCTGCTGTCCGAACTCGACGCGAGCGCACCCGCCGCCGTCGACACCGTCCTCGCCCACCCGTACGCCCGCGCCTGGGCCGCCCGCCGGCTCGCCGGGGACCTCACCGTCGGGCTCGGCCCGCTGGCCGCCCTGGCCGCCGCCGCCGCCGTCCGTGCCGGGCGGGGGGACGCGGTCGCGGTGCCGGTGCGCGGCGGGTGGCTGCACCTGCCGACCCTCGGGCGGACCGCCGCCCCGGACGGGGAGGCGGTCGTCACCGGCCTGGCCGACGGGTTCAGCGTGCGGGCGTCCGACGGATCGGTGTCCGCCGCCCTGGACGAGCCGCTGCGGCGGGTCCGGCTGGCCGGAGGGTGGACGGTCACCCTGGAGGACGTCGACCCGCTGCGCGACAGCCACGACCACGCCGTGGCCGGCCGGCTCTCCGACGGCGAACTGCTCGACTGGACGGGCGCGTTGCGCGAAGCCTGGGAACTGCTCGGGCACGACCTGCCCGCGTACGCGGAAGGCCTCCGGGCCGGCCTCACCACCATCACCCCGCTACGGCCGGGCCCCGCCGGGCGGGACGTCAGCTCGGCCGCCCGGCAGGCCCACGGCGCGGTCGGCATCGCCCGGCCCGCGACCGCGCCGACGCTCGCACTGCTGCTCGCGCACGAGTTCCAGCACGTCAAACTCGGCGCCGTACTCGACCTGTTCGACCTCCACGACCCGGCCGACGACCAGCAGTACCTCGCGCCCTGGCGGCCCGACCCGCGCCCGCTCGAAGGCCTGCTCCAGGGCACCTACGCGCACCTCGCCGTCACCGAGTACTGGGGCACCCGCGCGCTCGCCTACGACGGGCTGCCGGGCGAGGCCGCCGACCGGGCGCGCACCCAGTTCGCGCTCTGGCGCCGGTACACCGCCGAAGCCGTCGACCGGCTGGCCGGATCCGGCGCCCTCACGGCGCTCGGCCTGCGCTTCGCCGACGGCATGCGTGAGAGCGTCGCTCCGTGGCTCGCCGTGCCGTTGCCCGCCGCCGCCGAACGGGCCGCCGAACGGGCCCGCCACGAGCGCGGCCACGCCCGCCCCGCCGAGGTCTGACCCAGAGGAGCGGCCATGCGCACCGTCACTGCTCTCACCGACACTGCTTTCACCGGCACTGCTTTCACCGGCACCGCCCTCACCGATACCGCCCTCACCGCGGGGGGCCTGGTCGCCGGGTTCGCCCAACTCGGCGTCCGCCCGGGCATGGTGGTGCACGTCGAGGCCTCCCTGCGCGCCCTCGGCCCGGTGGACGGCGGCGCCGCCACCGTCGCCGACGCGCTGCTCCACGTCCTCGGCCCCGGCGGCACCCTGGTCGCCTACACCGCCACCCCCGAGAACTCCGCCACCTCGCGCATCCACCAGACCGCCACCGCCGGCCTCACCCCGGCCGAGACCGCCGCCTACCGGGCCCGGATGCCGCGGTTCGACCCGGCGAACACCCCCTGCTCGCCGACCATGGGCGCCCTCTCCGAGGAGATCCGCACCCGCCCCGGCGCCCTGCGCAGCCGCCACCCCCAGACCTCCTGGACGGCCCTCGGCCGGCACGCCCGCGAGATCACCGCCCACCACCCCCTCACCTCCCACCTCGGCCCCGAGTCCCCGCTCGGGCGCCTCTACGACCTCGACGCCAGGGTGCTGATGCTCGGCGTCCCGATGGCCCGCTTCACCGCCTTCCACCTCGCCGACCAGCGCATGCCCGACGTCCCCCTGCGCGAGTACCGCTGCGTCGGCCCCGACGGCTGGCTCACCTTCCGGGCCCCCGAGCTCGACGACCTCCACTTCGCCGACCTCGGCACCCAGGTCCTCGCCGCCGCCACCGGCATCACCACCATCCACCTCGGCACCACCGACTGCCGCCTCGTCCCCGTCCGCGAAGCCGTCGACCTCGCCGAACACCTCCTCCGCCCCTGACGGTCCTGTTCAGCGCCTTGGTGCGTAGGAAGTCGGCCCCACCGACTTCCTACGCGATCGAAGTGCGGTCGGCAGTGGGGGGAGGGGATGCCGGACCTGGGCCGGTCCGGCGTGACCGTCGGTGTAGACGGTGCACAGTCCGTCTGACTGGATGATCCTGGTAACACCGTCCCGGCCCGTTGACGACCGCTCCGCGCCGCTCTAGAACGGAGCACAGGCCCCGGACACGGCAGGACGTGTCGCGGCACGGACTGCCGGGGCACCCCCGAGAGATCCTGAGGAGCAATGCCATGGCTCCAGACGACAACGGCTGCCCTGTGCTGGACATGACCGCCCGGGCCCTGCACCAGCAGAACGCGGAGCTCCGCGCCGCCGGGCCCGCCGTGCGGGTCGAACTCCCCGGCGGCATCATCGCCTGGTCCGTGACCCGCAGCTCGGTGATCCGCGCCCTGACCGGCGATCCGCGGGTCTCCCGCGACCCGCGCAAGCACTGGCCCGGCCTGGCCGCGGTGCCCGAGGGGTGGCCGATGGGCCCGATCGCGTTCCAGCAGAACTTCTTCAACCGCTACGGCGACGAACACCGCTCGGCACGACGACGGATGGCGCCCTCGTTCTCGCCCCGCCGGGTGTCCGCGCTGCGGCCCGGGATCGAGGCGACGACCGCCGCCCTGGTCGGCGCGTTCCGTGACCTCGCCCCCGGCGAGGCCGTGGACATCCGCCGGGCCCTCTCGCTCCCGCTCACCATGACGGTGATCTGCGACCTCTTCGGCGTACCCGCCGACATGCGGCCGCAGATCGGCCGGTCGATGGACACCCTGCTGACGACGACGGCGACGACCGAGCAGATGACGGTCGCCCGGGCGGAGATCAACGTGGTGCTGGTCGAACTGCTGGAGCTCAAACGGCGCGATCCCGGGCCCGACCTCGCCAGCGACGTGGCCGCCGTCAGCACCGGCGGCGACACGGGCCGCGCCGAGGAGGAGTCCCGCGACGAGCTCTTCCTGATGCTCGGCGCCGGGTACGAGACCGCCGTCAACCTCATCACCAGCGCCGTCCAGGCGCTCCTCACCCACCCCCGCTACCTGGCCCAGGTCCGCGAGGGCACCCTCGCGTGGGAGGACGTCATCGAGGAGACCCTGCGCCACGAGAGCCCGGTGATGCACATCCCGCTCCGCTACCCGCTGGAGGACATCGACCTCGGCGAGGGCGTGGTCATCCGGCAGGGCGAGCCGATCCTGCTCGGATTCGGCGCGGCCGGCCGGGACCCGGAGGTCCACCCGGACCGGCCGGACGACTTCGACCCGACCCGCCCCGACAAGGAACACCTGTCCTTCGGCTACGGCCCGCACTTCTGCCTCGGCGCACCCCTGGCCCGGCTGGAGGCCGAAGTGGCCCTGGGCGGCCTCTTCGGCGCCTACCCCGGCAGCGTCCTGGACCCGGCCAGCCCGACGCCGGCCCGCCTGGAGTCCGTCATCATCAGCGGCCCGGCCGAGCTCTGGATCGTCCCGAGGCCCACCGCAGTGTGACGGCGGCACCTGGGGGAAGGGCGGCTCCCGCGAGTTCGCGGGAGCCGCCCTTCCGTCGAAGGCGGCGACGTTCCTGTCGAGCCTCCCTGTGCATAGGAAGTCGGTGGGCCCGACTTCCTATGCAGGGCCGGATGCTTCTACACAGTGGCCTCACAAGCTGTCATCGCGGCGGCCAGCACGCGTTTCCGAGTGATCCATTCCGTATTGCCGGCTTCGACTGAGCACCGTAGGGCCTCGATCATCTCTTCGTCGGCTGCAGCCGGTCTGGCCAGGTGCGCCCGCATGTAGTGCCTGAAGATTGCCGGCAACTGCTCGGGCCGGGTTGCGGCCTTGGCCTGCAGGGAGAAGAGGGGGAGGAACCAGGCTTCGAAGCTCTCCTTGATCGCCGGGGTGGCTCGGTATGCGTCGTGGAGCGGTTGAAGATCTGCCGTGTGGTTGTAGGGCAGGTGTCCGTGGAGGGCATAGCGGAGGCGGATGCCGTCGTGTTCGCGGAAGTGCAGGCCGTGGGCGGCGATGTGGTTGGCGGCATTCTGGGTGGTGGCCATGACGGCCACCTCCGCCCGGTGCCTTCGGGCTGCGGCGAGGACGGTGGCATGGATGCCGGCGCGCGGGTCGAGCACGAGGCGGTCGAGACCGACTGGCGACAGGTCGATGCCGTGGTCGCGGGTACGGGAGAGGATCAGGCGCCCTGGAACCTTGCCGACGGTGCCCTGAAGGTGTCTGGGCTGCTGTCGGTGACTGGCGTGGATGTCCGAGCGGTCGAGGATGGGGCGGTCCTTGGCGAGTTCGGCGACAAGGTGAAGGCTTGTGCGGTCCCGGGTGTCGGTGCTGCCGCAGGCGTTGCAGGGGCGGCCACCGGTACCGGTCATGTGGCCGCAGGCCCGGCAGGTGGGAACGGTCTCACGGCTGATGGTCAGGGTGCCGGCGCGGAGGTTGTTCTCGATCATCTCCAGGGCGAGGCTTGCGACCTCAGTGTCGGTGTCGGTCATGATGCCGCCTGCCGGAGACTGCCCCGGCGCGTACTTGCTCGCGATGAGGTCGGCCTCAAAGCGCTGACGGGGGATCTTCGGCCCCTCAGCCTCGCGGTGGCGGAGGTCTCCGGCGAGGGTGGCGGTGTTCCACAGGTGGGGTGCGGGCGGTGAGCCGAGGATGGCGTTGAGGGCGGCGGCGAGGCGGATGCCGACGGCCTTGCCGGGGCGGGTGCCGAAGATGAAGGTCCCGTTCTGGACAGGGCCGTTGAGGAACAGGTGTCGCACGGACTCCTCCTAGATCGGCGGGGTCGTGGTTCGCGTCCGGGTGAACCGGCCGTCTCGCAGTTCGTAGTGGAGGATCGCGGCGTTGGGCATCTTGCCCTTCCGCTCCTCGGCGAGGATCTCGGGCAGGGTGCAGGCTTCGAGTAGGGAGCGGAGTGCCACTGCGGCGGTCTGGTGGGTGAAGGCGACGATGGTGCTCGATTCCTGGAGTTCGGCCTGGGCGAGGGCGGCGAACTCGGTGGCCCGGTTGAGTACGCCTTCGGCGAGCGACTCGCCGCCACCCGGTGCGGTCCAGAGGTGCTTGCGCAGGCGGCGGTCCTCGGCGAGTTCGGGGTAGCTGTCGTTCAGCTCACGCTTGGTCATGTAGGTGGCGTCGCCGTAGTGCTGCTCGTCGAGGAGCGTGGTCTGCTGGGGCCAGCCGTCGGGGATGTCGGGCAGGGCGATCGCGGCGGTGTCGATCGTCCTGCGGTAGGTCGACGTGTAGACGCGTGGCGTGGGGCCGGCGAGCTTCGGCAGGATGCCGGCGAGCCACTGGGCCTGCCGGAAACCGTGCGGGGTGAGGCCGACGATCGTGCGGGAGATGGTGTGGGCGACGGCTCCGGTGCAGGGGCGCGGGTCCTGGTAGAAGCCGTGGTACTTGTCGGCGTTCTCGACGGACTCGGCGTGCCGGATGACGAGCAGGGCCACCGCGCGGCGCCTACGCGGCGAGGTTGGCGACGTAGGAGCCGCTGACGGTCCAGGGGGTGAGCTCGATGCCGAAGCTGCTGCGGTCGCCGTCCTGGGAGTGGACGAGTTTGCCGGACAGGTGCACGGTGTCTCCGGATCGGAACGCGCCGGTGTAGGCGCCGAGGTAGGAACGCATGTGGGTGATCCGGCGGGCGAAGGAGTCGGGCTCGTCGATGGTCGAGCTCAGGATGGTCCTGACCTTGATCCCATAGAGCGCCGGGGTGGTGAGGCCTTCGGCGTGGTCGGTGATTCTCGCGAGGAGGGAGATCTCTCCGATCTCCTTGGAGGAGATGCGGGAGAAGGGTCTGTCGCGGTCGGAGCGGATGGGTTCGCAGTTGATGTGCGCGCCGGAGCTGGAGGTGAGCCCCTGGAGCTTTCGGCGTTCCTGCTTGATGAGGGCCTCGAAGGAGCTGCCCTCCATGTACTTGGCCCGGCGGATGTACAGCCGGGTCAGGTCGTCTCCGTCGTAGGGCTTGATCAGAGCGGTCTGCTGGAACAGGTCCTGGGCGGCCTCGTAGCCCTCCGGCCCGTAGCAGACGAGGTCGATGTCCGAGCGTTCGTTGAAACAGCCGACGAGAAAGGACCCGGTGACACCCAGGAGATCCCGGGCGCCGTTCGTGGCGACCCACTCGGTGATCGCCAGGAGGTCCTTGCCTGCCGGATTGTCGGCGACCGATCCGGGTTCCTCATGGATGGCAGAGAGGGCCTGGCGGCACGAGTAGTGGACGGCGACGTCCTCGCGCGGAATGCCCGTGATGACGCAGCCGAGGGCGTCGGAGTAGACGTAGCACTCCGGTCGGTCGGCAAGGATGCCGAAGGATTTCGACACGACACTGTTCTGCCGGTAGGTCCGGCCGAACACCCGCCGGTCCCCCTTCTCGTCCGGGTGGTACTTGACGTAGCCCAGGTAGTGGCTGCCGGGGTGGCTGTCCCCGATGACCTTGAAGACGACGCCGTGGTGATCCATCAGGTAGTCACGGTCGCGGACGATGGGGACCGGCCTACCGGTGTTCAGCGGCGAACTGCTCCAGAGCGGGGAAGGCTCCGGTGTCGATCGTGGTGGACGACTCATACTGCTCAAGTCCCATCGAGAAGAGGGCGCGGCGGTACTGCCACTTGATGTGCTTGTCATGCCCTGCGGGGTGAGTGGGCCGCATGAGGGCGAGGAAGAAGAAGCACTTGACGAGCAGGAAGTCGCCCAGGTGATCGCTCACCCGCCGGCCGATCAGGGACGTGCTGGTCCGGTCGAGTGCGACGGTGTACGTGGCGCGCTGCTCCGAGGTGATGGTGTAGCCCTTGCCTCCACCTTTGAAGGCCACGATGTCGAGCGCCGGGTACACGTCGTAGCCGAACGGGATCGGTCCGTGGTGCTGCCAGTCGATGATCCCGGCCGTGAGGATGTTGGGCAGACCGTAGTCCAAGTGCCCGTGCACGATGGGGAGTCGGGACAGCCGGTCGAGGGCGTGCTCGACGGCCTGGTGGACCCGCGGCGTGTCGAAGTCCGGGTTCTCCTCGAAGACGGCCGCTGCGAAGGCCGCCTTCTCGAACCACGGGGTCGAGGGCAGAGGGTGCCTCGCCTGGGCCTGTAGGAGCTTCGAGGCGACGGCGGCCGCGGTGCTGATCACGTGGTCGCCGACCTGTCCGGCCCGCTGAGTGTCGGCCAGGGCGTCCTCGTGCAGTGAGCTGTTGCCGATGGTGCGTTCGATGGCGAAGTAACTTCCGCCTTCGAATCCGCTGTCGACAATCGCAGGTACGGGGTATCCAAGTCCGGCGGCCAGCTGCTGGAACTCGACTTCCGCCCGCAAGTCCTCTCCGCCGGTCCGCTTGTAGAGCGAGCCGTCAGCCGATCTCCAGACCGCACCCCGGGTGGCGGTCCGGTCCTTCACGAACTCCCAGGTGTTCATCGGCCCGTCCTTCTGCCGTACCGAGTCGCCGTAGCGCAGGCGTCCAGACTAGGAGGGTTCGAGCAGGCCGGACAACGATATTCCCGTCAGTGAATAAATATCACCCACGGTAAATCATCGACCATTCGCTGAGCCGCCCCCTGGCCTCGTCGCCGAAGAGGGCGGATTCTTCGAATATCGAGAAAATTTCACGATAGCGCTGGATGTCCCGGTGATCGCGAAATGCGAGACGGCCGGTGAACGACTCCACAGTGGCGAGGCGGTCGTCGTACACCGTGAACGTGTTCATTGGTCCGCGAGTAATAAGTGTCCCATATGGAATCACGCCGATTCGAACGGACGGCAGATGGGTGAGCGATGCAAGGCGGTCAATCTGGACGGCCATTGCCTGAGGAGGAAGCAGTGCCCACTTCACCGCCTGCTCCGTGAGCAGGAACGTGAATGACTTTGATTCGTCGTAGAGAGCCACCTGGCGTTCCAGCTTGCGGCCCACGATGATCGCCCTGTCGCCGGGGGAGTGGCTCAAGCTGGCCCGAATGTACTCGGGCGTGGCCAGGAGGCCTGTGATCATTGCCGGCAGGAAATATCGCAGCTCTGTCGCGTCCGACTCCAGCGACGCCAGCTCCGCCTGTCGCTTTTCGATGCCCCGGCGCCATGAGGTTCGCTTGTCCTGCCACTCGGTATTGGCCGTACGAGCCAGCGAGGATACTTCCCGGACGAGGGCGGCCGGAGCCCCAAGAGCCCTGAGGATGCGCTCCACATCGACGAGGGTCGGGGTCAGTTTTCCGGTCTCGATCTTACTGATCTTGCTCTGGGAGATGCCACAACGCACCGAAAGCCGGTCTCCTGTGAGACCGGCTTCCAGGCGGAGCCTTCTGAGCGTTTCGGCCAGATCGGACTTCGACCGGCCGAGCTGATCTGGATCGAGCGTCACCCGAGCTCTTTCAGATATTCGGAAAACGGCACGGAGTGAGCCAGGGCGATTCTTTTCCACTCGCGGTGGCGGCGCATGTCGCCGCTGACCAGCTCCCGGTTGATCTGGGTGCCGTCAGGTCGGAAGTTCAGGTGGACCGCCGAGGTGTCATCGAACAGCCACCAGTCCTGGTCGGGGATACCGAAGTTCCCTTCAGTGGCGTCCAGGATTCGAATGTCTTCCCCGGCGGCGATGTTGCCGGGGATGCCCCAGGCGAACTGGTACCGCTGGTAGTCCGTGAGGGGGCGGCGCACCACCCGGACGCGGCCGATCGTCCGCCCCGAGGAGACGAAGCCGTGCACCCTCCGGTGCCACGCCGCGTTGTGATCGACCGGCTTCGGCTCGCCGCGCAGAAAGCGGGCCAGGCTCTCTGCTTCCCTGGGCATGGTGTAGGCGGGCTGCGCCTCGAACCGGAACGCTTCGTGCTGGTAGCTGTCGAAGTGAGCGCGCCACTGGTCACCATCCAAGAGCACGGATGGCCTCCTCCAGGACGTGTCGGGGAATCTCGACGGCGGACTCCCCGGTGGGCACCTTCAGGGCCGTGAAGTGGTCGCCCTGGACCACGAACGTCCCTCGGTCGGTGGCGTACACGTTCGGGCAGTCGTCATCGTCGCAGTTCGGGCCGTTGAACTTGCCGGTAAGACGCAGCAGTTGCGGGTACTCAGCCATGCTGACCCCTTCCAGGTCGAGTGCCTCCCAACCCATCAACGACGCTAAGGCCGGCTGCGGCGCCCGTCCAAGCCGTATCGGGCATATTCCTGATCTGGAATAAGAATCTTGCCGGGGGTCTCCCGCTCTGACGCTCCGGGGAGCTGTTGACCGGCGGCTCCTTGCGAGGGGCAACCGCTGGTCCGGCTGAAGTCCGTCATCATCAGAGGCCCGGCCGAGCCCTGGAGCTGATGTGCTCCAGAAAGCGCTTGGAGAAGATCGTCTCGGCACTGGTGTCGGCGAGAGAAGGTGACCCGCTTCATCGCGCCGATACGATCTTTCCACCCGTCCTGGCCGCGCTGGAGGAGCAGACGTGACACAGCAGACTGCCGAGGAACGCCCGGGAATCGCCGCCGCGATCGTGGCCCACGAAGGCCGCGTCCTGATGGTCCGGCGGCGGGTCAGCGAGGGCCAGCTCTCGTGGCAGTTCCCGGCTGGTGAGATCGAGTCCGGCGAGTCGCCCGAGCTGGCGGCTGTCCGAGAGACGGCGGAGGAGACCGGGCTCGGTGTGGCCGCGATCAAGCTCCTGGGTGAGCGCGTGCACCCGAAGACCGGCCGACTGATGTCGTACACGGCCTGTGAGGTCGTCAGCGGCACCGCCGAGGTGGTCGACACGGAGGAGCTGGACCAGCTCGCGTGGGTGGCTCTCGCCGAGATCCCCGAGTACGTGCCGTACGGGCTGTTCGAGCCGGTGCAGGAGTATCTCGATACCGCGCTCAGCGCCGATCGGTAGGCGGCGGCTCCCGCGAGTTCGCGGGAGCCGCCCTTCTGCGCTGTGTGGGTCAGGCGGTGAAGTGGTCGAACTCGCCGGCCTTGGCGCCGAGGAGCCAGGCGTTGAGCTTGGTGCGGGTGGTGGTGACGATGTGGGCGGGGTCGTCGGACTCGCGGATGTAGACGAGGTTGCTGTCGGAGGCGATCTCGACGCAGTTGGCTTCCTCCCCGCTGAAGCTCGACTTCTGCCAGGTGAGTTCTTGCATGGCTACCTTCCTTGTACTCCGTAGCGGACGTGCTGGAGCAGGCCCCAGGAGTCACGATAGGCGGGTGAAGGTCCGACAGATTTGGCCTCCAGAGGAGGGAGTGCAAGGCCCTTGAGTCGGTCGAACTTACGCCGGAATGAAGCTACTGCTTCGGGTTCTCCCAGGAAGGACGCGCCTTGTGGCGTCTCCAGCAGGACCGTGTTCAGCTTGGCGTGAGGGCCATGGAGCGTCATGAACGACGTATCGGTCGAAGCGAAGACGGGGCAGTCGAACGGGAGGATCTGGATCGTCACGTGAGGCAGCGTGCCTACCTCCATCAGGTGGTTCAGCTGGTCGCGCATGACGGTAGGCCCGCCGTACATCGTGCGTAGTGCCGCTTCGTGGATCACGGCATGGAATGGCACCCCGTTATCGATGCTCAGGATCTGTTGGCGCTTGCGGCGGAACTCGACCTTCTTCTCGGCGTATTCGAGGATGATCTCCATGTATCCCTTGGTCTGGAGGAGCCCGGGGATCAGGAGGGTTTCGTACGTGTCCAGGGCGGTGGCGGCGGCCTCGAACTCGGCCAGGTCGAGCGCTGGGGTCACGACGTACGGCTTGTAAGCGTCCCACCAACCCTTGCCGCTGCTCTGGCACAAACTGATGAGCCCGGCGCGATAGTTGGGGTCATCCGAACCGCACACGTCGAGCCAAACGTGCAACCGTTCGAGGTTGAGGCTCAGCCTTCCGGCCTCGGTGTGGCTCACGGCGGGGCCCTTCATGCCGAGCAACTCGCCAATCTCAGGGCCGGACATTCCGGCACCCTCGCGTAGACGGCGAAGTTCCTCACCGAACCGGCGCTGGCGTTCGGTGATGTAGACCCTGAGTCCCATGGCAGTCCCTTCTCGGATGGACGGTGCGACTGCTACGCACAGTGTAGGCGCGTGCGCAGGGTGTGTTGCAAAACTGGTCTTGTCGTGGTTACAGTCTTTGCGCACTGCTCGCCAGGCGGGTCGTCAGTTGCGTCTGTGCGTAGCCCCTCTGCACCGCTGGGAGATTCCCCATGTGTGACCCCAACCTCAACTCCCCCTCCCTCACCGTCTCTCGCGAGGCGTTGCGCGACACCATGGCGCGCGCCGGGTACCCCAACTCCTCCATCGGGGATGCCGAACTCGCGCTCGTGGAGCTGGTGGTGAACGCCTGGCGGCACGGGTTGACCGCCGCGCCCGTCGTCCTGGTCGCCGTCGTCCACGGGACGCTCCGCGTCACCGTCGCGGACCGCAGTCCCGTGCTGCCCGAGCAGCGGAAGCCTGACCCGTTCGCCCAGTCCGGGCGGGGGTTGATGCTGGTGGAGGGGCTCATGCACCGCTGGGGTGCGGAGCCGCAGAAGCTCGGCAAGCGCGTCTGGTTCGAGCTGGACGGCGCCGCGTGATCGCCCACCACCCGATCCACCCCGCCGACCCGGCCCTGCGGCAGCTCACCGGGCGGCAGATCACCGAACTGATCGTCGATCTCCGTACAGAGGGGCGGGAGTTCGGCCTCCTCTGGCCGTCCGCCCAGTCCGGCGAGACCGATCTGAACGGCCGCGCCCTGGTCTCCATCGGCAACATCCCGGCCAGCACCTTGATCAACCTGCTGGCTCTGCTGCGCGAGTTCAAGCGCCGGCGGGGCCGGGCGTGACGGGCATGCTGGTCCTGATCCTGCTGGCCGCCGCCGTCGGCGGTGTGTGCCAGGCCCGGTCCGAGCGGCTTCGGGATCGACGGGATCGGACGTAGGTGCCATGCATGGCACGCGGGCCCGCCTTCTCCAGGCGGGCCCGCGCCATGCCCGGCCGTGGAGGTCAGGCGATGAAGTGGTCGAACTCGCCGGCCTTGGCGCCGAGGAGCCAGGCGTTGAGCTTGGTGCGGGTGGTGGTGACGATGTGGGTGGGGTTGTCGGACTCGCGGAGGTAGACGAGGTCGCCGTCGGACGCGATTTCGAGGCAGTTCGCCTGATCGCTGCTGAAGCTCGGCTGCTGCCAGTTGAGGTGCTCCATGGCTACCTTCCTTGTACTCCGTGGCGGACGTGCTGGAGCCACGATAAGCGGGCGCACAGCCGCGTCGTTTCGGTCATGTCAATTCGTACGACTCGTTGTGCTATTCCCTTGGGTCCTCAGTCGTTCCTACACTGAGACCCCGCCGCACGGGGGCTGCGGGAACCAGGTTGCCGACGGGCCCGGGGGAGGCGCGTGTGAACGACCGTGGCTGGGACGAGGACGATGCCCGGCCGTACTTCTTCCTCTCCTACGCGCACACCCCGAAGGCCGGCACGCGCGGCGCCGGTGACCCGAACCACTGGGTCCGCCAGCTGTACCGGGACCTGTGCGAGGCGGTGCTGCAGCTGACGACGGTCCCGGCCGGGGTGCCGGTCGGCTTCATGGACGAGTCCATGCACCAGGGGGAGTTGTGGGCGGAGCGGCTGTCGGAGGAACTGGCGACCTGCCGGGTGTTCGTACCGCTGTACTCGCCCCGGTACTTCAACAGCGTCCCGTGCGGGCAGGAGTGGCACGCCTTCACCCGCCGCCCGGTGTACCCGGCGACGATCGATGCGGAGCGCACCAGCGGCATCGTGCCGGTGCTGTGGGCGCCGATGAGCCGCTACCGGCTGCCCAAGGTGGCCAGTGAACTCCAGTTCAACCACGCCAGTTTCGGCCCGGACTACGCCACCGAGGGCCTGTACGCGCTGATGAAGCTCACCTACTTCCGCTCCGCCTACGAGCTGGCCGTGCACCGGTTGGCGGCGCGGATCGTGCAGGTGGCGGAGGAGACGGTGATCCCGGTCGGGCGGCGGCTGGACTTCAACGGGCTGCCCAGCGCCTTCGACGTGAGCGCGCCGACCAAGCAGCTGCGGATCTCCGTACTCTCCTACCATCAGGGCGAGTTGCCGCCCGACCGCAATCCCGACTTCTACGGCGCCCGGCGCACCGACTGGCACCCCTATCGCCCGGCCGGCTCGCCGATCGCCCAGCACGCGGTGCGGCTGGCCCGGCAGTTGGGGTTCCAGCCGACCGTGCACGAGTTCGACGACGAGGTCGAGTCCATCATCGAGGGGGAGGCGGCCGCCCCCGGCCTGCTCCTGCTCGACCGGTGGGCGCTGCGCGATCCGGACCGCCGGGAGCTGGTCCGCCGCTTCGACCGCTCGGACGCCACCTGGGTGAGCGTCCTGGAGCCGTGGAACACCGAGGACCCCGAGTGCGAGGAACGCGGCGGCGACCTCGGAGAGTTGAGCGACCAGGCGCTGCGCATCACCCGGCGGGCGAGCCGCCCCAGCTTCCTCGGCGTGACCGGCCCGACCGGGCTGAACACCCTGGAGGACTTCGACGACGCGCTGCCCCGGGCCGCCATGAAGGCCAAGTACGCCTTCGAGGGCCGCACCAGGGCCGAGCCGGAGGATCCGCCGCCGCCCCGCCCGAACCTGCGGGACGCCTTCCGGCGCGGCCCGGGCGCGGCCCCGTTCGGCCGCGACGCCCCCTTCGGGCAGGACGGCTCCGGACCCGACGACCACCCAGACCGTGACGACGGCGATGACCCCGATGACGGGATGGCGCCCTTGGGAGGACGACCCAGATGAGCGAGAACCCCACCAGGAACTTCCGCGTCGGGGGCCTCACCGTGGCCGAACTGGCCGCCCAGCGGGAGGCCGAGCGACGGTCCGTGGAGCAGGACCGCAACGGCCGGATCATCACCTTCTACTCCTACAAGGGCGGCACCGGGCGCACCATGGCGCTCGCCAACACCGCCTGGATCCTGGCCGCCAACGGCTACCGGGTGCTCACCGTGGACTGGGACCTGGAGGCGCCGGGCCTGGCCAAGTTCTTCCACCCCTTCCTCGATCCGGCCTCGTTGGCCGGCACGACCGGGATGATGGACCTGATCGCCGAGTACCGCGAGGAGGCCCTGCGCCCGGTCGAGCACGCCGAGGGCTGGCACCTGGACTTCGCCAGGGTCCACCCGCACGCGCTGTCGCTGTCCTGGCCGCTGTTCCCGACCGGGGGCAGCCTGGACTTCCTGTCCGCCGGCCAGTTCAACCGGGACTACTCCGAGGCCGTCACCCACCTGGACTGGGACATCTTCTACGACCGCTTCGACGGCGGGCAGTTCTTCGACGCCCTCAAGGCCGACATGAGCAAGCGGTACGACTACGTGCTCATCGACTCGCGCACCGGACTGTCCGACATCGCCGAGATCTGCACCGTCCAGATGCCCGACGACCTGGTGGTCTGCTTCACCCTGAGCGACCAGTCCATCGACGGTGCCTCCCGGATCGCCCAGCACATCCACGACCGCTACCGCGAGCGCGGCATCCGCATCCTGCCCGTCCCGATGCGCATCGACGAGGGCGAGAAGGAGAAGGCCGACGCCGGCCGCTCCCTCGCCCGGGTCCGCTTCGACGGGCTGCCGGCCGGCCTCAACGGCGAGGAACTCGCCTCCTACTGGGGCTCGGTGGAGATCCCGTACCGGCCGTTCTACGCCTACGAGGAGATCCTCGCCACCTTCGGCGACCAGACCGGCACCCCCACCTCGATGCTCGCCGCCTGCGAGCGGCTCACCGCGATGATCACCCAGCGCAAGGTCACCTCCCTGCCGGTCATGGACGAGGAACTACGGCTGCGCTACGTGGACGCGTTCACCCGCCGCCGCCCGTCCGTCCCCGCCGACCTCTACCTCTCCTACGTCCCCGAGGACCGGATGTGGGCGGACTGGATCGAGTCCGTGCTCACCCGGGCCGGCTTCCGGGTGCTGCCCCGCGACCTCAGCGCGGGCACCGACACGCGCGAGGAGACCGAACGCGGCATCGACGCCGCCTACCGGACCGTCGCCGTGCTCTCGCCCGCCTACCAGCGCTCCCCGCAGGCCCGGGCGCTGTGGGAGTCCGTGGTCAACTCCGACCCCGCCGGCACCCGGCGCCAGCTCGTCCCCGTCCGCGTCGGCGACGTCAGGCTCACCGCACCCTTCAGCAACCGCAACCCCGTCGACCTCGTCGGCCGCGACGAGACGCAGTCCGTCCAGACCCTGCTGCGCGCCCTCGGCCGCGGCGACGTCGTCCTGAACGAGCCCAACGGCGGCGGGCCGCGCTTCCCCGGCAGCAAGCCGACCGTGTGGGACGTGCCGCCGCGCAACCCCTCCTTCACCGGCCGCGCCGCCGTCCTGGAGCAGCTGCGCAACCAGCTGCGCGGCGGCATGGCGGCCGTCCTGCCCACCCCCCAGACGCTGTACGGGCTCGGCGGCGTCGGCAAGACCCAGGTCGCGCTGGAGTACGCGCACCGGTTCATGTCCGACTACGACCTGGTCTGGTGGATCGACGCCGAACAGACCGAACTCGTCGCCCCCGCCCTCGCCGACCTCGCCCGCCGGCTCGGCCTGCGCGTCGGCGACTCCGTCACCGAGGCCGCCGAGGCCGCCCGGGAGGCGCTGCGCCGCGGCGTGCCCACCTCGCGCTGGCTGCTGATCTTCGACAACGCCGACGAACCGGCCGAGATCCGCCGCTTCTTCCCCGGCGGCTCCGGCCACATCCTGGTCACCTCCCGGAACCAGGCCTGGACCGGGCACGCCGAGGCGCTGGAGGTGGACGTCTTCACCCGCGGCGAGAGCGTCGAGCACCTGTGCCGGCGCGCCCGCGGCCTGTCCCGCCCGGACGCCGACCGGGTCGCCGAGGCGGTCGGCGACCTGCCGCTCGCCGTCGAGGTCGCGGCCGCCTGGCTGGACACCACCGGCACCCCGGTGGAGACCTACGTCGCCCAACTGCACGCCGAGGCGGCCCGCGCGCTGGCCGTCGCCCGCCCCGCCGACTACCCGACCCCGGTCGGCGCGACCTGGAACGTCTCCATCGGCCGGCTGCGCCAGCAGTCCCCGGCCGCCGTCCGGCTCCTCCAGCTCTGCGCGTTCTTCGCGCCCGAGCCGATCTCGATGAACCTCTTCTACAGCGACCAGATGATCCGGGCGCTGGTGAAGTACGACGCCGACCTCAGCGACAAGTTCATGCTGGGCAAGGTGATCCAGGCGATCGGCCGGTACGCGCTGGCCAAGGTCGACGCCGGCAGCAACAGCTTCCAGGTGCACCGGCTCGTCCAGGCGGTGATCCGGGCCGAGATGACCGACGACGAACAGGAGATCGCCGTCCACGAGGTGCATCGCATCCTGACCGGCGCCCGGCCGGTCCTCGGCGACACCGACGACCCCGCCAACTGGCCCGCCTTCGACGAGATCTGGCCGCACCTGTCGCCCTCCAAGGCGCACAACTGCGACGAGGCGGACACCCGCCAGCTGCTCATCGACCGCGTCCGCTACCTCTGGAAGCGCGGCGAACTCGACCGCGCCCGCGACCTCGGCCACGCCCTGGACACCGAGTGGACCAACAAGCTCGGCGAGAACGACCGGCAGACCCTGCTGCTGCGCTTCCAACTCGCCAACGTGCTGCGCTCCCAGGGCAACTACGCGGAAGCCCTGGCCCTGGACGAGGACACCCTGGAACGCCAGCGGGCCCTGCTCGGCGAGCACCACCCGTACACCCTGATGACGGCCGGCTCCCTCGGCGCCGACCGCCGGGCACTCGGCCGGTTCCAGGCCGCACTCGACCTCGACCGCGAAATCCTCGACCAGTTCCGCGAGTTGTTCGGCGACGACAACCCGCGCACGCTCTCCATGGCCAACAACCTGGCCATCGACTACCGGCTCGTCGGCAACAGCGAGGCCGCCCGCGAACTCGACCAGGAGACCCTCGACCGGCGCACGGCCGTCCTCGGCCCCCGGCACCCCTACACCCTCTCCACCAAGTCCAACCTCGCCCGCGACCTGCGCGAACTCGGCGACTACCGCGGCTCGGTGGACCTGCTCCAGGAAGTCACCTCCGACCTCGGCGACGTCCTCGACCCCGACCTGCCGGAGAACCTGCGCAACGCCAAGTCCCTGGCCGTCTCACTGCGCCGCATCGGCGCGCTCGCCGAAGCCCGCCGGATCACCAAGGAGACCTACGAGCGCTACCTGGAGCGCTACGGCGCCGACGCCCCCGACGCGCTCGCCTGCGCGCTCAACCTGGCCGCCGACCACAGCGCCTCCGGCGACAAGGAGGCCGCCCGCGACCTCTGCTCCACCGTCTTCGAAGGCCACCGCCGCCTGTTCGGCGACGAACACCCCTTCACCCTGGCCTGCGCCAACAACCTCGGCATCTACCTGCGCGGCAGCGGTGACATCCAGGGCGCCATCGAACGCGGCCGGCTCACCGTCGAGGGGCTCACCGACTCCGTCGGAGCGGACCACCCGTACACCCTCAACGCGGTGATCAACCTGGCCAACGCCTACGGCGACGACGGCCAGATCGGCCTCGCCGAGGAACTCGGCCGGGCCGCCTACCAGGGCCTGTGCGAGCGCTACACGCCCCGGCACCCGGACGCCGTCGCCTGCGAGGCCAACCTGTCGATCACCCTGCGCTCGGCCGGCCGGCACACCCAGGCCGCCGAACTGCGGGCCCGCGCGATCGGCGAGCTGATCCGGCAGTTCGGCGAGGAGCACCCCAACACGGTCGCGGCGCGCGGCTGGAAGCGGATCAACCGGGACCTGGAGCCGCAGCCGGTGTAAGCGGCAGGGTGAGCACGGCCGACGCGCGGGGGCGGCGGGTACGCTGCGGCACCATGAGCGAGCGAAGCGAGCGAGTCATGGAAGGGAGCGCGTCTCACGAAGGGACCGCCGAGCGAAAGCGAGGTGGGCGCCTGAGCGAGCAGACCCCGCCCCCGCCCCCGGTCCTGGTCACCCGGCGCCTCGCGCCCGGGGTGATCGAACGGCTCACCGCGCGCCACGCCGTCACCAGCCACGACTCCGACCAGGCGATGGCCCGGGCCGACCTGCTGGCCGCCGTCCGCGGCCGCCGCGCCGTGCTCACCACCCTGGACGACCGGGTCGACGGCGAGTTCCTGGACGCGGCCGGGCCGTCCCTGGAGATCGTCGCCAACCACGCCGTGGGGCACCACAACATCGACCTGGCCGCCTGCGCCGAACGCGGCGTGCTGGTCTCCAACACCCCCGGCGTGCTCACCACCGCCACCGCCGACATGGCCTGGGCGCTGCTGCTGGCCGCCACCCGCCGCCTCGGCGAGGGCGAGCGCCTGCTGCGCTCCGGCAGCCCCTGGACCTGGGCGCCGAACTTCCTGCTCGGCATGGAGCTGGCCGGCACCCCGCTGGGCGTGCTCGGCATGGGCCGGATCGGGCAGGCGGTGGCCCGCCGGGCCCGCGCCTTCGACATGCCGGTCAGCTACCACAACCGCCGCGAGCTGCCGCCCGAGCAGGCCGACGGCGCCACCTGGCGGCCGCTGGAGGACCTGCTCGCCCACTCCACGGTGCTGGTCGTCACCGCCCCGCTCAGCGCCGCCACCCGGCACCTGCTGGACGCCCGCCGCCTCGCCCTGCTGCCGCGCGGGGCGGTGGTGGTCAGCATGACCGCCGGAGTGGTGGACGAGGAGGCGCTGGCCGCCGCGCTGGAGTCCGGCGCGCTGTTCGCCGCCGCCGTGGACAACTTCGAGCACGAGCCGGCCGTCCCGTCCGCGCTGCTCGCCCAGGAACGCGCCGTCCTGGCCCCGCACCTGGGCAGTGCCACCGTCGCCACCCGGCAGGCGATGGGCGGCCTGGCCGTGGACAACGTCCTGGCCGTGCTGGGCGGGGGAGCGCCGGTCACCCCGGTGACGGTCTGAGGCCTCAGCCCGCCGCCCAGGCCAGGGCGGTGGTCAGCACCCGGAAAGCGCCGAAGTGCGCGGCGCCGGGCTCCAGGAAGAGCTCGGCGCCGGGGATGTGGTCGCCCAGCCAGCGGGAGTGCTCGACCGGGGAGAACTGGTCGTCGGTGCCGTGCCACAGCCAGCTCGGCACCGCGATGTCCTCGACCTTGAACCCCCAGTCGGCGGTGAACGCCAGCACGTCGTCGATCCAGCCGTCCGCGCCGTGCCGGAACGCCTCCCGGTAGTTGCTCTGCAGCATCCGCCGCAGCCCGCTGTCGGCCACCACCTCCCGGTCGGCGGGCGACAGTTCGGGTCGCAGCCCGTTCAGCAGCCGGACCGGGTCGTCCTTGATCTGCCGGGAGCGGAACTCCATCGCGTCGGCGATCCGGCCGTGCCCGCGCTCCGCCTCCTGGTAGGCGTGCACGTTCGACGGGGTCATCCCGGCGTACCAGTCCAGGCCGGCCGCGTTGCGCGGCGCCAGGCCGACCAGCACCGCCACCCGGCTGACCCGCTCCGGCAGCAGCGCCGCGCAGGCCAGCGCGTGCGGGCCGCCGCCGGAGCGGCCGAGCACCGCGAAGCCGTCCAGCTTGAGGTCGTCCGCGATGGCCCGCACGTCGGCGGCCGCCGCGCTCACCCGGCGGCCGAACTGGCGGGTCGAGTCGCCGTAGCCGGGCCGGTCGTAGGAGATCAGCCGCACCCCCAGCCGGTACAGCACGGTGCTGCGCGGGTGCGGGCCCACCCGGCTGCCGGGCATGCCGTGCAGCAGGAACACCGGGCGGCCGCGCGGGTCGCCCAGGGATTCGACGGCGAGGGCGCGACCGTCCGGGGCCTTGACCATCCGTAACGACACCTGCGGCCTCCTCAGTGGTCCCGGTCGGTGGTGGTGCGGATCTCCCGGCGGGCCTGCCAGGTGGTGTGCTCGCGGGAGACCGCGTCCTCGGCGTCCCGGGCCAGCCGGGCCCAGAGCTCCTCGGCGTCCGCCGACTCCACGTCCAGCCGGGCCAGTTGGCGCCGGATGAGCTCCAGCTCGTCGGCGGCCAGCCCGTACGCGGCGGCCAGCGGGCGGTACTGGCGCAGCTGCGCCCACGCGGTGATCGAGGCGGCCACCGCCGAGACGGTGCCCAACGCGTCGTAGGTGAACGCGCCGAGCGCCCGCAGCACCGCGAGCACCAGCCCGAGCGCCGGGAGCACCACGCCCAGCACCCCCGCCAGGGCCCCGGCCCGGGCGCAGTACCGGGATTTGGCGCGGTACCAGTCGTGCTGCACCTGGATCCGCTCCCGCAGGTACACCTCGCGCCGCACCGCGAGCGGTTGCTCGCGCAGGTCGCGCATCGCCGCCGTGATCCCGGCGAGCTCCGCCCCGGCGCCCGGCGTGACCACCCGGCTGTCCCGGAAGGCGCCCAGCACCCCGCCGAGCTGGACGCGGTACAGGCCCTCCGCGTCCGGCAGGGTGTGCGGCGGCGGCTGGTAGGCGTCCGCCCGGACGGCGAACTTCCAGGCCAGCGTCTTGACCGACTCGGCGGCGGCCCGGCCCTCGTACCAGAGCCCCTGCGGGTTCTGCCGGCTGATCACCACCGCGAGGACGATCGCGCCGAGGTAGGCGGCGGCCGCCGGCCAGGCCCACGGCTCGCCGTCGGCCGAGCCGGTCGCGGCGGCGGCCACCAGCAGGAGCAGCTCCCAGGCGGAGAGCAGCACCGAACGCCGCTGGCCGCGCAGCGAGGCCGCGTCGGCGGCCCAGAAGAACCCGGGCAGCAGTTCCCGCTCGCGCACCCACCCCGTCCGTCCCGCCCCAGACGCCATGTCCGGCCCCCACCCGTCGCTCCGGTCGCACCGCCCTCCTGCCCCGGGCGGCTTCCCGGTACGCCTGGCCCGCCCCCGGGCCGCCCGCAATGGCCGGGATGCCCCGGTGGATTGTCCGGCCCGGGTACTTTCGGTGGGCGGGCGGACACCCTGCGTGGCCCGGCGTGCCCGTGGGCGCGACCGGTGGGCGTCAGTAGGTGTAGAGGATCCGGTCGGCGTTGTCGGCCATCTGCTTGGCGTTCCACTCGGTGCCGCCGGGGACGTTGCCGGAGCGGAACAGCGGCGGGGCCGCGGCGGTGCCCCCGGCCGCCGCGTCGGCCAGCCGGCCGACCGCCGAGGCGACCACGGCCTGCATGAGCGCGCTGGTCACGATGGTGGAGACCGGGCCGAAGGTGGTCTCGGCGGCCGGGTGGGTCAGCTCGCCGTCCCCGACCGCGATCTTGCTGTCCAGCACCACGTCGCAGTTGTCCTTCAGGTACGTGCCGGACGGGTGCGCCGGGGGCACCTCGCCCGGGTACGCCAGCGAGGTCACGCCGATCACCTTCAGACCGCGCTCCCGGGCGTACCGGGCCAGCTCGACCGGCATCACCTGGCGGCCGGACAGCGAGATCACGAACAGCAGGTCGCCGGAGGCGGCCGGGGTCAGGTCCAGGGTGGTGGTGGCCAGGCCGGACACCCGCTCCAGCGCGCTGGCCAGCGGCGCGGGCATCACCGTCACCCCCGCCATCCCGGGGACGTTCAGCAGGTTCATCGGGACCAGCCCGCCGGCCCGGTAGACCACGTCCTGGGCCGGCAGCGCGGAGTGCCCGGCACCGAAGGTGAACACCCGGCGGCCCTCGGTGATCGCCTCGGCGAGCAGTGCCGCGGCGGCCTCGATGGCGTCGGCCTCCTCCTCCCGGACCCGCTGGAGATGGGCGATCGCGGCGTCGAAGTACCGGCCGACCAGGTCGTTCATCTGTTGCCTTCGCTCTCTGCCGGTGGGGGAGCCGGCCGGGTGGGGCGGTCCGGTCGGGTCCGGGCCGCCAGTGGAGAAAGCTACGGCGAGCACCGTGGCGCCCCGGCGGCACCGCTGTCAACAGGAACGAAAACCGGGACCCGGGGCCCTTGCGCGGGCCCGGTTGTCGGTGCAGTACGTCAGAATTGGCGGTGAGGACACCGAAGAACGGAGCCAGCGGCGATGTCTGGGCTGATCGACACCACTGAGATGTACCTTCGCACCATCCTGGAGCTGGAGGAGGAAGGCATCGTCCCGATGCGCGCCCGGATCGCCGAGCGACTGGAGCAGAGCGGCCCGACGGTCAGCCAGACGGTCGGCCGGATGGAGCGCGACGGGTTGTTGCAGGTGGCGGGGGACCGCCACCTCGAACTGACCGACGACGGGCGCCGGCTCGCCGTGCGCGTCATGCGCAAGCACCGCATCGCCGAGTGCCTGCTCGTCGACGTGATCGGACTGGAGTGGGAGCAGGTCCACGAGGAGGCCTGCCGCTGGGAGCACGTGATGAGCGAGACGGTCGAGCGCAAGGTGCTCGCCATGCTCGGCCACCCGACCCAGTCCCCGTACGGCAACCCGATCCCGGGCCTGGACGAGCTGGGCGACGCCAAGGCCGAGGGCGAGGGCTTCGACGCCGCGCTCGTCCCGCTGGACACCGTCAAGCCGGGTGACGGCGGTGCCAGCGTGGTGGTCCGCCGGATCGGCGAGCCGATCCAGACCGACGGCGAACTGATGCGCACGCTGCGCCGGGCCGGGATCCGGCCGGGCTCCACCGTGCGGGTCAGCGCCGGCGTCGGCGGCGTGCTGGTCGGCACCGGGGAGAACGCGGCGGAGCTGGGCAAGGACATCGCCCAGCACGTCTTCGTCGCCCAGGCCTGAGGAACGCGCCCTCCGGGTCCGGTGGAACGCTTCCGGGCCCGGGGAACGTGCTTCCCGGAACGACGCGAAGGGCCCGCTGCTCCCCGTGCAGCGGGCCCTTTCGCCTCCCCGTTCCCTCCCTGTCCCCTCCGTCCCTCCCGTCCCCTCCATCCCCTCCATTCCCTCCCGGCCCCTCCACCGCCTCGCCCGGCTTCCCCGTCCGAGCGCTCCCTCCGGCGTCCCCTCGCACCGCAATTCCTCCCCTCGGCCGATCATGGCAATCCTTGAGCGTTGTCACTCGTCCGGGGGGCTTTCGCCCATGATCAGCGGGTACACGGAGGCCTTATCCGCACATGCGTGTGACGGGCCTCGCCTCCGGTGGGAGACAAGGCCCGTCAGCCGGGCGCGGGGTGTCGCGCGCTGCGCGCCCTCACCCGATAGGCGGAGGGCGGCCGTTCACGGGGCGGTGAATCGGGGCAGTGAATCGGGGCGGTTCACGAGGCCGTTCACGAGACGGTGAACCAGGGGGGTGAACCGCGGCGGTGAACCGTGGCGGTGAACCGTTGCCGCGCCCGTTCAGCGCACCGCTGCCGCCAGCTGGGCGGGCTGGGGGTGGGCGGCCGCGGGCGCCTCACGTCCGCAGGCGTACGCGAGCGGGCTGATCAGCTCGGCGGCGTCGGGCAGCCAGCGGTTGAGCGCCGAGGGGGAGCGGGCCCACTGGGCGTAGCCGGTGCCGCCGATCCGGGAGGGCGGGGCGACCGTCCAGTCCCCTTCGCCGCGGGCCACCAGGTCCAGCCGGCCGGGCGGCCAGCCGAGCTTGCGGAGCATCTCCGGCAGCTTGGCCGCGACCCCGGGCAGCACCAGGAAGTGCAGCCGCCGGCCGATCCGGCCGGGCGAGGCGGGCAGCACCGCGACCGGGCCCAGCTGGAGGTCCATCCGCTCCATCCGCGCCAGCGCCAGGCAGCCGGCCGTCTCCGGGACGTCCAGGACGTCGAAGGACCGGCCGGTGGGCAGCAGGATCGAGGCCTGCGGCCGCTCGGTCCACCAGCGCCGCACCGCCCCCGGCCCGGCGCTCGCCTTGCGGGCCCAGTCCGCGTCGAGCGGGTGGGCCCCCGGCAGCAGGCAGCGCCGGTCGCCGCAGGAGCAGCGGGCGGGCCCGTCGCCGTCGATCAGCCAGGCGCCGGGAGCGACCTCCCAGTGGCGGTTCTCGGCGTAGCCGACGGCTTCGATGAGCAGCGGGGGCAGTGCGGCGGTCTTGCCCTGGTCGGGGGAGTCGGGGATGTCTTCCACGCGCTGCTCAACTACCGTGTGTGAGGCTGGTTACGGCCCGGCGCAAGCCGGTTGGGCGCATACCGGCAATGTCACCCGAACCGGTTACTCGACCGAGTTGAGGCGGGCGGGGGCAGGCGCAGTGGGGGCGCACAGGAGCATTTCCCAGGGCGCGTGGGGGGTGCGGATCGTCACCGTGGGTATCCCGCTGGCGTTGCTGATCGCTAACCTGGTGTCAGATTCCTTGGACGGTCGGACAGTCGGCAACAGATCAGCAGAATCGTCGCCCGCCGGCCGGGACCGGAGGGTGTGGGGAGGCGAAACCCAATGGCCGCAAGACCACTCGTCGCACGACAGCCCAACGAGCGTCTGCAGCAACTGATCCAGGAGGCCAGCTGCTCCAACGCCGGCCTGGCCCGGAGGGTCAACCTCTGCGGCGCCGAGCACGGTCTGGACCTGCGGTACGACAAGACCTCCGTCGCCCGCTGGCTGCGCGGGCAGCAGCCGCGCGGGCAGGCGCCGGCCGTGATCGCCGAGGCCCTCGGCCGCAAGCTCGGCCGCAGCGTGTCGGTCGAGGAGATCGGCATGGCCGACGGCAAGAACCTCAGCTCCGGCATCGGGCTCCAGTTCGCGCCGACCCTGAACGCCGCCCTGGAGCAGGTCTGCGAGCTCTGGCGCAGCGACGTCGGGCGGCGGGACTTCCTGACCGGGGCCACGGTCGCGGCCTCTGCGCTGGTGGAGCCCAGCCGGGACTGGCTGATCACCCCGCCCGACCCGGTGGTGGCCCGCACCGGCGGCCCCCGGGTCGGCCCGACCGACGTGGCCGCGATCAAGGCCACCACCGCGATGCTGGTCGACCTGGACCACCGCTTCGGCAGCGGTCACGTGCGCCCGGTGGTCGTGCACTACCTCAACTCGGTGGTCTCCAGCCTGCTCGGCGGGGCGTACCGGGACGAGACCGGGCGCCAACTCTTCGCCGCGGTGGCCCGGTTGACCGAACTGGCCGGATACATGGCGGTGGACACCGGCCAGCCCGGCCTGGCCCAGCGCTACTACATCCAGGCGCTCCGGCTCGCCCAGGCGGCCGACGACCGCGGCTACGGCGGCTACGTGCTGGCGGCGTCGATGAGCCACCTGGCGGCGACGCTCGGCAACCCGCGGGAGATCGCCCAGCTCGCCCGCGCCGCGCAGGAGGGCGCCCGGACGGTCGCCACCCCGACGGCGATGGCGATGTTCTACGCCGCCGAGGCCCGCGGCCACGCCCTGCTGGGGGACGCCCGCTCCTGCGAGGCGGTGTCGGCCAAGGCGCTGGAGATGATGGAGAAGCGCCGCCCGGAGGACGACCCGGACTGGATCGTCCACTTCGACGACGCCTACCTGTCGGACGAACTGGCCCACTGCCACCGGGACTTGGAGCAGGCCGGCCAGGCCGAGCACTACGCCCGCCGGGCGCTCGACCTGCACCCGCCGACCCGGGTCCGCCGCCGCGCGGTGGACCTCGTCCTGCTCGCCACCGCCCAGTTGCAGCAGCGGGACCTCGAACGCGCCTGTGAGACGGGCGCGCAGGCGGTCCGGCTGCTGAGCGGGCTGCGGTCCAACCGGGGCGTGGAGTACCTGGACGAGTTCCGGCGCAGGCTGGAGCCCTACCGGGAGCAGCGGGTGGTCCGCGAGTTCCACGCCCGGGCGGATGCGGAGGCCGCCTAGTGTCGCGCCCGGGGCACCAGGGCGGGTCCAAGGCCCCGGGCCCCGGCGGGGCGGCGTGAGGGGAGCGTGAGGGATGTCCCGCCCGCGTGGTCACCCGGTTCGGCGAACCGGTAGCGTGGGTGTGACGTCCAAGGAACTGTGATGCCCCCAAGAACCGACGAGATGTGGTCCGCCGTCAGCGCGCGGTCGTGCACAGGTGAGGAATCGCGTTGAGCCAGCGCCGCTCGTACCCCAACTCGGGTGACTTCAACCTGGACGACCTGTTCCGCCCCGAGCCCGGCCAGACCCAGGGCGGCGCGCCGGGCCAGCCGCAGGGTCACCCCCAGGGCCACCCGCAGGGGCAGACGGGCGTGCCGCCGGTGGGGCAGCCGTCCGGGCAGCCGGAGTACCTCGGCGAGGGCGGGCACGCGCGGCCGACCCAGGCCATGCCGGCCCAGCCCGCCCCGTGGGCCGGCGCTCCGCAGCCCGGTTACGGCGTCCCGCAGCACGAGCCGGCGCCGGAGACGCAGCACCTCCCGCCGTACCCGGGCGCGGACCCGTACGCGGGCGGGTACCCCACGGGCCAGTCCCAGGCCGGCTACCCGCAGCAGCCCGGCCCGGGCGGCTACCAGGGCTACTCGCAGGCCGGGCAGCCGCAGCCGGCGCCGGCCTACCCCGGTCAGGACTACGGGCAGAACTACGGCCAGGGCTACGGGCAGGACCACGGGCACGGGCAGGGCTACGCCCAGGACCACGGGCAGGGCTTCGACACCACCCAGGCGGGCGCGCAGGCTCCGGCCGCCCGGGGCGGCCGCCCGTCCAACAAGCTGATCATCGGTGGGGTGGTGGCCGGTTTCGCGGTGGCCGGCATCCTGGTCGCCGTCCTGGTGAACGGGGACGACACCACCCCCGCCGCCGACGCCAAGAAGACCCTCCCGGTGGCCGCCACCGGCAGCGCCACCCCCGGCACGGCGAGCGCGAGCAGCTCGGGCACCACCGTCGACCCGGCGGTCAAGGCCCAGGCGCAGCCGCTGTCGGACCTGCTCGGCACCGCGAGCGACAGCCGCTCGGCGGTGGTCGGCGCGGTCGCCGCGGTGCAGAAGTGCGACAAGCTGCCCGAGTCGCAGCAGGCGCTCACCGGCGCGGCCGGCAAGCGGCGCGAACTCCAGACCAAGCTCGGCCAGCTGAAGGCCGACAAGCTGCCCGGCGGCCAGCAGCTGGTCGAGCAGCTCAATGCGGCGTGGACCGCCTCCGCGCAGGCCGACGACGAGTACGCGGCCTGGGCCGGGGACTCGCAGGCGCCCGGCGCCTGCGACCCCAAGAAGCTGGACAACCAGCACTACAAGAACGCCGTCCAGGCCAGCGGCACGGCGACCACCGCGAAGAAGCAGGCCTCGACCCTGTGGAACGCGATCGCCGCCCAGACCGGCCTGCCCAGCCGCAGCGACGGCGACCTGTAGGACGGACGGGGGAACGGGCCCGCCGGCCCGCCCCTTCGCCGTCCGTCCCCCCTGTCGTCCGTGCTGCGCCGCCCGTGCTGCGTCGGCTGTCCTTCGCCGTCCGTGCTGCGCCGCCCGGGCGTCACGCCGGCGGGCGGCCCCCGGTGAGCACCCAGCGGATGTCCACGAAGCCCGGCTGCTGCAGGGTCATCCGGCCGCCCTTGACCACCTGGTAGGTGACCCAGGTGTTCACCAGCCGCGGGGACTCGGTGCTGGGCAGCATGTTGGGGGTGCCCCAGTTCAGCGGCGGGGTGAGGCCGACGTCGATGCCCTCGCCGCTGTCCAGCAGCCCGGTGACGGTCTTCTCGGTGACCTGCCGGCCGGACGCCGCGACCTTCTCGGCGACCAGCCGGAACACCTCGTACGCGACCCAGGTGGTCTGCACGCCGGGATCGGAGACGTCGATGGTGTGGCCGCCGGTGGTGTCGGCGCGCACCACCGCGCGCAGCCCGTCCCAGACCTTCGCCGACTCCGGCGGGTACCAGCTGGTGACGTAGGTGCCGGCCAGCGGGCCGGAGTCGCCGCCGGTGGAGTCGACCACCGACTGCTGCACGCTGCCGATCACCGAGGCGAACCGGGTGTTCCTCGGGTTCAGCCGACGGTAGGAGTCCAGCAGGTTGCCGGTCGGCTCGGCGGCGAGGGCGCTGGTGACGCAGTTCGCCGCTTCGTCCCGGCCGATCGCCTTGCGGGCCACCGCCGTGTAGTCGGTGGACTGCTCGGGTGCCTTGACGTCGAGCAGCTTGATGCCGGCCGGCTTGAGCGCGTTGGCCAGGTAGCCGAGCAGGTTGTCGCCGGACGGGGTGTCCGGGCGGACGAGTGCGACGGCCTTGCAGCCGGCTTCGACCAGCTGACGGCCGCTGCCGCCGATCAGTGCGGGCATGCCGCCGTCCACCGGGTACGAGAGCGGGCTGCTGAACTCGGGCTGGGAGAGCCCGTAGCCGCCGATCAGGGGGATGCCGGCGCGCTCCAGGACGGGCATGAAGTCGAAGCCGTACTGGCTGTAGGAGCCGATCACGGCGACCGCCTTGGCGTCCACCGCCCGCTGGGCGCAGGCCTTGGCGCCTTCGGAGGTGTTGTGCTCGTTGCAGGTGAGCACCTGCAGCCGGCGGCCGTTCAGTCCGCCCTTGAGGTTGACGTCCCGGCCGATCGCCTCGGCGAGCGCGGTCATGCCGGGCCGGTCGGCGGAGCCGGTGCCGGACGGGGACCAGGTCATCACGGTGAGGTCGCCGCCGTTGGTGGAGGCATCGGCCGGTCCGCCGCACGCGGAGGCCGAGAAGAGGGTGGGGAGCAGGGCCGCGGCGGTGGCGGCCGCGGCGATCGGGCGGCGGCGGCGCCGCGCGAACTGGTGCCGGGGTCGGAACGGGTCCCTTCGGCTGGTCATCGGTCTTCCCTCTCTGGGGCGCCATCCGGCGCACCGGAGCAAGCCAAGCCCCGGCGCCACACGCCGAGAGGGCCGAAGTACGAACGGCCGGGTAACGGGAGCTGAAATCAGGCGGGGTACGCGTGTAGATCGGGAGTGGAGTACGAACGGACAGGGAACGTACGATCGTTCTCCATGTCCGCCAGCACAGATTCTTCGCATCGGTCTGCCCGAAACACTTCTCGTCCGGGCCACCGCTCCAGCACGATGAACGGCATGCCGCTCAACGACCTGCCCTGGTGGCGCTGGCGAGCCCGACTGCGCTCGGCGCTGCACATGTTGTCCGACCCCGGTTTCCAGCAGGAGACCTGGCTGAACGGCCGGGAGGGGTACGGCGACGTGACCGACGCCGTCTACCGGCTGGTCGAGGACACCTGGCTGGACCACTGGTCGGCCGAGAAGTACGTGGGCACGATCTTCCGCGACTCCGCCGAGGCCGCCCTGGTCGACGTCGCGGTGCTGCGGGTGGTCCAGCTGCTGCACGAGGTCGGCGCGGACGCCCACGCCTCCGCCTACTTCGGCCACCCCGGCTGGCCGGAGGCGGTCCGGGCCGCGCGCGAGGCGCACGTCGCGCTGGCGGTGAACGACGGGGACGACCCGGACGCGGCGCCCAAGTCGCTGGACGTGCTGCGCATCCTCACCCGGGTCTGAGCCCGGGTCTGAGCCCGGGCCGACGGCGGGGCCGCCGGGGGGCGCCGGCCGGGCGTCCGGTCGGGTGTCCGGTCGGGCCGCTGAGCAGTGCCGTCCCGCAGTACGGGCAGCGGGGCGGCGGCTGTCCAGGATGTGACACGCTGGACCACCCACGAACGCCACGACCTCAGGACGGGATACCCCCAGTGGACCAGCAGCCGGCCAGCGCCCAGTACGTCCTCACGCTGTCCTGCCCCGACAAGCAGGGCATCGTCCACGCCGTCTCCAGCTACCTCTTCATGACCGGCTGCAACATCATCGACAGCCAGCAGTTCGGCGACGGGGACAGCGGGCTGTTCTTCATGCGGGTGCACTTCTCCGCCGCCGAGCCGGTCACCGCCGACAAGCTGCGGGCCAGCTTCGCGGCGATCGGGGCCTCGTTCGGGATGGACTGGCAGATCCACCCGACCGAGCAGCGGATGCGGATCGTCCTCATGGTCAGCAAGTTCGGGCACTGCCTGAACGACCTGCTCTACCGCACCCGGATCGGCGCCCTGCCGGTGGAGATCGCCGCGGTGGTGTCCAACCACACCGACCTGCGCGACCTGACCGAGAGCTACGGCGTCCCGTTCCACCACATTCCGGTCACCCGGGACACCAAGGCCGACGCCGAGCAGCAGCTGCTGGACCTGGTCGCCAAGGAGGACGTCGAGCTGGTCGTGCTGGCCCGCTACATGCAGGTGCTCTCGGACCAGCTGTGCACCGCGCTGTCCGGCCGGGTGATCAACATCCACCACTCCTTCCTGCCGAGCTTCAAGGGCGCCAAGCCCTACCACCAGGCGCACGCCCGGGGCGTGAAGCTGATCGGCGCCACCGCGCACTACGTCACCGCCGACCTCGACGAGGGCCCGATCATCGAGCAGGAGGTGGCCCGGGTGACCCACGACGTCACCCCGGACCAGCTGGTCGCGCTCGGCCGGGACGTCGAGTGCCAGGCGCTGGCCCGTGCGGTGAAGTGGCACAGCGAGCACCGGGTGCTGCTGAACGGCACCCGCACGGTGGTCTTCGCGTAGCGAGGTCGGGGCGGTCGGCGGTCGGTGTGGTTGCCGCCGTTGCCGCCGTTGCGGCGGCTGTGGCCGCTTACGGCCGCGACAGCAGCGGCAGGGCGTGCAGCACCTCGCGGATCGCGGCCCGGTCGCCGTGCTCGCCGACCGGCAGCCGGTCCGGATCGCGGTGCGCGGCGGCCAGGTGGCAGAGCTCCAGGCCGTCCAGCACCATCGAGGCCACCGGCTCGCCGCCGGGCGGCCCCGACTCCGGCCCGTCCAGCGGTATCAGCCACTCGCCGGCCGCCGGGCCGTCGATCACCAGCCGCAGCCGCCGGCCCCGGCCCTGACCCTGGTCCGCCACGGGCGGGAGGGCCGGGGCCCCGGCGGGCTCGGGACGGGTGGCGCGGGCGGCACGCAGGTCGGCCAGTGCCCGCGGGACCATCCGGACCGCCAGGTCCACCATCTGCCGCAGGTGCTGGGGCGCCGGCGGGTCGTACGGGTAGGCGACCGCGCGGGCCACGTCCTCGCCGTGCACGTAGCACTCGAAGGCGCGGTCCACGAAGGCGTCGCGCAGTGGCAGCACGGCGAAGCCGTAGTCGACGGGGGTGTTGCCCTGCGGGGCGAGCGCGGCGGTGCGCACCAGGTCGTGGGTCTGCCGCCGCCACCGCTCCCGCACCGACTGCGGCGGGAGGCCGGCCCGGTCGGCGACCAGCCGGGCGGTGCGTTCGGCGATCCCGGCGTACGGCCCGCCCTGCGGCGGGACCCGGGGCGGGATCCGGAGCGCCGGCGGCCGCGCGGCCGGCTCCTGCGGCGGCACCCGCCGGGCGGCCGGGGCCGGTGCGGCGCCCGGGCCGGCCGGCACCGGGTCGGGCAGGCCGAGGGCGAGCGCCAGATAGCCGTCCACGGCGGCGAGGTGGCACAGCACCTCGGCCGGGCGCAGCCGCCCGGTGCCGCCGTGCCACGGCAGGTCCGCCACCTCCTGCCACTCCTCCGGGCCGAGGTCGCGCAGCAGCGCGTCGAGCTTGGCCGTCTCCGCGGTGTACGGCATGCCCCAGGCGGGGACGGGCAGTTCGGCCGGTCGGCGGGCCAGGCACCAGTCGAGCACCTGCTGGCGCAGCGAGTTGGGCTGGTCGAGCGGCTCGTCCAGGGCGAGCCAGCCCGCCGCCTCGCGCAGCCGGGCGGCCTCCTCGGCGCACTCCGGGCAGGTGCGCAGGTGCCGCTCCAGCTCGGCGGCGTCATGGCTCGGGCAGGCGCCGAGGGCCCAGGCGCCGAGCAGCGAGCGCAGGGCGTCGTGCTGCTCCTCGGTGGTGGGCTCGCTCCGCTCGCTCATGCGCCCCTGTCCCCGTCGTCCCTGTCGCCCGCGTCGTCCGTGTCTTCCCGGTCGTCCTCGCGGCCGTGCCGTTCGTCGTGGCGGGCGCGCTCCTCGGCCAGTTCGGTGGCCAGCAGTTCCAGGCCGAGCCGCATCCGCTGCTTGGCGGCCTGCTCGCTGATGCCGAGCAGCCGGGCCGTCTCCTGGTAGGTGCGGCCGTCGTAGTACGTCACCGCGATGGTCTCACGCAGGGGTTGGGGCAGGGAGTCCACCACGTACTGCATGCGCGCGGCGGTGGCCACGGCTCGGATCTCCGCCTCGGCCGCGCCCTCGCTGCCTCCCGGTCCGTCAAGTCCGCCGCCCGGGACGCCCGGTACCCGCTCGGCGGCCCGCCGCGCCCGCAGCCGGTCGACCGCGCGGCGGTGGGTGAGCGCGCCGAGCCAGGAGCGCAGCGAGCCCTGGGCGGGGTCGAAGTCCTCGGGGTGCTCCCAGACCTGGGCGAATATCTCCCGGGTGAGCTGGGCGGCGGCGGCCTGGTCGGCGAGTATCCGCCCGGCCAGTCCGTGCACCATCGGCGCGAGCTGGTCGTAGATCTCGCCGAGCGCGGTCTCCTCGCCGCGGGCGAGGCGGCGTTGGAGCTGCTCGTCCCAGCGCGGCGCGCGGTCGGGGGTGGCCATCGGGAACCGACCCTCCTGCCCGGGTTTCGCTGGCGTACCCAACGGTATCTTGCGGCCGGTCGGCGGCGGGAGCATTCCCCGAAGAACGGAACCCGGGCCTGCGGATCGTCGCCCGGGTCGCCAGCCGGGTCGTCGCCCGGCCGTCGCCCGGTTGTCGCTCGGACCGGCGGCCCGTGCGCGGGGCGGTCCTTGGAGGCCACTGTTCGAAGGCCGTTGGACATATGTCGCACGGGTGGTTCGCGAGTGGCGGGCCGGGTGCGCGGGGCGTCCGGAGGTAGGTTCGCCACTGCGGGACCGGCGGGTCGGCCCGGGCCGGACGAGTGCCGGTGCGAGGCTCGCGAGAGTGAACGGGACAGTATGCACTGAGCTGTCCCCCGATCGCTGGAATATGCCCGAAGCGCTTGCCGAGGTCCGTCCGCCCACTCATCCTGAGGCGTAATCGAGTCGCGGCCAGTGCGCGACGGACGAGTTGGCCCGGACGAGTTGGCCCGGACGGGACAGGTCGGGTGAGCGCCGGGCGGGAGCCCGGCCGAGGGCCCGGGTGGCACCGGGCGATGTGCGAGGGTTCGCCGGCTGGACGATCCGGCCCGATCGGGACGATGGCCGAACTGCGAGTGCGGGTGGTGGAGCGGTGCAGGTTCTTCAGGTACAGCTGGCGGTGCAGGCGGACCCCGCCGAGGTCGGCCGGGCCCGTCGGTGGGTGCGCTCGCGGCTGCTGAACCACGGGGTGGACCCGGACGCGCCGGTCGCCGAGACGGTGGTGCTGGTGGTCTCCGAGCTGGTGACCAACGCCGTGGTGCACACCGGGTGTCCGGCGGTGCTACGGCTCTGTCTGCCGGTGGAGGAGGACCAGGCGGGCGGCGAGCCGGCCGGCCCGCTGCGGGTGGAGGTCGCCGACGCGAGCCGGACGGCCCCCGCCCCGCGGCACGCCGGGGCGGACGAGAACGCCACCAACGGGCGCGGCCTGGAGCTGGTCGAGCTGCTCTGCGAGCGCTGGGGCTGGTTCCCGGACGGCTCGGGCAAGCGGGTGTGGTGCGAGATCGGTGCGGATGCCCGGCCGGCGGACCCGTTGGCGGGCGTGGACTGGGCGGCGCTGGCGCAGTAGCGGCAGCGGCAGCCCCGGGGCCCGCGCGGTTCGCTGCCGATCCCGCCGGTGATCGCCGGCGGAGATCACCGGCCGAAAGTTGACGCAACCATTCCGAATTTCGGACTACCCATTGACGTGACGTATCCGACTGATCACGCTTGGGTGCGGCTCTCCGTCAGTGAGGGGACGCCGAGGGGACGCCCGAACGCCGCCGCGGTGCTGTTGTCCAGGGGGACCACGCCAGCAGGGGGGCCGTGGATCGCCGGTCGCGGGCGCTCCTTGGCGAGTGCGGAGGGCGCGGCGCGGGTTCAGGGCCCGTGCGTCGCGATTGGATGGCGGCCGGCCGCGCCGTGCTCGGGGTGCACGCGGCCGGCTGCCATCCGACCCGCCGTCATCCGGCGGCGCTTTCCGGCCACTCGGCCGAGAGCCGCCCAGGGCACCTGAAGCCGCCCGGGGTCACCCGGGGACGGTGCGGAAGGTGCGCCGGTAGGCGCTCGGGGCGACGTCCAGCCGGTCGCGCAGTTGCAGCCGGAGCGAGGCGGCGGTGCCGAAACCGGACTCCCGGGCGACTTGGTCGATCGTCAGGTCGGTGCGCTCCAGCAGCTGCCGGGCCCGCTCGGTGCGCTGCACGGTGAGCCACTTCCCGGGGCTGGCGCCGGTCTCCTCGCGGAAGCGCCGGGTGAAGGTCCGCACGCTCATGCCCGCCCGGTCGGCGAGTTGGCGCAGCGCCAGCGGCTGGTCCAGGTGTTCCAGTGCCCACGCGCGGACGGCGGCGGTGCCGTGGCCGGTGGAGTCCACCGGGCTCGGGGCCTCGACGTACTGCTTCTGGCCGCCCTCGCGCCACGGCGGCACCAGGCAGCTGCGGGCCACCGCGTTGGCCACCGCGCTGCCGTGGTCGCGGCGGACCACGTGCAGGCACAGGTCCACCCCGGCGGCCACCCCGCCGGAGGTGAGGAGGTCGCCGTCGTCGGTGTAGAGCACGTCCGGGTCCAGCCGCACCTTCGGGTACAGCTCGGCGAAGCGCCGCGTGTAGCGCCAGTGGGTGGTGGCCGGGCGGCCGTCCAGCAGTCCGGCGGCGGCCAGCAGGAAGGAGCCGGTGCAGATCGACATCAGACGGGTGCCGGGCCGGATCCGGCGCAGTGCGGCGGCCAGTTCGGGGGTGAAGGCGGCGTCGACGGTGGCCGTGCTCGCGTCGGCGGAGGCCGGGATCACCACCGTGTCGGCCCGCTCCAGCAGTTCCGGCCCGTGGTCGACGCTGATCCGGAAGTCCGCGCTGGTGGCGACCGGCCGGCCGTCCAGCGTGCAGGTGGCGACCTCGTAGAGCGGCCGTCCGGCCGGGTCCTTGGCGCCGCCGAAGATGCGGGCGGGGATGCCGAGTTCGAAGGCGATCACGCCGTCGAGGGCGAGTACCGCGACCAGGTGGGCCATGCCGTTCCCCTTCGGTGGTGCGGCCGCCCGGGCCGGTCGGATCGGGTCGGCGGGTTGAGTCGGTTCGGTCGGTTCGGTCGGCTTCGGGCCGGTCCGGCCGGTCCGGGCCAGGGTACGCCGGGACCGTGGCCCGATTCTTGCGAAAGCTGTCATTCAGGCCACTCGTCGCGGCCGCGCCGCTTCGGGACACTCGTCCGCGTGACCGAACGCAACGCCTTCGCCCCCGCCCCCGCGCCCGCCCCCGAAGGACCCGTCCGCCCGGCCCGCCCGGCCCGCTTCCGGGTGCACTACGCCTGGGTGGTGGCCGGTGTCTCGCTGCTGGTCCTGCTCGGCTCGGCCGGCTTCCGGTCCACGCCCAGCCTGATGATGGACGCCCTGCACAACGAGTTCGGCTGGTCGCTCGGGACGATATCCATCGCCACCTCCGTCAACCTGACCCTCTACGGCCTCACCGCCCCCTTCGCCGCCGCCCTGATGGACCGTTTCGGCGTGCGCCTGGTGGTGGTCTGCGCGCTGCTGACCATCTCGGTCGGCTCCGGGCTCACCATGCTGATGCGCGAGCCCTGGCAACTGGTGCTCTGCTGGGGCGTGCTGGTGGGCCTGGGCAGCGGCTCGATGGCCGGCGCCTTCGCCACCACCATCACCGGCCGCTGGTTCCAGGCGCGCCAGGGCCTGGTCACCGGCGTGCTGACCGCCGCCGGGGCAGCGGGAAACCTGGTCTTCCTGCCGGTCGGCGCCTGGCTGGTCGAGCACCACGGCTGGCGCTCGGCGGTGATCGTGGTCTCGCTCGCGGCCAGCGCGGTCGCCGTGCCCGTCCTGCTGCTGATGCGCGAGCGGCCCGCCGACCTCGGCCTGCTCCCGTACGGAGCGACCGAGGAGACCCCGGCGCCCGCCGCCGACGGCCGCGCCCTGACCCGCTCGCTGCGGGTGCTGCGGGATGCCGCCCGGAGCCGGGCGTTCTGGCTGCTGTCCGGCTCCTTCGCGATCTGCGGCGCCACCACCGCCGGCCTGGTCGGCACCCACTTCATCCCGGCCGCCCACGACCACGGCATGCCGGTGACCACCGCGGCCGGTCTGCTCGCCCTGATCGGCGTCTTCGACGTGATCGGCACCATCTTCAGCGGCTGGCTCACCGACCGGGTCGACTCCCGGATCCTGCTGGTCACCTACTACGGGCTGCGCGGGATCTCGCTGCTCCTGCTGCCGCAGCTGCTCGCAGGCTCGCTGGAACCGCCGATCCTGGCCTTCGTCATCTTCTACGGCCTGGACTGGGTGGCCACCGTGCCGCCGACCGTCGCGCTGTGCCGCCGGCACTTCGGCGGGGACGCCCCGATCGTCTTCGGCTGGGTGCTGGCCAGCCACCAGATCGGCGCGGCCGTCGTCGCCGGGCTGGCGGGCCTGGCCCGCGACGCGCTCGGGAACTACGACCTCACCTGGTACGGCGCCGGCGCCCTGTGCGTGGTCGCCGTCGGGCTCTGCCTGGCGCTGCGCACCAGCCGGCCGGACCGCCCCGTCCCGGCCCTCCCGTAGGGCGGGCTCCCCGGGCGGGTCGGGGGCCTGTCGGACCGGACGGCTAGGCTCCGCAGCCATGGCGCTCATCTTCACCCTGGACCCGAAGCTCGACCCGGACCTGCGCACCGCCGTCGTCCGGCTGTGGGCCGACGTCACCAACGCCGGCGGCGCGGTCGGCTTCGTGGCGCCGGTGACGGAGGACGAGGTCTGGGACACCGCCGACCACCAGTTCGCCGGGGTCGCGCCGGACGGCCCGGACCGGCTGCTGGTCGCCCACGAGAGTGACACCGGCCGGCTCGTCGGTGTCCTCTTCTTCGAGTCGATGCGGTTCGGCCTGATGGAGCACTGGCGGATGCTCAAGCGGGTCATGGTGCACCCCGACTGCCAGGGCCGCGGCCACGGCGTCCGGCTGCTCGCCGAGGCCGAGCGGATAGCCCGGGAGTGGGGCCTGGAGAGCCTGCGGCTGACCGCGCGCGGCGGCCAGGGCCTGGAGCGTTTCTACGCCCGCTGCGGCTACCGGGAGGTCGGCCGGGTGCCGGCCGCGGTCCGGGTCGCCCCCGGGGACGACCGCGACGAGATCACCATGTGGCTCGACCTGCGCTGATCCGCAGGACGGCCGGGCGGCGGCGGGCGGGGGGACGGGCGCCCCCTTCCCCGCGCCGCCCGTCAGGCATGCTTCACTGGGAGACCGGCCCCCGCCCAGACCAGTGAAAAGGATGTGTCCCGTGAGCAGCACCGGCCAGGAGAAGTCGCACGCCACGCTCCGCTACACCTCCCTGCGGGTCAGCATCTTCCTCGGCTGCCTGCTGGTCGCCCTGCTGCTCGGGCACTTCAAGATCATCCCGGTCAGCGGCCAGGCCGGAGTGATCTTCCTGTTCCTGCTGGCCGCGATCGCGTCCGCGCCGCTCAGCTACGTGCTGCTGAGTCGTCAGCGCGACGACATGTCCGCCCAGATCACCACCAAGGTCTCCGGCCTGCGCAGCCGTACCGCCGAGCGGATCGCCGCGCAGAACGCCGAGGAGGACGCCGCCGACGAGGCGGCCCGGTCGGCCGCCGTCCGGCAGAGCTGACCCCGGCCGGACCCGCAGCCGCAGCCGCCGTGCCCGACTCCGCCGCCTCGGACGCCTCCGCTTCCGACCCCGACCCCGCTTCCGCTTCTGCGGCTTCCGAGCCCGGACCGGCCGACCCGCCGTCCGGGCCGTCCGCGTCGCTCGGGCCGTCCGCGTCGCTCGGGTCGTCCGTCGGGGAGGAGGCCGGGACCTGGCCGGCCCCGGTGCGCCGGCCCACCGGCCGGGACGTGGCCAGGCTCGCCGGGGTCTCCCAGGCCACCGTCTCGCTGGTCTTCTCCGGTGCCGAGGCCGGCCGCCGGGTCTCCGACGCCACCCGGGAGCGGGTCCGGGAGGCCGCCCGCAGCCTCGGCTACCGCCCGCAGGCGGCCGGCCGGCAGCTGCGGCTCGGCCGTAGCGGGATGATCCTCCTGGCGGTGCCGAACATCCTCGGCCCGTTCTTCGGCCGGGTGCTGGAGGGCGTCCACGAGGAGGCCGGCCGGCACGGCCTGGCGGTCGTGGTCAGCTCCGGCTGGGGGAGCGCCACCCTCGCGGAGGCCGCCACCACCAGCCGCTTCGACGGCCTGCTGATCTGCTCCCCGGACGACAGCCAGCTCGGCGAGCTGCCCGCCGACACCCCCGTCGTCTTCCTCGACGCCGACCCGGGCACCGACCGGGCCCGGCCGACCGTCGAACTCGACGTGGCGGGCGGGATGCGCGCCGCCGTCGAGCACCTGGCCGGGCTCGGCCACCGCCGGATCGGGCGGCTGCGCTCCACCCACTCCGCGTACACGTTCCGGGTGAGGCAGGCCGCGTTCGAGCAGGTCGCCGACGAACTCGACCTGGAGGTCGTGGAGTTGGGCGTGAGCCTGAACGAGGGCCAGCCGGCCGCGCGGAGCGTGGCGCACCGCCTGCTGGAGCGCCCGGACCGTCCGCGCGCGGTGATCTGCGACGACGACGTGGTCGCCTCCGGGGTGTACCAGGCCGCCGCCGAGCTGGGGCTGAGGGTGCCGGCCGACCTGTCGGTGGTCGGCATGGACAACGTCGCGGTGGCCGCGCTGCTGGCCCCGCCGCTGACCACCGTCGACCTGCCCGGCGAGGAGCTGGGCCGGGTCGGCGCGGCGGCGCTTGCGGGCCTGCTGCGCGGCGAGCGGGCGGCGCCCGTCCCGCCGCTGGCCACCTCGCTGGTGCTGCGCTCCTCCACCGCGCCGGCGGCCGGCGCGCCGGGGCGGGGCGCGAAGCCGTAGGCAGGAGCAGGGGAGGACGAAAGACCGCGCCCGCCGGCCAGACCCCGGTGGGCGCGGTCGTCTGTGGGGGGCCTCAGCCCACCGGCACCGGTCGCATCGACGGCGCCGGCGGCACCGGGTGGAACCAGCGGCGGGCGCCGAACAGCAGCAGGGCGCCGAGCGCGATCCCGCCCGCCGCGCACAGCGCCACCGGCCGCAGCGAGTCCTCGGCCAGGTTGCCGGACACCGCGTAGCCGAGCGAGTTGCCCGTCGCGAACAGCGTCACCAGCCAGGCGAACGCCTCGGTCACCGTCCCGGTCGGCGCCAGCTCGGCGACCAGCACGAACGCCGCCGCCAGCAGCGGCGCCAGCCCGATCCCGGAGAGGAAGGCCAGCGCGGCCATCGGGTACGGCCCGGGCAGCAGCACCAGCGGCAGGTAGGACGCGGCCATCGCGAGCGCCATGACCCAGGTGCGGGTGGCCGTGCTGCTGCGCCACTTCACCGCGCCGTAGGCGAGCGCGCCGAGCAGGCCGCCGAGCGCCGCCAGCGCCAGCAGGGTGCCCGCGCCGCCGGGCAGGGCGTCGGCGTGGTGCTCGGCGTAGGCGATGAACAGCACGTTCTGCGCGCCGACCGCCCAGCCGGCCCCGGCCAGTCCGACCAGCAGCAGCACCAGGCCGGGGGAGCGCAGCGGGCCGAGCAGTCCGGCGGAGTGCGCGCGGGCCGGGGCGCGCCAGGCCCGGGCCGGGGCGGTGGTGGCCACGATCAGCGCGCCGGCCAGCCCCAGTCCGGCGGCCATCCAGAGCGCGGCGACCGGGCTGAACAGGCCGGCGATCCCGGCGACGGCCAGCGGGCCGGCCACGTAGAGGATCTGCTGGGAGGCGGAGTCGAAGGCGTAGGCGGTGTCGAGCTGCTCCTCCTCCACCACGTCCGGCCAGAGCGAGCGCAGGCAGGGTTCGAGCGGGGGCATGGCGAGCCCGGCGATCGCGGCGCCGAGCGGAGCGGCGATCTCGGAGCCGGGGGCGAGGGCGAGCAGCGCGTACCCGCCGCCGGCGAGCACGGCGGAGGCGAGCAGGACGCGGGGCTGCCCGGTGCGGTCCACGATCCGCCCGAGCACCGGCCCGCCGACGGCGGCGGAGATCGCGTAGGCGGCGGTGGCCAGTCCGATCCGCCCGTACGGCGCGCCGGCCTCGCGCAGGGCGAGGGCGATCACCAGGGCGGTCATGCCGGCGGGCAGGCGGCCGAGCAGGGTGCCGAGGAGCAGGCGGCTGACATGGGGGGCGCGGAGCAGGGCGAGGTAGCCCATCGGGCGTCTTCTCCGGTCTGGGCAGGCGGGGGCGGGGACGCCGTCAAAGTTATACGTATAACCGCTCAGCGGTCAATCGGGCCGGTGGGGATGATCTGATGGTGCGTCAGCTTCGTTCGTGTCCGGATCTCATCCCAACCTCAAACAACTACTTTGAACATCTCAAACCTTTGCTGCTAATGTGTCGGCCATGACCACCTCAGACGCATCGCGGAAGCACGGCCGGGGCTCGCTGCCCGGTGCCGCCCGCCCGTGCGCTCTGACCGGTGCTGTGGACAGCCCGCGCCGTTGTCGCGCCATGAGCTGTATCCCGGCGGCACGCCCCTGACCGGGGGCCGGGACCTCCCCGCCCGGCCCGCGCGCCGTGCCGCCTCCTCCGCCACACCCCACCGTCAGCAACGCCCTCCCCCGGAGCCGCACCGTCATGTCCACAGCGCCCGAGGCGACCCCGTCGCCGTCCGTGCTCGCGAGAATCCGCAAGACCCCGTTCTGGGTCCAGATCGTCGGCGGCCTGCTGCTCGGCGTCGGCCTGGGCTACCTGGCCCGCGCCGCCGACATCTCCTGGCTGGCCACCACCCTGGAGACCATCGGCAAGATCTTCGTCCAGCTGCTCAAGCTGGCCGTCCCGCCGCTGGTGTTCACCGCGATCGTGGTGAGCGTCGCCAACCTGCGCAACGTCACCAACGCGGCCCGCCTGGCCACCCGCACGCTGCTCTGGTTCATGATCACCTCGCTGATCGCGGTGGCCGTCGGCCTGGGCCTGGGCCTGCTGACCAACCCCGGCCAGGGCACCAACCTCAAGACCGACGGCCTCAAGGCGCTCGACTCCAAGGGCACCTGGATCGACTTCCTGACCGGGATCTTCCCGACCAACATCGTCGACGCCTTCGCCAAGGTGAACGTGCTGCAGATCGTCTTCATGGCGGTCGTGGTCGGCGCGGCGATCATCAAGCTCGGCAGCAAGGCCGAGCCGGTCCTCAAGCTCAGCGAGTCCGTCCTGGAGCTGACCCAGACCGCCCTGTGGTGGGTCATCCGGCTCTCCCCGCTCGGCACCCTCGGCCTGATCGGCAAGTCCGTCGCCAAGTACGGCTGGGACCTGCTCAAGCCCTTCGCCACGCTGACCCTCGACATCTACGTCGGCTGCGCGCTGGTGCTCTTCGTCGTCTACTCGCTGCTGCTGAAGTTCGCCGCCGGCCTGAACCCGGTCAACTTCTTCAAGGGCGCCTGGCCCGCCATCCAGCTGGCCTTCGTCTCGCGCTCCTCGGTCGGCACCCTGCCGGTCACCCGCCGCGTCACCGAGCGCCTCGGCGTCCCCAGCGAGTACGTGTCCTTCTCCGTGCCGTTCGGCGCCACCACCAAGATGGACGGCTGCGCCTCGATCTACCCGGCGATCGCCGCGATCTTCGTCGCCCAGGTCTACAACATCGACCTCGGTATCCGGGACTACCTGCTGATCGCCTTCGTCTCGGTCGTCGGCTCGGCCGCCACTGCGGGCCTCACCGGTGCGATCATCATGCTGACGCTCACCCTCTCCACCCTGGGCCTGCCCCTGGAGGGCGTCGGCCTGCTGCTCGCCATCGACCCGATCCTCGACATGATGCGCACCGCGACGAACGTCGCGGGCCAGGTGCTGGTGCCGGTCCTGGTGGCCTCGCGGGAGAAGATCCTCGACGTCGCCGCCTACAACCGCCCCTCCGGCGACCTGTACGAGGACGCGCCGTCGGCCGTCGTCCCGGCGCAGGCGGACAAGGCGGCCCCGGTGGCTGCCTGATCCCGGCCGGCTCGGCGACAAGGGCCCGCCTCCGCACCGTTCCCCGGTGCGGAGGCGGGCCCTTGTGCGCGCTGCGGGGGCGCGGGTGCGTGCGCTGCTTCCCGGGGCGGTGGCCGGGAGGAGAGGCCGGGGAAAGGCCAGGGGAAAAGGCACGGGGAAAAGGCAGGGGGCCCGCCGGTCGGGCGGGCCCCCTTGGGTGTTGCTCTTGTGCTCATGGTGACGGCTGTCGGGAGCCGCCGACGGACCCGCTGGGGTCCCGAGCGATCAGAACATCAGAGGATGGTCAGATGGGGGTGACGTTCTCCGCCTGCGGGCCCTTCGGGCCCTGGGTGACGTCAAAGTTCACCGCCTGGTTCTCCTCCAGCGAGCGGAAGCCGCTCGCGTTGATGGCGGAGTAGTGGACGAAGACGTCGGGGCCGCCGCCCTCCTGGGCGATGAAGCCGAAGCCCTTCTCAGCGTTGAACCACTTGACGGTTCCCGTGGCCATGCCGTTCTCCTTGCGAGGGACGTGTCGGGGCCACACCGTGTGGCACCCGGTCCGCTGCGCTGATCGCCCTGCCTCCGGACGAGTCCGAAGTTTTTCGATATTGCTGAAAAACTACAAAAAGCCCGCGGTTACATGCTCCGCAGGCTTCAAGTACTGCAAGGGGAATCAAACTGCAACTGAGGGCAACGCTAGCATGCGGTCGCTGTGACGACCAGGGGTGAACTGCGGCCCCCACGGCGCGTGTCGTAGGGCCCCGCAGGGGCGTCCCGCAGGCCTCGCGAGCGCGTGTCGGGTGCCCGGTGCAAGCCTCTGTGAACAGCAGGCATACGCTGCGGGAAAGCGCACGAACAGTACAAGGGAGCGGCGCAGTGGCAGCACCGGACGGACAATCGCGGGAGCCCCAGGAACACACCCCGGTCAGGCCTCGCGTCGGCCACATCCAGTTCCTGAACTGCGTCCCCCTCTACTGGGGCCTCGCCAGGACCGGCAACCTGCTGGACCTCGACCTCACCAAGGACACCCCGGAGAAGCTGAGCGACCAGCTCGTCGACGGCTCGCTGGACATCGGTCCGATCACCTGCGTGGAGTACCTGCGCAACGCCGACGACCTCCTGGTCCTGCCCGACATCGCGGTCGGCAGCGACGGCCCGGTGATGTCCTGCCTCATCGTCAGCAAGGTGCCGCTCGCCGACCTGGACGGCCGCCGCGTCGCCCTCGGCTCCACCAGCCGCACCTCCGTCCGGCTCGCCCGGCTGCTGCTGGAGGAACGCGAGGGCGTCCGCCCCGACTACTTCAGCTGCCCGCCCGACCTCAGCTCGATGCTCGCCGAGGCCGACGCCGCCGTCCTGATCGGCGACCCGGCGCTGCGCGCCTACCTCGGCCAGGCCGCCGACCTCGGACTGACCGTCCACGACCTCGGCGAGATGTGGAAGGAGTGGACCGGCCTGCCGTTCGTCTTCGCCGTCTGGGCCGTGCGCCGCGAGTTCGCCGAGCGCCGTCCGGAACTGACCGCGGCCGTGCACCGGGCCTTCCTGGAGTCCCGCGACCTCTCACTGGTCGAGGCCGCCAAGGTCGCCGAACAGGCCGCCCGCTGGGAGGCCTTCGGCGCGGACGTGCTGGAGCGGTACTTCAGCGAGGCCCTCGACTTCTCGCTCGGCGAGCGGCAGCTGGCCGGCGTCGCCGAGTTCGCCCGCCGGGTCGCGCACGACAGCGGCTTCGCGTCGGACGTCGCGGTGCGGCTGCTGGAGCCGGCGGCGCTGCCGGTCGGTTGAGCACGGTGGTCGGTTGAGCGCGGTGGTCGATTGAGCGCGGTGGTCGACGGGCAGCGGGCTGACGCGGACGCTCGAAAGGCCTGGCGTAGGCTGGTTCGGCCGTACCCGGACGCCCGCCGTCCGGGGGGGCGGCAGCGCCGAGAACTGCAGTATCCGAGAGAGAGAAGGCGGCCAGGTGACCGAGCTCGCAGCGACCACCCTCGATGCGCCCAGCACCGATTTGCAGGCCGTGCTCGACCGGGCCGCCGGCGGTGGCCGGATCACCCCGGAGGAGGCGCTGGAGCTGTACCGCTCGGCGCCGCTGCACGCGCTCGGCTCCGCCGCCGACGCGGTGCGCCGCCGCCGCTACGCCGGTACCGAGCACATCGCGACGTACATCATCGAGCGCAACATCAACTACACCAACGTCTGCGTGACGGCGTGCAAGTTCTGCGCCTTCTACGTGCCGCCGAAGAGCGACAAGGGCTGGTCCCGCGAGCTCGACGAGATCCTGCGCCGCTGCGCCGAGACCGTCGAACTGGGCGGCACCCAGATCATGTTCCAGGGCGGCCACCACCCGGACTACGGCGTGGAGTACTACGAGCGCGCGTTCTCGGCCATCAAGGCCGACTTCCCGCAGCTGGTGATCCACTCCCTGGGCGCCTCCGAGGTCGACCACATGGCCCGGATCTCGGGCGTCTCGATCGAGGAGGCCATCACCCGGATCCACCGGGCCGGCCTGGACTCCTTCGCCGGCGCCGGCGCCGAGCTGCTGCCCGCGCGGCCGCGCAAGGCGATCGCCCCGCTCAAGGAGTCCGGCGAGCGCTGGCTGGAGATCATGGAGGCCGCGCACGGCCTCGGCGTGGAGTCCACCTCCACCATGCTGATGGGCACCGGCGAGACCAACGCCGAGCGGATCGAGCACCTGCGGATGATCCGCGACGTGCAGGACCGCACCGGCGGCTTCCGGGCCTTCATCCCCTACACCTACCAGCCGCAGAACAACCACCTGAAGGGCTCGACGCAGGCCACCGTCTTCGAGTACCTGCGGATGATCGCGATCGCCCGCCTGTTCCTCGACAACGTCGCCCACATCCAGGGCTCCTGGCTCACCACCGGCAAGGAGGCCGGCCAGCTGTCGCTGCACTACGGTGCGGACGACCTCGGCTCGGTCATGCTGGAGGAGAACGTCGTCTCGGCGGCCGGTGCCAAGCACCGCTCCAACCTCACCGAGCTGATCCACCTCATCCGGGCCGCCGACCGCGTCCCGGCGCAGCGCGCGACCACGTACGAGCACCTGCGGGTGCTGGACGACCCGGCCAACGACCCGGTGGACCCGCGGGTCGCCTCGCACATCGCCTCCACGGCGATCGAGGGCGGCACCGCGCACCCCGAGCTGAAGATCCTGGACAACTGAGGCCCGGGGCACCGTCGTGCTGACCCTGCACCGGGCGGCCCTGGTGCTGCCCGACCCGGCCGACCCCACCGCCCCGTCCCTCCCGGACGGGGCGGTGCTGGTGCGCGGTGACCGCGTCGAGGCCGTCGGACCGTACCGGGAACTGGCCGCCGCGCACCCGGGGGCGCGACTGCGGGACTGGGGCGCCGCGGTGCTCACGCCGGGGCTGCGCAACCCGTACGGGCACCGGCTGCTGGAACACGCCTACCACCCGGACCCGCGCGAGGAGATCGGCGTCGAGCCGGTCGCGGACGGGCTGACGGGCTCCGTCGACGAGGGGCGCTGCGGCGCGAGCGCCCGGCGCGGGCTGCAACGGATGCTCGGGTTCGGGGTGACGGCGGTGGCCGGGCCGTTCGAGCGGGCCGCGGTGCGCACGGCCGTGGCGCGCTCCGGGCTGGTCGCGCTGCCGGGCGCCCCGGACGCGACGGCCCCGGCGGACGGCCCGCTGGACCCGCTGTCGGTGCTGCCGCTCGCGGCGGCCGTGCACGGCCGGGTGGCGGCGGGCGGCCGGGCCGACTTCGCGGTGTTCCCGGCCGTTGGGGAGGGCTTCGCCCAGCCATCGCCGGGCGGTTGCCTGGCCGCCGTGCTGGGCGGGCGGTTGGTGTACCGGCGGCGCTGAACGGGGCCGGGAACCGGACGACGTACTCGCCGGTAGTCGGACTTCCTTGCGGCGTACGGCACTTCCTTCGTGTGCCGCCGAACTCCACTGTCCACCCTGTGGGGTGATTCCCCCTTCGCCGTGACCTGAGGGCCCGCCAGCGGATACGATCCCGGACAGCTCACTCCGTACCCTCACCACCTACCGCCCGTGCCCGCGGGTGGCGGGGCCGTGTCCCAGGCCCCGAAGGCAAGCCAGGACAGGAACCATGCGATCCGCGACCGTCCCCCCGCCGCGATCCCCGCGGTTGGGCCGTGGTTGGTACCTCGCCGCCGTGCTCAGCGCCGTGCTGGCCGTCGGCATGTGCCTGCTCGGCTGGCGCCAGGCCGACCAGGCCGACCGGATCGGCGCCCACCCCGTGAGAGTCGAAGGCGTCGTCACCCAGCTCCCCACCGGCGGCGGCTCCTACAGTGCCGTCAGCTACCGGGCGTCCGGCCAGTCGCACACCGCGGCCGCGCTGCCGCTCGCCGACGGCGCCAGGATCGGCGACCCGATCTGCCTGGAGCACGCCGCCGACGACCCGGGCGCGGTGCGGATCTGCGGCGACACCTACCCGCAGCCGGTCGGCGTCGGCCTGGCCCGGTTCAGCGTGCCGGTCGCGGTCGGGATGTTCGTGATCTGCGTGCTGCGCATCCGGCGGCACCGGCGGGCGCTCGCGGTCCGCGCCGGGCAGGGCCGGCTGGCCACCACCGTCGCACTGGCGACCGGGGCGCTGGCCGACGGGATGCCCGCGATAACCCACGGCAAGCGCTCCCGGCGCCGGCGGCGCGCGAGCGGGCGGCGCGCGCAGCACTGACGGGGCGCGCGGCACCGGTGGGGCCGGGCGGGGGCGCTGGACGGCGGGGGCGTGCGGCGGGGCCCGTGCGGCGGGTGCGGACGCCCCGCGGCGTGCCCCGTTGGTCGGGGTGTCGGCGCCAGGGTGAACAATGGGGGCGTGACCCGAGCCTCTCTGGACAAGCAGCCGCACGAAGTCGCCGCCATGTTCGACGACGTCGCGGCCAAGTACGACCGCACCAACGACGTGCTGTCCCTCGGCCAGGCCCGCGCCTGGCGCCGGGCGGTGGCCGAGGCGGTGGACGCCGGACCGGGGGACCTCGTGCTCGACCTCGGAGCCGGCACCGGCACCTCCTCGCTGCCCTTCGCCGAGGCCGGCGCGCAGGTCGTCCCGTGCGACTTCTCCGTCGGCATGCTCGTCGAGGGCAAGCGCCGCCACCCCGAGCTGCCGCTCACCGCCGGCGACGCCACCCGGCTGCCGTTCGCGGACGGCACCTTCGACTCGGTGACGATCTCCTTCGCGCTGCGCAACGTCCAGGACACCGACGCGGCGCTGCGCGAGATGCAGCGCGTCACCAAGCCCGGCGGCAAGCTGGTGATCTGCGAGTTCTCCACCCCGACCTGGACGCCGTTCCGGACGGTCTACACCGAGTACCTGATGCGCGCCCTGCCGCCGGTCGCCACCGCGGTCAGCAGCAACCCGGACGCGTACGTGTACCTCGCCGAGTCCATCCGCTCCTGGCCCGACCAGCCCGAGCTGGCGGCCCGGCTGCAGGAGAGCGGCTGGTCCAAGGTCGCCTGGCGCAACCTCACCGGCGGCATCGTCGCGCTGCACCGGGCGTACAAGCTCGGGTAGCCGTTGCACCGGCGGGGTGGGGGCGTGGTCGTTTCCGGCGGCGGGGACGGAACTAGACTGCCGGAGACAGAAGCCGCCGTCCCCACAGCCGCAGCTCCAGGAGAGTGTCCACCGTGTCCGAGACCGCAGCCGATCTGACGAAGCCGGACAGCCCGGTCGAGAGCACGGCCGACGTCATCGTGGTCGGCGCGGGTCCGGCCGGCTCCACCACCGCGTACTACCTCGCCCAGGCCGGGCTGGACGTGCTGCTGCTGGAGAAGACCGCGTTCCCGCGCGAGAAGGTCTGCGGCGACGGCCTCACCCCCCGCGCCACCAAGCAGCTGGTGGACATGGGCATCGACGTCTCCACCGAGAACGGCTGGCTGCACAACAAGGGCCTGCGCATCATCGGCGGCGGCGTCCGGCTGGAGCTGGACTGGCCCGAGCTGTCCGCCTTCCCCGACTACGGCCTGGTCCGCAAGCGCGCCGACTTCGACGAGCTGCTGGTCCGTCAGGCCGAGAAGGCCGGCGCCCGGCTCTACGAGCGCTGCAACGTCAGCGGGCCCGTCCTGGACGAGCGCACCGGCCGGATCGTCGGCGTCACCGCCAAGCTCGGCGACGAGAAGCGGCCGGTCACCTTCCGCGCCCCGCTGGTGGTCGCCGCCGACGGCAACTCCACCCGGCTCTCGCTCGCCATGGGCCTGCACCGCCGCGAGGACCGCCCGATGGGCGTCGCCTACCGGACGTACTTCACCTCGCCGCGCCACGACGACGACTACCTGGAGTCCTGGCTGGAGCTGTGGGACACCCGCGGCGGCCAGCGCAAGCAGCTGCCCGGGTACGGCTGGGTCTTCGGCATGGGCGACGGCACCTCCAACGTCGGCCTCGGCATCCTCAACTCCTCGCCCGCGTTCGGCGAACTCGACTGGCGCGAGGTGCTCAAGGCCTGGTGCGCCGGCATGCCGGAGGAGTGGGGCTACACCCCCGAGAACATGACCGACCCGATCCGCGGCGCCGCGCTGCCGATGGCCTTCAACCGGCAGCCGCACTACACCCGCGGCCTGCTGCTCGTCGGCGACGCGGGCGGCATGGTCAACCCGTTCAACGGCGAGGGCATCGCCTACGCGATGGAATCCGGCCAGATCGCCGCCGGCGTCATCGTCCAGGCCCACGCCCGGGTCACCGAGACCGGGCGCGAGCGCGCTCTGCAGGGCTACCCGCGCGTCCTCAAGGACGTCTACGGCGGCTACTACACGATGGGCCGCGCCTTCGTGAAGCTCATCGGCAACCCCAAGGTGATGCAGCTCGCCACCCAGCGCGGCCTCACCCACCCGATGCTGATGCGCTTCACCCTCAAGATGCTCGCCAACCTCACCGACCCGCAGGGCGGCGACGCGATGGACCGCATCATCAACGGCCTCGCGAAGGTCGCGCCCAACGCGTAGCGGGCCCGGGGCCTTCTCCCGGCCCCTCGGTCCCCCCGGTCCCCCGGTCCCTTCCAGGACCTCAGGGCGTCTCCTCCGCCGTCTTCCGCTCCCCGTCCGCCGGGCGGCGGGAGGCGGCGGAGCGCTGTTCGACGTAGGCGAGGCGGTCGGCGAAGACCCGGGCCGCGTCGGGGGTGAGCGTCCGGAGGGCGACGAGGGCGGTGAAGACGACGTCGCAGAGCTCGTGCTGGACGTCCTCCCAGCTGTGGGTGACGCCCTTGCGCGGGTTCTGGCCGGTGGCGCCGATCACCGCGGCGCCGACCTCGCCGACCTCCTCGGAGAGCTTGAGGATCCGCAGCAGGCGCTCCTCCCGGGGCGACTGCGTGCCCTGCTCGTCGAGCCACGCGACGAGGTGGTCCACGCTCTCCCAGATCCGGCTGTCCATGCGCGCTGCTCCCGTGCGGTGTCGTTGGTGCTGCCACCGTACGGGAGGCGCCGCGGACGCACGGGAACAGCGTGGGGGCGGGGGGTGAGGGGCGGGCTCCCGGTCAGCGGGTGCTGATCTTCACGTGGCGGATGTTCACGGGGAGGGTGGGGAAGCCGTCGCCGGGGTTGTTCTGGTCGTCCTCGCCGCCCGCGGCGATCTTCTGCAGGACGTCCAGGCCCGCCGTGATCCGGCCGAACGGGGTGTAGGCGGGGGAGAGCTTGGTGTCCTTCCAGACGAAGAAGAACTGGCTGCCGTTGGTGTTCGGACCGGCGTTGGCCATCGCCACGGTGCCGGCCGGGTAGGTGGCGCCGGTCAGGTTCTCGTCCGGGAAGGAGTAGCCGGGCCCGCCGCTGCCCGTTCCGGTCGGGTCGCCGCACTGCAGGACGTAGAGCCGCTGGGTGGTGAGGCGGTGGCAGTGGCTGCGGTCGAAGTAGCCGTGCTCGGCGAGGAAGCGGAACGAGAAGGTGGTGCAGGGCGCCTTGTCGGTCAGCGCCTGGAAGGTGATCGCGCCCTGGCTGGTGCGCAGGGTGGCGCGGTAGGGCTGGGCGGCCTTCTCGGCGTCGAAGACGGGGATGCCCTTGAAGTTGTCGGCCGGCACCGCGGGCGTGTAGGCGCAGGCGGGCGCGGGCGGCGGGGTGTCCGCGACGGCGGTGCCGGTGCTCGCCGTGAGCGGGAGGACGGTGGCGACGGCGAGCAGGGCCCAGGGTGCGCGCTTCACGTGACGGGCCTTCCGGAGGGTGGTGGACGGCGGGGTTGGCATGGCGCCATCATCCACGCCGGGGCGGCGATCCGGTAGGGGTCGGTAGGGGCCGTCGGGTTTCAGGCCCCGTCGGGCGGGTGGAGGGTCAGGAGGGCTCCGGGGGAACGGGGTTGGCCCGGGGTGCGGAGGTGAACAGCCCGGCGCGGGCGGCCAGCGCGGCGGCGTCGGCGGCCCGCTCGGCGGTGTGGGCGTCCAGCGGCTCGCCGGTGACGAACAGCCGGTAGTAGAGCGGGGCGGTGGCGGCCCGGACCACCTCGGCGCCGTCCGTTCCGGTGGGCAACTCGCCCCGGGCGACGGCTCGTTCGGCGACCTCGGCGGCCTGGCGGTGGCGGGAGGCGAAGAAGGCGCGCAGGGCGGTCGCGCCGGTGTCGGAGCGCTGGGCGGCGAAGATCAGCGCGGTGGGGGTGGCCCCCAGGTCGGGATCGGTGAAGACGGTGAACACCTCCCGGGTGATCAGCCGCAGGTCCTCGCGGAGGTCGCCGGTGTCGGGCAACGGCCAGGGCTGGTCGGCCGAGGCGGTCAGGGCGTCCGCGACCAGGCCGTCCACTCCGCCCCACCGCCGGTACAGCGTCGCCTTGTGGACGCCGGAGCGGCTCGCGACCGCCTCGACGGTGAGGCCGTCGTACCCCTTCTCGGCGACCTCGGCGAGTGTGGCGGCGACCACCCCCTCCCGGACCCGGGCGCTGCGGCCGCCGGGGCGGGGGGTCGGGGTGCGGGGCTCGGGGTGGGTCGTTTCGGGGTGGGTCGTCGCGGGCTGTGCGGTGGTGGCGGGGTGGGTCGTCGCGGGGTGGGTCGGCTCCGGGGCGTTCTCGTTCAAAGTCGACTCCAGTCGCGTTAAGGCTTGCTGTGGTGTGGCGGCCGTGCCATGCTCATCGTAATGCGACGTTGGTCGCGTTACGAGAGGAGTCTGCGTGACCGCCACCGCCATTCCCGACCCCACTGCCCTGCACCCGCTCGCCGGCCACGACCGGGTCGTCCTGCTGCGCCCGCTCGTCACCGACCCGCGGATCGAGGTCGGCGAGTACACCTACTTCGACGACCCCGAAGGGGCCACCCGCTTCGAGGAGCGCAACGTCCTCTACGCCTACGGACCCGAGCGGCTGGTGATCGGAAAGTACTGCGCGATCGCCACCGGGGCCCGCTTCCTGATGGCCGGCGCCGCCCACCCGACCATCGGCGTGTCCACCTTCCCGTTCACGATGTTCGGCGGCGAGTGGACCGAGCGGACCCTCGACCTCGTCACCGGCCTGCCCAGCCGGGGCGACACCGTGATCGGCAACGACGTCTGGTTCGGCTTCGGCGCCACCGTCCTGCCCGGCGTCCGGATCGGCGACGGCGCGATCATCGCGGCCGGTGCGATGGTCACCGCCGACGTCGAGCCGTACACCATCGTCGGCGGCAACCCCGCCCGCCCGATCCGGCGCCGCTTCGAGGGCGCCGACGTCGAGCGACTGCTCCGTGCGGCCTGGTGGAACTGGCCGGTCGAGCTCGTCACCGAGCACGTCCGCGCCATCATGTCCGGGACCCCGGCCGACATCGAGGAGATCGCCGCGGCGAACGGCCTGCTCGCCCGCTGACCTGCCGGGCCTGGGAAGGACGTCGGCCCCGGGGGCGCTGGAGCCCGCCGGAGATCCGGTGAGTTGCGGCAGGGCGTTGATCACGGGTGCGCCGGTGCGGGAGGATGGCGTCCCCCTGCTCCATGCTCCGCCCCGTCGATAGCTGCGCCCTCCGCCCAGCTCCAGGGTCCGTCCGACGCCGTACGGTACTCGCGCCCCGCCGGTTCCGTTCGCTCGGAGGGATCTGACTCATGCGTGCCTCCCAGTCCGTGTCTTCGTCCTCATCGGCCCTTCGCGACCTGCCGGTTCTCCTGGTGGCGGTGGTGTGGGGGTCGAGCTTCCTCGCCGTCCAGCGGGTGGCGGAGCCCGGGACGGCCGTGGCGATGCTGGTCCTGCGGTTCGGGCTGGTGCTGCCGCTGCTCGGGATGGTCGCCTGGCCGGCGCTACGGAGGCTGAGCCGCGCCGAGTGGCTGGGCGGCGGCGCACTGGGGCTGGTGCTCAGCGGGATCTTCCTGCTGGAGACGTACGGTGCCGTGCACACCTCCGCCACCAATGCCGGGCTGATCATCAGCCTCGCGATGGTGCTCACCCCGCTCGGCGAGAGCGTCCTCAGCCGGACGGCGCCGCCGCGCGCCTTCCTCGCGGCCGCCGCGCTGGCCGTGCTCGGCGTCGCGCTGCTCACCGGGGACGGCGGGCTGCGCCCGCCTTCGCCCGGCGACCTGCTGGTGCTGGGCGCCGCCCTGGTGCGCTCGGCCTTCGTCCTGGCGACGGCCCGCGCCCGCGCCGTCCGCGGAACCGACATGCTGGCCCTGACCTGGGTCCAACTCGCCGTCGCGACAGCCGTGTTCGCGGCCGTCGCGCCAGCCGTAGGGCCGTCGCCGTGGGCCGTCGCCCGCTCGTACGGTCCCGGCCAGTGGGCCTGGTTGCTGCACCTGTCCCTGTTGTGCACGCTGTTCGCCTTCTTCGTTCAGATGTGGGCTGTCCGCGCCACCTCGCCGTCCCGGGTGAGTCTGTTGCTCGGCACCGAACCGCTGTGGGCCGCCGTCTTCGGCATCACCATCGCGGGGAACCGGATGGGTCCGCTCGCCCTGGTCGGCGGAGCCCTGGTCATGGTCGCCACCGAGTGGGGCCGCCGCACCGCTCCCGCCTCCGTCCCCGCTCCCGCTCCCGTCCGGCGCGGGGAGACCGAAGCCGTCGAGTCCGAAGCCGTCGAGTCCGAGGCCGCTGGATCTGTTGTCGCCGAGTCCACGACCGGGGTCGGGGAGCGGGGCCCGGAGCCGGCCCCGGTGTGATCCGCTGTGGTGGTCACCGGCGACTCGGCGGCCGACGGGCGTAGACCGTGCCCCAGCCCGGCTGGTGCTCGGCGTACCGGGCGGCGGGCGGGGTGGGGCCCCAAGGACCGTTTCGCGCGCTTGTGAACGAAGGGTCAAGCGAGCGTTCGGCCCCCCGCCACCCCTCAGAGTGAGCCGCTATAACACGTCAACATGGCGCCTCGAAATTTGCTCCTGTCGACGCATAGTTGATATAGGGGTGCGGCTCTGACCAGCCGCTTCACAAGTAAATGCGACTGGTTGTGACCATTTGACTTCTTTGTGTTGACAACTCTGGGCATGTTCATATTCGTCACGATTCCCATCGTGGCGTAGATCACAAAGATGACGTTGAACTGCGTGTCGCAGATCACAAGCCGACGGGCATAGGATGCGCTCGTTCCAGGCTTTGTGAACTGCCTCACATGAGGCGGATCCCGGGAACCGGAACGCGGGTTCACCTCAGCGTGACCCGCCGGTTCCGATCTGCAGTCAAGGACGACTGGACGGAGGGAGCGGGGGCTATGAATGCCTACGCGCCGATCCTCGTACTCGGTGCCATCGCGGCGGCGTTCGCGGTCGGCTCCGTCGTGATGGCCTCACTCACCGGCCCCAAGCGCTACAACCGGGCCAAGTTGGAGGCGTACGAGTGCGGCATCGAGCCGACCCCGCAGCCCGTGGGCGGCGGTCGGTTCCCGATCAAGTACTACCTGACGGCGATGCTCTTCATCGTCTTCGACATCGAGATCGTCTTTCTCTATCCCTGGGCGGTGACCTTCGACGCCCTGGGGATCTTCGGGTTGGTCGAGATGCTCCTGTTCATCGCCACGGTCTTCGTCGCCTACGCCTACGTGTGGCGCCGCGGCGGCCTGGAGTGGGACTGAGCGCGGGGTGGCCGCCGCCTTTGTGAACGAGCGGACAAGCCCGAACGGGCCGACGTACCACAGGACTTGAGGGCTTCTTGAGGGCATTGAGAGGGATCTGATGGGAATCGAGGAGAAGCTGCCGAGCGGCTTTCTGCTCACGACCGTGGAGACGGCCGCCGGTTGGGTGCGCAAGGCGTCACTCTTCCCGGCCACCTTCGGTCTGGCCTGCTGCGCGATCGAGATGATGACCACCGGCGCCGGCCGCTACGACCTGGCCCGGTTCGGCATGGAGGTGTTCCGGGGTTCCCCCCGGCAGGCCGATCTGATGATCGTGGCGGGTCGGGTGAGCCAGAAGATGGCCCCGGTGCTGCGCCAGGTGTACGACCAGATGGCCAACCCGAAGTGGGTCATCTCGATGGGCGTCTGCGCCTCCTCGGGCGGGATGTTCAACAACTACGCGATCGTGCAGGGCGTCGACCACATCGTCCCGGTGGACATCTACCTGCCCGGTTGCCCGCCCCGCCCGGAGATGCTGATGGACGCCATCCTGAAGCTGCACGACAAGATCCAGCACGAGCCGCTGGGCGCGAACCGGATCCGGGCCGAGGAACTGGGCGAGGCGCTCGCCCTCAAGGCCACCCCGGTCAGCGAGATGCGGGGGCTGCTGCGATGAACGAGCAGGTACCCGAGACCCGTCGCGAGCACCCGGTCCGCGAGATCCCGGTCGAGGTGGTCGGCCGCCGGCAGGGCATGTTCGGTGCCCAGGACAGCGGCGACACCTCCGGCTTCGGCGGCCTGGCCGCGCCGATCGTGCTGCCCGGCCCGAGCGAACGGCCGTACGGCGGCTGGTTCGACGAGGTCGCCGACGAGCTGGAGGGCGCCCTGGAGGAGCAGGGCCTGGACCCGGTCGAGGTGATCGAGAAGACCGTCGTCGACCGCGGCGAGCTCACCTTCCACATCGACCGCGCCCACCTGCTCCGGACCGCCCGCACCCTGCGCGACGACCCGGCGCTGCGCTTCGAACTGTGCCTGGGCGTGAGCGGCGTGCACTACCCCGACGACAAGGGCCGCGAGCTGCACGCGGTCTACCACCTGCGGTCGATCACCCACGGACGGCTGATCCGGGTGGAGGTCACCGCGCCGGACGCCGACCCGCGCATCCCCTCCGTGGTGAGCGTCTACCCGACCAACGACTGGCACGAGCGCGAGGCCTACGACTTCTTCGGCCTGGTCTTCGAAGGCCACCCGGCGCTCACCCGGATCATGATGCCGGACGACTGGCTGGGCCACCCGCAGCGCAAGGACTACCCGCTCGGCGGCATCCCCGTCGAGTACAAGGGCGCCCAGATCCCGGCTCCCGACCAGCGGAGGTCGTACAGCTGATGAGTACTCGGCACCACGAAGATGCTCGGCACGACGAAGAGACTCGACCCCACGAGGAGACCGAGCAGGCAGAGGCCCGGGAGACCACCGAGGGCCGGGTCTTCACGGTCACCGGCGGCGACTGGGGCGAGGTGGTCGAGGCGGTCGGCCGGGCCGACGACGAGCGCATCATCGTCAACATGGGCCCCCAGCACCCGTCCACCCACGGCGTGCTGCGGCTGATCCTGGAGATCGACGGCGAGACGGTGAAGGAGGCCCGCTGCGGCATCGGCTACCTCCACACCGGCATCGAGAAGAACATGGAGTTCCGCAACTGGGTCCAGGGCACCACCTTCGTGACCCGGATGGACTACCTGACCCCGCTGTTCAACGAGACCGCGTACTGCCTGGCCGTCGAGAAGCTGCTCGGCATCACCGACGACATCCCGGACCGGGTCAGCGTGATCCGGGTGCTGATGATGGAGCTCAACCGGATCGCCTCGCACCTGGTCTGCCTGGCCACCGGTGGCATGGAGATCGGCTCCACCACCCTGATGATCTACGGCTTCCGCGACCGCGAGCTGATCCTGGACGTCTTCGAGCTGGTCACCGGCCTGCGCATGAACCACGCGTACGTGCGCCCCGGCGGCCTCGCCCAGGACCTCCCGCCCGGCGCCGTCGACCAGATCCGCGAGTGCGTGAAGACCCTGCGCTCCCGGATGCACGAGTACGACAAACTCGCCACCGGGAACCCGGTGTTCAAGGCCCGCCTGGTCGACGTCGGCTTCCTCGACCTGCCCGGCTGCCTGGCCCTCGGCGCCACCGGCCCGATCCTGCGCGCCACCGGCCTGCCGCACGACCTGCGCAAGACCGACCCGTACTGCGGCTACCAGGACTACGACTTCGAGGTCGCGACCGCGGACAGCGCCGACTCCTACGGCCGTTTCCTGATCCGCCTGGAGGAGATGCGGCAGTCGCTGGGGATCGTCGAGCAGTGCCTGGACCGGCTGCGGCCGGGCCCGGTGATGGTGGCCGACAAGAAGATCGCCTGGCCCGCCCAACTCGCCGTCGGCCCGGACGGGATGGGCAACTCGCTCGACCACATCCGCAAGATCATGGGCACCTCGATGGAGGCCCTGATCCACCACTTCAAGCTGGTCACCGAGGGCTTCCGGGTCCCGGTCGGCCAGGCGTACGCGGCGGTCGAGTCGCCCAAGGGCGAGCTGGGCGTGCACGTGGTCAGCGACGGCGGGACGCGCCCGTACCGGGTCCATTTCCGGGACCCGTCGTTCACCAATCTGCAGACGATGGCGGCGATGTGCGAGGGCGGCCAGGTCGCCGACGTGATCGTCGCGGTGGCCGGGATCGACCCGGTGATGGGAGGCGTGGACCGGTGACAGACGTCCAGTTGGGGATGCCGGCGCTGCCGGCCACACCGTACCCCGAGGAGGTGCACGCCCGGCTGGCCGCCGACGCCGCGGAGCTGATCGGCCGCTACCCGCAGGCCCGGTCGGCGCTGCTGCCGCTGCTGCACCTGGTGCAGGCCGAGGAGGGCTTCGTCAGCCCGACCGGCATCCGGTTCTGCGCCGAGCAGTTGGACCTCACCACCGCCGAGGTCACCGCCGTCGCCACCTTCTACACCATGTACCGGCGGCGCCCGGCCGGGAAGTACCACGTCGGGGTCTGCACCAACACCCTGTGCGCGGTGCTCGGCGGCGACCAGATCTTCGACGAGCTCCAGCAGCACCTCGGCGTGCGCAACAACGAGACCACCGGGGACGGCGAGATCTCGATCGAGCACATCGAGTGCAACGCGGCCTGCGACTACGCGCCCGTGGTGATGGTCAACTGGGAGTTCTTCGACGACCAGACCCCGGAGAGCGCCAAGCGGCTGGTCGACGACCTGCGCGCGGGCCGGGAGGTCCGGCCGACCCGCGGCGCCCGGCTGTGCACCTTCAAGGAGTCCGCCCGGATCCTGGCGGGCTTCCCCGACGAGCGCCCGGGTGCCAACGACGAGTCCGGCGCGGGCGGCGCGCCCTCGCTGGCCGGCCTGCGCCTGGCCAAGGGCGAGGCGCTGCCCGGCACCGGCGGCACCAAGGTCGTCGCGCCCCGCCACGAGGGCACCGGCCACGAAGGGACGGAAGCGTGATGACCGCCGCCGAGCCGGCCGAGAAGCTGCTCACCCCCGTCCTGTCCGCCTCCTGGGACGACGAACGGCCCTGGACGCTGGCCACCTACCGCCGCCACCACGGCTACGACGGCCTCAAGGCGGCCCTGGCGATGCCGCCGGACGACGTGATCGCCCTGGTGAAGGACGCCGGGCTGCGCGGTCGCGGCGGTGCCGGCTTCCCCACCGGGATGAAGTGGCAGTTCATCCCGCAGAACGACGGCAAGCCGCACTACCTGGTGGTCAACGCGGACGAGTCCGAGCCGGGCACCTGCAAGGACATCCCGCTGCTGTTCGCCAACCCGCACGCGCTGATCGAGGGCATGATCATCGCCTCCTACGCGATCCGCTGCGACCACGCGTTCATCTACCTGCGCGGCGAGGTCGTCCCGGTGCTGCGCCGCCTGCATGCGGCCGTCGCCGAGGCGTACCAGGCCGGGCTGCTCGGCCGGGACATCCTCGGCTCGGGCGTCGACCTCGACATCACCGTGCACGCCGGAGCCGGCGCCTACATCTGCGGCGAGGAGACGGCACTGCTGGACTCGCTGGAGGGCCGCCGCGGCCAGCCCCGGCTGCGGCCGCCGTTCCCGGCGATCGCCGGCCTGTACGCCTGCCCGACGGTGGTCAACAACGTCGAGTCGATCGCCTCGGTGCCGCCGATCCTGGCCCGCGGCAAGGAGTGGTTCAAGGGCCTGGGCACCGAGAAGTCCCCCGGCTTCACGCTGTACTCGCTCTCCGGCCACGTCACCAACCCCGGCCAGTACGAGGCGCCGCTGGGCATCACGCTGCGCCAGCTGCTGGACATGAGCGGCGGCGTCCGCCCCGGGCACCGGCTCAAGTTCTGGACCCCGGGCGGCTCGTCCACCCCGATGTTCACCGACGAGCACCTGGACGTCCCGCTGGACTACGAGGGTGTCGGCGCGGCCGGCTCGATGCTCGGCACCAAGGCGCTGCAGGTCTTCGACGAGACCACCTGCGTGGTGCGGGCGGTCACCCGCTGGACCGAGTTCTACGCCCACGAGTCCTGCGGCAAGTGCACCCCCTGCCGCGAGGGCACCTACTGGCTGGTCCAGCTGCTCAAGCGGATCGAGGCGGGCGCGGGCGTCGACGGGGACCTGGAGAAGCTCCTCGACATCGCCGACAACATCAACGGCAAGTCCTTCTGCGCACTGGGCGACGGCGCCGCGAGCCCGATCGTCTCCTCCCTCCAGCACTTCCGGGCCGAGTACGAGCAGCACCTGGCCGAGCGCCGCTGCCCGTTCGACCCGGCCGCCTCCACCGTCTGGGCCGACGGCCCCCGCCCCGGCCACCAGTCCGCCACCGAAAGGGAGGTGCACGCGTGACGATCACAGAGCCATCCACCTCCACGGGCGACAAGGCCGCGGTCGAGCTGGTCACGCTCACCATCGACGGCGTCGAAGTGCAGGTCCCCAAGGGGACGTTGGTGATCCGGGCCGCCGAACGGATCGGCACCCAGATCCCGCGCTTCTGCGACCACCCGCTGCTCGACCCGGCCGGCGCCTGCCGGCAGTGCATCGTCGAGATCGAGGGCCAGCGCAAGCCCGTCGCCTCCTGCACCATCCCGGTCGCCGAGGGCATGGTGGTGCGCACCCAGGTGAGTTCACCGGTGGCCGAGAAGGCGCAGCGCGGCGTGATGGAGCTGCTGCTGATCAACCACCCGCTGGACTGCCCGGTCTGCGACAAGGGCGGCGAGTGCCCGCTGCAGAACCAGGCGATGTCCACGGGTGACGCCGACACCCGCTTCGAGGGGATGAAGCGCACCTACGAGAAGCCGATCCCGCTCAGCACCCAGGTGCTGCTGGACCGGGAGCGCTGCGTGCTGTGCGCGCGCTGCACCCGCTTCTCGCAGCAGATCGCCGGGGACCCGTTCATCGACCTGCTGGAACGCGGCGCGCTCCAGCAGGTCGGCACCGGGGACGACGAGCCGCTCGACTCGTACTTCTCCGGGAACACCATCCAGATCTGCCCGGTGGGCGCCCTGACCTCGGCGGCCTACCGCTTCCGCTCCCGCCCGTTCGACCTGGTCTCCTCGCCGAGCGTGTGCGAGCACTGCTCCTCGGGCTGCGCCCAGCGCACCGACCACCGGCGCGGCAAGGTGCTGCGCCGGCTGGCGGGCGAGGACCCGGCGGTCAACGAGGAGTGGAACTGCGACAAGGGCCGGTTCGCGTTCCGCTACGCCCAGCAGCGGGACCGGATCGCCACCCCGCTGGTGCGGGTGGACGGCGAGCTGGTGCCCGCCTCCTGGCCGGAGGCGCTCGCCCGGGCCGCCGAGGGACTGCGCGGCGCCCGCGCCGGGGTGCTGACCGGCGGCCGCGTCACCGTCGAGGACGCCTACGCGTACGGGAAGTTCGCGCGGGTGGTGCTCGGCACCAACGACGTGGACTTCCGGGCCCGCCCGCACAGCGGCGAGGAGGCGGACTTCCTGGCCGCCGCCGTCGCCGGGCGCGGGGTGGACGTGGACGGCGAGGGCCTGACCTACGAGCAGCTGGAGCAGGCTCCGGCGGTGCTGCTGGCGGGTTTCGAGCCGGAGGAGGAGTCGCCGATCGTCTTCCTGCGGCTGCGCAAGGCCAGCCGCGACCGGGGCCTGAAGGTGTACTCGGTGGCGGCGTTCGCCTCCCGGGGCCTGGCCAAGCTGCGCGGCGCGCTGCTGCCGGCCGCCCCGGGCACGGAGGCGGAGTGGTTCGCCGCGCTGGCCGCCGACGAGCCGCTGAACGACGAGGCCGGGCGGGCCGCCGAGCTGCTGCGCGGCCCGGGCGCGGTGATCCTGGTGGGCGAGCGGCTGGCCGCCGCCCCGGGCGCGCTGACGGCGGTGCTGCGCCTGGCGCACGCGACCGGCGCCCGGCTGGCGTGGGTGCCGCGCCGGGCGGGTGAGCGCGGTGCGGTCGAGGCGGGCCTGCTGCCGGGGCTGCTACCCGGCGGCCGTCCGGTGGCGGCTCCGGCCGCCCGGGCGGAGGCCGCCGGGGTGTGGGGGGTGGCGGAGCTGCCGTCCCGGCCGGGCCGGGACACCGAGCAGATCCTGACGGCCGCGGCGCACGGCGAGCTGGACGCGCTGCTGGTCGGCGGCGTCGACCCGGACGACCTGCCGGATCCGGCGCTGGCCGACGCGGCGCTGGCGGCGGTGCCGTTCGTGGTGTCGCTGGAGCTGCGGCCCTCCGCGGTGACGGCGCGCGCGGACGTGGTGCTGCCGGTGGCGGCGGTGGCGGAGAAGGCCGGCGCCTTCCTGGACTGGGAGGGCCGGCTGCGGATGTTCGAGGCGGCGCTCAAGCCCGATCAGCAGATGGGCCGCCATCTGTACCCGGACCTGCGGGTGCTGACCATGCTGGCGGAGGCGCTGGGCCACCGGCTGGGTCTGCCGGACGTCCGGGCGGCCCGGCTGGAGCTGGACCACTTCACCCCGTGGACGGGTGACCGGTCCGCGGACCCGGCCGCGCACCCCGGCGTGCTGCCCCGCCCGGCCACCGGCCAGGCGGTGCTGGCGGGTTGGCGCCAGCTGCTGGACAACGGCACGTTGCAGCAGGGCGATCCGCACCTGGCGGGCACCCGGCACCGGGCGGTGGCCCGGGTCTCGCCGGCCACCGCGAAGGAGGTCGGTGCGCCGGAGGCCGGCGCCGAGGCGGGCGGGGCGCTGCGGCTGACCGGCCCGGCCGGCTCGCTGACCCTGCCGCTGGAGGTCACCGACTCGATCCCGGACCGCACGGTCTGGATCCCGCTCAACTCCACGCCGGGCGGCGCCCACCGCGCGCTCGGCACCACCGTCGGCCATCTGGTCACGATCGCCGTGGCCGCCCCCGAGCCGGCCGCGAGGGCCGGGGCCGCGGCGGGCGACGCGGGCAGCGAAGGGGAGGAGCGATGACTCCGCAGCCGTACGAGACGCTCCACTTCTTCGGGCAGGACCCGTGGTGGCTGGTGCTGCTGAAGGCGGTGTTCTGCTTCGGCTTCCTGGTCCTGACGGTGCTGATCGCGATCGTCTGGGAGCGCAAGGTGGTGGCCTGGATGCAGCTGCGCATCGGGCCGAACCGGCACGGGCCGTGGGGGATGCTGCAGTCCCTGGCGGACGGCGTGAAGCTGGCGCTCAAGGAAGACCTGGTGGTCAAGGGCGCGGACAAGGCGGTCTACGTCCTGGCCCCGATCGTCTGCGCCGTCCCGGCGTTCATGGCCTTCGCGGTGATCCCGTTCGGGCCGGCCGGCAACGAGGTGTCGATCTTCGGCACCCGGACGGCGATGCAGCTGACCGACTTCCCGGTGGCCCTGCTGTACATCCTGGCGACGGCCTCGATCGGCATCTACGGCATCGTGCTGGCCGGCTGGTCGTCCGGTTCGACGTACCCGCTGCTGGGCGGGCTGCGCTCGGCCGCGCAGATGGTCAGCTACGAGATCGCGATGGGCCTGTCCTTCGCGGCGGTGTTCATCTACTCGGGGTCGATGTCGACCTCGGAGATCGTGGCGCACCAGCAGCCGACCTGGTTCGCGGCGCTGCTGCCGGTGTCGTTCATCGTGTACATCATCGCGATGGTGGGCGAGACCAACCGGGCGCCGTTCGACCTCCCGGAGGCCGAGGGCGAGCTGGTCGGCGGCTTCAACACCGAGTACTCCTCGCTGAAGTTCGCGATGTTCATGCTGGCCGAGTACGTCAACATGGTGACCGTCTCGGCGGTGGCCTCCACCCTGTTCCTGGGCGGCTGGCGGGCCCCGTGGCCGGTGTCGACCTTCTGGGAGGGCGCCAACCACGGCTGGTGGCCGATGCTGTGGATCACGCTGAAGATCCAGCTGCTGCTGTTCTTCTTCATCTGGCTGCGCGGCACGCTGCCCCGGTTTCGCTACGACCAGTTCATGAAGCTGGGCTGGAAGGTGCTGATCCCGGTCTCGCTGGTGTGGCTGGTGCTGATCGCGAGCGTGCGGGCGCTGCGCAACGAGGGCTACGGCTTCGGCGAGGTGGTGCTGTACGTCGGCGCGCCGGTCGGGGCGATCCTGCTGCTCGCCCTGCTGCGGGACTTCCTGAAGAAGGAGCCCGAGCCCGAACCCGCCCTGCCGAAGGGGGACTTCGACCCGATGGCGGGCGGATACCCGGTGCCCCCGCTGCCCGGACAGGAGCTCCCGCCGGTGCCGCGCCGGCGCAGCCGGGCCCCGAAGCAACTCCAGGACGCCCTCAACGGGGCCGACCATACCGAAGGGAGCTGAACCGAGATGTCGTCCGACCAGACGGAGCGGGCCGAGCGGCCCGACAAGCCGTCGATCCTCGGCCCGGCCGCCGGCTTCGGCGTGACCTTCAAGGCCATGTTCAAGAAGCGGCTCACCGAGCAGTACCCGGAGCAGAAGAAGCCCACCGCTCCGCGCTTCCACGGCCGCCACCAGCTGAACCGGCACCCGGACGGCCTGGAGAAGTGCGTCGGCTGCGAGCTGTGCGCGTGGGCCTGTCCGGCCGACGCCATCTACGTGGAGGGCGCGGACAACCGGGAGGAGGAGCGCTACTCGCCGGGCGAGCGCTACGGCGCGGTCTACCAGATCAACTACGCCCGCTGCATCCTGTGCGGGCTGTGCATCGAGGCCTGCCCGACCCGCGCGCTCACCATGACCAACGAGTACGAGCTGGCCGACTCCTCGCGCCGGGACCTGATCTTCACCAAGGAGCAGCTGCTGGTCGGCCTGTCCGAGGGCATGGTGGACTCCCCGCACGCGATCTTCCCGGGCGCCGACGAGGGCGCGTACTACCGGGGCGAGATCACCGCGGCGGCGCCCGGGACGGTCCAGCAGGAGCGCACCGACCGGGAGCGGGAGGTCCAGCAGTGACCTCCCTCAACCTGGCCGCGACCGGGACGACCTCCGTCGGGGAGGCCGTCCAGTTCTGGGTGCTCGCGGTGATCGCGGTCGGCGGCGCGCTCGGCATGGTGCTGATGCGCAAGGCCGTGCACAGCGCGCTGTGCCTGGCGGCCACAATGATGGCGCTGGCGGTCTGTTACATGGCGCAGGGCGCGGTGTTCCTGGGCGTGGTGCAGATCGTCGTCTACACCGGCGCGATCATGATGCTGTTCCTGTTCGTGGTGATGCTGGTCGGCGTCACCAGCGAGGACTCCCTAAAGGAGCAGCTGAAGGGCCAGCGGTTCGCCGCGGTGCTGTGCGGGCTGGGCTTCGGCGTGCTGCTGATCGCCGGGATCGCCAACGCGCGGCTGGACCACTTCACCGGCCTGTCCGAGGCGAACGCCGAGGGCAACGTGCCGGGCCTGGCCCGGCTGATCTTCACCCGGTACGTGTGGGCGTTCGAGGTCACCGGCGCGCTGCTGATCACCGCGGCGATCGGTGCGATGGTGCTGACCCACCGCGAGCACGTGAAGGCGCCGAAGACGCAGCGCGAGCTGGCCGCCCAGCGGGTCGTGGACAACATCCAGCTGCCGCCGCTGCCGGCGCCGGGCGTGTACGCGCGGCACAACGCGGTGGACGTTCCGGCGCTGCTGCCGGACGGCACGATCGCCGAGGACTCGGTGATGGCGACGCTGCGCGAGCGCGGCCAGGTCCGGGACGTCAGCCAGGAGATGCTGCGGCGGATGGCCGAGCTGGAGAACACCACGGCGGACTGGCTGGGCCGGCCGTCGTCCGAGCGGCCGGCGGTCGCCGGACCGCGCAAGTCCCTGGAGCCGGTGCCGGCGTCGGTGCCGGCGTCGGTGAACGGCAAGGACGGCAACGGCGGTCCGAACGGTCTGAACGGCAACGGCGGCCTGAACGGCAACGGCGGTTCGAACGGCAAGGACGGCCTGATCGGCAAGGACGGCCTGAACGGCCGCGCCGACGAGGAGGGAGCGGAGTGAACCCGGCCAACTACCTGTACCTCGCGGCCCTGTTGTTCACCATCGGCGCGGCCGGAGTGCTGATCCGGCGCAACGCGATCGTGCTGTTCATGTGCGTGGAGCTGATGCTGAACGCCTCGAACCTCGCCCTGGTGACCTTCTCCCGGCTGCACGGCACCCTGGACGGCCAGATCATCGCGTTCTTCACGATGGTGGTCGCGGCGGCCGAGGTCGTGGTCGGCCTCGCCATCATCGTCTCCATCTTCCGGACCAGGCACTCCGCTTCGGTCGACGACAGCAATCTGATGAAGCTGTAGGCGGAGGGCCTCGGTGAACTCTCTCATTCCGCTGCTGGTGGCGGCCCCGCTGGCCGGCGCCGCCCTGCTCCTGCTCGGCGGCCGCGCGCTGGACCGCTTCGGCCACTGGCTGGCCACCGCCCTCGCGGCGCTCTCGTTCGGCTTCGGCCTGGCGCTGTTCCGGGACATGCTGGGCCGCGAGGCCGAGCACCGGGCCGTCACCGAGCACCTGTTCAGCTGGATCCCGGTGAACGGGTTCCAGGCCGACATGTCGTTCCGGCTCGACCAGTTGTCGATGACCTTCGTCCTGCTGATCACCGGCGTCGGCACGCTGATCCACCTGTACTCGGTGGGCTACATGGCGCACGACGAGCGCCGGCGCCGCTTCTTCGCGTACCTGAACCTGTTCCTGGCCGCCATGCTGCTGCTGGTGGTCGCCGACAACTACCTGCTGCTGTACTTCGGTTGGGAGGGCGTGGGCCTCGCCTCGTACCTGCTGATCGGCTTCTGGCAGCACAAGCCGAGCGCGGCGACGGCGGCGAAGAAGGCGTTCATCGTCAACCGGGTCGGTGACCTGGGCCTGTCGATCGCGATCATGCTGATGTTCACCGAGTTCGGCTCCTTCGCCTTCGAGCCGGTCTTCGGAGGGGCGGCGCAGGCGAGCGAGGGCAAGCTGACGGCGATCGGCCTGATGCTGCTGCTGGCGGCCTGCGGCAAGTCGGCGCAGGTGCCGCTGCAGTCCTGGCTGGGCGACGCGATGGAGGGCCCGACCCCGGTGTCGGCGCTGATCCACGCGGCCACCATGGTGACCGCCGGCGTCTACCTGATCACCCGCTCGTCGGCGATCTTCGACCTGGCGCCGGACGCGCAGACCGCCGTGGTGGTGGTCGGCGCGGTCACGCTGCTGTTCGGTGCGATCGTCGGTTGCGCGAAGGACGACATCAAGAAGGCGCTGGCCGGGTCGACGATGTCGCAGATCGGCTACATGGTGCTGGCGGCCGGGCTCGGCCCGATCGGCTACGCCTTCGCGATCATGCACCTGGTAACGCACGGCTTCTTCAAGGCCGGGCTGTTCCTCGGCGCCGGGTCGGTCATGCACGGCATGAACGACGAGGTGAACATGCGTCACTACGGTGGCCTGCGCAAGTACATGCCGGTCACCTTCGTCACCTTCGGCCTCGGCTACCTGGCGATCATCGGCTTCCCCGGCCTGTCCGGCTTCTTCTCCAAGGACAAGATCATCGAGGCGGCCTTCGCCAAGGGCGGCACCGAGGGCTGGATCCTCGGCCTGTGCGCGCTGACCGGCGCCGCCGTCACCGCGTTCTACATGACCCGGGTGATGCTGCTGACCTTCTTCGGCGAGAAGCGCTGGCAGCCGGACGCGGAGGGCAACGCCCCGCACCCGCACGAGTCGCCGAAGACCATGACCATCCCGATGGTCCTGCTGGCCTTCGGCTCGGTCTTCGCGGGCGGGCTGTTCGCCTTCAACGACTCGTTCCTGACCTGGCTGGAGCCGGTCACCGGGCACTCCGAGGGCAACTCGCCGCTCGCCCCGCTGGTGGTCACCGTGCTCACCACGGCCTGCATGCTGGCCGGCGTCCTCGTCTCGTACCTGATGTACGGGCGCTCCGCCGTCCCCGTGGTGCCGCCGGTCGGCTCCCCGCTCACCCGGGCCGCCCGCCGCGACCTGCTCCAGGACGACTTCAACCACGCCGTCCTGGTCCGCCCGGGCTCGGCGCTCACCGCGACGCTGGTCTACTTCGACAGCCGCGGTCTGGACGGCTTCGTCAACGGCCTGGCCGCCACCATCGGCGGCGTGTCCAGTCGGCTGCGGCGGGTCCAGAACGGCTTCGTCCGCTCGTACGCGCTCTCCATGTTCGGCGGCACGCTGGTGCTGGTCGCCACGACTCTCCTGATGAGGTCCGTCTGATGACTCGCGCAGATTCCACGTGGGGGGTGCGGCCATGAGCGCGTTGCTGACCGCCACCTGTGCCGTCCCGGCGGCCGGCGCGGTGCTGACCGCCGCCCTGCCCGCCGGGTCGACCGAGCGCCGCCGTTCGACCACCAAGGCCGTCGCCCTGGGCGTCTCGGTCGTCACCCTGGTGCTGGCCGCCGTGGTGGCGACCCGCTTCGACCCGCACGGCGATCGCTACCAGCTGACCGAGTCGTACAGCTGGATCCGCTCCTTCGGCATCACCTTCTCGCTCGGCGTGGACGGCATCGGCGCCGTCCTCGCCCTGCTCACCGCCGTCCTGGTGCCGGTGGTGATGCTGGCCTCCTGGCACGACGCCGACCCGGGGCCGGCCGCCCCCGACGGCACGTTCGCCCCCGACACCTTTGAGAACAGGCGCCGCACCCAGGGCTTCTTCGCCCTGATCCTGGCGGTGGAGGCGATGGTGGTCGTCTCCTTCTACGCCACCGACGTCTTCCTCTTCTACGTGTTCTTCGAAGCCATGCTGATCCCGATGTACTTCCTGATCGGCGGCTTCGGCGACCGGGCCGGCGGCCCCGACGCGGCGCGCCAGCGCTCGTACGCGGCCGTGAAGTTCCTGCTCTACAACCTGCTCGGCGGCCTGGTGATGCTGGCCGCCGTGATCGGCCTGTACGTGATCGCGCAGGACCAGGGCTTCGGCACCTTCGACCTCCGGACCCTCACCTCGGCGATCGCCGACGGCAAGCTCCAGCTGTCCGGCACCGCCGAGAAGGCGCTGTTCCTGGGCTTCTTCTTCGCCTTCGCGGTGAAGGCCCCGCTGTGGCCGCTGCACACCTGGCTGCCGAACGCGATGGGCGAGGCCACCGCCGGCACCGCCGTGCTGATCACCGCCGTGGTGGACAAGGTCGGCACCTTCGCGATGCTGCGCTTCTGCCTCGGGCTGTTCCCGCACGCCTCGAAGACCTTCGCCCCGGTGATCCTGGTCCTGTCGGTGATCGGGATCATCTACGGCGCGCTGCTGGCGGTCGGCCAGAAGGACATCAAGCGGCTGGTCGCCTACGCGTCGATCTCGCACTTCGGCTTCATCATCATGGGCATCTTCGCGCTGACCAGCCAGGGCCAGAGCGGCGCCACCCTCTACATGGTCAACCACGGCATCTCCACCGCCGCGTGGATGCTGGTGGCGGGCTTCCTGATCTCCCGCCGCGGCTCGCGGCTGATCGCCGACTACGGCGGGGTGCAGAAGGTCGCCCCGGTGCTCGCCGGGACGTTCCTGATCGGCGGTCTGGCCACCCTGTCGCTGCCCGGGCTGGCCCCGTTCGTCAGCGAGTTCCTGGTGCTGGTGGGCACGTTCACCCGCTACCCGGCGATCGGCATCGTGGCGACCTTCGGCATCGTGCTGGCCGCGCTGTACGCCCTGCTGCTGTACCAGCGCACCATGACCGGCCCGGTGAAGGCCGGCGTCGGCGGGATGCCCGACCTCAAGGTCCGCGAACTGGCCGTGGTCGCCCCGCTGGTGGCGCTGACCATCCTGCTCGGCGTCTACCCCAAGCCGCTCACCGACCTGGTCAACCCCTCGGTGAACGCGACGCTCTCGCAGGTCCACGAGACCGACCCGGCGCCGGCCCACCCGGTCGCCGCCACCTCAGGAGGTGAGCAGAAGTGAGCACCACCGGCATGCTCGCCGCCGCCGGCGGCAACACCGCCAGCATCCCGGCGCCGCACCTGGAGTACGGCCAGCTCTCCCCGATGCTGGTGGTGTTCGGCGCCGCCGTGGCCGGCATCCTGGTGGAGGCCTTCGTGCCCCGCCGGTACCGGCACTGGACGCAGGTGTCGCTCGCCCTGGCCGGGCTGATCGGCTCCTTCGTCGCCGTGGTGGTGCTGGCCTCCCAGGGCTTCGGCTCCACCCGGGTCGACCTGCTGGCCATGGAGTCCGTCGCGCTGGACGGCCCGGCGCTGTTCCTGCAGGGCGTGATCCTGCTGGCCGCCGTCGTCGCGGTGCTCACCTACGCCGAACGGAAGCTGGAGCCCAAGGCGGGCGGCCTGCCCGCCGACGCCTTCGCGGCCCAGGCCGCCGCCACCCCCGGCGGCGAGCAGGAGCGGGCCGCGGTCCGGGCCGGCTTCGCCACCAGCGAGGTCTTCCCGCTCACCATGTTCGCGGTCGGCGGGATGCTGCTGTTCCCCGCGGCCAACGACCTGCTGACGATGTTCGTGGCGCTGGAGGTCTTCTCCCTCCCGCTGTACCTGCTCTGCGCGCTGGCCCGGCGCCGCCGGCTGCTCTCCCAGGAGGCGGCCGTCAAGTACTTCCTGCTGGGCGCCTTCGCCTCGGCGTTCTTCCTGTTCGGCACCGCGCTGCTGTACGGCTACGCGGGCAGCGTGAAGCTCGGCGACATCTCGGACGTGATCTCCGGCAAGGCGATGACCACCCCGGCGCAGCTGAGCAGCACCCAGAGTGACGCGCTGCTGCTGATCGGCCTGGCGATGCTCGCGGTCGGCCTGCTGTTCAAGGTCGGCGCGGTGCCGTTCCACTCCTGGACCCCGGACGTGTACCAGGGCGCGCCGACCCCGGTGACCGGCTTCATGGCGGCGGCGACGAAGGTCGCGGCCTTCGGGGCGTTCCTGCGGCTGTTCTACGTGGCCTTCCCGGGCCTGCGGCTGGACTGGCGGCCGGTGCTGTGGGGGGTGGCGATCCTCACCATGGTGGTGGGCGCGGTGCTGGCGGTCACCCAGCAGGACGTCAAGCGGCTGCTGGCGTACTCCTCGATCGCGCACGCCGGGTTCATCCTCACGGGCGTGATCGCCACCAACAAGCAGGGCCTGTCCTCGGTGCTGTTCTACCTGCTGTCGTACTCCTTCGTGACGCTCGGCGCGTTCGCCGTGGTCACCCTGGTGCGCGACTCCAAGGGCGAGGCGACCCACCTGTCCAGCTGGGCCGGGCTGGGCCGGCGCTCGCCGCTGGTGGCGGCGGTGTTCGCGCTGTTCCTGCTGGCCTTCGCCGGGATCCCGCTGACCTCCGGGTTCACCGGGAAGTTCGCGGTGTTCCAGGCGGCGGCGGCCGGCGGGGCGACGCCGCTGGTGATCGTCGGTGTGCTGAGTTCGGCGGTGGCCGCGTTCTTCTACATCCGGGTCATCGTGCTGATGTTCTTCTCCGACCCGAAGCCGGGCGGCCCGACGGTGGCGATCCCGAGCGCCTTCACGGCGACCGCGATCGGGGTGGGGGTGCTGGTCACGCTGGGTCTCGGCCTGCTGCCGCAGTACTTCCTGGACCTGGCGTCGAAGGCCGCGCTGTTCGTCCGCTGACCGCCACCGGGGCGGCGCCGCCGCCCCGGGCCCGTCCGGGCCGCGCCCTCGGCGCGCGGTCCGGACGCGCGTTTGCCGCCGGCCCGCCGGCGGAGGGGCTCCGGCCCGTGTTTTCCAGCTGAATTCGCCCCCACCGCAGTACTGCCCCCACAGCCGCCCTGACCAGGGCATCCGGCCCGATCATGACAGGATCCGCACGCCCGTGCAGTGATCCACTCGTGACCGGATACCCTGCCTGTATGGCCAGCGGCGGCACTCAGGGACCAGGCCGCTAGATCGACCAGGGACAGAGGAGTGGTCTTCGTGACCGTCGTGGGACCCTTCGGGCTCAGCGTGCAGGACCGCGACCTGACCCGGGACGTTCAGGCCGGACTGGACGCGGTGGAGACGGCGCTCGCCGAGGCCGTCAAGAGCGACGTCCCGTTCATCACCATCACCGCCAGTCACCTCATCGAGGCCGGCGGCAAGCGCTTCCGTCCGCTGCTGCTGCTGCTGGCGGCGCAGTTCGGCGACCCGGGGGCGCCCGGCGTGGTGCCGGCGGCCGTCGTCGTCGAGCTCACCCACCTGGCGACCCTGTACCACGACGACGTCATGGACGAGGCCCCGGTGCGCCGCGGCGCCCCCAGCGCCAACTCCCGCTGGGACAACTCGGTGGCCATCCTCACCGGCGACTTCCTGTTCTCCCGCGCCTCCCAGGTGCTCGCCGACCTCGGCCCCGAGGCGGTGCGGATGCAGGCCGACGCCTTCGAGCGGCTGGTCACCGGCCAGATCCTGGAGACCCGCGGCCCCGGCCCGGACGGCGACCCGCTGCTGCACTACCTCGACGTGCTGGCCGGCAAGACCGGTTCGCTGATCGCGGTCTCCTGCCGGATAGGAGCGCTGATGGCCGGCGCCGAGCCGTGGATGGTGGACACCCTCAGCGAGTTCGGCGAGCGGATCGGCATCGCCTTCCAGCTGGCCGACGACGTGCTGGACATCGCCAGCGACGGCCAGGAGTCCGGCAAGACCCCCGGCACCGACCTGCGCGAGGGCGTGCCGACCCTGCCGACCCTGCTGCTGGAGCAGATGCCGGCCGACCCCGCCGACCCGGCCGACACCCGGCTGCGCGAACTGCTCACCCTGGACCTCGCCGACGACGAGCTGCACGCCGAGGCGCTGCGGCTGCTGCGCCGCCACCCCGCGCTGGAGCGCGCCCGCCGGGAGACGCTGCGCCAGGCCGAGGACGCCCGGGCGCTGCTCGCCCCGCTGCCGGACTGCGCGGCGAAGGCGGCCCTGGAGGGGCTCTGCGACGCGGTGGCGATCCGGACCATGTGACCGGGGCGCGGCGGGCGGCAGCCCCTGACCGGCGGATCCGCGGACGGCGGGCCGGGTGTTCACCCGGATGGGGGAGACTGGCCCCTGTCAGCTCTGCCCTGCCGGGAAGGTCACCATGCGCCGCGTCGTCATAGCCGAGGACTCCGTACTGCTACGGGAGGGCCTGACCCGGCTGCTCACCGACCGGGGCCTGGAGGTCGTGGCGGGTGTCGGGGACGGCGCCGCGCTGGTGAAGACCATCCACGACCTGGCCGCGGCCGGGCAACTGCCGGACGTCGTGGTCTCCGACGTGCGGATGCCGCCGAGCCACACCGACGAGGGCCTGCGCGCCTGCGTCGAGCTGCGCGGGCGCTACCCGGAGCTGAACGTGCTGGTGCTGTCGCAGTTCGTGGAGGAGCGGTACGCCTCCGAGCTGCTGGCCGGTTCGACCCGGGGCGTCGGCTACCTGCTGAAGGACCGGGTCGCGGAGGTGCGCGAGTTCGCGGACGCGGTGGTCCGGGTCGCCGAGGGCGGCACCGCGCTGGACCCGGAGGTGGTGCAGCAACTCCTCAGCCGCAGCCGCAAGGGCGACGTGCTGGCCAACCTCACCCCGCGCGAGCGGGAGGTGCTCGGGCTGATGGCGGAGGGCCGCACCAACAGTGCGGTGGCCAAGCAGCTGGTGGTCTCGGACGGCGCGGTGGAGAAGCACGTCAGCAACATCTTCCTGAAGCTGGGCCTGGCGCAGAGCCCGGAGGACCACCGCCGGGTGCTGGCGGTGCTCACCTACCTCAACTCGTAGCCGTCCCGGCGGCCGGGCAGCTCGGGGGTAGCTCGGGGGCAGGGGGAGCGGCCGTCGGACGCGGAATGATCTCCGGCGGCCGGACGTTGTACCCCGTGTGCGGTTCGGGCGCGGGCCGGTGTTTTCCCGCCGCACGTGGGAGTTCCGTCCGGGATCAAGTGCCCGCGCATAGGATGCGGGAGGTGCACCAAGCGGACGGGGCACGGGGCCGCGCCCGCGGTGGTGTGCCCTCGAGGAGGTCCGCGGCAGTGACCAGTCAGGTCGATCAGTCAGAGGCAGTGGACGGCTCGGACGGCGACGGTGGTCGTTCCGGGAACGGTGACGGACGCCCCGGTGCGGCCGTGCCCGCCGATCCAACGGCCCCGGGAGGTTCGCCGCCGAGGCGCGGCAAGCCGATCCGCCGACTGGACCGGGTGATCATCCGTTTCGCCGGTGACTCGGGCGACGGCATGCAGCTCACCGGTGACCGGTTCACCTCGGAGACGGCGTCGTTCGGCAACGACCTCTCCACGCTGCCGAACTTCCCGGCCGAGATCCGGGCGCCCGCCGGGACGCTGCCGGGCGTGTCGTCCTTCCAACTGCACTTCGCGGACCACGACATCCTCACCCCGGGGGACGCGCCGAACGTGCTGGTGGCGATGAACCCGGCGGCGCTGAAGGCGAACCTGGAGGACCTGCCGCGCGGCGCGCAGATCATCGTCAACACGGACGAGTTCACCAAGCGCGCGCTGGCGAAGGTCGGTTACGCGGCGGACCCGCTGGCCGACGGCTCGCTGGAGGGCTACCACCTGCACAAGGTGCCGCTGACGACGCTGACCCTGGAGGCGTTGAAGGACAGCGGGCTGGCGCGCAAGGACGCCGAGCGGGCCAAGAACATGTTCGCGCTGGGGCTGCTGTCCTGGATGTACCACCGCCCCACCCACGGGACGGAGACCTTCCTGCGCGGCAAGTTCGCGAAGAAGCCGCAGATCGCCGAGGCGAACATCAGCGCCTTCAAGGCGGGCTGGAACTTCGGTGAGACCACGGAGACCTTCGCGGTCTCCTACGAGGTGCCGCCGGCCAGACTCCCGGCCGGGCGCTACCGCAACATCTCGGGGAACCTGGCGCTCTCCTACGGCCTGATCGCCGCCGCGCAGCGCTGCGGGCTGCCGCTGTACCTGGGCTCGTACCCGATCACGCCGGCCTCGGACATCCTGCACGAGCTGAGCCGGCACAAGAACTTCGGGGTCCGTACCTTCCAGGCCGAGGACGAGATCGCCGGGATCGGTGCGGCGCTCGGCGCGTCCTTCGGCGGCGCGCTGGGGGTGACGACGACCTCGGGCCCCGGGGTGGCGTTGAAGAGCGAGACGATCGGCCTGGCGGTGTCGCTGGAGCTGCCGCTGCTGGTGGTGGACATCCAGCGCGGTGGGCCGTCGACCGGTCTGCCGACCAAGACGGAGCAGGCGGACCTGCTGCAGGCGATGTTCGGGCGCAACGGCGAGGCGCCGGTGCCGATCGTCGCTCCGGCGACGCCGGCGGAGTGCTTCGACGCGGCGCTGGAGGCGGCGCGGATCGCGGTGACGTACCGGACGCCGGTGTTCCTGCTCTCGGACGGCTACCTGGCGAACGGCTCGGAGCCGTGGCGGATCCCTGAGGTGGACGAACTCCCGCTGGTCAGTCCGGATTTCGCGACCGGGCCGAACCGCGAGGACGGCTCGTTCTGGCCCTACCTGCGGGATCCGAGGACCCTGGCCAGGCCGTGGGCGCTGCCCGGTACGCCGGGGCTGGAGCACCGGATCGGCGGGATCGAGAAGCAGGACGGGACGGGGAACATCTCCTACGACCCGGCGAACCACGACTTCATGGTCCGCACCCGGCAGGCGAAGGTCGACGGGATCGCCGTCCCCGACGTGGAGGTCGACGACCCGAGCGGCGAGGCGCGGGTGCTGGTGCTCGGCTGGGGTTCGACGTACGGGCCGATCACCGCGGCCGTGCGGCGGGTGCGGGCGGACGGCGGGGAGGTCGCCCAGGCGCACCTGCGCCACCTGAACCCCTTCCCGGCCAACCTGGGCGCGGTGCTCAGGAGTTACGAGAAGGTCGTCGTGCCGGAGATGAACCTGGGCCAGCTCGCGCTGCTGCTGCGGGCGAAGTACCTGGTGGACGCGGAGTCCTACAACCAGGTGCGTGGACTGCCGTTCAAGGCGGCGCAGTTGGCGGACGTGCTGTCGGCGGCGATCGGCGCCCTGGACGAGGAGGACCACCGATGAGCGAGAACGGCTTCCCGTCCCTGAACCTGGTGCCCAAGGCCGAAGGGCCGCAGAGCGCCCGGGACTTCAAGACCGACCAGGAGGTGCGCTGGTGCCCGGGCTGCGGGGACTACGCCGTCCTGGCGGCGGTGCAGGGCTTCATGCCGGAGCTCGGCATCAAGCGCGAGAACACCGTGTTCATCTCCGGGATCGGCTGTTCCTCGCGTTTCCCGTACTACATGAACACCTACGGGGTGCACTCGATCCACGGGCGGGCGCCGGCGATCGCGACCGGGCTGGCGTCCTCGCGGCAGGACCTGAGCGTGTGGGTGGTGACGGGGGACGGTGACGCGCTGTCCATCGGCGGCAACCACCTGATCCACGCGCTGCGGCGCAACGTCAACCTGAAGATCCTGCTGTTCAACAACCGGATCTACGGCCTGACCAAGGGCCAGTACTCGCCGACCAGCGAGCTGGGCAAGATCACCAAGTCGACGCCGATGGGCTCGCTCGACGCGCCGTTCAACCCGCTCTCGCTGGCGATCGGCGCCGAGGCGACCTTCGTCGCCCGCACGATCGACTCGGACCGCCAGCACCTCCAGTCGGTGCTGCGGGCGGCGGCCGCGCACGAGGGCACGGCGCTGGTGGAGATCTACCAGAACTGCAACATCTTCAACGACGGCGCGTTCGAGGCCCTGAAGCAGCCCGGCACCCGGGACGAGGCGCTGATCCGGCTGGAGCACGGGCAGCCGATCCGCTTCGGCGCGGACCTGGCCGGCGGCGTGTTCCGCGGCCCGGACGGCGAGCTGTTCACCGCGCCGGTGACGGCGGACAACGAGGCGCGGGTGCTGGTCCACGACGCGCACGCGGCCAACCCGGCCACCGCCTTCGCGCTGTCCCGGATCGCCGACGCCGACACCCTGCACCACACCCCGATCGGCGTCCTGCGGGACGTCCACCGACCCGTCTACGACGAGCTGATGGCGGGGCAGCTGGCCGCCGCGCAGGCCGATCGCGGGCCGGGCGACCTGGCCGCGCTGCTGGCGGGCGGCGACACCTGGACGGTGGACTGACCGGTCCGGTCCGGTCACTGCGGCGCCCCCTCGGCCGATGGCCGAGGGGGCGCCGCGGGAAAAGCCGTGGGGAGGCTCCCTGGTGGGAGCCTCCCCACGGCTCGGTGCGGCGCGTCAGGTGCGGGGTGTCAGTAGACGCAGGGGATGCCGCCGTCGCTCTGGGCGTCGACCGACGGGCCCTGCACGGGCAGGTTGGCCGCCGGGTCGGACGGGGCCCCGGTCGCGCCGCCGCCCGGCGCTGCGGCGCCGGTCTTGTCGTCGGTCGCGCCGGTGAAGCCGGTGCCGAGGGTGACGACCACCCGGTCGGCGGGGGCCGACGCGGACTCCGTGGCCGTGACGCCGTAGCGGGCGGCGATCTGGTCGGCCGCCTCCTTGGCGCCCTTGCCGTAGGCCACGGTGGTGGTCTTGGGCTTCGCGGCGGCGCTGCCGGTCTTGCCCGCCTTGAAGCCCATCGCGACCAGGGCCTTGGATTCGGCGGTGGAGGATACCCCGGCGGCCGTGGAGGCGTTGAAGACGTCCACGGTGGTGGGGGCGGCGGCCTTGGTGGTGGGCGGCGCGGTCGTGGCCGGCGCGGAGGGGGCCGCCGGGGCGGGCGTGTCGCCCGCCGCGTCGGGGGCGGCCGGTGCGGAGTCGGCGTAGCCGAAGATCTGCTTGACGACCTTCTGGAGCTTCGCGGGGGTGACCAGGTTGACGTCCTGGCCGTTGCGGGTGCCGAAGCCGTCGAAGGTCAGGGTGTTGAACTCGACGTTGCCGCCGGTGAGGTTGGGGGCCTGCTGGGCGAAGTCGAGGACGTTCCACTCGTTGTCGATGACCAGGTCCTTCTGCACCACGCCGAACAGCTGCTGCAGCTTGCCGAGGTCGCTGATGACGCCGTCCTGCTTGAGCTTGTGCACGACGGAGGAGATGAAGGCCTGCTGGCGGTGGGTGCGGGCGAAGTCGCCGCTGTTGCCGTCCGGGCCGTCCAGGTTGTGGCGCTGGCGGACGAAGGAGAGCGCCTGGGAGGCGTTGAGCTTGTTGATGCCCTTGTGGAAGTCGGCACCGGAGCCCTGGCCCTCCATGGCCGGGTCCTTGGTGTCGTGGGTGAGGCAGACCTCGATCGGCTCGACGGCCTTGGCGATGTCGTAGAAGCCCATCAGGTTGACTTCGGCTATGTGGTCGACGGGCTGGTCGAGGAACTTCTGCACGGTCTGGATGGTGGCCGCCCGGCCGGCGTCGCGGCCGGCCTTCTCCAGGTCCGCGCCCTTGAGCCCCTTCGCCTGGAGGGCCGGGGTGGCCTTCTCCTTGGCCTCGCCGTAGGCCTCCTTGATCTTGCGCATGCCGGCCTGCTTGCCGTCCCCGGTGTAGGTCATGACGTAGTCGTCACGGGGGATGGAGACGGCCTGCGCCTTGCCGCCGCCGGCTGGGATGTGCAGCAGGATCAGGGAGTTGGTGTTGTAGCCGCCGATGTCGGAGCTGTGGCCGGCGTGCAGTTCGTCCTGGACGAACTCCGGCGGCAGGTCCGTCCCGTCCATGTTCTTGCGGCTGTCGAGGCCGATCAGCAGGATGTTGACGGAGTTGTCGAGGTGCTTGGGCGCGTTCTTCTTGGTCTCGGCGATGGCGTTGGAGGTGGTCATCCCGTCGGTGAGGGACGTCACCTCGTACCAGACCACCCCGCTGGCGGCGAACACCGCCAGGGCGACCGAGCAGGCCAGCGTCCGGCCCGCGATCAGCAGGGGGGAGGTGCGGCGGGTCGGGGGCGCGGCGGCGCGGCCGCCGTCCCGGGTCTGCGGGTTCTCAGCCATGGTCCCTCCTCCGGTCCCGGACCAGCCGGACCACGATCACCAGGGCGGCCGCTGCGGCGGCCGCGGCCATCACGGGAAAGTCGTGGACCACCCACTTCGCGGAGCCGGTGGCCAGGTTCTTGCCCCGGTAGGCGTCGCCGTTGGCCAGCAGTTCCGCGCCGGCCGTCACCCCCAGGACCAGCAGCGGAGTGGAGGCGAGGACCCACCACCAGCCATTGCGGCTGCTGAGTGCGGCCGCCAGGCCGGTGCCGAGCACGGCGCCCACCAGGAAGGCCGTCCCCATGCCGGGGCCGGAGAGCTCGTCGATCCCGGCGCCCACCGCCGGCAGCCCCACGGCCAGGGCCACGGGCAGGGCCGCTCCGCCGGGGAAGGGGCGGACGGGGGCCTTGCTCGCCCGCCGACGGGATCCCTGGTCGGAGGTGCGCCCCGGTGCCCGCCGGTCGGGTGTCCGCCCCGGTGACCGCTGGTCGGGTGTCCGCCCCGGTGACCGCTGGTCGGCGGTCCGTTGGTCGGTCGTCCGCGCCTGCGTCTCCTGGCCGGGCGTTCGCCCGCGTGCCTCCTGGTTGGACGTCCGTCCTCGCCGCCCCGCCACGCACTCACCCCCGGTGTTCCCGTGCTTTGCGCCCCTGTGGCGCCTGCGCCCGGTCCTCGTGTGATGAGCCGTTGTGCGCTGCCACTTCTGGACGCTGCTGTTCGGCCGGCCGGTTCCCGCGCTCGGCTTCCGTGTTCCGGTCGGGGGCAGGCGTGCTGTTGAATTCCCTCTACACGGGTGTAGAGGTTGTAGGCAGCATAGAGCACCCTTGTTCGATGGCAACCCGGCTCAGGCGGGCTCGGGAGACACTACACCGGGCAGTTTTCGAGAGTCCCGGTAGATGAGGAGTGACGCCGTGGCGGCGACGGGCGGAGCGGGACGGCCGGAGAAGCGCAAGGCGATCACGCGGGCCGCGACGGCGGTATTCGGGCGCGAGGGATACGTCCGGGCCAGCATGGACGCGATCGCGGCGGAGGCCGGGGTGTCCAAGCGCACGGTCTACAACCACTTCGCCGACAAGGAGACCCTCTTCCTCTCCGTCGCACTCCAGAACTCGGCCGAACTGACCGACGCCATGCGCGAGTTGATGGAAAAGCACCTCGACCGGGTGGTGGACCTGCGCCGGGGCCTCACCGACTTCGCGGTCGAACGGGCCCGGGCCGTCCTCTCGGCCGGGGACCGCGGCGCGCTCGGCCGGGCCATCCGCGCCGAGGTCGCCAACATCCCGGCCGACGTCCTGGAGGCGTGGCTGGAGGCCGGCCCGATCGCCTCGCAGCGCGACCTCGCGCAGCGGTTCGAGGCGATCGCGGACCGAGGCCTGCTGGCCGTCGACGACGCCCCGCAGACCGCCGAGCAGTTCACGCTGCTGACCTTCCACGGCGTCGCCGAGCGCTCGTTCTGGGGCGCCCTGCCGGTGGCGGACGAGGAACTCGCCCGGATCGCGGCGCTCGGTGTCGACGCCTTCCTGCGGATCCACCGGGTTCCTGTGGCGCGGTGACGGCGCGGGTGCCTGCGGCGCGGTGACGGCGAGGGTGCCTGCGGCACGGTGGCGGCGGACGCCGGAGCGTGAGACGCCCGCAGCGCGGTGACGGCGGACGCCTGACCGTGACACGCCGTCGGGGAGGGGTTCGGCGGCGTGTCACGGGGCCCACTCGTGGGCGAGCAGGTCGAGGACCGGCTTGCCGACGAACCCCTCCGCCGGCCCAGGGGTGGCTCGGGCGGAGGGTGGTGGGCGCGGACCGGTCCGCCCGCCGGAGTCGGCGAACGGACCGGGGACGGGTCGGGTCCGACGATTCGCGCCCCGGGCGGAACCGTCGGACCCCTCTCGGGGAGCCGTCAGCCGATCTTCCAGCGCTGGGCCGGGTCGCTGCCGTTGCAGGACGTCACCGAGGTGAGCTGGGCGACGCCGTTGGACTTGAGGCACTGGCCGGTGGCCACGTTCTGGATCAGGTACCAGCCGCGGTCCTCGCTGGTGCGGATCCACTTCTGGTTGGCCGGCAGCCAGTCGCCGGCCGGGCGGTTGAGGCCGTCCCAGCCGCCGGGGGTGTCCCAGAGCTGGACGGCGCCCGAGCCGGTGTCGAGGTCGACGACCTTGCCGGCCGAGCCGTGCGAGATGGCGGTGGTGCCGTCGCAGTAGCCCCAGAACGACCAGGTCTGCGCGGGGCTCTGGTTGCCCTGGTAGACGCCGATCCGCCGGCCGTTGCTCTCCGTGTTGGCCGGCAGGTCCAGGACGCCGGTGGCGCCGTTGTAGACGGCGGTGACGGTCTGCAGGTTCGGCGCCAGCTCGCAGCCGGCGGCGTGCGCGGCCGGGGCGGTGACCACGGCCGCCCCCGCGACGGCCGCGACGGCGCCGAGCCCGGCGAGGAACCTGAGGGTACGGGTGACGGGTTTCATCGGGTTCTCCTTCTTGGGTGTGGTGGATCCGGGTGTGGTCGAGGTGCGGCGTCAGCCGCGCGGGACCTGGAGGGCGTCCCACTGCTTGGGGCCGGGGATTCCGTCGGCGTCGCTGCCGGAGTCACCCAGCTTGTGCTGCCAGTTGCGGAAGGATTCGAGGTCCGCCCCGGACCACTCGGGGCCGGGGCCCTCGGCGTAGGCGGAGCAGCCCTCGGCGACCAGGCGCTCTCCCATCCGGGTGATGACGTCGCTCTTCTGGCCGTCCTGGAAGAAGTCGGCGCCGGGGAAGGGCTCGTAGCCGCCCTCGCCCCCGCCTCCGTCCCCGCTGCTGTCGGCTTGGGGCCGGGCGCCGCCGTTCGGCTGGTCGGCGGCGGAGGCCTCCTGCCCGAAGTAGACCGCCCCCTGGCGGTCCCGCCACTGCGGGTCGGCGAGGATGACGCCGTCGGCGAAGTCCGGGACGCCGTACCCGTACACCCAACTCGACTTGCGGTCACGGGTCTTGAGGTAGACGCCGTCGCCCTCGGAGCTGCCGTCGTCGTTGGTGTTGCCCTCGACGGTGGTGATGGTGGAGCTGGTGTAGGCGACGCAGATGCCGGTGTGGCTGCCGCCGCCGGGGCCGTAGAACACCTGGCCGCCGATCACCGGGTAGTCGGTGAAGCGGTCGCGGTCCCTGAACCAGGCGACGCCCTCGGCGCAGGAGGCCGTCACCGGGAACAGCCCGGCGTTGCCGGACTGCTGGGCGCACCAGGCGACGAAGGTCGCGCACCAGGCCTCGCCCTGGGACCACTCCAGGCCGGGGACGGTCGGGGAGTACTTCTGGATGTTGTTCCAGTGCGAGCCGCTGCGGCCCTCCTGGTATCCGACCTCGTCTCGGGCGACGCGGATCAGGTCCGCCGCGTTCGAGGACATGAGGGTGGCTCCTTGCTTGCTGTGGCTGCTGTGACGGCTGAGGGGGCGGGGCGGTCAGGCCTGGGCGAAGGTCTGGACGTAGCGGCCCCAGTTGCCGCGCTGGCGGGGGGTGTAGCCGATGCCGATGGAGGTGAAGTCGCGGCCCAGGATGTTGTCGCGGTGGTGCGGGCTGTTCATCCACATCTGCATGGCCTCCGCCACGCTGTTGCCCGGGGTGACGTTCTCGGCGGCCGAGCGGAACTGGAAGCCGGCGGCGTGGATGCGGTCCCACGGGTTGCTGCCGTCGGTGCCGTCGTGCTGGGTGAGGTCGTGGGACGCCATGTCGTTGGCGTGCCGCTGGGCGGCGGCGCTCAGGCGGTCGTCGAGCCGCAGCGGCTGGAGGCCGGCCCGGCCGCGCTCCGTGTTGACGGAGGCCAGCATCTCGGTGCGGAAGTCGCCGCCGGGCTGCGGCTGCGGCTGGGGCTGGGGCTGCTGCTGGCCGCCGGCGCCGCCGTTCTGGCCGCCGGCCGGGATGAGCTGCCAGCGCTGCGCCGGGTTGTTGTCGTCCTGCTTGGTGAGGGTGAGCGGGGCGCCGGGGGCGGCCGCGGTGAGGAACAGCTGGCCCTCGTCGCCGCGGACGGTCCGGACCCGGAACCAGTCGTTGTCGATGACCTCCAGCACCCAGCGCTGGTTGGGCTGCCCGTGCTCGTTGAACAGCCAGGTCTGGCCGGTGGAGTAGTTGTAGTCGACGACGACGGCCTGGCCGGGGGCGTGCCTGCCGTTGGTGAGCTGGGTCTCCAGGAGCCAGCTGCCGCCGTCCTTGGCCCAGAAGACCCAGCCCTGGGCGGTGGTGCCGTTGGGGCCCCAGGACTGGACCGGGGTGCCCGGGCTGCTCTGGCTGGAGCGCACGTCGGCGACCGTTCCGTTCGCGGACTTGAGGGTCCAGACCTGGCCGTTCTGCGGGAGCGTGGGCATGAGTGGCGCCTATCTTCGATGGGAGTGGCCCCGGCTCCGCACTGGTGCGGTCCGCGACCTGACGAGAGAGAAGATCGCGGACCGCGGTAGACAAGTGATCAACAAGGGGGGGCGGCTCCCGGGCCCAGGGCCTGCCAGGTCTCGTCCGGCCCGCCGAGATCGGCCGGGACCTAGGGCTGCGGCAGGCCGTCCAGCAGGGCCCTGGTCCGCTCGGCGTCCTCGCCGAGTCCGAGCCGCTCGTACACCTCCAGCGCGTCCGCCAGGCAGGCACGGGCCTGGAGGGGGCGGCCGAGGCCGGTGAGCGCGGTGCCCAGGGTGCGCAGCAGCGCGGCCTCCAGGGCGGCGCTGGTGCGGCGGGCGAGCGGCAGCGCCGCCTCGGCGGCGTCGGCGGCGAGCAGCCAGCGCTCGGCCTCGGCGTGGATCCGGGCGGCGAGGTCGCCCGCCGCCGCCGCGAACACCGTCACCTGGAGGGCGGCGAACTCGTCGCGGGCGCCGGCCGCGTGGGCGAGCGCCGCCTCCGGGTCGCCGCACAGGCGCAGGACCCGGGCCAGGTAGTAGCGCCCGGTGGCGGCGGACACCGGGCCGGAGCCGCTCATCAGGCGGGCGCCGCGCTCGGCGGCGTCCCGGGCCTCGGCCAGCCGGCCGGTCTGGGCGCAGCTGAACGCGAACTCGCCGAGGGCGCTGCCCTCGGAGCGTTCGGCGCCGAGGCGGCGGAACAGGTCGGCGGCACGGCCGGCGTGTCGGGCGGCGTCGGCGTAGCGGCCGTGGACGCGGGCGTTGCCGCCGAGGGTGAGCAGGGCCTTGGCGAGGACGCGGACCTTCGGGCCGTCGCCGCTGCCCCCGTTGCCGCCGTCGTCGTCCTGGCAGAGCGCGACGGCCTGGCGGATGTCCTGCTCGGACTCGGCGTAGCGGTTGATGTGCCAGAGCATGCCGCCGCGCACGTAGCGGGCGAGGGCGAGCGGGCCGTGGTCGCCGCGGGCGGCGGCCTCGCGGGCGACGCGGTCGGCGAGGTCGGCGATGTCGCGGGTCTGGGTGCGTTCGGCGAGTACGGAGCCCATCCGGTCGGCGAGTTCGGCCGCCCGGTCGAGCGGCAGCGCCGGGTCGGCGCAGCTCAGGGCGATGGCGGAGGCGTGCACGCCGGCCTGTTCGCGCATCCAGCGGACGGCGGCGGGCCCGTCCGTGATCGTCTTCCCGGGGGAGCGGACGGGTGCGTCGAGCAGGCTGAGTTCGACCGGGTCGGCCTTGCGGGCGGCGCGGTCGGCGTTGCGGGCGGTGGCCAGGCAGTAGTCGACCAGCCGGTCGGCGGCGGCGGTGCGTTCGGCGGCGGGCTCCTCGGCGGCGAGCCGGCCGCGGGCGTAGTCGCGGACCAGGTCGTGGAAGCCGTAGCGGCCGAAGCGGGGGGAGTGCAGCAGGTTGAGGTCGACGAGCGCTTCGAGGAGTTCGTCGGTCTCGGCTTCGGTGCGGCCGAGCAGTGCGGCCGCGCAGGGCAGCGGGACGTCCGGGGCGTCGGGCAGGGACAGCAGGCGGAAGGCGCGGGCGAGTTCGGCGTCGAGGCGGTGGTAGGAGAGGGCGAAGGTGGCCTCCACGGTCCGTTCGCCGTCGCTGAGTTCGGCCAGCCGGTGTTCCCGGCGCAGCCCGTCGGCGAGCGCGGCCAGGGTGAGCGCGGGGTCGGCGGCGAGCCGGGAGGCGACGATGCGCACGGCGAGCGGCAGCAGTCCGCAGGCCCGCACGATCTCCTCGGCGGCCCCGGGTTCGGCGTCGACGCGGTCGGCGCCGACGATCCGGGTCAGCAGTTCCAGTGCCTCGGCGGGCGGCAGGGTGTCCAGGCGCATCTGGTGCGCCCCGGCGAGGCCGGCCAGCCGGACGCGGCTGGTGACCAGGACGGCGCAGCCGGACGAGCCGGGCAGCAGTGGTTCGACCTGGCCGAGGGTGGCGGCGTTGTCGAGGACGACGAGGACCCGCCGCCCGGCCAGTGCCGAGCGGTAGAGGGCGGAGCGCTCCCCGGTGTCGAGCGGGATCTCGGCGGCGGCCACGCCGAGGGCGCGCAGGAAGCCGGCGAGCACCGCGCCCGGGTCCAGCGGGGTGCGGTCGGCGCCGCGCAGGTCGGCGAAGAGCCGCCCGTCGGGGAAGCGTCCGTGGGCCTGTCGGGCGACGTGCACGGCGAGCGTGGTCTTGCCGACCCCGCCCATGCCGTCCAGGGCGGAGACCACGACGGCTCGCCCGCCGGCCCCGGCGAGGCGGTCCACCAGGGTCTCGACCTCCTCGGTGCGGCCGGTGAAGTCGGCCAGGCCGTCGGGCAGTTGGTCGGGCGGCTGCCAGGCGGCGGCGGGTTCGGCGCGGGCGGAGGCGGAGGCGGAGGGGGCGGGCAGCAGGGACGGGTCCTCGCGCAGGATCCGCAGGTGCAGTGCGGCGGGACCGTCCTCGGCCGTCGGAGCGGCGGCGGCCGTCGGCGGCCGGCGGGTGTCCTCGCGCCGGGTGGGCCCGTCCCCGCCGGACGGCAGTCGGCGGCGGGCGTCCTCGTACACGGCGAGCGCCTCGGCCTTGCGGCCCGCCTGGTAGAGGGCGCGCATCAGGACGGCGGTCAGCCGGGGCCGTTCGGGGTGTTCCAGGGCGAGTGCGGCGGCCTCGGCCGTCAGACCGGTGTGGTCGCCGATCTCCGCGTCCAGCTCCAGCCGCGTCTCCTTGGCGTGAAGTCGCTGTTCGGCGAGCCGGGAGCGGACGGCCTCGGCGTGCGGCCCGGGCAGCCCGGCCAGCGGTTCGCCGACCCACAGCCGCTGCGCGGCCAGCAGGACCTCCCGGACCTCCTGCGGCGGGGCCTGCTCGTCGCGCAGCCGTCCGGCCGTGGCCAGCAGTTCCTCCCAGCGGGCCGCGTCCACCTCCGCGTCCGGCACCCGCAGCGCGTACCCGTCGCCGACCCGCACCAGCGGCATCCGCTGCGGATCCGGCCCGGTGTACGGCTTGAAGGCCGAACGCAGCCGGGAGACGGCCAGCTGGACGGCCTTGCGGGGGTCGGCCGGCGCGGCCCCGCCCCACACCCCCTCCACCAGCACCGGCGTCGCCACCGTCCGTCCGGCGGCGTCCAGCAGCACCGCCAGGACGGCCCGCTGCTGCGGTCGGCCCAGTTCGATCTCCCGCTCCCCGTGCCAGGCGCGCAGTGGTCCCAGCAGTCCGAACCGCAGCCCGGACGCCCCGATGTCAACCATGTCCCGTCCCCGAATGTCGTCCGGTGCCCGGATCACGCCACTTCCGTACGGACGGCGGCGCCCCCTGATCCGGTCACCTATGCTCTGTCACGGATTGTGTACTTGAACTCATGGCTTCGAGGGGTGGGGGCATGGGGCTCGAATTCCGTGTTCTGGGGCCGCTGCGGGCCCGGTGTGACGGCCACGAGATCGACCTCGGTCGGCCGCAGCAGCGGGCCGTGCTGGCCGCCCTGCTGCTTGCCCCGGGCCAGCTCGTGCCCACTGAACGGCTGGTCGAGGGCTTGTGGGGCGAGGATGTCGCCCGTTGGCCCAAGGCCCCGGCCGGCCAGATCGGCACCCACGCGCACCGGCTGCGCCGTGCCCTCGCGGCCCCCGGCCTGCTGGTCGCCACCGCCGGTGGCTACCGGTTGGAGGTGGACCGGGCCGCCGTCGACCTGTTCCGCTACGAGGCCGGGGTGGGCGAGGCCGTCACGCTGCGCTACGACGACCCGGTGCGGGCCCGGGAGCTGCTCGCCGGCGCGCTCGCGCTGTGGGAGGGGCGTGCGCTGGACGGCGTGCCCGGCGGTTTCGCCGAACGCGCCCGCGAACGGCTCGCCGCCGGTCACCATGCCGCCGTCAAGGTGCTGCACGACCTGGACCTGGCGCTCGGCCGGCACGCCGAGGCGCTGCCCGCGCTGGACGCGCTCGCCGCCGCACACCCGCGCGACGAGGAGGTGCAGCGCCTCCACCTGCTGGCCCTGCACCGCTGCGGGCGGACGGCCGAGGCGCTGGCCGCCTTCGAGGCGCTGCGCGAACGGCTGGACCGCGAGCTGGGGCTCGAACCGGCACCGGCGGTCGCGGACCTGCACGCCCGCATCCGGAGAGGGGACACCGAGCTCGCGGCGCCGTCCGCCCCGGTACCGCCGCGCCGGCCCGCCCGGCCCTGCCAGCTGCCGCCGGACATCCCCGACCTGGTCGGGCGGGCGGCCCAGGTGCGGGAGGCCGAGCGGATCCTGCGGTCCGGTGGCGGCGACGGTGCCGGTGCCGGTGATGTCGACGGCGGTGATGCCGGGGCCTCGCCGGTGCTCGGCCTGTCCGGGCCGGCCGGCAGCGGCACCTCCGCGCTCGCGGTGCACCTGGCGCACACCGTCCAGGACGCCTTCCCGGACGGGCAGCTGTACGCGGCCGGCGGGACGGCGGAGCCGGGAGCGGTGCTGGCCGCCTTCCTGCGGGCCCTGGGGGAGCGGCCCGTCGAGGACGCCGGTGTCGGCGAACTGGGCGTGCGCTACCGGGCCGCGCTCGCCGGACGGCGGGTGCTGGTCGTGCTCGACGGCGTCACCGACCCGGCGCCGCTGCTGCCCGCGGTGGCGGGCTGCGCGGCCGTCGTGGCCGGCGCCGAACCGGGCGCCCTGCCCGCCGACGCGGCCCGGCTGGCCGTCGGCCCGCTGGAGCCGCACGACGCGTACGAGCTACTGGCCCGGGTCGTCGGCGCCGAGCGGATCCGCCGGGAGCCGGGCCCGGCCGCTGAGGTCGCCGAGCTCTGCGGCTACCTGCCCGTACTCCTGCGGTCGGTGGCGGCGCGCCTCGCGGCCCGCCCGCAGTGGTCCGTCGCCGACCTGGTCCGCTGGCTCGCCGAACGGGGCGCCTGAGCGGCGCTCCGGGCCGGTGCGGTGGTCAGTAGAGGTCCGAGGACATCGCCCACATGCGGATGTCGTTGGTGGGCGTGGTGACGATGGGGACCTCGCCGTCACCCCAGTAGATGGCGACGCCGCCGAGCTTCTTCACCACCAGCCGGGCGCCCGGGTGCCCGTACGTGCCGGAGGACCAGCAGACGCCCCCGGAGGCGGAGTAGACGACCAGGTTGCCGTCGGACTGCATGACCGCCTTGTACCCGCAGTGGTTCACGTGGGTGCCGGAGTTCCAGACGGCCAGCGGGTTCGGGGTGTTGTACCCGCGGTAGACGACCAGGTTGCCGTCGGACTGCATGATCAGCCGGGAGTTCTCGGAGTCGACGTGCCAGCCCGGGTAGAGCGGCTCGTCGTTCCAGAGCGTGTGGGTCGTCGGGTCGTACGCCGCCTGCGCGGCGCCGGCCCCCAGCATCGTCCCCGTCAGCGCCAGCGCCGTGGCCGCCACCCCGACGGCCATGCGTCGCACTGCCTTCACTGCCTTCATCCCCGGGTACCTCTTTCGTCCATATCGCGCCCGTGAAAGTTCGCGGCGCCCCGTGGGACTGACCATGGGACAAGGCGGTAGACAAACGATGAACGATCCCGTTGACGGGCGGGGGCGGGACGGCTCAGCCCCGGTGCTCCTCGTCCTCGTGGGTGGCGGCGTGGTCGGCTCGGCGGCCTGCGGTCGGGCCGGACATCACCCGCCGGGCGTTGGCCTCGGCCTCGCGCTCGAAACGGTCGGACGGGTCGCTGACGCTCAGCCCGGAGCCGTTGTCGGAGCCCGCCACGGGGCCCTGCCGCTGCTGGAGCACGTGGGTCAGCTCGTGGGCGAGGGTGTGCCGGTCGCCGCCGCCGTCGCCGATGACGACGTGGTTGCCGGAGGTGTAGGCGCGGGCGCCGATCTCGGCGGCGGAACTCCGGGCGGCGCTGTCGTCGTGGATCCGGACGTCCGAGAAGTCGGCGCCCAGGCGGGCCTCCATGTCGGCGCGGGTGGCGCCGTCGAGCGAGCGGCCGCCGCTGCGCAGCACGTCGTGGACGGCGGCGACGGAGCGCTGCACCTGGCCGGCCCGCTGGAGTCGTCGGACGACGGCGGTGTTCCCGACGGACGCCTGGAGGCCGAGCAGCGCGGGTGCTGGTGCGGGCGCGTGCGCGGGTGTCCGGGCGGTCGAGGGGGCGTGCGCCTTGTCGTCACTGTCGCTGGTCCTCATCGGCGTCCCTTCGGGTCGATGGCCGGTGAGTCCTGGATACCCCGCCCACACCCGGAGCGATAGGGATGGCGGGGGCAGCAACCCTGCCCACCGGGGGCAGCCCCGCCCGCCGGTCGGTCCCCAACGCGCGGGCAGGGCGGGGGGATCGCCGTCGAGGGCAGGGCGTGCAGGCGAGGCGGCCATGGTGGATCAGTGAAGCCGGTACTCCTCGTGCGGTGTGGCCCGGTCCCACACCGCCTCGAATGCCGACTTCACCAGTTCGACGACGGCCGGCTCGGTGCGCCATTCACGGTCGACGACCTCACCGACACCCGAGAAGTACGTGAACAGCACCGACGACCCGTCGAACAGCCACAGGTCGGTGCCGGGCAACGCGATGTCGGCCGCCTTCCGGCGGGGAAGCCAGCGGATCTGTTCGCCCGCCCGGACGTTCGGGAACGTCACGTCGTACTCGTACCGGATGTAGTCGGTGACCGGTTCGGAGACGACCCGGGCACGCCTCATCACGACACCGCGCGCCGTCGTCTCGGCCACCACGTCCAGGAACGGGCGCCACCAGGACGACCGCTCGGCAGCAGGGTCAAGGTGTTTCCCCTGCTGCCATGCGATGAACTCGGGGTCGCTGGGCTGGTAGGCGTCGCGCATCTCAAGATGCACGGCGGAAACCTTGGCCTCGGCCAGGCCCTCAAGTACCGGGTTCGTCATCGCTCCTACTCACTGTCGGGCTTGGGGATGAACTGAAGCATGATCTCGGGAAGCCTGATGATCGTCTCGTGATCGGGCACGTCGGTGGAGTGGCCGGGGATCGAACCGATCTCCTGACATGCCTTCACTTCGTTGTCCGTGGCCTTGTAGGACTGGATCAGCAAGTCTCCGGTTTCCTCGTCCAACCAGATCGTCGGCGAGTCCGTGTCCGGGGTGTTCGGGATGATGCCGAGGAACCTCAGGGCCATTCTCACTCCCGTAGTCGAGTGGGGTGCACCGGTGTGCGTGAGCCTCACCCTTCCGGTTGATCGCCGCCAAGAGGGCGGTAGGACGTTTGCCGCCCGCTCGTTGGAGCCCAACGAGCGGGCGGGTGCGGCCTCCTCCTACGGCACCTGGCCAACGCCAGATTGCCTTGCTGGACGCCGGATGGCGCGCGTGCACCGGTCAGTGGAGCTGGAAGTCCTCGTGCGGGACCGCCCGCTCCCAGACGGCCTCGAACGCGGAGTGGGAGAGCTTCACGGGTTGCGGGTCGGTGCTGATCTCGTCGTCGACGAAGTCGCCCTCGCCGCTGAAGTGGTGGACGACGAGCAGCCGCCCGTCGATGAGCCAGAAGTCGTTTCCGGGGAGCGCCAGGTCGGTCGTCTGCTGACGGGGGAGCCACCGGACCTGCTCGCCGGAGGCGATGTTCCGGAACGTGATCTCGTGTTCGAACCGGATGTACTCGCTCACCGGCTCCGACACCACACGGGCGCGCCGGACCTCGACGCCTCGGGCGGTGGTTTCGTGGATCAGCTGCAACCACGGGTTCCACCACGACGAGCGGTCGGCCGGGTCGTCCCGGTGCCCGTCGAGCCAGCGGAGGAACAGTGGGTCGTCCCGCATGTAGCCGTCGCGCATCTCAAGGTGAAGCGCGGAGCGGGTGCAGGATCGCAGCAGGTCCTCAAGTGGGGGATCTGCGGGCATCGTTCACCTCCGGGAAGAACTGCATCGTTCGTCTGGGAGATTCGACCACGGCCTCGACCCTCCGGGCGCCGATCTTCGCGGGACGGCCGGGGTTCGCGCGCAGCCGAGATGCTCGAAGAGGAGGTCACCGGCGTGGTCGTGTCGGAAGGCGGGAATCGGCCAACGATGCGTCATGGCGGGCTCTTTGAGGGCGGGAGACCGGCCGGGCAACGGGAGGTGCCCGCTCGTCGGGATCGACGAGCGGGCGAGGAAGCGTAGCTGTGGAGCGGGGCTGCCTCAGATGGCGAAGAGGCGGCGGCGGGGAGGGCGCGCGATGACCTTGGCGTGTTTGAGGGTGCCGGTGATCTCGATCCGGAGCCGGGGGCTGGTGGCGTCGCCGCCGCCGTTGGAGCGCTGCTTGACCTTGGAGAAGACGAGGGTGAGATCGTCGGTGTCGAGGGTGACGAGGCCCGGCGGGCTGATGATGAGCAGCTTGCCGTGCCGCAGGGCCGCGTCGATCAGAAGGGTGTCGGCCGTGATGACCGCTTCGGTGAAGTCGAGGACGACCGTGCAATGTTTCGGCCGCAACTCGATGTGCCGGGGGACCACCCAGCGCCCGGCCCGGGTGTACTTGCCGCCGCGCTGGTCGATGACCAGCACGTCCTTCGGCGTGGGCACGGCCGACGCGAAGCTCGGCAGGTCGGTGGTCAGCTCAGCCAGCTCGGCGAGCGTCCGGGCCGAGAGCGCGGATTCCAGCCGGGCTTCGAGCTCCTCGGGGGTGAGCCGGCCGTCTGCGGCGGCGACCTGCAGCGTTTCTACGGTGCGGTCCCGGTCCTGATGGGATGCCCGTAGCGCGGGCAGGTCTCTCGACATGGGTCCACGCTAACCCAGTGCGGGCGGCCCGGAACAGGGAGCTGAGCGGAGGCGGTCAGCACCGAGTGTGCTGACCGCCGGGCGTGCGTGGAGTTCAGGCTCGGACGAGATGGTCGAACTCGCCGGCCTTGGCGCCGAGGAGGAAGGCGCGGAGTTTGGGGACGGTGGTGGTGACGATGACGTCGGGGTCGTCGGACTCGCGGAAGTGACGGAGGCTGTCGACCCCAGTCGCTAGTTCAAGACATGTGCTGCCGCCGTCTGCGTCGCTGAAGGATGACTTCTGCCAGGCAAGGTCGGACATCGGGCGCCTTTCACGTTTGAAGCTGGTAGATGAGGTGCTGAAGGAGTCCCCACGAGTCACGAGAGGAATCACGCCTGGGCTTCGACGCATCCACGGCCGGTAATGAGAGATCGCAGGCCTCGCGAAACTTCTGGTGGTAGGCCACTACATCTGATGGATCCCCAAGGTGAATAGCGCGCTTGGGCCCATCCAGGATGATGGTCGACAGCGCGGTGCACCCGGGGTCGCAGATCAGGAAGGCGCCTGTGTAGGGGACCTTCTTGGGGGCGTCGAATGGAATGATCTCGATCGTGACATTGGGTAGCTCCGCCATATCGACGAGGTGAAGAAGCTGCTCGTGCATGACCGACTTGCCGGCGAACCGCATCTGAAGAGCTGCTTCGTGGATGACGAATCGAAACTGACGCCTACTGTCGGTCAGGACGCGCTGCCGCTGTAGACGGAACTGGACGGCGGTCGCCGTGTCCCAACGGCCATCTTGGTAAGCATCCTTGTAGATAGCTTCGATATAGCCCGGGACCTGCAAGCTGCCGGGGATATGGAGCGTATCGAACACTGAGAAGGTCTGTGCCCTGTCCTCCGCCTCGGCCAGATCCAGCGCGAGTGTCGGAACTTTGCCCTCGAACTCGCTCCACCAGCCCTTGCCGCTGCTCCGCCCCATCTCGGTAAGACCCGCGCGGTATACCGGGTCCGTGCAGCCATAGGCGTCGAGCCAGACTTCGAGGCGTTCGGGGTTGAGAGTGATCCGACCAGCCTCGGTGTGGCTCACTGCCGGAACCTTCATACCGACCAGTGCCCCGGCGTCGGCAGACGACAGCCCGGCGGCTGTCCGCAGGTGCTGCAGCTCCTCGCCGAATCGGCGCTGCCGTTGGCTGATTGGTCCCTTGTATCCCACGATCGTCCTTCCCTGTCGGCGCAGTCTCGCGCACAACCCCTCCGGGATGCCACCAACGAGTGATGGCTGGTACGAGTCTCCTGGATCTGCTTGCAACCTTGCCAGACAGACCCCTACTCTCAGTGTTGCACTGATCACATGACGGAGCGTCAGTCCGGTTCATGGCGACGTTTCCGCCGATTCCCCTCCTCTCCTCCTGGGGTCTCCCATGCGTGCTTCCAACCCTCCCGACTGGACCGCCGCCCGCACCGAGCTGTGCGACCTCCTCACCACCGCCGGCTGGCCGCCCCCCACCATCTCCGACGCCGAACTCGCCCTCCACGAACTCTTCTTCAACGCGTGGAAGCACGCCGGGAGCCTCGCGCCCCTCGTCGTGCTGTCCCTCCTCAACCGCAGGCTCCGGGTCTCGGTCTGCGACGACAGCCAGACCCTCCCGCCCGAGCCGTGCGTCCCCGCCGACCCCCTCGCCCTCTCCGGCCGGGGCCTCCACCTCGTCCGTTCCCTCACCCACCGCTTCGGCACTGACCTGCGTAAGCAGGGCAAATCCGTCTGGTTCGAACTGCAGTTGGACGCCGCCTGATGCCTCTTCCCCGCCGCTACCCGATGCTGCCGACCGACCCCCGGATCCGGTACTACACCGACGACCACATCCGCACGCTCCTCGCCGAAGTCGACGAGCGCGGCCGCAGGTTCGGCCTCATCTTCCCCTCCGCGACCACCGACCGCACCATCGACGGCCGCATCCTCGTCCGCTTCAACACGGCCCCCGCCTCCACCCTCCTCAACCTCCTCTCCCTCCTCCTCGCCGCCGAACGAGACCGCGACGACCCGTGCGCTTCCTGATCGCCGCCGCCTTCGCCGTCCTCCTCGCCCTGGCGATCGCCACCGTCGTCCTGGGCGTCATCACCGCACTCAACGTTGCAAAGCCCGACGAGGAGGACTCCTGACATGCCCGACCCGGACCCGGACCCGGACCCCGACTTCGGCCCCAACCCCCTGGCCAACGCCCTCGCCGCGACCCACTACGCCGTCGCCGCCGCCTTCAATACCCTCGCCCCCGGCGCCGCCCAGCCCGTCCCCGACGACTTCGACTGGCGCGAACTCGAAGCCTTCATCTTCCACTTGGGCTTCGCCGCCGACGACTCCGACGCCGCCCTCAACCTCTACCGCCTGCTCGCCGCCGTCCAGCGCATCGCCTACCGCGAGGCCGCCGGTCGCAACGCCGCCGGCCACCCCGCCCGCCTCAACCCCCACCCCGCCCGCCTCAACCCCCGCCTCAACCCCCACCTCGGCCCCGGCTCCGGCCCCCGCCCGTCCTCGACCGCATTCACCCGTGGGGGTGGTGCCGGGTGAATGCCACCGACCGCGCCCCGCGCGGCCCCTAGCGTGGGCAGCGCCAAGCGCCAGCCACCCCAGGGGAGGGGACCCGACGTGTCCGACGTCGCCGAATACCTGCTGCTCTACGTCGAGGGCGACGCGGTCGTGGCGCACGACGCCGACCTGCGCCCGCACACGTTCCCCCTCCCGCCCGGCGAGCTGGGCGCCACCATTGCCCGGGCCGACGCGGCCGGCGGTGCGCAACTCCTGTTGACCGTCAGCTCGTCCGTGGTCATCTCCTGCCGCAAGATCTGACGGATCGTCAATCTCCGGGCGTGTTCCGCGCCGACCGCCGTCCGTGTCTGGTTGGCTACCCGGATGCGAGGCGACAGGCGCCTCCAAGTCAAAGGAACACCGGCATGACGACAGAGCGCACCAACCCGGCGGCCCGGCTCGGGTTCGAGCCCGGGCAGGTCGTCCAGGAGATCGGCTACGACGAGGACGTCGACCAGGATCTCCGCGAGGGCATCGAGGTGCTGATCGGCCAGGACCTCGTCGACGAGGACTACGACGACGTGGCCGACACCGTCCTGCTCTGGTTCCGCGAGGACGACGGCGACCTCACCGACGCCCTGGTCGACGCCATCGGCCTCCTCGAAGAGGGCGGCATGATCTGGCTGCTCACCCCGAAGCCGGGCCGGGACGGCTACATCGAGCCCAGCGACGTCAACGAGGCCGCCCAGACCGCCGGCCTCGCCTCGACCAAGGCCATCAGCGCCGCCGCGGACTGGACCGGCATCCGCCTCATCGCCCCCAAGCGCTGACACCCCCGGAGCAGGAAGTCGGCCCCGCCGACTTCCTGCTCCACGCCCTTCGCCTCACCGCTGCGGCAGCTCGCACCCGTCCGGCCCACAGGCCTCGCCGCTGCCGTCACCGCCGGCGCCGCCGACCAGCAGGGGCACCGACACCCGGCTCTCCCAGGCCTGCTCCAGTGCCGCCGTGAACGTCTCGGCGGGCTGGGCGCCCGAGACCCCGAGCCGCCGGTCGAACACGAAGAACGGGACCCCGGTGGCGCCCATCGCGCCCGCCGTCGCCTCGTCCTCGCGCACCGCCTCCGCGTAGGCGTCCGGATCGGCCAGCACCGCCGCCGCGGCCTCGCCGTCCAGCCCCGCCTCGACGGCCAGTTCCACCAGTCGTCCTTCCGCGAACGCGGATCGCGCGTCGGCGAAGTTGGCCCGGTACAGCGCGTCCAGCAGTTGCCCCTGCCGCCCGTGGTCCTTGGCGAAGTGCAGCAGGCGGTGCATGTCGAAGGAGTTCGCCGCGTCGCGCCCCTCGCGGAGGTACGCGAGCCCCTCCCCGTGCGCGTTGTCCGCGATCCGCGCCTCCGCCGCTTCGGCCTGGTCCAGGCTGAGCCCGTACTTGGCGGCGATCAGCGGGACGACCGGCCGCGCCTCGGCCGGCGAGTGGGGGTCGAGCTCGAAGGAGCGGTGGACGACCTCCACGTCCCCGCGGTGGGGGAACCGCTCCAGGGCCTGCTCGAACCGGGCCTTGCCGATGTAGCACCACGGGCAGTTGATGTCGGTCCAGATCTCCACGCGCACGGCGTCGCTCCCGTCTCCAGCCGTGCGGGGCCTTCCCGCACCCGGCTCCGTGGCCAACGCCGACGACCGCCTGAATATTTCTCGTGATGAAATATTCAGGTGCCCGACGGGACCGGCCTCACCGCAGCCGCGCCGTCGCGAGCAGGCCTACAGGAACGCCTCCTGCCATGCGGTCGCCGTCGCCACGTCCCCGAACCCAGGTGCTCGGCGCTCTGCCCGCAGGCCGTTCCGTGGATCGGCAACGGTGGCCGGGACGGCGCCATCGCCGGTCTCCTGCACGGCAGTTACCGTGTCGGTGGCAACCCGAACGGAAGGCGGACAGCGATGGGAACCTCCGCGCACGTCACGGCGCCGCCGCTCCTCGCGGTCGCGGTGCTCCTGCTCGCCGTCAAGTGGGTCAGGCGGCGGCGGAACGGCAGGCCCGTTCCCCTGCTGCCGCGATCGGGACCGGCCTGGGCGGGCGCGTTGGCCGTCGTCGCGTTCGTGCTGGTCACGGGCGCGCTGGCCGGCCGCGCCGGGGATGTGGTCGTGCCGGCCGTCGCGCTCGGGGGACTGGTCGGGGCCTTCGTGGACCTTCGCTTCGGTGCCCGGTGATGACGCCCGGTGATGACGCCGCCGCTGGCCGTGGCCGCGAAACGACCCCGTGCGTGGGAAGTCGGCCCGGCCGACTTCCCACGCAAGCCGTCGCCGGTCAGCAGGAGATGTTGCCGCCGCCGACGTCGGTGCCGAGGACGCCGACGAACTTCTTGTAGAGGTTGATGCGGTCGTTGCGCTCGTCCGGGTTCTTGCCGTTGCACTCCAGGTCGCCGTTGATGCTGCGGATGGTCTCGCCGAAGCCCTTGCCGTTGACGATGGCGTCGTGCGCGGTCATCGTCCCGGCGCCCTTCTGGGTGTTCCAGAACCAGAGGCCGGTCTTCCAGGAGACGGCCGGGTCCTTCTCGGCCAGGTAGGGGTTGTTCAGCAGGTCGATGTGCAGGGCGTCGCCCGCGGCCTTGTAGTTGAAGTTCCAGCTGATCTGGAGCGGGCCGCGCCCGTAGTAGGCGCTCTTGCCGGCGGGACAGCCGTAGGGCTGCGAGGCGTCGCAGTAGTGGCTGTAGTTGGCGGTGTTCTGCTCGACGACGTACCGCAGGCCGCCGGTCTCGTGGCTGACGTTGGCGAGGAACGCCGCGGCCTCGCGCTTGCGGGTGGCGTCGTTGCCGGTGGTGGTGAACCCGGGGTAGGCGCTGAGGGCGTCGGTCAGGCCGCGGTAGGTGTAGAAGGAGTTCCGGCTCGGGAACATCTGGTTGAACTGGGTCTCGCTGACCACGAACGAGGCGGCGGCCGCTGGTGTGGCGTGCCCGGTGAGGGCGGTGGTGCCCAGGGCGACGGTGCTCAGGACGGCGGCCGAGGCGGCCATGGACAGGGTGCGGGAGAGCTTCATCGTCACTTCTCGCTTGTCGTCGGGGTGGGGGGTGCTCCGGTGGGTGCACCGGGGGGTGCTTCGGGAGCGAAGCGTCGGGAACATCGTGGTGCGCCGATTTCGGGAAAAGGCGCCGACCAGCACCCAAACCACTCGTTCGGGGTGTATCCGACCTAGAGGTGAGCGCGATTCAGGCCAATTCCAGCTCGTCCGACACACCGACAGATTGATCATCCGGTCATCAGATACGCGGGATAGCCTCGTCCGCGCACAAGGCAGACACCGCGAGCGGGGGGACGACCACATGGGGCACGCCGACGACGAGGGCGACGAGCGGCTGGCGGCGGAGGGCGAGGTGGCGGTGGCCCGGCTGGCCATCGACTCCGGAGACCTCCCGCACGCCGCCGACCACCTGGCCGACGCGATCCTCGCCGACCCCCAGCTGCCCGAACTGCATGAGGCGCTGGCCGAGTTGTGCGCCGCCGCCGGAGGACCGGCCGCCGCCCGCGACCTGTTCCCGCTGGACGGCCAGGTCTACCTGGGCACCGTCGCCTGCCGGGCCCACGTCGAGGCTGCCGCCGGGGACTGGGACACCGCCGTCGGCCTGCTCGCCTCCGCGATCCAGTACGAGCCCGCGAGACCCTGGGCGCACACCGCCTGGCTCGCCCGCGAGGACCTGCCCGCCCTCGTCGACCCGGACGCCGTCGCCCAGGCGGTGGCCCGGGCCGCCGGCGGACTGCCCGACCCGCTGCCCGCCGAACTCGCAGAAGCCGTCCAGCCGTTCGAGGACTTCGTCCAGTCCGTGGTGGCCCGCCACGGCGACCACGCCTTGCTGCTCGCGATGGCCTCCGGCCTCACCCGCCGCCTCGGCGCCACCGACCGCGCCGTCGAACTCGCCGAACTGGCCCACCTGCTGGCCCCCGGCTACCTGCCGTCCGTGATGCTCGGCAACGCCCTGCGCGCGCACGGCCGGCCGGAACGGGCGCTCGCCGTCTGGGAGGCCGAACTGGCCCGGGTCGAACCGGAGCGGGACAACTCCAGCAGCTACCTCGCCGTCGACGTCGCCGAGTTGTACGGCGCCCTCGGCCGTCCCGCCGACGGCCTGCCCTGGCTGGACCGCGTGCTCGCCACCGAACCCGACCACCCCAAGGCGGCCCCCGCCCGGTACGGCCTGCGGCACGCCGCCGACGGCGACGCCGCCCACCTGCTCGCCCTGGCCGACCACCACCGCGCCCACCCGGACCACGAGTACGCCCAGGACCTGCTGGAACGGCTCAGCCACCGGGAACCCTGGCTCGGCATGGTCTCCGGCGCCACCGAGGCGACCGTCAACGTGCTGCACCAGCTGCTCGCCGCCCCCGGCACCACCCGCGACAGCGAGATCGAGTGCAGCGCCTCCGCCGTGGAACCGCCCAGCTCCCTGCTGGCCGTCCGCCTCGCCCTGCCGCGCTCCACCGTCGACTACCGGTCCGTCGCCGAGCCCGACCCCCGGCTCCCGCTGGTCGAACCGGCCACCCGGATCTGGGCCTGGGACGGCACCGACCCGCGCCCGGCCGTCGCCCCGCCCGCGCCGGACAGCGCCGAACTCGTCCGGGCCACCGCCGAGATCGTCTGGGCGACCGTCCCCGCCGCCTACGACCACGCCGTCCGGCTGGCCGGGCTGCCGCTCGACGACCTGCTCGGCGCGCTCGTCCACCCGCCGATGCCCCGGGAGGACGACCTCGGCCGGGCCCTGCTCGCCCACCAGCCCGAACTGTGGGTGCGGGCCGTCCAGGTCTTCGCCTGCCTCGGCATCGCCCACCACCGCACCGACCAGCCGTGGGAGGACTCCGACCGCCGCCGCGTGCTGGTCGACCTGCTGCTCGGGCCCGAGGACTGGGTGGTCGAGGCGGCCGGCTTCGCCCTCGTCGCGATCGGCTGGACGCACCCCGAGACCCGCGCCGACATCGCCGACCGGCTCCGGCAGCGGCTGCACTACAGCGCCCGGGCCCGCCGCACCCGCGTGGTGACCGTCCTGCGCTCGCTCGCCGCGCTGGCGCTCACCGCGCCCTGGCTGCCCCGGGCCGACCTCGACCTGGCCCGGCGGCTGATCGAGCGGGCCGAGGCCCAGGAGGCCAGGGAAGCCCGGGAAGCCCAGCAGGCCGAGGTGGTGCCCCGGGAGCAACCGGAACCCCGCCCCGGCCTCCTGCGCCGCCTCTTCCGGCGCGCCTGACGGGCGCTACAACAGAGGTCGGCGGGCGATGCCCGTCACCCGACGCCCGTCACCCGATGCCCGGCAGCGGATCCTGGTCGACGTCGAAGCGCGCGACCCGCTCCGCCGGATCGCGGCACTCCGGGCCGAGCCGCAGGATCCGCGACTCCGGGTCGTGCAGCGGGCGATGGCAGCGGCGGCAGGTGACACGGGGCCGGATGGCCTCGGGAGTGTCGGTGCCCGGGATCGGGTCCGGGCCGCCACCGGTCGAGCCGCCGCCACTCGGGCCGTTGCTGGTCGGGACGCTGGTCATGGGGAGACGTTAGCCCGGCCTCGGGGAACACCGGTACAGCGGTTGGTGCCGAGCTTGATCATGGTCGGCTAGGACCTCTCTTTCGGATCTTGTCGAATCAGCGCGGCATCGGGCGGCCGGGAAGACCGGAGTGAGCAGGCCTGAACGTCTGCGTGGAACGGGAGAGGAGCCGGCGTCGACTGGTTGATCGGCTTCTGGACGCGGGGTCAGCCGTGGTACTCAAAGTCCTCGATGCAGAAGCAGGCCGCGCTGACCGAGGTGTCCCCTGCCCGCTCCGCCCGTGCCCACACCTGGGAGTCGCCCGGGCTGATGTCCCCGCCGCAACCCATGCGCAGGTCCAGGCCGCGGTCCTGGATGTAGCGGATGATGTCCGCCTCGACGGCGGAGGGCTTGCGGCCGATCAGTTCGATCCCGCAGAGGGACACTAGGGGGCCGCTGCGCCCGTGGACGCTCACCCGGACCAGCACGGAACCCCTGCCCGCCTGCGACGCGTAGAAGTAGTGCGCGCTCGCCCCAGCCCGGGCGTAGTACTCCTTGCTCACGTGCCACTCCTCGGGAGTGCCCTGGCCCTCCCAAGGGCTGCCCACCGGGAAGGGGTGGTGGGGTGCAGTACCACCGCTGTCGGTCCCCCTGCTTCCTGTTCCTCAGGCTGGCTGCGCCGCAACCGGGACCGCGGCCTGCTCCGCTTCCGGCACTGGCCGTCCCGGACCCGCCGCCCTCGGTGCCGCGCTCGACGGGCTCTTCAGCAGCAGGGCGCAGGCCAGCGCGGCCAGCAGGGCGAGGCCGGCGGAGACCAGCAGGCACAGCCGCATGCCGTCCAGGAAGGAGTTGCTCAGCGCGGTCAGGGCCTGTCCCGTGGCGGGGCCGAGGTCGAGTCCGGCGACGGCGCCCAGGCCGTGTTCGCGGGCGGAGTCCAGGACACGCGCGCCGGTCTGGGCCGGGACGCCGGCGTTCGCGAGCTGTGCGGGCAGGGCGTTCAGGGCACGGGTGGTGAGCAGCGCCCCGAGGACGGCGGGGCCGAGCGCGGCGCCGACCTGGCGGATCGCGTTGTTGCCGGCCGCGGCCATCCCGGCCAGGTGGAAGGGAACGGCGGAGACTGCGGAGGCGGTCATCGGGGTGAGCACCGCGCCCATGCCGAGTCCGAGCAGCACCAGTCGCCAGGTCAGCGCCGCGTAGGAGGTGTGGGCGTCGACGCCGGTCATGGCGAACATCGCGGCGGCGACCAGCGCCAGCCCGGAGGTGATCAGCACCCTCGGCGGGATCCGGTGCATCAGGCGTCCGACAGGGAGGCCGGCCACCAGCGAGGTGCCGGACACCAGCACCATCCGCAGTGCCGCCTGCATGGTGCTCAGGTGCTGGACCAGGCCGAAGTACAGGCTGAGCACGAAGAAGAAGCCGATCAGGCCGAGGAAGCTGACCACGGCCACCAGTGCGGTGGCGGTGAACGCGGGGCTGCGGAACAGCGCCAGGTCCAGCATCGGGCTGGTACTGCGGAGTTCCACCAGGACGAAGGCTCCGGCGGCGACCGCGCCGAGCGTCAGCGCGGTGATCACAGCGGGTTCGTCGAAGCCGTCCGCGCCGCCCTCGATGACGCCGTAGACCAGTGCGGTGACGGTGGTGGCGGCGGTGATCTGGCCGGGCCAGTCGAGCCGGCGGCCGTGCGGGGCGCGCGAGTCGGGCAGCCGGAACGCGGCGACGGCCAGCAGGGCCACGGAGAGCGGTATCGGCAGCAGGAAGATCCAGCGCCAGGTGGTGTGCTCCAGCAGGGCGCCGCCGATCAGCGGGCCGACGGCGAGCGGGGCCGTCAGGCTCATCGCCCAGAAGCCGATGAACTTGCCCCGCTCACGGTGGTCGGGCACGGCATGGCTGATCAGTGTGAGTGTGGTGGGCAGCAGAGCGGCGGCGCCGATGCCGGAGACCGCCTGCCCGACCCACAGTGCCTGCACCGAGCTGGACAGCAGCGAGATCGCGGCGCCCAGCGCACAGAAGACCATGCCGGTCTGGAAGACCTTCTTGCGGCCGTGGACATCGCCCCAGACGCCGGTGGTCAGGATCAGCGCGGCCATCGGCAGCACGAACGCGTCCGACACCCAGGACAGTTCGGAGGTCGACGTGCCCAGCGCGCGCTGGATCGCCGGCAGGCTCACCGACACGGTGGTGACGGGCAGGTAGGCGACGAAGACACCCAGGCAGGCCATGACGAGCGTGGCGGCCCGTCCGGCCCTGAGGTCCGGCGTCGTTGTGGAGTTCACGGGGTCGTTCCTTCGGCTGCTGCGGGGGAGGCCCCGCATTCTCGGAGCGCCGCCGGGAGCGTGCGCCCGCTCCCGGGGGCGACGGCCGATGGCAGCCGCCCGTGGAGCCGCCGATCAGCTTCTCCCCGAAGCGCCCGAAACCCGCAGTCGATCCCAAGAAGCCTCCCGGAACCTCCGCCTGAGCGCCTGGCGATGGGACCATTCCTCCATGGCTGATGATCTGGACCGCAAAATCATCCACGGTTTGCAGTGCGCGCCCCGGGTCTCGTTCCGGCGGCTCGGGGAGGTCATCGGCGTGTCCGAACAGACTGTGGCGCGCCGCTACGCCGCCCTGCGGCGGGACGGCCTGCTGCGCGTCGTCGGACTGGGCAACCTGAACGCCGACGGCCAGGCGGAGTGGATCGCCCGGCTGCGCTGCCGACCTGATGCGGTGGCACCGCTGGCCCAGTCACTGGCCCGCCGGTCCGAGGTGGCGTACGTCGGCATCGCCTCCGGCGGCTCGGAGATCATCTGCATCATCCGGTCCCCCGCCGGAACCGACCATGACGACCTGCTGCTGCGCCAGCTGCCGCGAGCGGGCGCGGTCCTGGACGTGAACGTCGACCTGGTCGTGCGTATCTACGGCGGTCCCGGAACCGCGCCCTGGACCGACCCCGACGCCTCGCTCACCCCCGAACAGGTGCGGCGGCTGACCTCCGGCCACCCCACCCCCGCAGTGGCCTCGTCGACGCCCCTGGGTGAACAGGACCTGCCGCTGCTGCGCGCGCTCGCCGAGGACGGCCGGGCCACCCATACCCACCTGGCCAAGGTCACCGGCTGGTCCAAGCCCCGGGTCGCCCGTCGCCTGGAGGCACTGGAGGCAGCAGGCTCGCTCACGTACGACGTCGACACCCTGGCCGAGCGCCTCGGCTACCGGCTCAACGCCACCCTGTGGCTGCAGGTCGACCTACCGCGGCTGCACCAGGTCGGCGAGGAGGTCGGCGGCCACCACGAGTGCGCGTTCGTCGCCGCGATCAGCGGACGCCACAACCTGATGGCCGTGGTCGCCTGCCGGGACACCCCCGACTTCTACCGTTACCTCACCGGCCGCCTGGCCCACGTCGAGGGCATCCGCGGCTACGAGATCAGCGTCCGGGTGAACCGGCTCAAGCAGTCCGCCTCGCTCATCCACCACGGGCGGCTGATCCACCCGGCGCTCGTATGACGCCGGCACCGGGCTGCCGGACCGCTGAGCGACCGGCCGTCGCTCCGTCGAGCTGTCGGCGGGGCCGTGAAAAGATCCCCCCATGGCCACGGACCGCAGCAGCGCAGGAGATCCGGCGCGCACCCTCGCCCTGCTCTGGGGGCTGACCGCCGAGGAGAAGCCCGGCCGGCGCGGCCCGCGGCAGGCCCGGTCGACCGGCGAGATCGCCGCCGTGGCCATCGCCCTGGCCGATGCCGAGGGCGTGGACGCCGTCACCATGCGCCGGGTGGCGCAGGAGCTGGGGCTGTCCCCGATGGCGCTGTACACCTACGTCCCCGGCAAGGCCGAGCTGCTCGACCTGATGCTGGACACCGTCTACGCGACGACGCCGCGCAGCACCCCCGCCGACGACGGCTGGCGGGCCAGGGTGACCGCCGTCGCCGACGACAACCGGGCGCTGCACCGAGCCCACCCGTGGGTCTCGGCGGTCTCCACCAGCCGCCCGCCGCTCGGCCCGGGCCTGATGGCCAAGTACGAGTACGAGCTGCGCGCCTTCGAGGGCACCGGCCTGCCCGACGTCGAACTGGACGCGGCGCTCACCCACCTGCTGGGCTTCGTCCAGACCTGCGCCCGGATGGCCGCCGACGAGCGCGCCGCCCGGCAGGACAGCGCGATGACCGACGCGCAGTGGTGGGCCGCCAACGCCGAGCTGCTCGCCAAGGTCTTCGACGCCGAGCGCTACCCGGTCGCGGCCCGGGTGGGCGCCGCCGCCGGCGAGGTCCACGGCGGCGCGTACGACCCGGACCACGCGTACGCCTTCGGCCTGGCCCGCGTGCTGGACGGGCTGGCGGCCCTGATCAGCGAACGCTAGGCCGGGCGTCGTACTCCGCGCGGGCGGCCTCGACGGCGGGGACCCGCTGCTCGGACCAGTGCGCGAGGGCGGCGACCAGTTCGGCGGCCTCCCGGCCGAGCGGGGTGAGGCTGTAGTCGACCCGGGGCGGGATCACCGGGTGGGCCTCGCGGTGCACGAAGCCGTCGCGTTCCAGCGTCTGCAGGGTCTGCGCGAGCATCTTCTCGCTGACGCCGGAGACCCGTCGGCGCAGTTCGCTGAAGCGGTAGCCGCGCTCGCGCAGCGCGCCGAGCACGAGGACGCCCCAGCGGCTGGTGACGTGCTCCAGCACGCCCCGGGACGGGCACATGCGGTCGAACACGTCCGCCGGCGGCAGCTCGCGCACCGGGACGGCCGGGCGGCCTTCCTCCAGGGTCTTCATGACTGTCCTGCCATTACCTTCATGTCAGTACCGTACTTTGAAGTGCGTACTTTCGAAAGGTTAGTGCAGTCCCTAGGGTGAGTTTCGAGGCGGGAACCCCGTCGAGGCAGAAACCCACCCAAGGAGCATCCCCATGTACGTCGTCACCGGTGCCACCGGCCAGCTCGGCCGTCTCGTCGTCGAGGGCCTGCTGGCCGCGGTCCCCGCGAGCGAGGTGGCGGTCGCCGTCCGCTCCGCCGAGAAGGCGGCCGACCTGGCCGCGCGCGGGGTGGCCGTCCGCGTGGTCGACTACGACGACCCGGCGTCCCTGGCCGGCGCCTTCGCGGCCGGTGACCGGGTGCTGCTGATCTCGGGCAGCGAGGTCGGCCGGCGGATCCCGCAGCACCGCGCGGTGGTCGACGCGGCCCGTGCGGCCGGCGTCGCGCTGTTCGCCTACACGAGCGCGCCGGGCGCGGCGACCTTCCGGCTGGCCGACGAGCACAAGGCGACGGAGGAGCTGATCCGCGCATCCGGCCTGCCGTCCGTCCTGCTGCGCAACGGCTGGTACACCGAGAACTACCTGGGGGACGCGGCCGGCACGGTGGCGCGCGGCGTGGTGCTCGGCAGCGCCGGGGACGGCCGGGTGGCCACCGCCCCGCGCAAGGACTACGCGGACGCGGCGGTCGCCGTGCTCCTCGGCGAGGGCCACGAGGGCCGGGTGTACGAGCTGAGCGGCGACGCCGCGTGGAGCCTGGCGGAGCTGGCGGCCGAGCTGGCGCTGGTCTCCGGGCAGCCGGTCGCGCACCAGGACGTGGCACCGGCGGAGCACCTCGCGGCGTTGGTCGGCGCGGGCCTGCCGGAGGGCTTCGCCGAGGTGCTGGTGGACGTGGACGCGGGCATCGCCCGTGGCGAGCTGGCCGGCACCCCGGGCGACCTGGCCCGGCTGATCGGCCGCCCGACCGTCCCGCTGGCCGAGTCGGTGCGCGCCGCGCTCCGGGCCTGAGGCGCTCCAGGCCTGAGGCGCTCCGGGCCTCAGGTCCTCCCGCACTCCGGACCCGCCGTGGGCCCGCGTTTCCCGAGGTCAGCGATGTCATGACCAAAATGCGGAAACGGAGATGACAGCCTGCCCCTCCGCCCGCTACCGTCACCTCGACACACGCGCGCGGAGGGCAGGCGGCCATGCCAGAGACAACCCAGCAGGACAGCGGCCGAGGCCTCTGGTACGGCGTCGCGGCCTACGGCATCTGGGGCCTCTTCCCCCTGTTCTGGCCACTGCTGGAGCCCGGCGCCGCCGACGACATCCTGGCCAACCGGATGGTCTGGTCCCTGGTCGCCGTGGTGCTGCTGCTGATCGCCCAGCGGCACTGGAGCTGGATACGCCCGCTGCTGCGCCAGCCCCGCCGGCTCGCCATGCTGGCCGGCGCGGCCACGGTGATCTCGATCAACTGGGGCGTCTACATCTGGGGCGTCAACGCCGGGCACGTCGTCGAGACCAGCCTCGGCTACTTCATCAACCCGCTGGTCACCATCGGCTTCGGCGTCCTGGTGCTCAAGGAGCGGCTGCGGACGGCGCAGTGGGCGGCGGTCGGTGTCGGCGCGGCCGCCGTCGCGGTGCTCAGCGTCGCGTACGGGCGGCTGCCGTGGATCGCGCTCACCCTGGCGCTCTCCTTCGCCACGTACGGGCTGCTGAAGAAGAAGGTCGGGCTGAGCGGCCTGGAGAGCCTGGCGGCGGAGAGCGCCTTCATGTTCCCGTTCGCGCTCGGCTACCTGGTCTACCTGGAGGTCAGCGGGCGCGGCACCTTCGGCCACACGGTGACCGGCTCGTACGGCTGGGGGCACTCCGGGCTGCTGATGCTCAGCGGGGTGATCACGGCGATCCCGCTGCTGTTCTTCGGCGCGGCGGCCGTGCGGGTGCCGCTGACCGTGCTCGGGCTGCTCCAGTACCTGGCGCCGGTGTTCCAGTTCCTGATCGGCGTGGCGGTGTTCCACGAGTCGATGCCGCCCGCCCGCTGGGCCGGCTTCGGCCTGGTCTGGCTGGCGCTCGCGGTGCTCACCTGGGACGCGCTGCGCCAGGTGCGGGCCGACCGCGCGGGGCGGGCCGCGGCCGTGCCGCAGCCCGCCCCCGCGAAGGCGGCCGTCAGGCACTGATCCGCCCCTGCTGATCCGCCGCTTCCGATCCGACCCCGCCGAGGCGCCGGTCAGACGCTGATGTCCCGGCTGGTGAAGCGGGACCAGGCCGCCGCGCCGAACACGGCGACGTAGGCGGCCTGGAGGCCGAGGTCCTTCCACACGCCGTCCCAGTACATCGGCTGGCGCAGGAGGTCCGCGAAGCTGAGCCAGTAATGGGTGAACAGGAACGGCCTGACGGCGTCCAACTGCGGGAAGGCGTCCAGGATCTGCACGGTGACCACCAGCCCGACGGTCGCCGCCATCGCCGCGATGCCGCTGCCGGTGAGCGTGGAGACGAACAGCCCGATCGCCACCAGCCCGGCCAGCGAGGCCGCCACCACCCCGGCCACGAGCACCGCCCGCAGCAGCGCGTCGCCGAAGCCGATGGTGTCGCCGGAGATCAGCGTCACCTCGCCGAGCGGGAACAGCGCGGCGCCGGTGGCCAGCGCCGCCGCCGCGACCGCCACGGTGGCGGCCAGGCAGAACACCAGCCCGGCGGTGAACTTGGCGGCCAGCAGCCGGGTGCGTCCGGCCGGCGCGACCAGCAGGTAGCGCAGCGTGCCGGTGGCCGCCTCGCCGGCGACCGAGTCCCCGGCGACCACGCCGACCGTCATCGGCAGGAACACCGGCAGCGCGACCGCGAGGGCGGTGAAGACCAGGAACAGGCCGTTCTGGGTGGTCTGCGCGATGAAGTTCACCCCGCCGCCGCCCTCGTGCGGGCTGCCCGTGTTGAGCTTGACGACCACGCCGATCAGGATCGGCAGCACCGCCAGGATCCCCAGCAGCACCTTGGTACGCATCCGGCGGAAGGTCAGGTGCAGTTCGTTGCGGAACAGCGCCAGGAACCCGGCCGCCGTCTGCGGCCTCCGCCCGGTCCGGACCGGCTGAGCCCCGACCGGCACCGCCCCGGCCTGCGACATCCCGGCCTGTGACACCCCGGCCTGCGACAGCTCAGCCTGCGACATCGAAGCCCTCCCCGGTCAGCGCCACGAAGGCGTCCTCCAACGTGCCCCGCTCCAGCCCGAACCCGTGCACCCGCACCCCGGCCTCGACCAGCGCCGCGCACAGCTTCGGCAACGCCTCCTCGACCGGGGAGCCGAGCGCGCCGAGCTCGCCGTCCACCCGCCCGTCGCCGGGCAGCAGGGAGCCGACCCGGTGGGCCGCCAGCACCTCCACGGCGTGCGCCACGTCCGGCGTGCGGACCACCAGCCGGCCCTGCGCGCGGGCGGCCAGTTCGGCGACGGTGCCCTGCACCACCAGCCGGCCCCGGGACATCACCGCCGCGTGCGTGCAGACCTGCTCGATCTCGTCCAGCAGGTGCGAGGAGAGGAACACCGTGGTCCCCTCCGCCGCGACCTCCCGCACCAGCGCCCGGATCTCGCGCATGCCCTGCGGGTCCAGCCCGTTGGTGGGCTCGTCCAGCACCAGCAGCTCGCGCGGCTGGAGCAGCGCCGACGCCAGGCCGAGCCGCTGCTTCATGCCCAGCGAGTACGCGCGGGCCTTCTTGGCCGCCGCGGCGCTCAGCCCGACCCGTTCCAACGCCGTCTCGACGCGCAGGCGCCGGGTGCGCGGGTCGGCGGTCGGGTCGGCGGCGTCGAACCGGACCAGGTTGTCCCGCCCGGAGAGGAAGCCGTACAGCGCCGGGCCCTCGATCAGCGCGCCCACCCGGGGCAGCACGGAGGCGACGGACTGCGGCATCGGCTCGCCGAGGACGGTGGCGACGCCGGAGGTGGGGGCGATCAGGCCCATCAGCATCCGGATGGTGGTGGTCTTGCCGGAGCCGTTCGGGCCGAGGAAGCCGAAGACGGAGCCGCGCGGCACGCTCAGGTCCAGGCCGTCCACGGCGAGCTGGCCGCCCCGGAAGCGCTTGGTCAGGCCGCGGGTCCTGATCACGTCGTCGGGACGGGAGGAGCCGGGGGAACCGGGGGAGGAGGTGGAGGGGGAAGAGGAGGTGGAAGGCACGGGGCCCGGGCGCTGCTCGGCGCCCGGACCCCCGGCCGACTCCGTAACGTCCCCCGTTACGGGAGCCTTCGTCATCCGTCAGTTCACCCCGGCGGCGTGCTGGAGCACCGGCAGGGTCACCGCGCCGGCGAACACCCGGCCGTCGTCGGTGACCAGGACGTTCACCACCTTGGTGCTGATCAGCGTGCCGCCGCCGACCGGCTTGCCGAGCGACTTCACCAGCGCCTGCGGGTTCAGGGCCGCGCCCCGGCCGCCGTGCTTGCCGCCCTTGCCGCCGTCCTGCGGCGCGTCGACGGCGCCGCCGGGCAGCTGCGCCGAGACCACGGTCGTCCAGCCCTCGCCGATCACGTTCACGCCGCCGTGGTCCCGGCCCGAGGCGTCCTGACCGGCCTTGCCCCCGGGCGCGGAACCCTTGGGCGCGAAGCCCTGCGGCACCTCACCCTTGGCGCCCCCGTCCGCCTTGTGCTCCGTCACCTTGGCGCCCTTGGGCACGGTGAAGTCGAAGGTCTTGGCGGCCGGCTTGGCGAAGGACACGTCGGTGAAGTGGACGTCCAGCACGGTGGAACCGTCGACGCCCTTGACCACCACCGAGAGCGGCACCCCGTTGTCGGCCGCGACCGCGATCCGGACCTCGGCGACGGTCGAACCGGACTGCGCGGGCTTGACGCTCAGCTGGTACGCCTTCTGCCCGGCCACGTTGGCGGTGCCGGCCACGGTGACCGACGTGGTGCCCGCGCTCGCGGTCAGGAACTGTCGGGCGGCCTCCTGCGGGGTCGTCGGCACCCCGGTCAGCGGGGCCCCGGCGTGCTTGCCGGCGGTGTCGGGGTGCTGGGCGGGCGCCTGGCCGGTCAGGCGCACGGCGGTGTTGGTCGAACTGTCCCAGGCCCAGGCCTGGTCGCCGTTGTGGACGACGGTGTAGCCGGCCATGTCCTCCAGCAGGTCGACCCGCTGGCGGTCCGGGCCGTCCACCGCGACCCGCAGCGTCTGGTCGCCGCCGAGCAGGCCGAGCAGCTTGGCCTGCGGGTCGGCCGAAGAGGAGCCCTGGCCGCCGCCGCGCCCGGCCGCCGCGCCGAGCCCGCCGGCCGCGACGCCCAGCAGCTGGCCGGGCAGGCCGAGGTCGGTGGAGACGGACACCGTGCCGGAGAGGCTCTGAGCGTCGGAGCCGAGCACCTTGGCCACCAGCTGCTCCGGCGTCAGCGAGGGAAGTTCGGGCGGGGCGTCGGCGGCCAGTGCGGGCACCAGGCCGATCCCGGCGGCGATCACCGCGGCCACCGTCAGCGGCACCCCGGCCCGCACCAGCATGCGCCGCCGTGAGCGGTACGGCACGCCGCCGTCCACGTTGTCCCCCGCCGCCGTGTCATTGGTCATGGCGTCCTCAACTCCTCTACGAACACGAGCGATTGGCTGTGCCCCTCCATTAGAGGCCCGCACCCGGGCCCCGTCATCGCCCTGCGGGGCCAGTTCGGGGTAAACCTCACGGGTACATCGACCCTGAGACGCCCTCAGGGTTGGCTACTCCGAACGTACGACACCTGGCGTAGGGTCGCGCCATGGACGGAACCGCCATGGACGCAAGCAACCCCCCGACCGCTAACGCGATGCGGCGCGCCCTGCGCCGAGCCCGGGACGGCGTCGCCCTGGACGTCACCGAGACCGCGGTGCTGCTCCAGGCCAGAGGCGAGGACCTGAACGACCTGTGTGCGAGCGCCGCCCGGGTCCGCGACGCGGGGCTGGCGGCGGCCGGGCGGCCCGGCGTCATCACCTACTCCAAGAGCGTCTTCATCCCGCTCACCCGGCTCTGCCGCGACAAGTGCCACTACTGCACCTTCGTCACCGTCCCCGGCAAGCTGCGCCGGGCCGGCCACGGGATGTTCATGTCCCCCGACGAGGTGCTGGACGTCGCCCGGCGCGGGGCCGAACTCGGCTGCAAGGAAGCCCTGATCACCCTCGGCGACAAGCCCGAGGACCGCTGGCCCGAGGCCCGCGAGTGGCTCGACGCGCACGGGTACGACGACACCATCGCCTACGTGCGGGCGATGTCGATCCGCATCCTGGAGGAGACCGGCCTGCTCCCGCACCTCAACCCCGGGGTGCTCGGCTGGACGGACTTCCAGCGGCTCAAGCCCGTCTCCGCCTCCATGGGCATGATGCTGGAGACCACCGCCACCCGGCTGTGGAGCGAGCCCGGCGGCCCGCACTTCGGCTCGCCGGACAAGGAACCGGCCGTCCGGCTGCGGGTGCTGGAGGACGCCGGGCGCAGCTCCGTCCCGTTCACCAGCGGCCTGCTGATCGGCATCGGCGAGACGTACCAGGAGCGCGCGGAGTCGCTGTTCGCGCTGCGCAAGGTCTCCCGGGCCTACCACGGCGTCCAGGAGCTGATCCTGCAGAACTTCCGCGCCAAGCCGGACACGGCGATGCGCGGCATGCCCGACGCCGAACTGGACGAGCTGGTCGCCACCGTGGCGGTGGCCCGGCACGTGATGGGCCCGGCGGCCTGCCTGCAAGCGCCGCCGAACCTGGTGGACGGCGAGTACGGGCGGCTGATCGCGGCCGGCGTCGACGACTGGGGCGGCGTCTCCCCGCTCACCCCCGACCACGTCAACCCCGAACGCCCGTGGCCGCAGATCGAGCGGCTCGCCGAGCGCTCCGCGGCCGCCGGCTTCGAACTGCGCGAACGCCTCGCCGTCTACCCCGAGTACGTGCGGCGCGGCGAGCCCTGGCTGGACCCGCGGGTGCTGCCGCACGTGCGCGCCCTCGCCGACCCGGAGACCGGGCTGGCGAACCCGGACGCGGTGGTCCGCGGCCTGCCCTGGCAGGAGCCCGAGGACCTGCCCGTCTCGTACGGGCGGACCGACCTGCACGCCACCATCGACACCGAGGGCCGCACCGGCGACCGCCGGGCCGACTTCGAGGACGTCTACGGCGACTGGGAGGTGCTGCGCGAGCAGGTGCTCGCCGAGGGCGCGCCCGAGCGGCTGGTCGGCGACCTGCGCGAGGCGCTGGCGGTGGCCGCCGACGACCCGACACGGCTCACCGACGACCAGGCGCTGGCGCTGTTCCACGCGGACGGCCCGGCCCTGGACGCGCTCTGCCGGATCGCCGACGACGTCCGCCGGGACACCGTCGGGGAGGACGTCACCTACTGCGTCACCCGGAACATCAACTTCACCAACGTCTGCTACACCGGCTGCCGCTTCTGCGCGTTCGCCCAGCGCCGCACCGACGCCGACGCCTACACCCTGTCGCTGGAGCAGGTCGCCGACCGGGCCGCGCAGGCCTGGGAGGTGGGCGCCACCGAGGTCTGCATGCAGGGCGGCATCCACCCGGACCTGCCCGGCACCGCCTACTTCGACATCGCCCGGGCGGTGAAGGAGCGGGTGCCCGGCATCCACGTGCACGCCTTCTCGCCGATGGAGGTGGTCAACGGCGCGACCCGCACCGGGCTGTCCATCCGCGACTGGCTCCAGCGGGCCAAGGAGAACGGCCTGGACAGCATCCCGGGCACGGCGGCCGAGATCCTGGACGACGAGGTCCGCTGGGTGCTCACCAAGGGCAAGCTGCCGGCCGCCACCTGGGTCGAAGTGGTCACCACCGCGCACGAACTGGGCATCCGCTCCTCGTCCACCATGATGTACGGGCACGTGGACACCCCGAAGCACTGGCTCGGGCACCTGCGGCTGCTCGCCGAGATCCAGCAGCGCTCCCTCGCGACCGACGGCACGGGCGGCTTCACCGAGTTCGTGACCCTGCCGTTCATCCACACCAACGCGCCGGTTTACCTGGCCGGCATCGCCCGGCCAGGCCCGACCGCCCGGGACAACCGCGCGGTGGTCGCGATGGCCCGGCTGCTGCTGCACCCGCACATCCCCAACATCCAGACCAGCTGGGTCAAGCTGGGCGCGGAGGGCGCCGCCGAGATGCTCCGCTCGGGCGCCAACGACCTGGGCGGCACGCTGATGGAGGAGACCATCTCGCGGATGGCCGGCTCGGCGTACGGGAGTTACAAGTCGGTGCGCGACCTCCAGGCGATCGCCGAGGCGGCGGGCCGCCCGCACCGCCAGCGCACCACCACGTACGGCGAGGTGCCGGCCGAGCGCCGGGCCGCGGCGCTGGCCTCGGACGGGCACCTGCCGGAGCTGCTGCCGGTCCTGGACTGATCACGCCACCGGCCTCCCGGTTCCGCCGGTCCCGGCCTGCTGGTTCCCCCGGCCTCGGCCTGCTGGTTCCCCCCGGCCCCGCTGCCGCCCGTACGGCGCCCGGGGCCGGGGAACCGGAGCACGAGGGACGCCCTTGATTCGCTCGGGTCTTCGAATACAGTGCCAGGGCGCGCGCCGCGGCCGTGCGTCGCGCAGCCCCCTGCCCCGAGGAAAGGCGCCCCGTCGTGATGCCACTGTGGTCACGCGCCCAGCAGCAGGACTTCCGCAGCCGGGTGCGGGGCTGTCTGCTCGGCGGTGCCATCGGCGACGCGCTCGGCGCCGGCGTCGAGTTCGAGCCGCTGGAGAAGATCCGGGCCCAGCACGGCCCGCAGGGCGTCACCGGCTACGTCCCCGCGTACGGGCGCACCGGCGCCGTCACCGACGACACCCAGCTCACCCTGTTCACCGTCGACGGCCTGATCCGCGCCCACATCCGGCGCGACACCGGCAGCTGGCATCCGCCCACCGACCTGCACCTGGCCTACCTGCGCTGGGCCGCCACCCAGCGCGACTGGGGCCCCGACGAGCGCCGCCCCGACCTCGGCTGGCTCGGCCGCGAGGAGTGGCTGTACGCCCAGCGCGCCCCCGGCCAGGGCTGTTTGTCCGGCCTGACCGGGGCCGACGCCGAGTTCCTCGGCACCGTGGAGCGGCCGAAGAACCCGCACTCCAAGGCCTGCGGCACGGTGGTGCGGGCGGCGCCGTTCGGCCTGCTCACCAGCTGGGAGCCGGGCCTGGTCTTCCAACTCGCGGTGGAGTGCGCGGTGCTCACCCACGGCCACCCCACCGGCTACCTCGCGGCGGGCGCGCTCGCGGTGATCGTCCAGAGCGTGGCCCGCGGCGGCACCCTGGAGGAGGGCGTCCACCTCGCCCTGGCGCTGCTCTCCGAGCGGCAGGCGCACGAGGAGACCACCGCCGCGCTGCGGGCCGCGCTGGACGCGGTCCGGGCCGGCGAGCCGTCCGCGGACCGGGTGGAGGCGCTGGGGGAGGGCTGGGTCGCCGAGGAGGCGCTGGCGATCGGGGTCTACTGCGCGCTGGTCGCGCACGACGTGCGCTCGGGCCTGCTGCTCGCCGTCAACCACTCCGGGGACAGCGACTCCACCGGCGCGGTCTGCGGGAGCCTGCTCGGGGTGCTGCACGGTGACACCGCGCTGCCGTCGGGGCTGGTGGCCGGGCTGGAGGGGCGAGGCGCCATCCTCGAACTCGCCGACGACTTCGTGCTGGAGCTGATGCACGGCACCGAACTGCACGATCCGCGCACCCCGGAGGGGCTGACCTGGTCGGAGCGGTACCCGGTGGTGCGCTGAACGGGGCGGACGGGGCGGACAGGACGGACGGGGCGGATGGGGCGGACAGGACGGACAGGGCGGATGGGGCGGGAAGTTCGGGCGGGAACGACGTTTGCCCGTAGCGTCGGCCGCCGGCGAGGGCGACGGCCACTGCTACGGGCAAACGGGCCGAGCTCGGATTCGCACCGGGGGCGCGGGGCCGGGTCGGTGGCCGCCGCCGCAGGGTCAGCGGCGGCCGAACACCCCGGTGGCCGCAGCGCTCGCGAACGCGGTCCAGGCCTCGGCGGAGAAGCGCAGCTGCGGCCCCTGAGGGTCCTTGGAGTCCCGTACCGCCACCGCCCCCGTGGCCGGCGTGGCGATCTCCACACAGGCGCCGTTGCCGCCGCTGTGGCTGCTCTTCCGCCAGCGGGTTCCGTGCTCGGAGGTGGTGCTCATCAGTGGTATCCCTCTTCAATCTCAGCTATCAGTGCCCGGCTCTCCGCCACGCCGAGTGCCGCCGCCCGCAGGTAGTCGTACAGACCGGTATAGCGGCGGACGTCCGCGTCCTTCTCCAGGTAGAGATCGCTCGTCACCCCTTCGAAGTAGACAACCGTGGAATCGGCTGACTCGGGGAACTCCAGCAGGGAGAATGTCCCGGTCATACCGGGGTGGGCCCCGGCCGAGAACGGGATCACCTGGATGGTGATGTTCGGGTGCTGGCTCAGCTCCATCATGTGCTTGAGCTGCTCGGCCATCACCTCGCGGCTGCCGACCTCGCGGCGCAGCACCGCCTCGTCTATGACGGTCCACAGGCTGCCGAGCTGGTTCTCGCCCTGGATGCGGTCCTGGCGCTTCATCCGGACCTGCACCCGGCGCTGCACGGCGAGCGCGTCGGTGTCCGGCTGGGTGCCCTCCACGACGGCCTGCGCGTACTGCTCGGTCTGCAACAGGCCCGGGACGAAGGAGGATTCGTACGCGCGGATCGAGGAGGCCTCGGCCTCCAGCCCGATGTAGACGCTGTACGGGGTCGGCATGTCGTTGAAGTCGTGCCACCAGCCGCGCTGACGGGACTCCTTGGCCATCTCCATGAGGCTGGCGCGCATCTGCTCGTCGTTCACGAGATAGACGTCGCAGAGGTCGCGCACGTCGCGCTGGCTGATGCTGCGGCGGCCGTTCTCCAGTCGGCTGATCTTCGACTGGGAGACCATCAGCCGGCCCGCCACCTCCTCCGCCGTCATCCCGAGGCCCTCGCGGAGTTTGCGCAGCTCCGAGCCCAGGCGCCGACGGCGCACGGTGGGATTGATGCTCGTCGACACATCGACCTCCGGCCGGACCTCTGGTGATCGTTGGAACGGCAGCCCTCGGAACACTTCGGACATTGGGACCAACCCCCCTGACTTGGAGCAGCATGTCACCTCGGGCCAGGTCGGCGTCAGGGAATCACAGCAGCGCAGTAGAACAGATCGTCGGAAAAGCACTTCTGTGAGACGGCGAGGGCCCTCAAGTGGTAATGCGGCTCAGCGGCTCGAACCGGTACGGGCTAAGGATGTGCTCCCCGGCGGCGCAGGTGCCAGTGGCACCTGCGAGGGCAGGACTGCCGGGCTCCCCGCACGGGCCCCGAAGGGCCTTCGGGGACGGCAGAGGGGCGGTCGCCGGGCGACTTCCGTCGCGGGGCGACCGCCCCTCCGTGCTCCTGGTGGTGCGGGTGCTGCTTCGGTGGTGCGTCGGGTCCTTCAGCGCCGTTGCTCAGCGCCGTCGGGCGGCGTGAACGGGGCGGCGCGCGCCGTCGGAGGTGCCGCCGGGCTCGTGGTGCCCGTGGTGCCTGCCGGGCCCGTCGTGCCTGCCGGGCCCATGGTGCCCGCCGTCACGGGCCGTACGGGCCGTGCGGGCTGCACGTGCCGCGCAGGCCGTACGGCGATCGGTGCGGCGTCCCGCGCGCCCGGGCGGTCCCGGTCAGCGGACGCCGACCCGTGAGGCGGCGACCCGCCCCGAGCCCCGGCCCGCCGCGCGGGCGCCGGAACGCCCGGTGCCGGTACCGGTCCCGGAACCCTGGGCAGAACGGTTCTGCTGCGCCGGCAGGCCGTTCTGCACGTCCATCACGGCGTGCGCGACCATCCCGCCCAGCGGGTCGTACCGGATCAGGTCCCGCAGCCGCGACCGCGAGGACCGGCCCTCGTTGCCCGGATACAGGTGCTTGCCCAGGCCCACGGAATGGGCCAGGGCCGCCAGCGCCGCCGTCCGCGGGTCCGGCGGCACGCCGGTGCGGATGGCGGTGTCCAGCCGCTGTTTGATCGCGGCGTTGGTGCAGTCGTCCGACGCCTGATAGCGGGTCGTCGGCAGCACCCCGCACACCTGGCCCGGCACGGCCGTGACCATGCCGCAGCGCTCCAGGTGCGCCAGGTAGGTCTGCCGCAGCCCCAGCCGGGGCCCGCCGATCCAGTGCGCCGCGCGGACCGGACTGCCGCGTCGGCGCAGCAGTTCCAGTGCGTGGTCCAGGGTCGGGTCGCCGGTCGGCCGTGCGAGCACGACAGCGATCCGGTCTCCCTCCGGTACGATCCGTCCGGCCAGGGACAGCTCGACGAGCTGGGCCCCGGCGAGTCCGAGGTCGAGGGTCTGCGGCTGCGCCGTGGTACCCGTGGTCGGGTCCAAAGCGAGCAGCAAGAGTTCCTCGGGAACAGTTCTGCGGCTCTTGCCCATCCAAGCCTCCCCGCGTGGATGAGAGACAGGGTGACGCCTCTCACACGGGCTTGTCGAGTACGCCTCCGAATCGTGACCTTGCGGTGGAGGCGGGGAACCAGGGGCGGCGGGCCCGGCGTCTGACCGGTGAACAGACCGCAGTACGCCCGTGCGACGGCAATAAGCGCCGGTCGGGCGGGGTGTGCGCGGCCGGATCGGCCGACGGTGGCGGAGACTGTACAGGTACACGGGGCGGGGCGTCGGCTTCCCGAAATCGGGTCTGCCGGTGCCCCGCCGGGCGTTGAGGAGGCTGGGATACGTGGGCGAGTCCCCCGACAGGGTGCTGAGGGACGGCGAGCGGGCGCAGGAGCGCGAACGCGAACGGACCGGGACGGCCGGCGGTGCGGGTCCGGACCCGGACGGTGCTCCGGACGGCAACCCGAACGGCAGCCGGGAGGCCGAGACCGGCCCCGGCGACACGCCGGCGGCGGGGGCCAAGCGCGGCTCGACCGTACAGCTCCGTGTCCGGGATGTGGACAGCAAGACCACGATGCTGCGGCTGCCGGTGGACAGTGCGACCACCGCGCTGCGGCCGCCGGAGGAGCTGACCAAGCCCGCCGGTGACGGAAGTTCCGACGTCGCGGCCGGGGAGGCGGAGGCCGTGACGGCTGCCGACGGCGAGGAGAAGGCGGCCGGACGGCCGACCGGAACCGACCCGCGTCTCGCCATGCGGACGGCCGCGGCGGGTGCGGGAGCCGTGGCGGGGAGTGCGGAGAAGGGCACCGAGAAGGGCACCGAGAAGGGGGCGAGGGAGGCCGGGGAGAAGGCCGCGTCCGAGGGCGACACGCCCGGGGCCGTCGCACCCGTCGCACCCGCCGAGGCCGCCGAGGCCGCCGCGCCCGAGAGCGACGAACCGGACGAGGCGGCAGCCGGGCCGGCCAAGCCCGAGGAGCCGGCCAAGCCCGCACCTGCGCGCGCCTCCGCCTCCGCCGTGGCCCCCGCGGCCGCCGCGTCCGGCACCGTGCCCGAGCCTCCGGCGCCGACCCCGCAGCCCGAGCCGTCCCCCGTCCCGGAGCCGGTGCCCGAGCCGCACCCGGCGCCCAAGCCCCTCCCCGAACCCGAGCCGCAGCCCGGTCCGGAGCCGCTGCCGAAGCCGACTCCCGCCCCCGTGCCCGGCCCCGCCCCGGCCCCCGAGCCACTGCCCACCCCCGACCCGCGGCCGGTGCCGCCCGTCCCGCCGCTGCCGAAGCCCGAGCCGCTGCCCCTCCCGGAGCCGCCGCCCGCGCCGGAGAACACCGCCGAGGCGATGGAGGTCCTGGCGACCCTCAACGCGCGCCCGGTCTCGCCGCTGCGCCGCGCGCTCAAGCGGATCACCATCTGGACGGCCTTCCTCGCCGTGGTGCTCGGTGCGGCGGTGGTGGCCCAGCTGCTGCGCCCGCTGCCGGACGCCAAGGTGCGGATGTCCGCCGCGGGCAGCTTCAGCTTCGCCGGCGACCAGCTCGACCTCGCCTGGCCGGCCAAGGGCCAGTCCGCCGCCGAGGTGGTCGGCGTCGGCAGCCTCGGCAGCTCCGGGCAGGAGACGCCGTCCTCGATCGCCAGCGTCACCAAGGTGATGAACGCCTACCTGATCCTGCAGAAGTTCCCGCTGAAGAAGGGGGAGAGCGGCCCGAAGATCACCGTGGACAAGCAGGCCGCGCAGGAGTCCGGCAACGTCGACGAGTCCCGGGTCACCCTCACCGAGGGCCAGGTGCTCACCGAGTACCAGGCGCTGGAACTGCTGATGCTGCCCTCGGCCAACAACGTGGCCCGGCTGCTCGCCCGCTTCCACTCCGGCTCCGAGGACGCGTTCGTCAAGCTGATGAACGAGACGTCGGCCAAGTTCGGCATGACCAACACCACCTACGCCGACCCGGCGGGCTTCCTCGCGGACACCAAGTCCACCGCCAAGGACCAGCTGAAGCTGGCCGAGCAGGTCATGCAGGACGAGATCTTCCGGCAGATCGTCTCCACCCCGGAGACCAACTTCAACAACGCGAAGATCTCCAACACCAACAACCTGATCAACCCGAAGACCGGGGTCATCGGCGTCAAGACCGGCTCCAGCACCCCGGCCGGCGGCTGCCTGATGTGGGCCGCCTACAAGGAGATCGGCGGTGTGAAGCGGCTGATCATCGGCGTCACCCTGGGCCAGCAGGCCACCTCGCCCAACCCCGGCGACGGCATCCTGCCGACCGTGCTCAAGGTCAGCGGCAAGCAGATCCAGGCCGCGCAGGGCGGCCTGACCGGCCAGACCGTGGTGAAGAAGGGCGACGTCGTCGGCACCGTGGACGACGGCCTCGGCGGCAAGGTCCAGGTCGTCGCGACCAAGGACCTCGTGGTGGCCGGCTTCCCGGGCATCACCGGCACGGTCACCCTGGACGCGGCCAAGCTCGGCCACACCGCGAAGGCCGGCCAGGAGGTCGGCCTGCTGCGGGTGGGCGCGGGCGACGACAAGACGGAGGTCCCGGTGGCCCTCCAGTCCGACCTGAACCCGCCGTCCATCCAGTCCCGGCTGACCCGCACGCTCTGACACCGCGACGACGGAGGGGGAGCCGGTTCGCCCGGCTCCCCCTCCGTCGTGTTTCCGCGTGCTCCGGGTCTCGCTCGTCAGCCGTCGCGTGCTCCGGGTCTCGCTCGTCAGTTGTCGCGGTCGAGCAGCGCGACCGTGAACCCGCCGAGCGGCGTGACCTGGTCGGGCGCGCCGTACTGCGTGCGGAGAGCCTGCGCCTGGTCCTCCGGCATGGTGGTCAGCGGGTCCTCGGTGTCCCCGAGGACCAGCAGCCAGATCCGCGCCGCCTGCCCCAGACAGGCCTCCGGCTGCGGGCACGGCGTCGGCGACAGGTCCTCCGCGTCGTCGGCGCTCTGCGCGACGAACACCGGGTACGGGTGGACGTCCGACGGCAGGTAGTAGCTGACGCCCGGCCACACCATCGCCCAGGCCTGGTTACCCAGGGGGGCCGCCATCCCGTCCCCGGACCGGTAGCCCGCGGCGATCACCCCGGCGGCCGCCCGGAACGGCTCCTCCGACCCGTTGTGCGAGCCCACGTAGCGCACCGCGGGCTGCTTCGGCAGCGCCGCCACGGCCGGGACGGCGAGCAGTCCCAGCGTCAGCAGTCCCACCGCCGCCCTGGCCGGTCCCGGAGCACGGAAACGTTTCGCCCAGGCCGCCGCGACGCCGTACACCGCGCCGACCCCGCCCCCGGCCAGCACCGCCCACGCGGGCACCGTGAACAGCAGGTACCGCTCGATGAAGTACGAGGTGCCGCCCTGCGACACCACCCACACGCCCATCACCGGCAGCCCCGCGAGCAGCAGCGCCTGCCCGGCCTGCACCCGCCGGCCCGGCAGCAGCAGCACCGGCAGCGCCAGCAGCACGAAGGCGTAGAACACCGTGTGCGAGCCGAACAGGTGCTGGCCGAAGTGCACCAGGCCCCCGAGGTTCGGCTTCTCGATCCAGCCCAGCTGCCGGTCCGACTGCCGGCTGCCGAGCAGCACCACCGGCAGCACCGGCACCGCCGCCACCCCCACCGCCACCGGGTACTGCCACAGCAGCCGCCGCTCCGCCGCCCCGCGCGTGCGCCACAGGTGCAGCAGCACCAGCGCCACCTGCCCGGCCACCGTGCTGAACGAGATCAGGTGCCCGGCGCCGGCCACCGCCATCGCCGCGCAGTACGGCGCCCACCGCCGCCACGTCGGCCGCTCCAGCGCCCGCACCAGGAACCAGGTGGCCGCCGCGATCGCGAAGGTCACCAGCGCGTACGCGCGCGCCTCCTGCGCGTACCGCGACACCTCCGGCGGCACCGCGAACAGCAGCCCCGCGCCGACCGCCGCCACCCGGTTGCCGAACAGCCGCTCGGCGGTCAGCGCCACGAACGCGGCCGCCCCCGCCATCGCCAGCACGGAGGGTATTCGCAGCGCCACCACGGAGTCGCCGAACACCGTCGTCCAGCCGTGCATCAGCAGGTAGTACGCCCCGTTGCTGGCGTCCACGTGCTGGAGCAGCCGGAGCAGGTCGCCCAACGACCGGGTGGCCACCGTCCAGGTCGCCATCTCGTCCCGCCACAGCTCCGGCGTCCCCAGCCGGTACCCGCCCACCGCCAGCATCACCACCGCGGGCCACACCCACACCTGCCCCAGCAGTCGCACCACCGGGTGCCCAGCAGGTCTCATCGGGTCCTTCGTCTCCTTCGCACGGCGCGGCAAGGCGGTCGAACACTTTTCCGGCAGGCTACTTGACCCGCTCTGACCCCTCGTCGGCACCCGCACCCCGACCCGGCCCCGACCTGGCCAGGTGCGGACGCCGACCCGGCCCCGGCGCGGTCCCGACCAGGCCCCGGCGCGGACGCCGGCCCGGCCCCGGTGCGGACGCCGACCGCTCCTGGCCGGAACGGTCCAGGGCCACTTCCGTCCAACCGAAGCCCCTTCCACCGCCGCCGAGCTGCGACGAAGCTGGTGATCGCCGCCAGGGAGCACCGCTCAGGGCGGCACCGGAGAGCGCGCCACCGCGGGACGCGGCCACCGGATCCCACCCTCACGTCGCAGCAGGAGAGGACACCGTCATGCTCCGCACCGTCATGACCGAGGCCACCGCGGTCGCCACCCTCGCCGTCGCAGGCCGGGCCGCCGCCGCGGCTGCTTCTTAGCGCCTGTCCGGGGCTGACGGCCCCACCACCTCGCCCCGGCCCCGCCGGGCCCCATCGACCGGCTGCTCCTGCGGGGCGGCCGTCCAGCCGGGCCCGCTCCCGAGGCAGGCCGATCCGAGCGCCGTACCCCGGCCTCGCCGAGCGCCGCACCCCGCGGCGCCCCGCACCAGCGCGTCGAACCAGCGCGTCGAACCGCCGCCAGGCCGGCTGCTCCCGCAGGGCAGCCGACCGGAATCCGCGCGCCGCGTGAGCCGCCCGTCACCGTCGGGCCCCGAGCACCTCGAAGCCGGGCCCAGCCGCCAACCCCGTCCACCACGTCCGGAGGTCCGCCATGTCCGCCAACCGTTCGAAGCTCGCCAACGTCGCCCTCGCCGGGGCCCTCGCGCTCGGCGCGGTCGTCTCCACCGTGTCGCTGACCGCACCGGCGCAGGCCGTCGGCACCTCGTCCGTCAACGGCCCGATCAGCCGCTCCGAGATCATCGCCCGGGCCCAGAACTGGGTCGACCAGGCGGTGCCGTACAGCCAGAGCCTCTGGCACAGCGACAGCAACGGCTCCTACCGGCAGGACTGCTCCGGCCTGGTCTCGATGGCCTGGCACCTCGGCTCCAGCCGGGTCACCTCCACCCTCGACGACATCTCCACCCAGCTCGGCAGCCTCGACGACCTGCAGCCCGGCGACATGATCGACAACATCAGCACGCACGTCGTGCTGTTCGCCGGCTGGACCGACGGCAGCCACAACACCGCCGTGGTCTACGAGGAGCCGCGGCCGGGCCTGACCGCCCGCAAGATCAACTACTCGCGCAGCTCCCTGATCAGCGGCGGCTTCAAGCCCTTCCGCTACGACAAGACCGTCGACAGCACCCCGCTGCCGCCGAAGCAGGGGGCCGTGGGCTGGGGCGCCCAGGTCGTGGTGAACGGCGGCGGCAACGTCTTCCACACCACCCGTTCCTCCAACGGGAGCTGGACCGGCTTCGGGAACGTGGAGAGCGTCGCGGGCGACATCGGCGGCGTCCAGTCCATCGCGGACGCCGGCATCAACGGCGACACCCACCTGCTCGCCGTCGGCGGCGACGGGAACATCTACCACACCATCCGTCACACCGGCGGCAGCTGGGACCGCTTCACCGACATCGGCCCGCAGACCAACAGGCTGGGCAACGTCACCAAGGTCTCCGCGGTCTCGATCGGCGGCGACCTGCACGTCGTCGCCGTAGCCGACGGCAAGCTCTTCCACACCGCCCGGCTCGCGAACGGCACCTGGCTGCCGTTCGGCGACATCACCCCGGCGGGCGGCGCCGTGACCAGCGCCTCGGTCGCGAGCGTCAACGGCGAACTCCAGGTCGTGACGGTCTCGGGCGGCACGGTCTACCACGCCATCCGCGCCGTCAGCGGCTCCTGGTCGGCCTGGGGCAACGTCTACGACGCCGCCGGGAACGTCGGCCCCGCCCAGGACGTGGCGGTCGCCGGCACCGGATCCGACGCGCAGATCGTCGTGGTGAACAACAACGGCCAGCAGTTCCACGGCGCCCGCTACGGCAACGGCACGTGGCAGCCGTTCGCCGAGCTCGCCCCCGTGATCGGCTCGTTCACCGCCAACCGGGTCAGCGCCGCCAACATCGACGGCGAGTTCCAGGCCGTCTTCATCACCAACGACGACCGGATCATGCACACCATCCGCGACGGCTCCGGCAGCTGGGACCCGGCGGCCCCGATCCAGCTGAACGGTGTGAGCGGCAACCACTACGCCGTCTCCATCGGCGGCACCTACAACTGACCGTCCCCGCCCGCCGGTTCCACCCCCCGGCCCACCGCCGCCCCGCCGCGGTGGGCCGGCCCCCTCGCCGCCGCCCTCCTGCCGTCGCGCCGCTCACCCCCGGCTCCGTCCCGCGCGAGCCGTCCCGCCCCTCCGAGAAGAGGTCACGATGTCCCGCGCCTCCCGCCGACCCCGCGCAGCCGCCCTCACGTTCACCGCCCTCGCCGCCCTGAGCCTGTCCACGGTGGCCGCCGGCTCCGCCCAGGCGGCCTCGGTGGCCACCTGGGACCGGGTGGCGCAGTGCGAGAGCAGCGGCGACTGGAGCTACTACAAGGCCGGCTGGCCGTACTACGGGGGCCTGCAGATCACGAAGAGCACCTGGGAGGCGTACGGCGGCACCCAGTACGCGCCGATGCCCCACCAGGCCACCAAGCAGCAGCAGATCCTGACGGCGGAGCGGATCCTGGCCGGCCAGGGCGCCGGGGCCTGGGCGGCGAAGTGCAACGGCGGCCTGAGCACCGACCACGCCAACCCGTACCCGTCGCCGACCGCGCCGGTGAGCAAGGCCGGCGACCTCTTCCACGCCACGCGCCTGGTGGACGGCAACTGGACGTCCTTCAGCCCGCTGGACGGCTACGCCGGCTCGGCCTTCTTCAACGGCTCGCAGGACGCCATCGCGGCGACCCCGGACGGCTCGACCCAGACGCTGGCCACCGGTGCCGACGGCAACCTGTACCACACGGCGCGCTACCCGAACGGATCCTGGACGGGCTGGGCGCCGCTGGACGGCTACGCCGGATCGGCGCGGTTCGCGGCCCGGGCCGAGGCGATCGCCGGAATGCCGAACGGCGACACCCAGGTGATGGCGATCGGCAAGGACGGGAAGATCTACCACAACGCCCGCTACGCCTCGGGCGCCTGGCAGGGCTGGCTGCCGATCGGAGACTGGGGCGCGCAGAAGATCGCGGCCGCAGGACTGCCGGACGGCAGCATGCAGGTGCTGATCACCGGCAACGACGGCAACGTCTACCACAACGTCCGTTCCGCGAACGGCGCCTGGCAGGGCTGGAACGCCGTCGCGGGCGTCGGCGCCGCGACCTTCCAGGCGAAGGACGTCGCGATCGCCGGAATGCCGAACGGCGACACCCAACTGCTGGCGACCGGCAGCGACGGGAAGATCTACCACAGCGCCCGCTACGCGAGCGGCTCCTGGCAGGACTGGAACGTGGTCGACGGCTACGCCGGCGCGGCGAGCTTCCAGTCCGGGAGCTTCGCGATCACCGGCATGCCGAACGGCGACGCCCAGCTGATCGCCGTGGGCAACGACGGCGTCGTCTACCACAGCGCCCGCTACGCCTCGGGTAGTTGGCAGGGCTGGTGGAGCACCTCCTTCGGCGGGCAGAAGGTCGCCGTCGCCGGCCTGCCGGACGGCAGCGCCCAGATGGTCGTTTCCCGCAGCTGAGCACCGCCCCCGGCCCGGCGGGCAGCCGTCACCGCCCGCCCCGACGCCCCGTCGGAGGCCGGAGGGCGGCGCGCCCGGCCCCGCCATCGGCAAGATCGCGAACCCGCCGCCCGGGCGCCGCCCGACCCGCTACACTGAGCCGGTAGCGGCTTGCCCTCGGGCCGGCCGCCCCGGATCCGCTTACGGGATGCAGTCGCTCCCCGGCGGATCCTCGCCTCAGTAGCTCAGGGGATAGAGCACGGCTCTCCTAAAGCCGGTGTCGCAGGTTCGAATCCTGCCTGGGGCACCAGAGACGCGTGTGTCGCCGTAGGCCCCCCGCCCACCAGGGCGGGGGGCCTACGGCGTTTCCGGGGCCGGGCCGGGTCGGGGGCGGCGTACCTCTCGGGGAGGAGGGGGCGCGGTCGGCCGTCCGTCCTCGGAGTGATCATCGAGGAGACCTCGTGCTGACGGGCCGGGGCGGGTGCGAACCCTAGGCTCGGTGAGGCCCCTGCCAGTGCGTCGTGCCTGGTCAGGGCGGACGAGCCGGGGAGCGATGACGACGTACCGATACACCGTGGCCGAGCTGCGCGGGCAACTGCGGCAGCTGCTCCTGAGCGGGGCCGCGATCGCGCTGGGGGTGGCCTTCCTGATCGCCTCGGTCAGCGGCAGCGGGGCGCTGGTGGACTCCTTCAGCCAGACCGCGGCCGCCGAGGTCGGGTCCGGCGACGTGCAGGTGACCAGGACCGCCGCCGGTGGCGGGCTGGACGCCGCCGCCGAGCGGGCCCGGCGGACGGCCGGGGTGGCCGGGGTGGCACCGCGACTGGTCGGCAAGGGATCGGTGCTGACGGCCGACGGGCGCCCGCTCGACCAGACCGCCGCGGTCAGCGCGGTCGCCGACGACCCGGCGCTGCGCTGGCAGTTGCTCACCGGCGGCCACTGGCCGGCCGGGCCCGGCGAGGTGCTGCTCGACGCCGACACCGCGCACCGGCTCGACGCCGCCCCCGGGGCCGAGGTGCGGCTGGCCCGGGCCGACGGTTCCCCCGCCACCGCCCGGCTGGCGGGCGTCCTGGACGGCCGGGGCGCGCCCAGCCTCGCCGGGCGCCCGATCGTCGGCGTCCCGGCCGGTGCGGTCGCCCAGTACGCGACCGGCGTCACCACCGCCCAGCTGGACGTCCGGGTCCGGCCGGACGCCTCGCGGGCCCGGACCGTCGAGGCGCTGCGCGCCGTCCTCGGCGACGGCGTCGAGGTGCGCACCCGAGACGCCTCCGTCACCGAGGCGACCCGGCAGAGCCGGACCCTCTACGGGGTGGTGCTGATCGCCGCGCTCTCCTTCGTGCTGATCGCGCTCGCGGTGGCGCGGATGGTGGTCGGCAACACCTTCACGGTGGTGCTGGCTCAGCGGACCCGCCAACTCGCCCTGTTGCGCTGCGTGGGCGCCGACCGGCGGCAGCTGCGCCGGCTGATCCGCCGCCAGGGGCTGCTGCTCGGGACGGGAGCCTCGGCGGCGGGCGTGCTGCTGGGGGTCGGCCTGTGCGCGGCGGGGACGGTGGTCGTCGGCACGCTCGACCTCGGCCCGGTGCACCTCTCGCTGGCGCCGGCCCCGCTGACCTGCGCGCTGGCCGGGCTGTTCGGCGTGCTGCTCACCCTGCTGGCCGTCCGCGGCCCGGCGAAGGCCGCGGCGGCGGTGCCGCCGGTGGCCGCGCTCGGCGGCATGCACGGGCCGGTCGGCGGGGCGGCCAAGGCCCGGGCGGCGGTGTGGACGGCGGTGCTGCTGTGCGCGGGGACGGCGCTGCTGGTGGCCGGCGCGGTGGCCCCGCCGCCGCTGTCGCTGCTCGCGGTCACCGTCGGCGCGATCGTCAGCTTCTTCGGCGTGCTGCGGCTCGCCGACCGGCTGCTGCCCGCCGTCGTCGGCGTGCTGGGCGGCCCGGCCCGGCGGCTCGGTGGGACGGCCGGGCGGCTCGCCACCCAGCAGCTGCGGCTCAACCCGGGCCGCACCGGGGCGACCGGCTCGGCGCTGCTGCTCGGCGTGACCGTGATGGTCGGCGCGGTCACCGCGCTGGAGATCACCTCCAACTCCCTGGTGCCGGCGGTGTCCGCGCGCCAGCCCGGGGTCTTCTCGGCGGTCGTCACCGGGGGCGGCGCGCTGCCCGCCGGGGCGGTCACCGCGCTCGGTGCGCAGCGCGGGCTCGCCGTCACGCCGGTCCGCTCGGCCACCGTCGAACTCGACGGCCGGCCCACCCTGGTCGCGGCCGCCGACCTGGCCCGGCTCAACCCCTCGGCGGACGGCGTCGACCAGGCCGGGGCGCTTGCCGACGGCGCCGCGCTGAGCGGTCTCGGCGGCGGCGGGGTGCGCCGGGTCGGGGGCCCGGCGGGCGGGCCCGGCACCGACCTGCGGGTCGAACCCGGACGCAGCAGCCTGCCGCTCACCCTGCAGACCGGTGCGACGCTGCTGGTGACCCCCGCGACCCTGGACCGGCTCGCCCCCGGCGCGGCCGTCACCACGGTCTGGATCAGCCCGGGCGCGGGCGAGGACCGGTCGACCGCCCGCCGGGCGCTGGACCGGGCGCTCGCCGACCACCCGGAGGTGGCCGTCACCGACATCGGCGCGCAGGCGGAGACGCTGCGGTTGCTGCTGGACCGGATGACGACCGTCAGCATGGCCCTGCTGTCCTTCTCGGTCGCCATCGCCGGGCTCGGCGTCGCGGCCACCCTGATGCTCAGCGTCAGCGAACGCGCCCGCGAGATCGGCATGCTGCGCGCCATCGGGATGTCCCGGCGGCAGCTGCGCCGGATGCTCACCCTGGAGGCGGTGCTGCTGTCGCTGGCCGGGGCGTTGGTCGGCACCGGACTGGGCGTCGGCTACGGCTGGGCGGCCGCGCGTTCGCTCACCTCCACGGTGGGGACGGTCGGCGGCCCGCCGGTGGTGCTGGTGCTGGCCGCGCTCGGGCTGACCGTCCTGACCGGGCTCGCCGCCGCCGTCCTGCCAGCCCGTCGGGTCGGCCGGATGACCGTGGTGGACGCGATGCGGACCGCCTGACCGGCCAGCGCACCCGGCTCGGAGCGGCCGGGCCACCCCGCCTGCCCGGAGCGGCCGGGCACGGAGGTTCGACCGGCTCAGGCCAGGGTGAAGAGGGCGCGCGGGGCGGCCGGGCGGGCGCCGGCGACGGCCAGGTCGGCGAGCATGGTCTCGGTCTCCCGGGCGGCGCGCAGGACGGCCGGGTCGAGGTCGACGACCACCAGTTCGCGCCGGTCCTCGCCCGCCTCGGCGAGCAGTCGGCCGTCCGGGGCCCACACCGCGCTGCCGCCGCAGGTGTGCCAACCGCCGGTGTGGCCGATGTGGTTGGCGAGCACCGTGTAGAGGGTGTTGTCGAGCGCGCGGGCGGGGAACCAGGTGCGGGACTCGTGGTGGCCGTGGCCGACGCTGAACAGCGCGCCGACCAGGTAGGCGTGGCAGCCGTCGAGTGCGGCGGCGCGGGCGTGCTCGGGGAAGCCCGAGTCGTAGCAGACGCCGAGGCCGAGCCGCCAGCCGTCCAGCTCCAGGGTGCAACCGGCCGCCCCGGGGCGGTAGTAGTCGCGTTCGGTCTTGAACAGGTGCTGCTTGTCGTAGCGGGTGACGAGGCCGCCGTCCGGGCCGAGGACGAAGGCGGAGACCCGCAGCTCGTCGCCCACCTGCGCGGCGGCGCCGACGATCGCGGCGGTGCCGGTCCCGCGGCAGGCCTCGGCGATCGGCGCGAGGCGCGGATCGCCGGGCTGGACGGCGTACTTGAGCGGGTCGGTGCGGATCAGCTCGGGCTCGTAGCCGGAGAGGAACTTCTCGGCGAACAGCACCAGGCGGGCGCCGGCTGCGGCGGCCTCGCGGATCAACTCGGCGGCCTGGGCGGCGTTGGCGGGTATGTCACCGGCCACGGCCTGGGCCTGGACGGTGGCGATCCGCAGCGGGCGCTCGGGGTGACGGGCGGCGGCGGTGGGGACCGGGTCGGGAGACATGGCCGTCACGCTAGCGGACGGCTTCGGGCAGCCCCGGACGGCCCCGGACGGCCCCGGACGGCCGCGCGTGGATGCCGACGGCCTCTCAGTGGACGGCCCCGTCCGGGTGGTCGGTGGCGGCGCCGCCCAGCGGGTCGGTGCCGCGCGGCGACCGGACCGACGGCACGGTGATCCGCTGGACCCTCGGCCGGGTACGCCAGTTGACCCGCCGTACGTCGCGGGCGAGCGCGCCCGGTCGCCAGAGTTCGACGACGGCCGTCACGGCGCCCAGCACGAATCCGGCGGCCAGCCAGCCGGCGACCACGTCGCTCGGCCAGTGGACCCCGAGGGCGATCCTGGTCCAGCCGATGGTCAGCACCGTCGCCGCCGCCACCGCGCAGGCGGCGATCCGCCCGCGTCGGCGGACCCGGTACCAGACCAGGCCGACCAGCACCGCGCAGGCGATCGCCGAGGCCATGGCGTGCCCGGAGGGGAAGGCCGGGCCGCCGGCGTGCGAGACCGGGTCGGCGAAGGAGGGCCGTTGGCGGTCGACGGCCAGCTTCAGCGCCCACTGGCCGCCCCAGCCGACCAGGGTCTGGGCGGCCACCCAGCCGGCCAGGACCCGGGCGCCGATCAGCCACAGCCAGACGGCCGCGATGCCGAGCAGGGTGCGCATCGTGACCGTGCCGCCGATGTCGGAGAGCGTCTGCACCGAGGCGGTCCAGATCCGGTGCCGCCGGGCGAAGGTGTGCAGTTCGCCGATCCAGCTCTGGTCGAGCTGTTCCAGCGGATGCCAGTGTCGGGTCACCAGGGCGGCCAGGAGGCCGAACAGCGCGGCACAGACCACCGCGAGCGCCGAATCCCGCAAGAGGCGGCGGTGACGCGCAGTGACGGCGGTCGAGCTGTTGGTCAGGTGCATGGCTGACACCTTCCCAGTGTCCCGGGGCGATCAGGACCACGGGTGATAGCGATTCGGCATCGTTTGTGGGGAGAACCTGCGTGCGCCGGGGGGCGGGCGCCGGTGGAAGGCGGGGGGCGCGCGGGAACGCGCGTGCCCGTTCGGGGGTTTCACCCTGTATGGCGGCCGGTGGGGCGGCGGGCGCGTGTGCGGGGCGTGACGGAAGCGTTCGGAAGCGGTCGCGGAAACGACACCGACGGTGCTCGACCGGTCACCCGGTGTCCATGGCCGGGGTGAAAACCGGCAGCATACTGCATCGCGGGGAAGAATCTGAGTGACTTGGGAATGTTGTCCGGATTCTGTTCGTTGGATCGTTACGTGTGAGCCCCGCGGGGCCCGCACTTCTTGCCCTCTCGGGGGGCAGGCAGGCAGACCTCGGCAATTCCAGCAAAGGGAGCAAGCATGGCCACCCGTGCCGTCGTTCGCGACAGGGCCGACCGGACTCGCGCGGCCCGCCCGACCAACCTTGAGGCCGACCGCGACCTGGTCGGTATGTACCTCGACGAGATCGCCAGGACACCCCTGCTCGATGCCGCCGAGGAGGTCGAGCTCTCACTGCGGATCGAGGCCGGCGTGTACGCCCAGCACCTGCTGGAGGAGGGCGTGTTCCCCGAGGGCGTGAAGCGCGAGGAACTGGAGGCGATAGCCGAGGACGCCGAGCGCGCCAAGGACGTCTTCATCCGCTCCAACCTCCGGCTCGTGGTGGCGGTCGCCCGCCGGTACCCGCGCAGCGGCCTTCCGCTGCTGGACCTCATCCAGGAGGGCAACGCCGGCCTGGTGCGCGCCGTCGAGAAGTTCGACTACGCCAAGGGCTTCAAGTTCTCCACCTACGCCACCTGGTGGATCCGGCAGGCGATCACCCGGTCGATCGCCGACCAGTCCCGCACCATCCGGCTGCCCGTGCACCTGGTCGAGGAGCTGGGGCGGATCCGGCGGGTGCAGCGGGAGAAGTCCAAGGAGCTGGGCCGTGAGGCCGAGCCGGCCGAGATCGCGGCCGAGTTGGACACCACCGAGGCCCGGATCAAGGACGTGCTGGACTGGGCCCGCGACCCGGTCAGCCTCAACATGGCGGTCGACGACGAGGGCGAGACCCAGTTCGGCGACCTGGTCGAGGACACCGGGGCGACGTCCCCCGAGGACGCCGTGATGGTGATGCTCCGCCGCGAGGAGCTGGACGGCCTGATCGGGCGGCTGGACGACCGCACGGCCTCGATCATCCGCTCCCGCTACGGGATGGAGGACGGCCGCGAGCGCACCCTCACCGAGGTGGGCAAGCAGCACGGCCTCACCCGCGAGCGGATCCGCCAGATCGAGAAGCACGCGCTGGCCGAGCTGAAGAAGATCGCCGACCACGCGGGCTTCGAGGCCGCCTGAGAACCCGAGCCAACTGCCTGCGGCTCCATCCCGCCCCGGGCCCTGGTGCGGAGCGCTCCGCACCAGGGCCCGGGGTGTGTCGCGGGGCTCTTAGGCTGGAGGGACGGGGCGATCCGGACGGCAGTCGACGGGAAGCGGAAGTGAGCAGGGTGAGCGAGCAGGGGCAGGCGCGGGAGCCGGAGCAGGGACAGGGACAGGGACAGGGTGAGCAGCAGGGGCGGGAGGCGCGGCCGGCGGCGCCGAAGGCCCGGCTGGTCTTCCGGGACCCGCTGGACCAGCAGTCCCGGGACGACACCGACTCCGGCTGGGGTGAGCGCCCCGGGGCGGGGGAGAGCGGTGGGCGGGGGCTGGACTGGTACCTGAGCCAGCGCCCGCCGCACCACGGGGACTGAGGAGCGGTGCTCAGCGCTGCGGGGTGACCAGCGCGTCGCGGATCTCGGTGAGCAGTTGGACCTCCTTGGCCTCGGCCTCCGCCATCGTCTCGGCGGTGCTCTTCCGCCTGGCGGCCAGCCTGTTCATGGGCACGATCAGGACGAAGTAGACGACGGCCGCCGTGATCAGGAACTGCAGCAGGGCGCTGAGCACCGATCCCCACAGGATGAGGATCCCGGACGTGACCTCGCCGGTGGCGTTCAGCTCGCAGGGGCCCTTGAGGCAGGAACTGTAGGACGCCAGGTCCTTCGTTCCGAAGACGCCGACGATCGGATTGATGACGCCCTTGACGAAGGCGTTGACGATGTTGGTGAAGGCCGCGCCGATGACGACGGCGACGGCGAGTTCGACGACGTTTCCACGCAGCAGGAATTCCTTGAAGCCTTTCATGCCGCCGTGAACGACGAAGTCGTTGCCCGGTTACGGGTGATCTTCCGTTGGTCCGGATTGACAACCCGTCCGGCCCACCGGGCCGCCCGGCGGCGATGGCAGCCCGGCCCGCGCGGGCCCGACCGCGAGCGCCGCGGCCACCGCGAGCAGCACCAGCGCGGGCACCCCGGCCCGGCGCCGTACGGCGTGCCGCCAGCGGTGCCACCCGCCGGCCCCGCGCCGGATCGGCGGGAAGCGCGGCACCTCCCGCCGGGGCGGCACGGCGGGTGCGGGCAGCGGTACGGAGAGGCTCATGGTCGTCATGGTCACCACCGAGGTCGTGGGGGCCGCTCCTGTGCGGGCCGGTCGTTCTCCGGCGACCCCTACGATGTGCGCCGCGCGCCGCCCCGGAAAGCCCTTATCCGCAGCCTGTGGACAACTCGGGCCCTGTGGATGAATTCGTACACCCGCACGAGTGCATCCGGCCCGCCCGGGATGACGAACCGGGGCGACGAGTGGTGACGGCGAACCGGGACGACGAAGGCCCGCCGCCCCGCGAAGAACGCGGGGTGGCGGGCCTTGTCGATGCGCTGGGCGTCCGGCGCCGAGGTCAGCTCGCGGCCGGAGCCGGGCTGGAAGAGCTGGAAGAGCTCGAAGAACCGGAGGACGAGGACGTCGATGACGTCGAGGACGACGCCGGGGTCGAGCCGGACGACGACGCCGAGGAGCTACCGGAGGAGCCTGCGCCCACCGTGCTGCTGGAGGACGAACGGCTGTCGGTGCGGTAGAAGCCCGAGCCCTTGAACACGACGCCCACGGCCGAGAAGACCTTGCGGAGCCGTCCCTGGCAGTCGGGGCACGTGGTCAGCGCCTCGTCGGTGAACTTCTGCACCGCCTCCAGGCCGTTGCCGCACTCGGTGCACTGGTACTGGTACGTGGGCACTTGTCTTCCTCCTGGCACTCTCGCCTGATGAGTGCTAACGATGGTCAATGATGCGGCATTCCGCTGGATCAGTCCAGCGACTCCGATGTGAGATGAGCCGTGGCCGAGCCGCGCACGCTCCTCCACCGCGGCTCCGCGCCGCCCCCACCGCGCGCCGCCCACGGCTTCGCGCGGTGCGCCACCGCGTGCCCGCTCAGCCCTTGGCCGCGCCCACCAGCCGCGGCGCGGCGCCGCGCTCCGGTGCGGCCGCGACCACCTGGCCCGGCCCGCCCGGCGCGGTCAGCAGGTGCCGCAGCGACACCAGCGCGATCAGGCCCAGGCCGGCGCCGGCCACCGGCACCAGGAACCCGCTGGACGGCCCGTGGCCGTCGATCAGCTGCCCGGCGATCATCTGGCCGACCGCCAGGCCGAGGCCGATGGCGCCGGTCAGCCAGGTGAACGCCTCGGTCTTGGCGCCGTCCGCGACGAGCGTCTCGACCAGGGTGTAGCCGCTGATCAGGGTCGGCGCGATGGCCAGGCCGCAGACCAGTCCGGCGACGGCGAGCGCGATCAGGTTGGGCATCGCCCACAGCGTCGAGCAGCCCAGCACCAGCAGGGCGTAGCTCATGATCATCCGCTGCTGCACGGCCCGCCGCCAGGCGATCACGCCGTACAGCACGCCGGCCACCATCGAGCCGCCGGCGAAGATCCCGTACACGGTGCCGGCGGCGGCGTGCTGCCCGACCGAGTCGGCGAAGGCGTTCACCGAGACCTGCATGCCGCCGAACACGGCGCCCACCCCGAGGAAGGCCCCGGCCAGCAGCCGGACGCCGGGGGAGGCGAGCGCGGAGGCGCGCCGCACGCCGGGCTGGGGCACCGCCCGGGCGGGCGCGGTGCGCCGCTGGGCGGCGAAGGCCAGGCCGCCGACGAGGGTCAGCGTGGCCTCGGCGATCAGCCCGGCCGAGGGGCTGACCGTGGTGGCGACGGCGGTGGCCAGGATCGGGCCGATCACGAAGGTGAACTCGTCCGTCACGGACTCGAAGGCGAACGCGGTGCCCACCTTGGCCGCGGACGAGGCGGACGCGCCGTCCGCGGTGAACTCGGCGATCCAGCGGGACCGGACCATGGCGCCGATCTGCGGAACGCTCGCGCCGGCCGGGACGGCGGCCAGGAACAGGCTCCAGGCCGGTGCGTGGCCGAGCGACAGCGCGATCAGCGCGCCGACCGAGGCCGCGTGCACCACGACGGTCGGGACGAGGACGGCGGTCTGGCCGTACCGGTCGGCGAGCCGGCCGGTCTGCGGGCCGATCAGGGCCTGGGCGACGGCGGCGACGGCCGCGACGGTGCTCGCGGTGCCGTACGAGCCGTGGGTGTCCTTGACGAGCAGCAGGATGCCCATGCTGAGCATCGCGTACGGCAGCCGCGCGAGGAACGCCGGCGCCAGGAACGTCCAGGCGCCGGGCGTGCGCAGCAGTGCGCCGTACCCGACCCGCACGGGGGCGGGGGCGCCGGCGGCATCGGCGGTGCCGTCGGCAGGGGTGGCGTTGGCGGTGTCACGCGGGGTCGCGGTGTCCGCGGGGTCGTCGACCGTTCGGCGGGCCGTCACGGTCGGTCCTTCCTGCTGCCTGGTAGCGCGGCAGGGCATGGGGTGGCCCCGACGGCGCCGAGAGTCGTCCTCTCGCGCGTCGACCGGGGTAGATACCGGGCCGGCCCGGCGTGGTGGCCGAGGTCCGGACCGCGGCCGCCGAACGGTCGCGCCAACTCTGCTTCAGGCAGATGCTGGGTGTGATCTGACCATCATACATATACGCGCGTAGATGTCGCGCTGATCCCCAGACTACAAGGCCCGTCCAAAATTGTCCTGCCCATCGAAGGTGAACAGCGGGTGAGGCCTTCCGGTCCTCCGGCCTTCCGGTCCTCCGGTCCTCCGGTCTTCCGGCCTTCCGGTCGCCACCCGCCGCCCACCCTCCCGGCTCGGCGCCCGACGGCGGGTCTCAGCGCCCGACGCCGGGCCTCACCGCCCGTTCAGCCACCCCGCGAGCTTGCCGCCCTTGTCCACGGCCCGCAGCCGCCGCTCGGCCGCCTCGCCGACCTCGTCGGTGGTGACCACCAGCAGCTCGTCCCCGCCGCGCAGCACCGTCGCCTTGTCCGGCACGAAGGAGCTGCCCTCCCGCACCACCAGGGTGACGGCGGCCCCCTTGGGCAGCCGCAGCTCGCTGACCTCCACGCCGGACATCCGGGAGCCGGGGGAGAGCGCGACCGACAGCAGGTGCCCGTGCAGCTTCTCCAGCGGGGCGGACTCGATGTCCAGGTCCTGGCCCATCGAGCCCTCGCCGATCCGCAGCTGCTTGGCCACCCAGGGCAGGGTCGGGCCCTGGAGCAGGGTGAAGACGACGACCAGGATGAAGACGATGTTGAAGACGTCCTGGGCCTTCGGCGCGCCCGACACCAGCGGGATGGTCGCCAGCACGATGGGCACCGCCCCGCGCAGCCCGGCCCAGCTGAGCAGTGCCTGCTCCCGGCCCGGCACCTTGAACGGGGTCAGCGTCAGCACCACGGACAGCGGCCGGGCCAGGAAGACCAGCACGCCGCCGATCACCAGCGCGGGGACCACCGCGGAGCCCATGGTCTCGGGCGTGCAGAGCAGGCCGAGCAGCACGAACATGCCGATCTGCCCGATCCAGGCCAGGCCGTCGGCGAAGCCCCGGACGGCCGGGCCGTGCGGCAGCTTGGCGTTGCCGAGGATCACCGCGCTGATGTAGACGGCGAGGAAGCCGGAGCCGTGCAGCAGCGCGCCGCCCGCGTAGGCGAGCACGGTCAGCGCCATCACCGCGATCGGGTACAGGCCGGAGGAGGGCAGCGCGACGTGCTTGATCCCGTACGCGCCGAGCTTGCCGACCGCGAAGCCGACCGCCGCGCCGATCGCCAGCTCGGCGATGATCGTGCCGACCAGGACGTACCAGGAGTCCAGCTCGCCGGTGGTGGCGAAGGCGACGACCAGGATGACCACGGGCGCGTCGTTGAAGCCGGACTCGGCCTCCAGCAGGCCGGTGAGCCGGTGCGGCAGCGGGACCATGCGCAGGACGGAGAAGACGGCGGCGGCGTCGGTGGAGGAGACGATCGCGCCGAGCAGCATCGAGGTCCGCCAGTCCAGGCCGACCAGCCAGTGCGCGCCGGCCGCGGTGACGAACACGCTGACCCCGACGCCGACGGTGGCGAGCACGGTGGCGGCCGGCATCACGGGTCTGACCTCGCGCCAGCTGGTCTTGAGGCCGCCCTCGGCGAGGATCACCACGAGCGCCGCGTAGCCGAGCACCTGGGTCAGCTCGGCGTTGTTGAAGGAGACGCCGATGCCGTTCTGGCCCAGGGCGACGCCGATCCCGAGGTAGATCAGCAGGCTCGGTAGCCCTGAGCGGGTGGATATCCGCACGGCGACCACCGCGACCAGCAGGATCACGGAGAACTCGAGGAGGAGCTGGTTCAGGTGGTCGATGTTCACGCAGTGGCACCTCGTGCAGGCAGGGGCGGGCGGGGTGTCTGGTGGTGCTGGAGGGCGCGACCCGTTAAGAAGGCGTCAATGCTCCTGTTGCGGATCGTTACTCAGTCTAACATTTTGCCATATCTTTAGTTTCTTTTCCTCCCCGGGCCCCCAACCGCCGCTTCCGGGCCTCCTCGTTGACCTCCTCCGATCCCACGGTGAGCGTCCCCCGTGCACGCCGCTCGGCCGACTCGGCCTAATGTGGTGCCCTGTCACGGCCCCCGGCCCTGGACACGCCCGCCCGCCCCGAAGTCAGGACCGCAAGGACCCAGATGCCCCGCTCGAAGAAGTTCCGGCGCGCCCGTCTGATCGTGATCGTGCTGGTCGTGCTGCTGGTGGCCGGCGTCGGCTACGGCGGCTACCGCGGGGTCACCGCGGTCCGCGCGTCCTTCCCGGAGGTCGACGGCACCGTCAAGGTGGCGGGCATGAGCGCGCCGGTCGACGTCAAGCGGGACGCCAACGGCATCCCGCAGCTCTACGCCGACACCAACGAGGACCTCTTCCGCGCCCAGGGCTACGTCCAGGCGCAGGACCGCTTCTGGGAGATGGACGTCCGGCGGCACATCACCGCCGGCCGGCTGTCCGAGATGTTCGGCGACGGCCAGGTCGACACCGACGCCTTCATCCGGACCATGGGCTGGCGGCAGGTGGCGCAGAAGGAGTTCGACACCAAGCTGTCGGCCGACACCAAGAAGAACCTCCAGGCCTACGCGGACGGCGTGAACGCCTGGCTCGCCGAGCACCCCGGCGGCGAGAAGGCCTCGCTGGAGTACGCCCTGCTCGGCGCCGTCAACGGCGACTACCAGCCCGAGCAGTGGAGCCCGGTCGACTCGGTGGCCTGGCTCAAGGCGATGGCCTGGAACCTCTCCGGGAACCTCCAGGAGGAGATCGACCGCTCGCTGCTGGCCCAGGACTTCGGTCCGGACAAGATCGCCGAGCTGTACCCCGACTACCCGTACACCCGCAACGGCACGATCGTGAAGACCGGCACGGTGGCCGGCGACAACTACCGCCCCGCCGACGGCTCACCCCCGTCCGGCGGCGGCACCGCCACCACCCAGGGCGCGGCCACCACCAAGGCGCTGCTCCAGGGCCTCACCGACCGGATCGACGGCATGCCGCAGCTGCTCGGCCGCCCCGGCCAGGGCATCGGCTCCAACTCCTGGGTCGTCGCCGGCACCCACACCACCACCGGCAAGCCGCTGCTGGCCAACGACCCGCACCTCGGCCCCGGCCTGCCCTCGGTCTGGTACCAGATGGGCCTGCACTGCCGCACCAGCTCGCCGGCCTGCCAGTACGACGTCTCCGGCTTCAGCTTCGCCGGCATGCCCGGCGTGATAATCGGCCACAACAAGGACGTCGCCTGGGGCTTCACCAACCTCGGCGCCGACGTGACCGACCTCTACCTGGAGAAGGTCACCGGCCCGGACACCTACCAGGTCGACGGCAAGGACGTGAAGTTCGACCTCCGCAAGGAGACCATCAAGGTCGCCGGCGGCGACGACCGCACGATCACCGTCCGCACCACCCAGACCGGCGCCCCGCTCATCTCCGACCAGAGCACCGAGCAGCAGAACGTCGGCAAGTACGCCCCCAACGGCAGCGCCGCCCCCGACCGCGGCACCGGCGGCTACGGCGTCGCCCTGCAGTGGACGGCGCTGAACCCCGGCAAGACCATGGACGCGGTGTTCGAGCTGGACCGGGCCCGCAACTGGGACGAGTTCCGGGCCGCCGCCAAGGACTTCGCCGTCCCCGCGCAGAACCTGGTCTACGCCGACGCCAAGCACATCGGCTACCAGGCCCCCGGCGACATCCCGGTCCGCGGCAAGGGCGACGGCACCTACCCGGCCCCGGGCTGGGACTCCACGTACCAGTGGAAGGGCTCGATCCCCTTCACCGCCCTGCCGTACAGCCTGGACCCGTCCGCGGGCTACATCGTCACCGCGAACCAGGCCGTGGTGGACCCGAGCTACAAGTACTCGCTCACCAAGGACTGGGAGTACGGCACCCGGGCCAAGGAGATCACCGACCAGATCGAGGGCCTGCTCAAGAACAACGGCAAGATCTCGCCGGACGACATGCAGACCATGCAGCTGGACAACACCAGCATCATGGCCAAGACGCTCGTCCCGCTGCTGCTCAAGCAGCAGATCGACGACCCGTACGTGCGCGAGGCGCAGGACCTGCTGAAGGACTGGAACTACCACCAGGACGCCGACTCGGCCGCCGCCGCCTACTACAACGGCGTCTGGCGCCAGCTGCTCAGCCTCGCCTTCGGCCAGAAGTTCCCGGCCGACCTGCGGGCCAAGGGCAACTGCCTGCTGGTCCGCCAGCAGGACGACCCGACCAGGCCGGACAGCTCCAGCAAGATCGTCACCGAGTGCGGCACCCGCGACCCGGGCAAGGCCCAGCCGGACGGCGGCGACCGCTGGACCGAGGTGGTCCGGCAGCAGCTGGACAAGCCGGACAGCTCCTGGTGGACGTACATCGACTCCCAGCACAAGGAGCAGAAGGGCCTGGACAACCTGCTCAAGGAGGCGATGAAGGACGCCCGGCAGGACCTCACCTCGCTGCTCAGCAAGGACATCTCCACCTGGAGCTGGGGCCGCCTGCACAAGCTGACCCTGCGCGAGCAGACCCTCGGCACCGACGACTCCTCGATCGCCTCCGGCGCGGTCCACCGGCTGCTCAACCGCGGCCCGTACCGGCTCTCCGGCGGCTCGGCGGCCGTCGACGCGGCCGGCTGGAACGCGGCGGCCGGCTACCAGGTGGACTGGATCCCGTCGATGCGGATGGTGATCGACCTGAGTGACCTCGACTCCTCGCGGTGGATCAACGTCGGCGGCGCCTCCGGCCACGCCTTCCACGACAACTACAACGACCAGACCGACCTCTGGCTCAAGGGCAAGCTGCTGACCTGGGCCTACACGCCGGACGCGGTCGAGAAGGCCACCAAGCACAAGCTGGTGCTCACCAACGGCTGACCCCGCACGACCCGCACGACCCCGGTGGCCCCGCTCCCTTCCCGGAGCGGGGCCGCCGCCGTCTCACCCCAGCCTCCGCAGCCCGGCGGGCGTGACCGCCAGGTCCACCGGGCGGTCGTGCGGTTCGGCCGGCACCTCGTCCAGCAGCTCGTGCTCGTAGAGCAGAACCGCCAGCACCGGCCGCGCGCCCGCCCGCCCCAGCCGGGCCAGCACCCGGTCGTAGCTGCCGCCGCCGCGGCCCAGCCGCAGCCCCCGCCGGTCCACCGCCAGGCCCGGCAGCAGCACCACGGAGGCCTCCGTGACCGCCTCCGGGCCGAGCCGGGGGCCGACCGGCTCCAGCAGCCCGCGTCCGGCCGGGGCCAGCTCCTGCGGGCCCCGGTAGGCGGCCCAGTCCAGGTCGTTGTCGGGCAGCAGCACCGGCAGCAGCACCCGCACCCCGCGCGCCCGCAGCGCGTCCAGCAACGGCCTGGTTCCGGGCTCGGCGCCCACCGACACGTACGCGGCCACGGTGGCGCCCGGCGCCGCCAGCTCCCCGGCGTGCCCGGCCAGCGCGAGCGCGGCCTCCGCGCGCCCCTCGGCGGAGAGCGCGCGGCGCCGGGTCAACAGCCGTGTCCTCAGATCGCTCTTCTCGTTGTGCATCGGATCCTCCGCAACTCTGTGCCGTCGAGCCGTGCCGCCGACCGGTCCCGCCGGCCGGCGCCATCGACGCGCAGAGCCTGACACGCGAAAGGGCGCCGCGATTGTCCACCCCGCTGCTGGTCCAGGCCCTGGCCGTGCTCAGCGCCCCCGCGCTGGCCGGCGCCACCGTGCTCGGCCTGCGGCTGCGCCGGGGCGGCGCCGAAGCCGCCGCCCGGCAGGAACGGCTGCGCGAGCGGATCGCCGAACTGGAGACCCGCTGCGCCGACCTGGAGCGCACCGCCTCCTGCGACCCGCTCACCGGCGTGTGGAACTACCGCCACCTGCAGCTCACCCTGGACCGCGAGATCGAGCGCGCCCGCCGCGCCGAGCGGACCGACCAGCCCGAAGGGCCGCGCCCGCTGGCCGTGCTGCTGCTGGAGATCACCGGCTTCGACGCGGTCGTCGCCGAGCACGGCCGCGGCCGCGCCGGCGCGGTGCTGCGCGACCTCGCCCAGCGGCTGGCGATGGAGATCCGCCGTGCCGACACCCTCGGCCGCTACAGCGGAGAGGAGTTCCTGGTGGTGCTGCCGGACACCGGCGCCGAGGGCGCCGCGCAGGTCGCCGAGCGCCTGGTCTGGTCGGTCCGCCGGCACCTGCTGCTCGACTGGTCCTCCGGCCCGCGCGAGTCCCGCCCGGCCCACGGCAACGGCCTCACCGCCGCCGTCGGCGTCGCCGTGCTGCCCGAGGACGGCACCCACGCCGCCGTGCTGCTGCGCGCCGCCGACCGCGCGCTCGCCGAGGCCAGGGCGGCCGGCGGCGACTGCTGGCGGGTCCGCCCGGGCCCCGGCGACCGGTCGGCGGCGCGGCCGGCCGCCCCGCCCGCCGCCGGTGCGCGGCCCAACGCGACTGCCGAGCGTGACCGTTCGGGAAAGCCGGGTAGTCTGTCGCCCTGTGCCGACGGGGACCCCCTCGCCCAGCCGGTCAATTCCCATACGCCTGCCGCCGTGGCCGGGCCCCGCGACGTGCTGTCCTAGCCGTCGACCGCGCCCGGCCGGGCGAAAACGTGCCTGAGTAAGGTAAACGCATGACGACGACCAACTCCCGAATCCCGGTAACCAAGGCCGTGGTACCCGCGGCCGGACTGGGCACCCGCTTCCTCCCGGCAACCAAGGCCACTCCGAAGGAGATGCTGCCCGTCGTCGACAAGCCGGCCATCCAGTACGTCGTCGAGGAGGCCTCCTCCGCGGGGCTGTCCGACATACTGATGGTCACCGGCCGTAACAAGCGGGCCCTGGAGGACCACTTCGACCGCGCCTACGAGCTGGAGGAGCTGCTCGCCCGCAAGGGCGACGAGGACCGCCTGCGCCGGGTCCGCGAATCCGTCGAGCTGGCCAACATGCACTACGTCCGCCAGGGCGACCCGAAGGGCCTCGGCCACGCCGTCTCGGTCGCCGAGCAGCACGTGGCCGGCCAGCCCTTCGCCGTCCTCCTCGGCGACGACCTGATCGACCCGCGCGACCCGCTGCTCGCCCGCATGATCGAGGTCCAGCAGGAGCTCGGCGGCTCGGTCGTCGCCCTCATGGAGGTCGACCCCTCCCAGATCCACCTCTACGGCTGCGCCGCCGTCAAGGCGAACGGCTTCGGCGAGGACGTCTTCCAGGTGACCGACCTGGTCGAGAAGCCCGAGACGAACGAGGCCCCCTCGAACTACGCCGTCATCGGCCGCTACGTCCTCGACCCGCTGGTCTTCGACGTGCTGCGGGAGACCCCGCCCGGCCGCGGCGGCGAGATCCAGCTCACCGACGCCCTGCGCGAGCTGACCACCCGCGAGCCGGAGGCCGGCGGCCAGGTCCACGGCGTGCTCTTCAAGGGCCGCCGCTACGACACCGGCGACCGCGCGGACTACCTGCGCGCTATCGTCCGACTGGCCTCCGAGCGCGAGGACCTCGGCCCGGAGTTCCGCTCCTGGCTGCGCGAGTTCGTCGCCTCCGAGCTGCAGGACTGACACGACGACAGAGAGCGAGCCGCCGATGACCGGGTCCACCCAACACACCACCGGATCCGCCGCAGCCTGCTGCGACGGAACCACGGACCCGGCACCGGCGGCCCCCCGCCTCTGGACGGTGGACGAACACCTCTCCGACGTCCTGGCCGCGGTCGGCCCGCTGCCCGCCATCGAGCTGCAACTGCTCGACGCCCAGGGCTGCCGGCTCGACGAGGACGTCCTCGCCGACGGTGACCTGCCGCCCTTCGACAACAGCTCGATGGACGGCTACGCCGTGCGCACCGCGGACACCGCCGGCGCCACCGACCCGTACCCCTCGGTGCTCGCCGTCGTCGGCGACATCGCGGCCGGCGCGGGCGAACTGCCCCGGGTCGGGCCCGGCCAGGCCGCCCGGATCATGACCGGCGCCCCCGTCCCGCCCGGCGCCCAGGCCGTCGCCCCGGTCGAGTGGACCGACGGCGGCACCGGCACCGGCGTGCCCGCCGACGCGATGACCGCGCCCGTCGAGGACGAGGAGGTCCGCGTCCTGCGCCCGGTCGCCGAGGGCGCCCACATCCGCCGCCGCGGCAGCGACGTCGCGGCCGGCAGCAAGGTCCTGGGGGCCGGCACCCGGCTCGGCCCCACCCAGCTCGGCCTGCTCGCCGCGATCGGCCGCGCCACCGTCAAGGTCCGCCCGCGCCCCCGGGTCGTGGTGCTGTCCACCGGCAGCGAGCTGGTCCAGCCCGGCGAGCCGGTCGGCCCCGGGCAGATCTCCGACTCCAACAGCTTCACCCTCACCGCGGCCGCCCAGGACGCCGGCGCCATCGCCTACCGGGTCGGCGCCGTCCCGGACCAGGCCGACCGGCTGCGCGCCGTCCTGGAGGACCAGCTCGGCCGGGCCGACCTGATCGTCACCAGCGGCGGGGTCAGCGTCGGCGCGTACGACGTGGTCAAGGAGGTCTTCGAGTCCTACGGCGGCGTCGACTTCCGCAGGCTGCGGATGCAGCCCGGCAAGCCGCAGGGCTTCGGCCGGATCGGCGGCCCGGCCGGCGTGCCGCTGCTCGCCCTGCCCGGCAACCCGGTCAGCGCCTACATCTCCTTCGAGCTGTTCGTCCGCCCGGTCATCCGCACCATGCTCGGCGCCGCCGACGTCCACCGCCCGGTGGTCCGCGCGCTCTGCCCGGCGGCGCTGCGCTCCCCGGCCGGCCGCCGGCAGTTCCTGCGCGGCCGCTACTCGGCGGCGGACGGCACCGTCGAGCCGGTGGGCGGCGCCGAGTCGCACCTGGTGGGCGCCCTGGCCCGGGCGAACTGCCTGATCACCGTCCCCGAGGCCGTCACCGCCCTGCCCGCCGGCAGCGAGGTCGACGTGGTCCTGCTCGGTTCCTAGGACATGTCTCGCGGACCAGGCCCCTCCCACGGGGTGCGGCGGGGGAGCTGTACGGTAGCGCGGTATTCGACCTGCGTGCCCCTGGAGCCACCCGTGACGACACCTTCCCCCGGCGACCGCCTCACCCACGTCGACGACCAGGGCGCGGCCCGGATGGTCGACGTCTCCGAGAAGGCCACCACCGCGCGCACCGCCGTCGCGGCCGGCCGGGTCCGGGTCTCCCCGAAGGTGGTCGAGCTGCTGCGCGGCGAGGGCGTGCCCAAGGGCGACGCCCTCGCGGTGGCCCGGATCGCCGGGATCATGGGCGCCAAGAAGACCCCCGACCTGGTCCCGCTCTGCCACCCCATCGCCGTCTCCGGCGTCACGGTGGACCTCACGGTCGCGGACGACGCCGTCGAGATCACCGCCACCGTGAGGACCGCCGACCGCACCGGCGTCGAGATGGAGGCGCTGACCGCCGTCGCGGTGGCCGGCCTCACCGTCATCGACATGGTCAAAGCCGTGGACAAGGGCGCCGCCATCGAGTCCGTCCGGGTGCTCAGCAAGACCGGCGGCAAGAGCGGCGACTGGTTCGCGCCGGAGGCGGGCGAGTGAGCGGGCGGAGCGAGCTCACCACCGAGGGGTCCGGGCGGATGAGGGCCCTTGCGGTCACCGTGTCCAACCGGGCCTCGGCCGGCGTCTACGAGGACAGGGGCGGCCCGCTGCTGGTGGCCGGCCTGACCGCGATGGGCTTCACCGCCGACGGCCCCCGGGTCGTCCCGGACGGCGAGCCGGTGGAGGCCGTCCTGCGCGAGGCCGTCGCGGCCGGCTACGACGTCGTGCTCACCACCGGCGGTACCGGCATCTCGCCGACGGACCTCACCCCGGAGATGACCGCCCGGGTGATCGACCGGCAGGTCCCCGGCATCGCCGAGTCCATCCGCGCGTACGGCCGGGAGAAGGTGCCGACCTCGGCGCTCTCCCGCGGGCTCGCCGGGCTCGCCGGACGTACCCTGATCGTCAACCTGCCGGGCTCGACCGGCGGCGTCAAGGACGGCCTGGCCGTCCTCGAACCGCTGCTCGTCCACGCCGTCGACCAGCTCGGCGGCGGGGACCACCCCCGGCCGGACGCACCAGCTTCCGGGAGAACGCACTGAACGCCGGTTGGCCGGTAGAACTCCACGAGGGGGAGGTCGCGCTGCGCCCGATCCGGGCCCGCGACCAGCGCGAGTGGCAGGAGGTCAGCCTCCGCAACCGGGACTGGCTGCGCCGCTGGGAGGCGACCGTCCCGCCCGGTCCGGCCGGGCAGGCCGCCGGGCCGCGCCCGACGTTCCGGCAGATGGTGCGCTTCCTGCGCGGTGAGGGCTCGGCCGGGCGGATGCTGCCCTTCGTCGTGCTCTACAAGGGCCAGCTGGTCGGCCAGCTCACCGTCGGCGGCATCACCTGGGGCTCGATGTGCTCGGCGAACGTCGGGTACTGGATCGACGAGGCGGTGGCCGGCCGGGGCATCATGCCGACGGCCGTGGCGCTTTCCGTCAACCACTGCTTCCGCACCCTCGGCCTGCACCGGATCGAGGTCTGCATCCGCCCGGAGAACGGCCCGAGCCGCCGGGTGGTGGAAAAGCTCGGCTTCCGCTCGGAGGGAATCCGCCCGCGCTATCTCCACATCGACGGCGCCTGGCAGGACCACCTGGTGTACGCGCTGACCGCCGAGGAGGTGCCGGAGGGGATGCTGGAACGCTGGCGCTCGATCAGTTCAGGTCACGAGTCAAGTAATTGAATATTTGTTCGAAACAAATATCGATATGGCATCGTCGCGACGGCGGACTGGCACAAATACCGGCAAAATAGTCGGAGAATCAGCTTGATCACACGACACGCCGAGCCAAATTGCTGCCAGGCCTTCCCGGCGCCCGTACGGTGTGGATCGTGAGCAGTAGCGGCCTTATCTACGCCGTCATCGTAGGGGCCTGGGCCGCCTATCTGGTGCCGATGTGGCTCCGCAGGCAGGACGAACTCAACGAGGCGCGCCCGACGGAGCGCTTCAGCACCGCCATCCGCCTGCTGGCCGGGCGTTCGGGGCTGGAGCGGCGGGCAGCCCGGGCCCTGGGTGACGAACCGCGTGACGACGAGCACAGCAGCGACGGCCCTCCCGGGCGGGACGGGGCCGCCCCTGGCGACCCTGCGGCGGACTCCGCGCCGCCCGCCGTGGGGCCCGAGTCCCCGCCCTCCGTCGAGCCTCCGCCCGCGCCGGTGCCCGCGTCCGCGCCCGCGTCCGCATCCTCGTCCTCGCCCGAGCGGGGTGCCCGGGGAGAGCGTCCGGGCTCCGCGCCGCACGGCGGGGCGCAGCGCCGGGCCCGGCTGCTGGCCCGCCGGCGTCGGATGGTCACCGCCCTCTTCCTGGCCTTCGCGCTCGGCGCCGTGGTCGCGGCGGTGGCCGGGCTGGCCTTCCTCTGGGTCCCGGCCGTCCCGGCGATCCTCCTCACCCTGTACATCGGCCACCTGCGCAAGCTGGAGCGCCAGCGCTACGAGGTGAAGCTCGACCGCGCCCGGGCCGCCCAGGCGGCCGAGCGGCTGCGCAAGCGCGAGCAGCAGCGCGCCGCGGCCCGGAGCGTCCCTGCCGAGGCCGTTGACACCCAGGTCCACACCCAGGCCCACATCCGGGCCCAGGCCCCGGTTCGTGCCCAGGCCCCGGCCGCCGAGGGGCGGGCCGGGCGCCGCCCGCACCTGCGGCTGGCCGCCGACCCCGGCGAGGCCGCCGTCTCCGCGCCGTCCGCCTCCGCGGTGGCCGAGGCGACCGAGCACGAGGAGTGGGTCGACGGCATGCGCGAGCGCGGCGCGGCCGGCCCGGACTCCTGGGAGCCGGTGCCCGTCCCGCTGCCGACGTACGTCACGGCGCCGGTCGCCCCCCGGGTCTCCCGCGGTCTCGACCTGACGGCCCCCGGCACCTGGACCGCGGGCCGCCCCGCCGAGTCCGCCCGCAACACCCCGCTGTTCGACCAGTACGCCGAACCGTCGGCCCCGGAGGCCCGCCCCCGGGCGGCCAACGAGTGACCTTCCCGGCCCCCGGACCAGCGCCGCATCGCCGGGGGTGGTCACGGACCCCCTCCGGAAGGTGCTAGAGTTTCTTCTCGTTGGGGCTGTGGCGCAGTCCGGTAGCGCACCTCGTTCGCATCGAGGGGGTCAGGGGTTCGAATCCCCTCAGCTCCACCCAACGACTGTTCACGAGTCTGATTCGTGAGTGGTCACGAGATCCCGCTCGACCGATTCGGTCGGGCGGGATTTCTGCTTTGAGCGGGTCTGTTCGAGGCGGCGTGCGATGGCGATGGGGCTTCGTGACGTAGATCACGCGACTGTGCGGGCTTTCTCGGGGCCGGCCGAGCTGTTGCGGTCGTGCGGAAGCCGCCGTCGAGCGGCTGGCCAACGGCTTTGTGGGGTAGGCCACTTCGGGGTGTCTGCGAGTCGTTCGTCAGCTGTGCGGCGGGGGCGGGCCGTTGAAGTCTGCGGGGGCGGGCGTGAGGCCGTCGTAGTCCTCGATGCTGTTCGCCGCTGTCAGCCCGGGGCTGCTGGCGCGGAGCCGGTCCTGGACGGTCAACAGGTTGATCATGAAGACCGTCAGGGCGAGCAGGACCGCTTGGGCGACGCGTCCGCCGGTACCGGAGAAGGTCCGTGTCCCGCGGCCGGGGCCGGGCAGGCCCCGGAAGACGCCCGACAGCGTGGCCGCCGACAAGGCCTACAGCGGCGGCCCGTGCCGCGCCTGCCTGCGCAGGCGCGGCATCCGGCACACGATCCCGGGGAAGGCGGACAGCCAGGCCGCCAGCCTGCGCAAAGGCTCACGCGGCGGGTGCCCACCGGCCTTCGACGAGAAGCGGTACAAGAAGCGCAACACCGTCGAACGGGCCGTCAACAAGCTCAAGCGCGCCCGAGCGGTCGCAACCCGATACGACAAGCGCGGATACGTCTACCTCGGCACCGTCACCGCAGTCGCTCTCGTCAGCTGGCTCCGCACGTGACCGCCCGGACAGCTCCGCCTGGTACTCCAGCGAGAGTTCTCCATTGGGCCCCGCTCACCAGGTCACGGGCAGTGACCGCATCCCGTAGATGAACGACTCGGTACGGAACTCGCGCTCGCCGGTCAGCCGCAGCCCCGGCAGCCGGCGGAACAGCGTCTCCAGGGCGATCTGGAGTTCGGCGCGGGCCAGCGGCTGGCCCAGGCACTGGTGTACGCCGAAGCCGAACGCCAGGTGCCGCCGGGCGTCCCGGTCCAGGTCCAGCTCGTCCGTCGCCCGATGGCCGGTGCCGCCGAACACCGCCTCGTCCCGGTTGGCGGTGGAGAGCATCGCCATCACGCCCTCCCCGGCCCGGACGGTGACGCCGCCCAGCTCCACGTCCTCCAGCGCCACCCGGGGCAGGCCGGTGTGCACGATGGTCAGCAGCCGCAACAGCTCCTCCACCGCGCCCGGCAGGGTGGCCGGGTCGGCCAGGCCGGGGATCTGCTCGGGGTGCTCCAGCAGCAGTGCGGTCGACAGCGAGATCATGTTCGCGGTCGTCTCGTGCCCGGCGATCAGCAGCAGCACGCCCATGGCGGCCGCGTCGTCCAGGGTCAGGTCGTCCCGCGCCGCGAGTCGGCTGAGGGCATCGTCCTCCGGTTGTGCGCGCTTGCGGGCCGTCAGGTCGCGAAGGTAGTCCCGGACCTCCTCCTGGGCCTCCCGGAGCTGCTCCACGGTGCTCTCCCGGCTGAGCATCGTGCGGCTCAGGCTCTGGAAGCGGTCGTGGTCCTCGTACGGCACGCCGAGCAGCAGGCAGATCACCAACGAGGGCACCGGCAGCGCGAAGTCGGTGACCAGGTCGGCCGTGGTCCGGCCCGCGGTCATCCGGTCCAGTGCCTCGTCCACGATCCGCTGGATCTCCGGGCGCAGCGCCTCCACCCGCTTGACCAGGAATTCCCCGGTGATCATGCGGCGCTGGCGGGCGTGCTCGGGGTCGTCCAGCCGCAGGAAGTCCGGATTGTCGGTGATCAGCTCGCGAGCGCCGGCGACCAGCAGCGGGAAGGCCGGGTGGCGTATGTCGGCACTGAACCGGCGGTCGGACAGCACGGTGCGAACCTCGGCGAAGCCGGTGACCAGCCAGCAGAGGTCGCCGTCGGGCAGCTCGGCTCTGGTCACCGGCCCGGTGGCGGCGGCCTCGGAGTACGCGGGCGGCGGGCCGAACGGGCAGCCACCGGAGTGCCGGGCCGGCAGCGGGAGGACGGGGGTGGTGGATGCGGTGGTCAAGGCGGGGGTCTCCTCACGTCGCGGGTGTTCTCGTGGGGTTCGGGGCCCGGGAAGGTTCCCGGCGCGGCCTGCGGGGCCGGCGGCGGGGGTCCGTCAGGCCCCGGTCCGCGCGGGCTCGTCCCCGGTGACGGTGATCGCCCGGCCCGGGCAGAGCTCGGAGGCGAGTCTGACGTCGTCGAACTGCTCGGGCAGCAGCACGGTCTGGCGGAGTCTCACGAGACTGTCCCGGTCGTCCTGGTCGAAGACCGCGGGGGCGTTCATCACGCACATGCCGGAGCTGCAGCAACGGTCCCGGTCGACGCTCACCTGCATGTCGGGCACCTTTCGCCAGGGCGGCGCCGGCTGCCCGGCGGCCGCCTCTCGTTGTCACGGTCAACCTAGCCGTCGCTGGTCCGTTCACGGAGGGGTACGGTGGCCGGATCGAGAATGGCTGACTCGGCCCCTGTGTGTGAACCCCCGTTGCGGCGCAATGCGTTTCAACCGGCGGTACTTCGCCGGACGGGTCGGCGGACCCGGCCGCGCGGACGGCCTCACAAGAGCCTTCGGCGTGGCCAACTCCCCTACGGAGGCCACCGTGTCGGCCTCGGCGGCGCTCCTGTCCGGCCGGTAGCGACCACCCGGGCGAACCGCAGGGCCAGCCCGGCGGGGTAGCGGGGGCTGCGCTGGAGGCCGTCGAAGGCGACCTCGACGACCAGTTTCGGCCGGACCGGCACCGCGTCCGGGCGTCCCGCCCGGTCTCCCGGGCGAGCAACTCGGCGGTCTGCCAGGCGAGCGTCCGCTCGGTCAGCCCCTTGAAGGTCTTGCCGAGCATCACCCACGGGCCGAGCCCCGGCTCGCCGGCCGCCCGGGCGGCCGGCGAGGCCCTCGGACGGTCCCGGTCGCCGGTCGGTCGCGCACGGGGGCGGGAGCGGGAACCGGAGCGGGAACGGCCGAGGGCCGGCCGGGGGAGTCCGGCCGGCCCTCAGGGTTGGGCGGGGTGGGTCAGGGGCGCTGGGAACCGGCGTAGGGGCCGGGCTGGGGGGTGCCGGACTGCGGCGGGACGGCGCCGTAGCGGGGCGGGCGGTAGCCGCGTGGGTGCCGGGTCAGGTTGTAGCCCAGGACGCCCGCCAGGGCGGCCAGGGCGCCGCCGCCGATGGTCCAGTACCAGCGGCTGTTCCAGCCGGAGAACCAGCCGGTGTACCAATGCTCCTCGGCCGCCACCGGGGCGGCCGCCTTGGCGGTGCTGGCGCCGCCGCCGGCCGGCGGGACCAGCGGGGCCTTGAGCTCGCCGCCCTCCGGCTGGGCGTTGTCCGCGTTGCCCTTCGCGCTGACGTGCAGCTGGACGGAGGTGGCCAGGCCCAGGTCGGTCTGCGGGACGTCGCTGACCGAGAGCCGCACGTAGTAGGTGCCGGGCAGCGGGTCGCCGGACCACGGCTCGGCCCAGGAGCGGATCTCGCGCAGGGTGCAGCTCAGCGTGAGCGTGCCGGTGTTCTGGTCGCCGGTGGCGTTCTGGGTGCCGGCGGTGCAGGACTGGCGGCGGCGGAGCCCGTCGAAGACCTCGGCGGACCAGGTCTGCGGGCCGTGCCGGTCGGTCGCGGGGGCCAGGTTGACGGTCAGGCCGATCGTCGGGGTCTGGCCCTCGGAGGCGCCGAACGCCCAGTACAGGTAGTCACCGGTGGAGGCGGCGACGTTGGCGTCCTGGCCGGGGGAGAGGTTGGTCGCGGTCAGGAAGGAGGTGCCGGCCTTGGTGGCCGGGGCCGGGGCGCCGCTCGCGCTCGCCGAGGGCGAGGGGGAGGCGGCGGAGGCGGTCGGGGCGGCCAACGCGAGGGCGGGCAGCAGGGCGAGGGCGGCGAGGGCGCCGCGAAGGGTCGTGCGCGTGGTCGGTCGCATGGTCAGTTCTCCCGCCAGACAGAGATCCGCCAGCGGGCGATCCAGCCGAACACCAGGCCGAACAGCAGTCCGGCGAGGGTGAGGGTGAGCAGCAGGATCCAGCCGCGGCCCAGGCCCATCGCCGCGCCCTCGGGGGCGGACGAGGCGGTGGCCAGGTCGACGGTCAGCTCCAGCGGCAGGCCGGGGTCGGCCTGGACGCCGGCCTGCGGGGCCAGCGAGTTGCTGACGACCAGGCAGACGGTGGTCTCCGGCTTGGCGCTCGACGAGGAGGTCGGGCCGGTGGTGATGTAGCCCTTGGAGTCGCTGGTGGACCAGCGCAGGCCGGTGGAGATCACGTCGGTGCGGCTGCTACCGGCGTCGGTGCCGCGGACCAGCTCCTGGCCGGTCGCGCTGGTGGCCTGCAGCAGGACGCCGTAGTCCCGGGCCACCGCGCGGTCCAGGCCGACGCTGACCGAGGCGCGCAGTTCCTGGCCGGACTTGACCGGGACCTTGTAGACGCGGTGCTCGGAGAACTTCTCGCGGTCGCTGTACACGCCCGGGGCGAGCACCGGGGCGCTCTCGCACTTGTCGGCGCCGGAGGTCTTCACCGGGGTCACCGCGTAGGTGTCGTTGGAGCGGTCGACCAGCTGCTTCACCTTGTCGGTGAGCTGCTCCTGGGTGCGGACGTCGGTGTAGGTGCCACCGGTCGCGTTGGCGATGCAGAGCAGCTGCTGGCGGGTCTTGTCGTCGTGGGCCAGGCCGAGGGTGTCGACGACCAGGTGGATGCCCTGGGAGGCGAGTTCACGGGCGACGTCGCAGGGGTCCGGCGGGGTGCAGGTGTCCTCGCCGTCGGTGATCAGCACCACCCGGCGGGTGGTCTCGCCCTTGCCGAGGTCCTGGGCCGCGCCGCGCAGGGCCAGGCCGATCGGGGTCCAGCCGGTGGGTCGCAGGGTGGCGACGGCCGTCTTGGCCTCGACCTTGTTGGTCTTGCCGACCGGGTACAGCTGCTTGGTGTCCTGGCAGCCCTGGGTCTTGTCGTTGCCGGGGTAGTTCGCGCCCAGGGTGCGGATGCCGAACTCGGTCTCCGCGGGCAGCGCGTCGATCACGTCGTTCAGCGACTGCTGGGCCACCGAGATCCGGCTCTTGCCCTGGATGTCCCGCTCGTTCATGGAGCCGCTGACGTCCAGGACGAGGTCGACCCTGGGGGCCTCCTTGGGCGCGGCGGCTCCGGCTGATGGTTCGTCGGCGTGGGCGGGCAGGCCGATGAGCAGCGAGGCGCCCGTTATCGCCAGGGCGCCCAGCAGGCTGCCGAGCCTGGTCTTTGGTCGTCGTCCGGTAGTCACCCGGTGATCCTAGGGATCATCAGTTCGCGATGGCCAAACGAGAGCGGATCGTGCGCCACCCCGCCACGGCGTGAACTCCGGCGCGTGGAAAGGCCGTCGGGCCTGCGTGGACTTACGTCCGCCCTACCCGGGCTGGATAGCCTTCCGTGCGGGTTTCGTGCGAGTCCGGGCGGGAGTGGGGGCGCGGTGGAGCTGACGGGGGTCGGAAAACGGTACGGGCGGCGCGGGCGATGGGTCCTGCGCGGGGTCGATCTCGCCGTCGGGCCGGGGGAGTTGGTGCGGATCGCCGGGGCGAACGGGAGCGGCAAGTCGACGCTGCTCCGGCTGGCGGCCGGGATCGAGCGGCCGACCGCCGGGCGGGTGGCCCGCGCGGGCGGTGCCGCGTACGTGCCCGAACGCTTCCCGCCCGCGCTGCCGTTCGACGCCGCCTCGTACCTGCTGCGGGTGGGCCGGGTGCACGGGCTGTCGGCGGAGCGGGCGCGGCGGCGGGCGGGGGACTGGCTGGACCGCTTCGGCATCGCGGACCGGGCGGGCACGCCGCTGAGCCGGCTGTCGAAGGGCACCTGCCAGAAGGTCGCGGTCGCGCAGGCGCTGCTCGCCCAGGCCCCGGTCCTGCTGCTGGACGAGGCCTGGACGGGGCTCGACCCCGACGCCAGGGCGGTGCTGGACGAGGCGGCCGCGGAGCGGGCGGCGGACGGCGGGGCGGTGCTGTTCGTCGACCACGACCCGGCCCGGCTGGCCGGGCTGACCAGCGCCGCCTACCGGGTCGGCGCGGACGGCGCGCTGCGGCCCGCCGAGGAGGCGGGGCCCGTGCCGGACGGCGGCCCGGAGACGGAGGTCGAGGTGGACGTCCCGGACGGCACCCCGCTGCCGCCCCGGCTGCCCGGGGCGCCGCGGCTCACCCCGCTGGCCGGCACGGCCGTGCGGCTGACCGTGCCGGCCGCGCACACGGAAGCGCTGCTGCGCCGGCTGCTGCTCGGCCGACCGGCCGTCCGGGTGCTGGCGGTGCGGCAGCGGGAGGGGCGGCGGTGAGGCAGCTCGGGGCGCTGACCCGGTACCACCTGGAACTGCTGGTGCGCTCGCAGGCCTGGCTGCCGCCGTTCCTGGCGTACGCGCTGCTGCTGGTGGTGGGCGTGTCGGCGGGCAACCCGCTGCTGGGCGACCTCGGCTACGGCGCGGCCGTGCTGCTGCCGGTGAGCGCCTGGTACGTGCGCAGCGCGCTCGGGGCGGAGCCGCCGGCCTCGCGGGCCTGCCTGGTCGCGGCGGCGGGGCCGCCGCGGGTGCACCTGGGCGCGCTGCTGGCGGCGCTGACGGCCGGGCTGGTGCTGGCGGCGGCGGAGTTGGCGGCGCTGTGGTGGCTGAGCGGGACGGTGGCCAACCCGGGGGTGGAGCGGCAGCCGCCGGTCGGACCGGCGCTGGCGGCCGGGGCGTCGGCCGCGGTGGTGTGCGTGCTGCTGGGGGTGGTGGCCGGGGCGCTGGCGAACCGGCCGGTGCTGGCGCGGCCGCAGTACGGCATCGCGCTGGCGCTGGCGCTGGCCGCGCTGGCGCTGGTGGCGCCCCTCTCGCCGGCCAACGCGGTGGTCCGCGGTCTGGTCTCGGCGGCCCGCACCGGCCGGGTCGCCGTGCCGTGGGCGGAACTGCCGCCCGCCGCCGCCCTGCTGGCCGTGACGGCGGCCGGGGCGGCGGCGCTGGCCGGACGGCGGCCCGAGTGAGCGGAGGATTCACGCCAAGGGAGGACACACCGCAGCAAAAAGCCGATAAATATGGATAGTGCTCGTTAGGGTGACGAACCTGGGTGAACCGGCTTCGTGTCGCCGGTCCATTCCGATTGGCATCCCCCGGAACAGCGCTCCGGCTCCCCGCGACCCCCAGGACGGTCCGTGGCGACACCCCCCGCCGTGACGAGAACCGCAGCCCGGCCGAGCCGGCCGGTGCCGACCAGGCGCACCACCGAGCTGCTGCTGGTCCTGGCCGCCGTGCTGATCGCCGTGTTCGGCTACGTCGAGGTCGGCGTCAACCTGGACGGCAGGGTGCCGGCCGACGCGGCCGAGTACGGCGCCGCGCTCGGCGTGCTCGCCCTGCTGGCGCACGCCGTGGTCCGGCTGCGGGCCCGGTACGCGGACCCGCTGCTGCTGCCGATCGCGGTGCTGCTCAACGGGATCGGCCTGGTGGTGATCTACCGGCTCGACCGCGCCACCTCGGGCGTCGGCGCGGCCTCCACCCAGCTGCTCTGGTCGAGCCTGGGGGTGGCGCTGTTCATCGCGGTCGTGCTGCTGGTGCGCGACCACCGGCGGCTGCAGCGGTACGCCTACCTCGGGGCGCTGGTGGCGCTGGTCCTGCTGGTGCTGCCGATCTTCTTCCCGCCGGTGTACGGCTCGCGGATCTGGATCGTCGTCGGGCCGCTGTCCTTCCAGCCGGGGGAGTTCGCCAAGATCCTGCTGGCCGTCTTCTTCGCCGCCTACCTGGCGGTGCACCGGGACGCGCTGGCGCTCACCGGCCGCCGGGTCTGGCGCTGGCAGCTGCCGCGCGGCCGGGTGCTCGGGCCGGTGCTGCTGATCTGGGCGGCGTTCGTCGGCGTCCTGGTGCTGGAGACGGACCTCGGCACCTCGCTGCTGTTCTTCGGCCTGTTCGTGGTGATGCTGTACGTGGCCACCGCGCGCACCGGGTGGATCGTGATCGGGCTGGTCCTGGCGGCGGTCGGGGCGGTCACGGTGGGCTGGCTCTCGCCGCACGTGCACAGCCGGGTGACGGACTGGCTGGACCCGCTGGGCTCGATCGCGGCGGGCAAGGGCGCCAACCAGATCGCCCAGTCGCTGTTCGCCTTCGCCTGGGGCGGGGAACTGGGCACCGGGCTCGGCGACGGGCACTCGGTGCTGATCGGCTTCGCCGCCAAGTCGGACTTCATCCTTGCCACCATCGGCGAGGAACTCGGCCTGACCGGGCTCGTCGCGGTGTTCCTGCTGTACGCGCTGCTGATCTCCCGGGGGTTCCGGACGGGCATCGCGCTGCGCGACCCGTTCGGGCGGCTGCTGGCGATCGGCCTGGCCGCGATCGTCGGCCTCCAGGTGTTCGTGGTGGCCGGCGGGGTGCTCGACCTCATCCCGCTGACCGGGATGACGCTGCCGTTCGTCGCGCAGGGCGGCTCCTCGGTGGTCACCAACTGGATCATCGTGGCGTTGCTGGTGCGGATGAGCGACATCGCGCGCCGGCCGGCCCCGGCCCTGCCCGTGTCCGCGTCTCTGCCGGAGGAGGACTGATGGCGCGCACCCGCTCCCGTCCGCGCGCCCGGGGCAACGGGCCGCAGGGCCTGCCGGGCATCTCCGTCACCGGGCGCCGCGCGGGCGTCTTCTGCCTGCTGCTGGTCGCGGCGCTGTGCGTCCAGGCCACCCGGGTGCAGGTGTTCCAGGCCAAGGACCTCAACCACAACGCCGCCAACCAGCGGCTCACCATCGAGCGGTACTCGCAGCCGCGCGGCGACATCCGGGTCGGCGCGGACACCGTGACAGGCTCCGAACCCACCGGCGGCCGGTACGACTACAAGCGCACCTACACCGACGGCCCGACGTACGCGGCCGTCACCGGCTTCGCCTCGCAGGCGTACGGCAACACCCAGCTGGAGGGGATCGAGGACGACCTGCTGTCCGGGACGGACAGCAGACTGGCCGGCTGGGCGGTCTGGGACGCCGTCGCCCGCAGGCAGAACCCCGGCGGGGACGTCTACACCACCCTGAACCGGGCCGCCCAGGAGGCCGCGGTGCGCGGGCTCGGCAGCCAGAAGGGCGCGGTGGCCGCGATCGAGCCGGCCACCGGCCGGATCCTCGCCCTGGCCAGCACGCCGTCCTACGACCCGGGCAGCTTCGCCGGCTCCGCCGCGGCCGACCAGGCCGCCTGGAACCGGCTGCAGGCCGACACCGACCAGCCGATGCTCAACCGTGCGCTGCGCCAGACCTACCCGCCGGGCTCGACCTTCAAGGTGGTCACGGCGGCGGCCGCGCTCGCGGCCGGGGTGGTCACCGACCCCGACGCGCCGACCGACGCGCCGTACCCGTACGTGCTGCCCGGGACGACCACGCCGCTGGTCAATGACACCTCGGCGTGCGACCGGCCCGGCCAGTCGCTGGACACCGCGATGGTCTACAGCTGCAACAGCGTGCTGGGCTACCTCGGGGTGCGGACCGGGCTGGACCCGATGGTGGCGATGGCCGAGAACTTCGGCTTCAACGACGCCAGGCTGGACATGCCGGTGCGCCCGGCCCGGTCCAACTTCGACACCACGATGAACCAGTCGCAGGTGGCGCTCTCCTCGATCGGGCAGTTCGACACCGCGGCGACCCCGCTGGTGATGGCGATGGTCGCGGCCGGGATCGCCAACGACGGGACGGTGATGCGTCCACAGCTCGTGGACAGGCTGACGAAGGGCGACGGCACCGTGGTGCAGCTGATGAAACCCGCCGTGTACCGGCGGGCGATGACCCCGGCGGTGGCCGGGCAGGTGCAGAAGCTGATGACCGACGTGGTGGAGAACGGCACCGGCGGCAACGCCCGGATCGGCGGCGCGGTGGTCGGCGGGAAGACCGGCACCGCGCAGCACGGGGTGGACAACAGCGGGACGCCGTACGCCTGGTTCATCTCCTGGGCCAAGCCCGCCGGCTCGGACGCGGTGCCGCCGGTGGCGGTGGCCGTGGTGATCGCGGACAGTGACGCCACGGACGTCACCGGCGGCGGGCTGGCCGCGCCGATCGCCCGCTCGGTGATGCGGGCGGTGCTGGGCCGCTGAGCTGCTGCTCTAGCTGCTGGACGGCGAATCCGCCGTCTGCGAAGTGTCCGGTTTGTATAGACTCATGCGCCAATTCGTACAATGCGCCGATCCGGACTGTTCGTTTGCGACACTGGTGCTTTCGCGGGGTACTGTCCCATCTTTGTTCGGTTGGTCCCCGATGACACCCCATGACGCGTCGAGTGACCGGCCGCCAGGACACCCTCCCCCGCCCAGAAGGACCGCAGCTGTGACCAGCAACTCTCTCGGTGCGCGTCTGCTGCGACGCAAGCCCGTCTCGTCCCTCATCGCCGAGAGCGAGGGCCGGGACGGCCTCCCGGCCGGCGCGCCCGAGGAGGGCGGACGCTCCGGCATCCACCTGCGCCGCACGATCGGCCTCTGGCAGCTGTCCTCGATCGGCATCGGCGCCACCATCGGCACCGGCATCTTCTTCGTGCTCAGCAGCGCGGTGCCCTCGGCCGGCCCGGCCGTCATCCTGTCCTTCGTGCTCGCCGCGGTCACCGCCGGACTCACCGCGCTCTGCTACGCCGAGATGGCCTCCGCGATCCCGGTCTCCGGTTCCTCGTACTCCTACGCCTACGCCACCCTCGGCGAGGGCGTCGCGTTCGGCGTCGGCATCTGCCTGCTGATGGAGTACGGCGTCTCCGCCTCCGCGATCGCGGTGAGCTGGGCCGAGTACCTGAACAAGTTCTTCGACCTGGCCTTCGGCTTCACCATCCCGGAGCAGCTGTCCGGCGCGCCGAACGACACCCACTGGTTCAACCTGCCGGCGCTGCTGCTGGTCGCGATGGTCTGCGTGCTGCTCATCCGCGGCGTCAGCGAGTCGGTGAAGGTCAACGCGGCCATGGTCGGGATCAAGATCCTGATCCTGCTGCTGTTCGTCGGCGTCGCGCTCACCGGCTTCCACTCGGGCAACCTGACCCCGTTCATGCCGCTCGGCATCGGCGGCGTGCAGGTCGCCGCCTCCAGCATCTTCTTCTCCTTCATCGGCCTGGACGCCGTGTCCACCGCCGGTGAGGAGGTCAAGAACCCGCGCCGCACCCTGCCGCTGGCGATCATCATCTCGCTGGTCGTGGTGACCCTGCTCTACATCCTGGTCGCCCTCGCCGGCATCGGCGCCCAGCCGTGGCAGAAGTTCCAGGGCCAGGAGGCCGGCCTCGCCCAGATCCTCCAGGACATCACCGGCCAGACCTGGCCCTCGATGGTCTTCGCGATCGGCGCGATCCTCTCGATCTTCAGCATCACCCTCGTGGTGATCTACGGCCAGACCCGCATCCTGTACTCCATGGGCCGCGACGGCATGCTGCCCAAGCGCTTCGCCGAACTCTCCCCGCGCACCGGCACCCCGGTCTGGAACACCCTCGTGGTGGGCCTCGGCGTCGGCGCGCTGGCCGCCTTCGTCCCGCTGAAGGAGCTGGCCGACATCACCAGCCTCGGGACGCTCATCGCCTTCTCGGTCGTCTCGATCGGCGTGATCATCCTGCGCCGCACCCAGCCCGACCTGCCGCGCGGCTTCAAGGTCCCCGGCTACCCGGTCGTCCCGCTGCTCAGCGTCGCCTTCTGCGCCTACCTGATCACCGGCCTGCACGCCGACACCTTCCGGGCCGGCGCGATCGCCCTCGCCGTCGCCGTGGTCGTCTACTTCGGCTACAGCATCAAGCACTCCAAGCTGGAGCAGCAGGCGCAGGCCGCCACGGCGGACAGCTCCACCGGCCACCGCAACAGCTGAGCCGGACGAATCCGGACATGGGGGGCCGCCGATCACGACACCCGGCGGCCCCCCTCATGCCACCTCCCGCCACGTGCCCCACGCCATGGCGACAGGGCCCGGCCACCACCCATAACCTTCCACCATGGTGAGCACCCGCACGCCCGGCTTCTCCCGCCCGCGCGGCCGCTTCACCGGCCGCAGCAGAACGCCGGCCCCGCCGACCCCCGCCGGAGCGCCGTCCGGACCAGGACGACCGCCCCTCGGCTTCTCCAGTCGGCCGTTCCCCCGCCAGCGTGGCGAGAGCACGTTCCCGCCCACGCCCGATCGGCTGAATCCCGCCCGACTCGCCTCGATGCGCACCGTCCAACTGCTCGGCTGCCTGATCGCAGCCGGCTGGGCGGCCGCCTTCCCGCTCGTCTCCGACCTGCCCAACCAGCGGATGTGGGGTTTCATCGCGGCCCCCGCCTACGTCCTGGCCGGGCTGCTCTGCCTCACCCTGCCGCGCCGCTACGCGGCCCGCGCCGCCGCCGTGGTCGCGCTCGCCGGGGCCGTCCTCGCGCCGCTCGCCCTGCTCGCCGTGCAGGGCCGCCACCAGTCCGAGGTGATGGTGGTCGAACGCTCGGCGCACCTGCTGCTCACCACCGGCAGCCCGTACCTGCCGCACCCGGTGGTGGTCACCGACTACAACCCGTACCTGCCGGCCATGACCCTGTTCGGGATGCCGCGCCAACTGCTGGGCGACGGCTCCGACCTCGCCCAGGTCGCCGGGGACGCCCGGATCTGGTTCGCGCTGACCTTCGTGGTCTGCCTGCTGGCCAGCTGGCGGCTGCTGCGGCCCACCCGCGAGCGCGCGCCGCTGCTGCCGCTCGCCGTGCTCACCGCCTCGCCGCTGATCTCGCTGGCCCTCGTCGTCGGCGGGGTGGACCTGCCGCTGATCGGCCTCTGCTGCCTCGCCATGGCGCTCGCCGAGCGGGACCGCACCGTCGGCGCCGGCCTGGTGCTCGCCCTCGCCTGCACCCTCAAGTGGACGGCCTGGCCGGCGCTGCCGGTCGCGGCCCTGCTGCTGTGGCGGCTGTACGGCCGCCGGCCCGCCGCCCGGACCACGCTGATCGCGCTCGGCACCGGCCTGGCCGTGCTCCTGCCCTCCGTGCTGACCCGGGCGGACGCGCTGCGCGAGCAGGTGGTGCGCTTCCCGCTCGGGCTCACCGCCATCCGCACGCCGGCCGGCAGCCCGCTGCCCGGCAAGGTGCTGGCCGGCTTCGGGCCGACCGGGCACTCCGTCTCGCTGGCGCTGATGACCATGGGCGGGATCGGGGTGGCCATCTGGCTGCTCGCCCGGCCGCCGGTGTCCGCGATCGCGGCCGCCGACCTGCTGGCCGCCGGGCTGGCGATCGCGTTCATGCTCGCCCCGGCCGGGCGGTTCGGCTACCTCGCCCTGCCGGTGGTCCTGGTGATCTGGCCGCGGCTGGCGGCCCGGCGCTGGAGCAGCCGGCGCCCGATCCCGCCGCACCGGCTGCGTGGCAGACCGGAGCCCGCCCTGCCACGGGGCTGAGCGGGCTCCGTCCGGGCGGGTTGTTCTAGCGGCCCGCGGCCTTGAGCAGCGAGGCGACGGCCGGGCCGGCCGCGTCCACGCCGTGGCCGCCGCCCTGCACCTCGGCGGCGACCGCGATGTTGCCGCGGAAGGCGGTGAACCAGCTGTTGGTGGTGGTCGCGCCGGCGACCTCGGCGGAGCCGGTCTTGGCACCCGCGTTGTCGGTGATCCCGGCCATCACGTCCTTGGCCGTGCCGCCGGTGGCGGTGGCGTTCATCATCGCGCGCAGCTTGCCCGCGACGTCCGGCGCGATCTGGCGGGCCGCCGCCTGCTGCGGCAGGCCGGCGACCAGGATCGGCTGCTTGAACGCGCCGCTCTGGACGGTCGCGGTGATCGAGGCGATGGCCAGCGGGTTCATCTGGACCTTGCCCTGGCCGATGTAGTTCATGGCCTGCTCGTCCTTGCTGCCCGGCGTCGGCGGCACCTTGCCGTCGGTGTTCGGCAGGCCGGTCTTCCACTCCAGGCCGATGCCGAACACGTCCTTGGCCGTGCTGGACAGCGTCTCGGGCTTGAGGCTGGTCAGGCCCTGGTTGATGAAGGCCGTGTTGCAGGACATCATGAAGTCCTGCTGGAGCGTGTTGTTGGGGAAGGCGCCCGGGAAGTCGTTCGGGATCGCGACCGGGTTGCTGCTCTTCTCCGGGCAGGCCACCACGGTGTCCGGGTTGACCCCGGCCTCCAGCAGCGCCGTCGAGGTGACGATCTTCATCGTCGAGCCGGGCGCGAGCAGGCCGGTGAAGGCCCGGTTCTGACCGCTGGCCGGCGCGTTGGCGAAGGCCAGCACCTGGCCGGTGCTCGGCTCGATCGCGGCGATCGACCCGGACTTGCCGCCCAGGTCCGTCATCGCCTTCTCGGCCGCCGCCTGGATGGTGTTGTCGATGGTCACCTTGAACGGCTTGCCGGGCTTGGGCTCGACGATGGTGAACAGCTTGTCCGAGGCCCCCTTTCCGGCCGGGTCGCTGATCACCACCGCGCTGCCCGCGTCCTGGTCCTTGTTCGGGTCCGGCGGCAGCAGCTTGTGGGCGTTGTCCTGGAGGGTGGACAGCAGCGCCGGGGTGAGCGAGGCGCCCTGCAGCGGCTTGCCGTTGCGGTCCACCACGGTGGACGGCGGGGCGAAGACCTGCTGGGTGGCGATCGTCTCGTTGCCGGACAGGTGCGGGTGGATCACCGTCGGCGCCCAGTGCACGGCCGGGGTGTTGTCGCTCATCTTCACGACGTTCAGGAAGCCGTTGTAGTCCCAGACCCGGTTGGTGCCGGCGAACTCGGCGCGCGCCTTGAAGCCCATCAGCACACCGGCGGGGCCGGCCGAGGCGGAGGCCGACGGCGAGTCGGTGGCACCGGGGGTCGCGCCCGCCGACGGCGTGGCCGAGGCTCCGGCGGAGGGCTTGGCCGGCGCGGGGGTGCCGGTGGCCGACGCGAAGGCCTGCGGGGTGGCCGGGCCGGCCGGGGCCAGGGTCAGCGCGCTCGGCTTGACCTGGTCGCGGAACGCCGTCAGCGCGGTGGTGGCCGCGGCCGGGTCGTCCGTCAGCGCGGCGGCCTTGTCCAGGTCGCCGGCCGCCCAGGCCGCCAGGAAGTCCTTCGCACCGTTGGTCGCCTGCTCGGCCGAGGGCGGCTCGGCGACCACCGTGCGGGGCTTCTTCGCCGAGGACGATCCGGAGTCCGAGCCGCCCATCAGGCTGTACGCCCCGTAGCCACCGCCCGCGAGCACGGCGACGGAGACGCCGGTGATGATGCCGATCTTCGCGCCTCTGCGCATGGTGCTGTTCCCCCAAGGGTCTGCCGGACGGGCGCGACCGACCGGGGCCGGACACGCTGTTCCCCCCACCCTAGGCAGCGCCGATCGGTGCGCCGACGAAATGCCCGCGAGTTGTGACGGATCTGGTACGTGTCGTGCACCGCATACGGACGATTCGGGGAACAGCGGTGTCGATCAGATCCAGCTGTTGAACCACATCCGCTGGCGCCAGTCGTCCATCGGAATCGTCTGCCCGGTGAACAGCGGGAAGAAGAAGAGGAAGTTCCACACGATCAGCAGCACCAGCAGCCCGGCCGCCGTCGAACCGATGATCCGGCGGTCCCGGGAGGCCCCCGGAGGCCCGATCAGCGCACCGACCAGCATGGTCACCGCGAGCACCAGGAACGGGACGAACACCACCGCGTAGAAGAGGAAGATCGTCCGCTGCTGGTAGGCGAACCACGGCAGGTAGCCGGCGGCCAGGCCGCACAGCACCGCGCCCGCCCGCCAGTCCCGCCGCGCCACCCAGCGCCACAGGCAGTACACCAGCGCCACCACGGCCGCCCACCACAGCAGCGGGGTGCCGATGCCCAGCACCTCGCGGGCGCACTCGGCGGCCGTGCAGCCGCTCTGGCCCTGCTTGGGGGACTCGTAGAAGAACGAGACCGGCCGGCCCAGCACCAGCCAGGACCACGGGTTCGACTGGTAGGTGTGCGGGTCGCTCAGGTGGGTGTGGAAGTCGTAGACCGTCGAGTGGTAGTGCCACAGGGCGCGCAGCCCCTCGGGTATCCACGGGTAGTCGGTCGAGCGGCCCACCGCCCAGTCCCGGCCCCAGCCGCCCTTGCCCGGCACGTTGCTGCTGGCGAACCAGCCCCACCAGGACGTGACGTAGACGACCAGCGACACCACCACGACCGACACGAAGGCCGGCACCACGTCCCGGGCGAGCGTCGCCAGGTACGGGCGCGGGGCCCCGGCCAGGCGGCGTGCGCCGACGTCCCACAGCACCGTCATCACGCCGAAGGCCGCCGCCACGTACAGGCCGCTCCACTTGGTGGCGCAGGTCAGGCCGACGCAGACGCCGGCCGCGATCCGGTACGGGCGCCAGCCCAGGTTCGCCCGCTGCGCCAGCACCGCGTCCGGCACCCCGCCGAGCCGGTCGGCCAGCCGGGCCCGGGTGCGGTCGCGGTCCAGCAGCAGGAAACCGAAGGCGGCGAGGATCCAGAACATCACCACCAGGTCCAGCAGCGCGGCGCGGCTGAGCACCAGGTGCAGGCCGTCCACCGAGAGCAGCAGGCCGGCCACGCAGCCCAGCAGGGTCGAGCGGAACAGCCGGCGGGCGATCCTGGCCACCATCAGCACCGACAGCGTGCCGAGCAGGGCCACCGCGAACCGCCAACCGAAGGGGTTCATGCCGAACAGCATCTCGCCGGCGCCGATGATCCACTTGCCCACCGGCGGATGGACCACGTAGGAGGCCGCCGAGCGGTACGGGACGGCCGTGCCGGGCGTCATGATCTGCTCGTTGGCGCCGTCCGGCCAGTTGATCTCGTAGCCGCCGTGCCAGAGCGCGTAGGCGTCCTTGGCGTAGTACGTCTCGTCGAAGATGATCGCGTGCGGCTGGCCGAGGTTGGTGAAGCGCAGGATCCCGGCGAACACCGCCACCGCGATCGGGCCCAGCCAGCCGGACCAGCGGCACAGCCACGACCACACGGCCGGCGGCACGGACACGCCCAGCCGCAGCAGCAGCGGCGACGGAGGCACCACCGCCGGGGTCACCCCGGGGCCGTCCGGCATCGGCGGGACCAGGCGCTCGGCCAGCGGGGCCACCGGGCGGCCGACGTAGCCGAACCCGGCCAGCCGCTCGCGCCAGCTGCGCGTGGCGCTGCCGGGCTGGTCGGGTTGGTCGGGCTGGTCCGGGCGGTCGAACTGGTCGGGTTGGTCGGGCCGCGCGGGGCTCCCGGCCTGGTCGGCGGGCCGGGGAGCCGGGACGGCGGAGGACGGCAGGCCGGCCACGTCGCCGCCATCCTGCGCGGTGTGGTCTGTACCAGTGGGCGTGCGCGCCGCCGTGTCGCCGTTCATCCGCCACATCGTAGGGGCGCTTCTCGCACGTGTGACCGCTCCCTCGGAAGCTGCCCGAATCGTCACCAAAAGCCCCCGGGCCGCGGTAGCTGCAAGGATGGGGCCCGTGACAGGAGTACTCGTTCTCGCAGGCACCCCCATCGGCGACGTCTCGGACGCCCCGCCCCGGCTGCTCACCGAACTGGCCACGGCGGACGTGATCGCGGCCGAGGACACCCGGCGGCTGCGCCGGCTCACCCAGGCGCTCGGGGTGAGCCCGGCCGGGCGGGTGGTCTCCTACTTCGAGGGCAACGAGGTCGGCCGCACCCCCGAACTGGTCGAGGCACTGCTCGGCGGCGCCCGGGTGCTGCTGGTCACCGACGCCGGCATGCCGTCCGTCTCCGACCCCGGCTACCGGCTGGTCGCCGCCGCCGTCGAGGCCGACGTCAAGGTCACCGCAGTGCCCGGGCCGTCCGCCGTGCTCACCGCGCTCGCGCTGTCCGGCCTGCCCGTCGACCGCTTCACCTTCGAGGGCTTCCTGCCGCGCAAGACCGGCGACCGGGCCCGGCAGCTCGCCTCGATCGCGGCCGAGCCGCGCACCATGGTCTTCTTCGAGGCGCCGCACCGGATCGCCGAGGCGCTCGCCGCGATGGCCGAGGCGTTCGGCGCCGACCGGCCCGCCGCCGTGTGCCGCGAGCTCACCAAGACGTACGAGGAGGTGAAGCGCGGACCCCTCGGCGACCTGGCGGCCTGGGCCGCCGAAGGCGTCAGGGGCGAGATCACCGTCGTCGTCGCGGGCGCGCCGCCGGCGGCGCCGCAGGAGCTCACCCCCGCCGAACTGGCCCGGTTGGTGGCCGTCCGGGAGGAGGCCGGGGAGCGCCGCAAGGAGGCCATCGCGGCCGTCGCGGCGGAGCTCGCGCTGCCGAAGCGGGAGGTGTTCGACGCGGTGGTGGCGGCCAAGAACGAGGCGAAGAACGAGGCCGCGAAGGGGGCGGGGACGGGGCCGTGAAAGAGGGGTGAATTCCGGGGGGTTGCGTGACCCCGGGGGAGTCGTACCTTTGAGGGAAGGCCCCGGTAAACGCCCACGGAGCTGAAAGTTCGGTCGCGGTTTCCGGAACGATCCAGGCCTTTCGTATAGGAGTTCCCAACCCGCGTCCAACTCTTCACAAGCAGGGCATCGGCCGAGGCCGTCAGGGCATTTCCTGGAATGGAAAGACCCAGCCGGGCGAGCGCCCGGCGGGCGCTGGGAGACGGCTATGAGCGAGATGATCGGTAGCCCCCTCGGTGGCAACGCGCTGAGCGCCCCCGGCCTGGCCGGACGGCCGCACACTCCCGTCGAGACCGTGCGGGAGGCCTACTCCTTCGCCTGCCTGCGATGCGGGTACGGCTGGGAGCAGGCGTACGACATCGAGCACCACGCCGGCAAGGACGGGCACGTCGTGTTCGAATACCACGCCAACGGTGTCCGGGTACCGTCCCCGCTGCTCAAGCCGACCTGCCCGGGGTGTGGCGGACACACCGTCCGGATCATGCGCGAGGGCCGGGTCGCCACCGCCGACCAGTCCTGGCACCACGCCCCCGGCTACCCGGCGCACGCCGAGCCGGCCGGGGCGGCCCCGGTGACCGACCCCGCGAAGCCGCGCGGACGCTGGGCCCGGTTCTGGTCGCGGCTGCTGGGCTGACCGCCGGCACCGGGAGCGCACCCGGGGGCCGCCCGCCGCGAGCAGCGCGGCGGGCGGCCCCCGCCGTCGCCGGCCGGGCGGCAATCCGCCGAGGGCGGCGGGCGGTGATCCGTCGAGGGCGGCGGGTGGCAATCCGGTCGAGGGCTGCGGGCGGGCCCGACTAAGCTTTCCGACCATGGCGGCCACTGCAGACCACAGCACCACCGGGGCGACCGCCCCGGCGTACTACGTTTCCACCCCGATCTACTACGTCAACGATCGCCCGCACCTGGGCCACGCGTACACCACCGTGGCGGGCGACGTCCTCACCCGCTGGCACCGCCAGCGCGGCGAGAAGGTGTGGTACCTGACCGGCACCGACGAGCACGGTCAGAAGATCATGCGGACCGCCGAGGCCAACGGCGTCAGCCCGCAGGAGTGGTGCGACAAGCTGGTCGAAGAGGCCTGGAAGCCGCTCTGGGAGCACCTGGAGATCGCCAACGACGACTTCATCCGCACCACCCAGCAGCGCCACACCGACCGCGTGCAGGAGTTCGTCCAGGACCTGTACGACAAGGACGAGATCTACAAGGGCGGCTACTCCGGCCCGTACTGCGTCGGCTGCGAGGAGTTCAAGCTCCCGGCCGAACTGCTCGACGGCGCCACCGAGGACGAGAAGCTCTGCGCCGTGCACAAGCGGCCGGTCGAATGGCTGGAGGAGGAGAACTACTTCTTCCGCCTCTCCGCCTACGGCCCGAAGCTGCTGGAGTTCTACGCCGCCAACCCGGACTTCATCCAGCCGGCCTCGGCCCGCAACGAGGTGCTGCGCTTCGTCGAGCAGGACCTGAAGGACCTCTCGATCTCCCGCTCCACCTTCAACTGGGGCGTCCCGCTGCCCTGGGACGAGAAGCACGTCCTGTACGTGTGGGTGGACGCGCTGCAGAACTACATCACCGCGGCCGGCTACGGCAGCGACCCGGAGCGCTTCGCCGAACTGTGGCCGGCCTCCGTCCACCTGGTGGGCAAGGACATCCTGCGCTTCCACGCGGTGATCTGGCCCGCCATGCTGATGGCCGCGGGCCTGCCGCTGCCCAAGCGGGTCGTCGCCAACGGCTGGCTGATGGTCGGCGGCGAGAAGATGTCCAAGTCCAACCTGACCGGCATCTCGCCCACCGACCTCACCTCGCACTTCGGCGTGGACGCCTACCGCTACTACTTCCTGCGGGCGATCCCCTTCGGCACCGACGGCTCGTTCTCCTGGGAGGACTTCACCGCCCGGTACACCTCCGAACTCGCCAACGACTTCGGCAACCTGGCCTCCCGGGTCGCCGCCATGGTCGGCAAGTACTTCGACGGCGCGCTGCCGGCCGCCGCCGCCCCCGGTGACGCCGAGCAGGCCATCGCGGACGGCCTCGCCACGGCCCTCGCCACCGCCGACCGGAAGATCGGCGAGGAGCTGGACTTCGCCGGCGGCCTCGCGGCGATCTTCGAGTTCGTCAAGCAGGTCAACGGCTACCTCACCGAGCAGGAGCCGTGGAAGGTGGCCAAGGACGACTCGGAGCAGGGCCGGGCCCGCCTCGCCACCATCCTCTACACCGCCGCCGAGGCGCTGCGCGGCACCGCCGTCATGCTCAACCCGGTGATGCCGTCCACCGCCGAGAAGCTGTGGACCTCGCTCGGCGCCGAGGCCGGCCTCGGCGCGCTCGCCGCGCAGACCATCGCCACCACCGCCGACTGGGGCCGGCTGCCCGCCGGCAGCACCGTCACCAAGGGCGAGATCCTGTTCCCGCGCCTCGAAGAGAAGCCCGCCTCCTGATGTCTGCCAAGGACGACGCCCGGTCGACCCCGCCGCCACTGCCGGAACCCCTGGCCGTGGCGGTGGCCGACTCGCACACCCACCTCGACATGCAGGCCGGCACCCCGGCCGAGGGACTGGCCCGGGCCGCCTCGGTCGGGGTCACCACGGTCGTCCAGGTGGGCTGCGACGTGCCCGGCTCGCGCTGGGCCGCCGAACTGGCGGCCCAGTACGAGCAGGTGCACGCGGCCGTCGCCCTGCACCCCAACGAGGCGCCGCGGATCTTCCTCGGCGACGCGGACGGCTGGTCCGGCCAGCAGCGGAAGGCGGGCGGCGAGGCCGCGCTGGAGGAGGCGCTCGCCGAGATCGACCGGCTCGCCGCCCTCCCGCAGGTCCGCGCCGTCGGCGAGACCGGCCTCGACTACTTCCGCACCGGCCCCGAGGGCGTCGAGATCCAGAAGGAGTCGTTCCGCCGCCACATCGAGATGGCCAAGCGGCACGACAAGGCCCTGGTCATCCACGACCGCGACGCCCACGAGGACGTCATCGCCGTCCTGCTGGCGGAAGGCGCCCCCGAGCGGACGGTCTTCCACTGCTACTCCGGCGACGCCGAGATGGCCAAGGTCTGCGCCGAACACGGCTGGTACCTGTCCTTCGCCGGCCCGGTCACCTTCAAGGCCAACCAGCCGCTGCGCGACGCCCTCGCCGCCACCCCCCTCGACCGGATCCTGGTCGAGACCGACGCGCCCTTCCTCACCCCCCACCCCTACCGCGGCCGGCCCAACGCCCCGTACCTCATCCCGGTCACCGTCCGCTCGATGGCCGGCACGCTGGGGCTGCACGAGGACGAGCTGTCCACGGCGATCGCGGAGAACACGGCCCGGGCCTTCGGGTACTGAGCCGGTCGAACGAAAGTCTGATTCCGGTGGAACGATTCGGCACTCCCGGCTGCTTCTCAGGCTGGCTAGCATGAGTGCAGTGGGGGAGGTGGCGATGACCGCCGAGCCGATCGACTGGATGCATCCGCCGTCCCAGGGCTGGACGTACGAGCAGGTCAAGGACCTCGACCTGCCGTTCGATTGGGAACTGGTGGACGGAGCCGTCGTGGTCCGAGGGACGGCGAAGTGGTGGCACGACCAGGTGCGCGATCAGCTGCTCATCAGGTTGTCCGGCGCGCGGACCACGCCTTACGTCGTGAACGCCGAGCGCTGCGTCCTGCTCGACGAGTACAACACCTCCAAGCCCGACGTCGTCGTCATCGACAAGACCGGCCTCGACTTCTTCGAGCTGGAGTGCACCCCTCCCGAGTCGGTGGTCCTGGCGGTCGAGGTCGTATCACCCGGCTCCAGGGTCGCCGACCGTTTCCGCAAGCCCGGCCAGTACGCCGAGAAGAAGATCCCGTACTACTGGCGGGTCGAGCGCGGCCTCGACAACCTGCCGATCGTGCACGAGTTCCACCAGGACGAGGAGAAGGGCGTCTACCTGCCCGTCGCCCAGCACGAGGGCGTGCTCCGCACCTCGGTGCCGTACCCCGTCGAGATCGACCTCGCCCAGGTCGTCGAACTCTGAGGGCCCCGCGCGCCCGTATCCTTGGCGCGTGAGCACCACCGACCCCACCCCTGACAGCCACCTGCTGGGCGCCGCCGACATTCGGGAGCTGGCGGCCGCGTTCGGCGTGAAGCCGACCAAGCAGCGCGGGCAGAACTTCGTCATCGACGGCAACACCGTGCGGCGGATCGTCCGGGCAGGCGGGGTGACGGCCGAGGACGCGGTGGTCGAGGTCGGGCCCGGGCTCGGGTCGCTGACGCTGGCGCTGCTGGAGGTGGCCGCGCACGTCACGGCGGTGGAGATCGACCCGGTGCTGGCACAGCACCTGCCGGCGACCGTCGCGGCCCGGATGCCCGGCAAGGTCGACAGCTTCGACCTGGTGTTCAGCGACGCCATGGAGGTCACCGAGCTGCCCGGGCCGGCGCCCACCGCGCTGGTCGCCAACCTGCCGTACAACGTGGCCGTGCCCGTCCTGCTGCACATGCTGGCGACCTTCCCCAGCATCGAGCGCACCCTGGTGATGGTGCAGGCCGAGGTCGCCGACCGGCTCGCCGCCAAGCCCGGCAACAAGGTCTACGGCGTCCCGTCCGTCAAGGCCAACTGGTACGCCGACGTGAAGCGGTCCGGCGCCATCGGCCGGAACGTGTTCTGGCCCGCCCCCAACGTCGACTCCGGGCTGGTCTCGCTGATCCGCCGCGAGCCGCCGAAGACCACCGCCAGCCGCAGGGAGGTGTTCGCCGTCGTCGACGCCGCGTTCGCCCAGCGGCGCAAGACCCTGCGGGCCGCGCTGGCCGGCTGGGCCGGCTCCGCCGCCGGGGCCGAGCAGGCGCTCGCGGCGGCCGGGATCGACCACAAGCTGCGCGGCGAGATGCTCACGGTGGAGCAGTTCGCCGCGATCGCCGAGCACAAGCCGGAGATCGCCGAGCACGAGCCGGAGATCGCCGAGCACGAGCCGGAGGCGGACTCCCAGTGATCACCGTGCGGGTTCCGGCCAAGGTCAACGTCCAGCTCGGGGTGGGCGGACTGCGCGCCGACGGGTTCCACGACCTGGCCAACGTGTTCTTCGCCGTCGCCCTCGGCGACGAGGTCACCGCCACGGCGGGGGAGGGCGTCACGCTCTCCTGCAGCGGGCCGGACGCCCACGTCGTACCCCTCGACGACAGCAACCTCGCCGCCCGCGCCGCCCGCCTGCTCGCCGCCCACCACGGCATCGCGGACCCCGGCGTGCACCTGCACATCGCCAAGGCCATCCCGGTCGCCGGCGGCATGGCCGGCGGCAGCGCCGACGGGGCCGCCGCGCTGGTCGCCTGCGACGCGCTCTGGCAGCTCGACACCCCCCTCGACACCCTCCTGGAGCTGGCCGCCGAACTCGGCTCCGACGTGCCGTTCGCCCTGCTCGGCGGCGTCGCGCTGGGCCTCGGCCGGGGCGAGATCCTGCAGCCGCTCACCGTCGACGGCACCTTCCACTGGGTGTTCGCGGTCGCCGACGGCGGCCTCTCCACCCCCGCCGTCTTCCGCGAGTGCGACCGTCTGCGCGAGGAGGCCGGCACCGGCTCCAGCGACACCGACGTCCGCACCCCCGACGCCGACCCCGCGCTGCTCGCCGCCCTCGCCCAGGGCGATGCCGTCGCCCTGGCCGCCGCCCTCGCCAACGACCTCCAGCCCGCCGCCCTCTCGCTGCGGCCCGCGCTCGCCGCCACCCTGCGGGCCGGCACCGAGGCCGGCGCGCTCGGCGCCCTCGTCTCCGGCTCGGGGCCGACCTGCGCGTTCCTCGCCAAGGACGCCGACGCGGCCGCCGCCGTCGCCGAGGCGCTGCGGGCCTCCGGCACCTGCCGGACCGCGCACGCCACGTACGGGCCGGTGCCGGGGGCGGCGCTGGTGCCGTAGGGCCCGCCGGTTTCGGGCCCCCGCCGCCGCAGGCGGTGAGGGCGCTTCGGCGGGCCCATTAGGCTGGGGAGATCGGGGCGTCCCCGACAGGGGTGCCCGGCCGCGACCGGCGGGCCGCCCCGAGACCGCCAATCCCAGGAGCGCAGCAGACGTGGCCGTCAACCTCGCCACCATCGAGTCCGTCACGAAGGTCTACGGCACCCGCGCCCTCCTGGACGGAGTCAGCCTCGGCGTCAGCGAAGGCGACCGGATCGGCGTCGTCGGACGCAACGGCGACGGCAAGACCACCCTGATCCGGATGCTCGCCAAGCTGGAGGAGGCCGACAGCGGCCGGATCACCTGGAACGGCGGCCTCCAGCTGGCCGTCCTCACGCAGCACGACTCGCTCGACCCGACGGCCACCATCCGGCACGAGGTGATCGCCGACCGGGCCGACCACGAGTGGCTCGGCGACGCCCGCATCCGCGACATCGTCGAAGGCCTCTTCGGCGGCCTCGACCTGCCCGGCTTCGCCGACGGCCTCGACACCGTCATCGGCCCGCTCTCCGGCGGCGAGCGCCGCCGGATCGCCCTCGCCAAGCTGCTCCTCGGCTCGCCCGACCTGATCGTCCTCGACGAGCCCACCAACCACCTCGACGTCGAGGGCATCAACTGGCTCGCCCAGCACCTGCAGAAGCGCCGCTCCGCGCTGGTCTGCGTCACCCACGACCGCTGGTTCCTCGACCAGGTCTGCACCCGGATGTGGGACGTCCAGGGCGGCGCCGTGCACGAGTACGAGGGCGGCTACTCCGACTACGTCTTCGCCCGCGCCGAGCGCTCCCGGATCGAGGCCGTCGAGGAGCAGAAGCGCCAGAACCTCGCCCGCAAGGAACTCGCCTGGCTGCGCCGCGGCGCCCCCGCCCGCACCTCCAAGCCGCGCTACCGGATCGAGGCCGCCAACGCCCTGATCGCCGACGTGCCGGAGCCCCGGGACCGGTCCGAGCTGATGAAGTTCGCCAACGCGCGACTGGGCAGGACCGTCTTCGACCTGGAAGGCGTCACCGTCAAGGCCGGCCCCAAGCTGCTGCTGGAGAACCTCACCTGGCAGCTCGGCCCCGGCGAGCGGATCGGCCTGCTCGGCGTCAACGGCGCCGGCAAGACCTCGCTGCTGCGCGCCCTGCGCGACGCGTACGCCTCCGAGGGCGACGTGCAGCCCGCGTCGGGTCTGATCAAGGTCGGCAAGACGGTGCGGCTCGCCTACCTGTCGCAGGAGGTCGTCGAACTGGACCCGGCCATCCGGGTGCTCCAGGCCGTCGAGCAGGTCCGCTCGCGCGTCGACCTCGGCAAGGGCCGGGAGATGAGCGCCGGCCAGCTGTGCGAGCAGTTCGGCTTCGGCAAGGACAAGCAGTGGACGCCCGTCGGCGACCTGTCCGGCGGCGAGCGGCGGCGGCTCCAGCTGCTGCGCCTGCTGATGGACGAGCCCAACGTGCTGTTCCTCGACGAGCCCACCAACGACCTCGACATCGAGACCCTCAACCAGCTGGAGGACCTGCTCGACGGCTGGCCCGGCTCGATGATCGTCATCAGCCACGACCGGTTCTTCATCGAGCGGACCACCGACGTCGTCCACGCGCTGCTCGGCGACCAGAAGATGCGGATGCTGCCGGGCGGCGTCGACGAGTACCTGGAGCGGCGGGCGCGGATGGCCGCCTCGATCGCCGCCGCCGCTTCGGCCGCGTCGGGTGCTTCGACCGCCTCGACCGCTTCGGCCGCGGCGTCCGGCGGCTCGGACGCCGGGACCGCCGCGTCGGCCCTGTCGGGCGGCGACCTGCGGGCGGCGAAGAAGGAGATGCAGAAGATGGAGCGGCAGATCGCCAAGCTGGACCAGAAGGAGTCCAAGCTGCACGCCCAACTCGCCGAGCACGCCGCCGACTTCTCCAAGGTCGCGGAGCTGGACGCGCAGCTGCGCGCCGTCCGGGAGGAGAAGGAGGAGCTGGAGCTGAGCTGGCTGGAGCTGGCCGAGCAGGTCTGATCCCCGGTCGGGGTTCTGGCCGGAGTCCTGATCGGAGTCCTGATCGGGGTTCTGGCTGGAGTTCTGGTCGGAGTCTTCTGGTCGGAGTCCTCTGGCCGGGACCGGGACTCCGGTCGGGCCCTACCGGGCCAGCAGGGCCTCCAGCTCGTCCGCCGCACGGCCCAGCGCACTGCGCGCCGGGTCGTGCGGCGCCGTCGGGCGGGCCGCCGCCCCGGTCGGCGGGCGGTGCTCGCGGGCCGCCGCCGTCAGCTCGTCCAGCGCCCGGCGCACCCGCCCCACCTCCGCCGGATCCGGCACCCGGCCGCCGTACCGCAGCTGCGCCGCGAACGCCGCCACCGCGCCGCCCAGCCGCTCCAACGCCGCCGTCGCCGGCAGCCACTGCTCCGCCAACCGTCCCGTCGGCGGCGGCTCGGCCAGCCCCTGCCGCACCTCCTGGCGGGCGTCCTCCAACGCCCGGTACGCCGTACGGCGCAGCCACACCTCGGCCCGGCCCGCGTCCCCGGTGACCGCGTCCAGATAGGCCCGCAGCGCGGTGGCCGCGTCCACCAGCCGGGGCTCGATCCGGTGCCGCGGACGCTCCGGCCACAGCAGATAGCCGAAGAGCAGCACGATCGCGCTCGCGAGCACCGTGTCCAGCACACGCGGCCAGAACTCGGCCGCGCTGCTCTGCCCGCCCAACTGGAGCAGGATCAACGCCATCGGCGTCATCGCCACCGTGTTCAGCCCGTAGTGCGCCGCCGTCGCGTACGGCAGCAGGGCCACGCAGAACGCGGCGATCGCCGTCAGTACCCACGCGTCGGTCGTGAGCGACACCACGGCCGCCGTGACCGCCACCCCGAGCACCGTGCCGACCGAGCGGCTCACCGCCCGCAGGAACACCGAACCGAGATCCGGCTTCAACACGAAGGCGATCGTCATCGGCACCCAGTAGCTCTTGCTGAGCGGGTAGCTGGCCGTCACCGCCGAACCGACCGCGATGCACAACGCCACCCGCAGCCCGTACCGGACCGAACCGCGCGACAGCAGCCGCACCCGCAGCCGCCACGGATCGGGCGGCGGCGCCGGGGCGGTACCGACCTCCGCCTCCCGGCCGGCCACGGTGTCGGCCGCCGCGCGCAACGCCACGTCCAGGGCCTGCCGGGACGGCGTGTCCGGCTGCCACTGCGGAACGGCGACCTCGCCGCCGCCCCGCCGGACCGCGTCCGCCAACCGGAGCGGCACCTCCGCGACCTCGGGCGGCACCGGCCGCCACGCCCACAACAGGCCCGTCGCCGCCTCGGTGGCGGCCAACGCCGCCTCGTACATCCGGCGCAGCCGAACCGTACGGGCGGACTCCGACCCCGGGCGGTGCGGTCGCGGGAGGAGGTCCTGCAACTGGTTCAACCGGGCCGTCAACACCTGGCGCGAAGCCGCGCCCTGCGGCGTGCCCAAATCGGCCAGCGTCCGGCCGAACGCCTCGTACACGGCCGCCAGCGCACGGTTGCGCGGATCCGAGGCGGGACGGCGGTGCGCGCCCCCCGGCAGACCCAGCACCACCACGAACGCGGCACCCGCCAGCATCATCGGCGCCGCCGCCCACCACGGATCCGGCAACGGCATCCCGCTGCCCAACGCCGCCGACACCAGCAGAAGCATCCCCGCCGCCGAACCCCGCGGGCCCGTCGCACTCAGCGCGCCGGACGCGAACGCCGTGAACGTGAGCGCCGCACCGAGCACCACCGCCGAAACGTGCGCGTGCTGGAGGGAAGTGCCGATCAGCATGCCGAGCGCCGAAGCCAGCACCGCCGACACGATCCGGGGCACCCGCAGGCCGCTCGGCTCCGCGCGGTCGTTCATCGTCGCGTGCATCGCGCCCAGACCGGCGAACACCCCCAGATCCAGCCGGTGCGCCAGCAGCCCTGCGGCCAGCGGCACCGCCATGCCCACCGCCGCGCGGGCCATCAGCGCCAGCGGCACCGGCGGCCGGGAAGGACGGGCGGCACGGGCCCACCAGGAGGGGGCGGACTCGTCTGCGGGCATCAGGTCACGTCCGTTCTGCGGCCAGGGGTCGCTGCTGTGCGACATTGCGCGGCAGATGGGGGCGTACCCGGTCCAACCGGGCGAGACCAGTCTACCGGGGCCCGGCGTGACACCCCCGAGGGCCGCACGTGTCAAGTTCGTACCGATCCCGCACAGGCGGGCCAAGGGCCCTGCCGACCCGACAGGGGCGGTGGCTACGATTACGGAGGCGGAGACCGCCCCCAGGGCGGGCGGTGCACCGACCAGCACTGTACGACCGAGAAGTTGACGGTATGTTGCGGAGCGGCGGCCCCGGGGCTACCCCGAACCGCCGCCCGTACGGGGGAGAGGTGAACTGCTGTGGCAGGAGAGGTTCCACCGAACACGGGGGCCAGTCCGGACACGTCCGGTGACGTCACGCCATTTATGCTCAGCCACATGCTGGGGTTCGGCCCCCTCGTCAGCACCGTGCAGACGAACGTCAGCGCCGCCGACCTGGTGTCCGCCTTCGGCAAGAAGGACGTCAAGGTCGAGCTCGACACGCTCACCGCGTTCGCCAAGAAGATCGAAGCCCTGCTCCAGGCCATGGAGGGCTCCCCGGCGGCCCCGTACAAACTCCAGGAACAGAAGCTGACCGGCGGAAGCTTCGCCAGCGCGGAGTTCGCCGAAGCGACGGCCCTGACCGCGGCCTACGACAAGGTGCACACCCAGCTCGTCAAGCTGCACAAGGACTTCGTGGCGCAGATCGAGGCGATGAAGACCGCGGTCGCGGCGACGGCGGGCAACTACTCGGCCAACGAGGACGACACGGCGGCCGCGCAGAACGCCGTCGCGAAGAACGCGGGCGGCCCCACGCCGCCGCGGGCCGGCGGCGAGGGCTTCTGATGGTGGTCGGCGAGGGCGCCCACGGGGAAACGGGGAGTAAGTAGTGGCAGACGGAACGAACTTCGAGGGCGTCGGACACGCCCAGCTCAAGAAAATGGTCCAGAGCACCGACCCCACGACGGTGCTGAGCCGCGGCACCCAGCTGCAGTCGGCCGGCCGTGTCCTGAAGGAACTCGGCGCGGCACTCAAATCGCACATCGGCAACGTCAGCTGGGAAGGGCCGGCCGCCGAGAGCTTCAAGACCTGGGCCGGCAACCTGCAGCAGTCTGCCGCGTTGCTCGGTGACTACTCCACAACCGCCGGCGACGCCATGAACCAGGCCGGTGAGGCACTCAGCACCGCCAAGGTGGCCGTGCCGGACGTGCCACACGACGATGTCGACATCGTCAAGACGCGCTCGACCCAGGGGGCGCCCAACCAGTTGGCGCTCACGAGCGCCAACTTCACCCCGGCCGGGCCGACCACCGCCACGGTCGACGCCATGATGAAGAAGCAGAACTGCTCCTGGGTCACCGAGACGGAGGCTCTGGCCGCCTCCCAGCGGGTCTACAAGGCTCACCAGGAAGCCATCCACCAGATGGAGAAGCTGGGGCAGGCGTACGAGGCGGCGACGACGAAGCTGGCCGGGCTCGGGGACGTGGCTCTGCCGGGCACGCCGGATGCGAGTAAGAGCCGAGACGATGTGTCGGATTACCCAAAGGGTGGCAGCTACGGCGGCTACGGCGGTTCCGTCCGCAGCCCTCGTACGGGCAGTGGCGTCACCACCAGAGGGAGTTACAGCCTGCCAGGTGGAACCTATGGTGGCGGCTCGGCTGCACCCCGCAACCTGGGGTCGAGCTCGCAAGGCCCGCTCGTACCAGGCCACGCCGACCCGATTCCGCCGCGAAGCGGTGGCCAGGTGCCGCCGACGCCGGTGGGCCCGGGTTCCTCGACGCCTCCCTCTGTGTCGTCGGAACCCGTCCACCGTCCCGGTACCGGCCTCGACAGCCTGCCGACCGTGCCGCCCCTGCCAGGTCAGACCGGCCCGCTCGGCCCCAGTGGTGGTGGAAGTCTCCCGCCTGACGGTCCGAGTGGGATTCCCGGATACCCGGGTGGCCCCGGTGGCACCCCGGGATATCCGGGTGGTCCGGGTGGCGGCCCGGTGACCGGTTTCCCGGCCGGGGTCGGCGGTGGCTCGATCCCGGCCAAGGGTGGTGGCGGATCCGTCTCCGGCAGGGGCGGGGGCTCGATCCCCGCCCGTACGGCTCCGTTCGGCGGCGGCTCGGTGCCGGGAAAGTCCGGTGGCAACCCGGGTCTGCCCAGCGGGACGGTCTTCGGCGCCCGTGAGGCCCAGGCTGGTCGGGCGGGAGCGGCTGGCAGCGCAGGCGGGGTGGGCGGTATGCATCCGGGGATGGGTGGTGGTTCCGGAGCCGTTGGTTCGGGCGGCAGCTCGCGGGGTCGAGGCCTGACCTCGACCGGAGGAGGGGCGGTCGGCGGCCGCAGGGGACCGGCTGCTGGCGGGGAGTTCACGCCGGGTGGTACGGGCCTGCGTAACCGGGCGGCTGCTGCGGGAGCCGTTGAGGGCGAAGCCCGCTCCGGGCAGAACGGCATGATGGCTCCTGGAACGGCGGGTCACTCCGGGCGGAACGAGCGCGATCGCCGCAAGCGGGCCGACTACCTCCACGAGGACGAGGAGACCTGGACCAGCGGTACGCCGCACAGCAACCCGGACGTGATTGAGTAGGACGGCAACGACTGCCCGGCCACTGGGCTCTCCCGGTGGCCGGGCAGACCTGTTCGGGGCACGCTCCCCGGTCGACGGAGAGATTGACGAGGAGTTGCGATGGGGCGGACGAGCGCGCGCGCACGTTGGCGGATGTTCGCTGCGGCGCTTCTGGTGACGGGCGTCATGGCCGGTCCGGCGGCACCACTGGCGATCGCAGGCGATTCGATCCGCGAGGATCAATGGCATCTGGATGCCATGCATGCATCGGAGATGTGGAAGATCTCCAAGGGGGAGAGCGTTACCGTCGCAGTGATCGACGGCGGATTCAAGTTGGATCACCCGGATTTGGTGGGGCAGTTTATTCCGGGTAAGGACTTCAGTGGAAGCCCTGGTGGCGTCGGATCCTATGCGGAGGGGCATGGTACGCAGATGGCCAGCCTCATTGCAGGGTCCGGAAAATCCGACGGTGGAAAAGGTGCTTACGGTCTTGCTCCTGGCGCTAAAATCCTTCCATTGAAGATTTCCAACGGATCCGATGGGGCGGTGATTTCGTCCGATTTCCTTGGGCAGATTGGCCAGGCCGTCACCTATGCAGTCGAGCAAGGTGTCAAGGTCATCAACATTTCTCAGGGAACTTCTGCTGTCGCGACTCACCCTGAAGATGTTGCGAAGCTGAATACTATCCTGGCTTGGGCGCGAACGAAGGGGGCACTGGTAGTTTCCAGTGTCGGGAATTCAGCCCAGTCGGGAAATCTTGTGGAATATCCGGGCGCGCTCCCCAATGTTGTTGGAGTGGGGGCGGTGGGCCGCGATGTCATTGCGACATCGGAGTCACAGCAGGGTCCGCAGGTAGTCCTCGCAGCTCCTGGTGTCGATATGATCGAGGCTTGCACGGGGAAAACTGGATACTGCAAGAGTCATGGCACCTCGGATTCTGCTGCATTGGTGTCCGCCTCGGCTGCATTGATCTGGTCTATTCACAAGGATTGGTCGGCGAATCAGGTTCTGCGGGTGTTGATCAATACGGCCGGGAAGCCGACTGATGGATCCGTCCGCAACAATGATGTCGGTTATGGCGTAGTGCGGCCTCGGGTCGCTCTGGCGGACCCTGGTGATCCCGGGCCGGCGGACGTGTCTCCGGTTCCGGCGGCGGAGACTGCGCCTTCGGCCAGCCCGTCCGCGTCGGCGAGCCCGTCGGCTACTTCGACGCCTTCGCCGAGTACGGCCGCCCCGAGTCCGAGTGAGGTGGCCGTGGGGGTGCCTCCGGTGGGGCCGGCGGCGGAGAAGTCCTCCGGCTCGGGTGGTGCATTGCCGGTCGTGGCCGGTGTGGTGGGTGGGTTGGTGCTGGTCGTCGGTGTGGTGTTCGTCGTGCTGCGGCGGCGGAAGGCCGGTGGACAGCCTGCGGTGCCGCCGGGGGAGGACCCGTACGTGCGGTGATCCGGGGGCCTGCGCTGGTGTGCGCCTGCGGTGTTGAGCCGGGGGCGCGTGGGGTGGGGTGTGCGCGGGGGTCACTCGGGTGGGGGCTGGTGGCGGGGCGGGCTGGTGTCCAGGGTGGTGGTATGGATGCGGAGGAAGCCCGGCGGGCGGGGCAGTTGAGGCGTGCGGCGGCTGCGGCGCTGATCGGTACGGCGATCGAGTTCTACGACTTCTTTTTGTACGGGACGGCGGCGGCCTTGGTGTTCGGGTCGGTGTTCTTTCCTGAACTGGGCACGGTGGGGGCGCTGTTGGCGGCGTTCTCGGTGTACGCGGTGGCGTTCCTGGCCCGGCCGCTGGGGGCGGTGGTGTTCGGGCATTTCGGGGACCGGGTGGGGCGGAAGGCGACGCTGGTGGTGTCGCTGCTGTTGATGGGGCTGTCGACGGCGGCGGTGGGGGTGTTGCCGGGGTTCGGGTCGTGGGGGTGGTGGGCGCCGGTGGCCCTGGTGGCGTTGCGGGTGTGTCAGGGCGTGGGGTTGGGCGGGGAGTGGGGCGGGGCGGCGCTGCTGATCGCGGAGAACGCGCCGGCCGGGCGGCGGGGGCGGTACGGGGCGTTCCTGCAGTTGGGGCCGACGAGCGGGTTCGTGTTGGCGAACGGGGTGTTCCTGGCGGTCCAACTCGGCTTGGACGAGCGGGCGTTCCGGGAGTGGGGCTGGCGGGTGCCGTTCCTGGCGTCGTTGGGGCTGGTGGCGGTGGGGCTGTTCGTGCGGCTGCGGTTGGAGGAGACGCCGCTGTTCCGGCCGGACGAGCCGAGGGACCGGGCGCCGGTGGTGGAGGTGTTGCGCGGGCACTGGCGCACGGTGCTGCTGGGCTGCGGGGCGATCACCGTGGGGTACGCGCTGTTCTACCTGACCACGACGTACGCGTTGGCGTACGCGACGTCCGGGCTCGGGGTGGCGAGTTCGCTGGTGCTGGTGATGCTGCTGGTGGGCGCGCTGGGCATGGGCGTGACGGTGTGGGTGAGCGCGTCGCGCAGTGACGGCTGGGGGCGGCGGCGGACGCTGTGCTGGGCGACGGGCCTGGCGGCGGGGTGGTCGCTGGTGCTGTTCCCGCTGCTGGAGACGGTGCGCCGGCCGTTGATGTTCGTGGCGCTGGCGGGTGCGTTGGTGGTGCTGGGGTGCCTGATGGGGCCGGTGGCGGCGTTCCTGCCGGAGTTGTTCCCGACCCGGGTGCGGTACACGGGTGCCGCGTTGACGTACAACCTGGGCGGCGTGGTGGGCGGGGCGACGACGCCGCTGGTGGCGACGCGGCTGACGGAGGCGTACGGGACGGCGGAGCCGGTCGGCTGGTACCTGGTGGGGTTGGGCGCGGTGGCGCTGGGGTGCCTGTGGCTGCTGCCGGAGACCGGTGGCGCGGAGTTGGGGGCGGTGGACGGCGGACGCCGCCGGGCGCCCCTCCTGGGGGCGGACCCGGCGGCGTAGGTGCCGACCGTGCGGTGCGGTCAGCCGGCGAGGGCGGCGCGGCCGGCCAGCACGACGGCGGTGTGCTGGGCGACCCGCTCGCCGAGGTACTCGGCGGTCGCGATGTCGGCCTTGTGCACGGCCTCGGGGCCGGCGTCGGACGGGCTGGAGGCGGCGGCGCCGTTGAAGAAACCGAGGCGGTTGAGGTCGTTCTCGGTGGCGGTGGTGGCGTTCCAGCCGGGCTTGAGGCCGAGGTTGACCCAGCTCATGCCGTGCTGGGCGGCGAGGGTCTGGAAGAAGCCGAGGGTGCCGGCCTTGTCGCCGCTCTTGGAAGCGGAGTTGGTGAAGCCGGCGGCGACCTTGTCCCGCCAGGCGTCGGAGAACCAGCGCTTGCTGGTGGCCTCGGCGAAGACGTGGAAGGCGCCGGAGGCGGTGCCCATGTAGGTGGGGGAGCCGAAGACGATCGCGTCCGCGGCGTCGAGCTGGGCCCACTGCTCGTCGGTGATGGTGTCGACGGCGATCGAGACGACCTCGGCGCCGGCGGCGGCGGCGCCGCGGGCGACGGCCTCGGCGATGACGGCGGTGTGGCCGTAGCCGGAGTGGTAGGCGAGGGCGACGGTCGGGCGGATGGCGGTCATACGGGGGCACTCCTGTACGGGAACGGGTGCGGGCAGGGGCAACGCAGGCAAGGCAGGGGCAAGGCAGGGAGCGGCGGCGGGGGGCGTGCTGCCGCACCCCGGCCCGTCGACCGGTCTCCAATATAGACCAAGTCTCCATTAGTTACCAAGGGTGGATTGGAGACCGCGGGGCTACCCTGGACGGCATGACGACGGAGGAAGCGGCCCGGGCGGAGAGCGGCACCGGGCGGCAGGGGCAGGAACGGGAGGGCGGGCAGGACCGGGAGCAGGAGCTCGACGTCTTCGCCCAGCTCTGTCCCAGCCGCGCGATGTTCGCCGAACTGGCCGACAAGTGGTCGATGTTGATTCTGATGAGCCTCGCCGCCTGCGGGCAGCAGCGGTTCTCCGAACTGCAGCGCGGCGTCGGCGGGGTCAGTCGCAAGATGCTCACCCAGTCGCTGCGCAGCCTGGAGCGCAGTGGACTGGTGCGCCGCACCGTGTTCCCGGAGACGCCGCCGCGGGTGGTCTACGACCTGCTGCCGCTCGGCCGGGAGCTGGCCGTACTGCTGGCGCCGCTCGGCCGGTGGACGGAGCAGCGGACCGGGCAGATGCTGGCCGCCCGCGAGGAGTTCGACGAGACGCACGCCGAAGGCTGACCTGGCGCACGCCGAAGGCTGACCACGCGCGCACCGAAGGCGCGCCGAGGACTGGCCGGGCCCGCGCCGAGGGGCGGGTGCCCGCCCGCCGGGGGTCGGTCCGGCATGCGCCGGGGCCGCGGACCCGATTTCCCTTCCTGGCCGCCAGCCGTGTAATGTCTTCCTTGTTCGACCGGCCCGGTGAAAGCCCGGCAAGCCCCTATAGCTCAGTCGGTAGAGCGTCTCCATGGTAAGGAGAAGGTCTGCGGTTCGATTCCGCATGGGGGCTCCATTCGAAGGCCCTCGCTTCATGGCGAGGGCCTTTTGCTGTTCCCCGATCAGACCGTCGGGCCCGGTGCGGAGGCCGAGCGCGGCGGCCTAGCGGGTCGGGTACGGAATGCGCTGTGATGGTGCGTCATCGGCCGCCCGCCCATGGGGTGCGGGCGCGAGCCGAACCCCGACCGGGAGGGCGTCATGGGCGTTCGACTCGTGGTGGTCGACGATCACCGGCTGTTGGCCGAGGCGCTGGCCACGGCGTTGCAGCTGCGCGGCCACCGGGTGCTCGCGGTCGGCTGCCCGGCCGGGGTCGCGGCCGATCTGGTGGTCGGCCGGCGGCCGGAGGTGTGTCTGCTGGGGGTGGCCGCGCCGAGTGAGCCGGCGGCTTTCGACGGGCTGCGCCGGATCCGCCGGGAGCGCCCCGAGGTGGCCGTGATCGTGCTCGGTCCAGTGGGTGAACTGCGCGGTGTGGCGGGGGCGTTCGCGGCCGGGGCGGCGGGGTACGTGCCGAGCGACGAGCGGATCGGGGTGGTCGAGCGGGCGATCGGGCGGGCCCGGGCGGGCGAGGCGGCGGTGGCCGTGGACGTGCTGCGCGGGGCCTTCGACCAGTTGCTGCGGCCGGTCGCCGAGCCGGACGACGAGGCGGTGCGGCTGCTGCGGCTGCTGACCCGCCGTGAGGTGCAGGTGCTGGCCCGGATCGCGGACGGGGAGGACACGGCGGCGATCGCCGCCGGGATGCGGATCGCCGCGAGCACCGCCCGGACGCACGTCCAGCGGGTGCTGATGAAGCTCGGTGCGCGGACCCGGCTGGAGGCGGCCGCGGTGGCGGCCCGTACCGGGCTGCTGGAGCGGATGGCCGGCGGCTGAGGGGGGCTCGGGGTCCGTGAAACCGGCTCCCGGGCGGCCCGTTCACATGGTCCTGGGCACTCCGGCGGGCAGGGAGAATAGCCTCAGTCGTACACACGTCATCGACGGCCGCCGCTGACCGGCGGACCGTCGCCCGCTGGAGGTCTCATCATGAGTAAGTACCTGGTCACGGGTGGCGCCGGCTACGTCGGCAGCGTGGTGGCCGCCCACCTGCTGGAGGCGGGGCACCAGGTGACCGTCCTGGACGATCTCTCCACCGGTTTCCGCGAGGGCGTCCCGGTCGGTGCCGAGTTCGTCGAGGGTCGGGTCCAGGAGGCCGGCCGGGTGCTGGACGGTTCCTTCGACGGCGTGCTGCACTTCGCCGCCTCCTCGCAGGTCGGCGAGTCGGTCGTGGACCCGGAGAAGTACTGGCGCAACAACGTGGCGGGTTCGCTGGAGCTGGTCGCGGCGATGCGCGCGGCGGGTGTGCGCAAGCTGGTGTTCTCGTCCACCGCCGCCGTCTACGGCGAGCCGGAGGTCGTGCCGATCGCGGAGACCGCCCGCACCTCGCCGACCAACGCCTACGGCGCCACCAAGCTCGCCGTGGACCACCTGATCACCAGCGAGGCCGTCGCGCACGGCCTGGCCGCCGTCTCGCTGCGCTACTTCAACGTGGCCGGTGCGTACGGCGCGTACGGGGAGCGTCACGACCCCGAGTCGCACCTGATCCCGCTGGTGTTCCAGGCGGCGCTGGGTCAGCGCCCGCACATCGCGGTGTACGGCGAGGACTACCCGACCCCGGACGGCACCTGCATCCGCGACTACATCCACGTCGCGGACCTGGCCGACGCGCACCTGCTGGCGCTGGACGCGGCCAAGCCGGGCGAGCACCTGATCTGCAACCTGGGCAACGGCAGCGGCTTCTCGGTGCGCGAGGTGATCGAGTCTGTCCGGCGCGTCACCGGCCGGGAGATCCCGGTGCAGGCGGCCGGCCGCCGGGCCGGCGACCCGGCCGTGCTGGTGGCCTCGGCGGCCCGCGCCCACGAGGCGCTGGGCTGGACGCCGCGCCGCCCGAACCTGGACGACATCGTCGCCGACGCCTGGAAGTTCGCCCTGGAGAAGCACGGCAAGTAGGCCGCAGGACCCCGCAGGCGCCGCTCCCGGAGGTTCGGGGGCGGCGCCTCGGCGTTGCCCGCTTCGACCGGTGATGGCGTGAAATCCCGCCACTCGCGCACCTCCTGACGAAACTTCACCAAACCGCCACGAGGGGGTTTCCCGGCCCGTACGCTGAGTGCGGTACCGGTGGGGGCCGGCGCCCTTTTCGGCCTCACCGGCCACCGGTGGGCGGGCGGAGTGACGGGCCCAGACCGCGGGTGCCGGGGCCGGTCCCCGCCCCCGGGCTCGGGTCGGTCTGAGCAGGGGGGTAGTGACGATGGGGCGGATCCGCGTCCTGGTGGTCGACGACCACCGGATCTTCGCCGAGGCCCTGGCCGCGGCGCTCGCCGCCGAGCCCGACGTGGAGGTGGGGGCGGCCGGCAGCGGGGCCGCCGCCGAGCGGGCGCTGGAGCGTGCCGCCGTCGAGGGGCGGGCCTTCGACGTGGTCCTGATCGACGCCGACCTGGGGGCCGAGGGCACTGCTTCGGCGGGTGTCCGGAGCCGGCTCGGCCCGGACGCGGCCGACGCGGCCCGGCGGCGGCCGGCCCAGGCGGTGCCGCCGCCCCGCCACCCGGTCGGCCCGCCGGTGGCGCAGTCCGGCGGCCGCCCGGTGGACCTGCTGCGCCCGGGCGGGCGCGGCACGGAACCGGCCCGCTCCGACGCGTACCGGGCCGACCAGCTCAGAACCACGCCTCCGGCACCGGACGGCATCACCCTGCTCGCCCGGGTCCGCCGCGCCCATCCGGGGCTGCGGGCGGTCGTGCTGGCCGTCGCCGACGACCCGCACCGCGCCGCCCGGGCCCTGCACGCGGGCGCCACCGGCTGGGTGGCCAAGGAGAGTTCGCTGGCCCGGCTGCTCTCCGTGGTCCGGGGGGTGCTGCGAGACGAGACGCACCTGCCGCCCGCGCTGCTGACCGGGGTGATCCGCGAGCTGACCACCGCCCGGCGGGACCGCACCGAGAGCGAGCGGCTGGTCGACACCCTCACTCCGCGGGAGAAGCAGATCCTGCGCTGCATGGTCGCGGGCCTGGGCCGGCAGGCGGTCGCGGAGCGGCTCTACCTGTCGCCGCACACCGTCCGGACGCACATGCAGAACGTGCTCGGCAAGCTCGGGGTGCACTCCACGCTGGCCGCGGTGGCGGTGGCCCGCCGGGCCGGGGTCAGCCCGGCCGAGCCGGCCCTGCCGGCGCCGCCGTCCGTCGTGACCGCGGTGGACCGGACGTGAACTCCGGGGCGCGGATCAGCCCGGGATGTTGTCGAACGGGGCGACCAGCTGCCGCAGGAGCGCGGCGAGTTCGCCCTGCTGGCCGGAGCTGAGCTGGGCGAGCAGTTCGCGTTCGTGCGTGAGCAGTCCGGCGAGCGCCTGGTCGGCGCGGTCGCGGCCGTCGTCGGTGAGCCGGACGAGCACGCCGCGCCGGTCGTCCGGGTCGGGCAGGCGCTTGACCAGGCCCTTGCCGGTGAGGCGGTCGATGCGGTTGGTCATGGTGCCGGAGGTGACCAGGGTCTGGGTGAGCAGCTGGCCGGGGGAGAGCTGGTAGGGGGAGCCGGCCCGGCGCAGGGCGGTCAGGACGTCGAACTCCCAGGGCTCCAGCCCGTGCTCGGCGAAGGCGGTGCGGCGGGCGCGGTCGAGGTGCCGGGCGAGTCTGCTGACCCGGCTGAGTACCTCCAGCGGCTCCACGTCGAGGTCGGGGCGCTCTCGGCGCCACGCTGCGACCAGCCTGTCGACCTCGTCCTCCATGACGATCAGTGTATCGGTGGATGTGTCGATGTGAAGTCTCTTGACGTCGAGAAATGTGCCAGCAAGGCTACCTGGGATATCTTGATGTCGAGATACTTGCGAGGTGGACCATGACCAGTCCCGTCTGGGACCCGGCGCAGTACCTGCGCTTCGCGGACGAACGCACCCGTCCGCTGCGCGACCTGCTCGCCCGCGTCCCCGCCCTCCCGAACCCGAGCGATCCCGTGATCCTCGACATCGGCTGCGGCCCCGGCAACTCCACCGCCGTGCTGCGCGCACGCTGGCCGCACGCCCGCCTCACCGGCGTCGACAACTCCGCCCCGATGCTCGCCACCGCCCGCACCGACGGTGAGCCCACCGCCGACTACCTGCTCGCCGACGCCCGCGACTTCGACCCGGCCCCGGCCGGACCCGACCTGATCGTCTCCAACGCCACGCTGCAGTGGATCGACGGCCACCTCGACCTCGTCCCGCGCTGGGCCGGCGCCCTGCGGCCCGGCGGCACCGTCGCCTTCCAGGTCCCCGGCAACTTCGACGCCCCCAGCCACACCCTGCTCGCCGAACTCCGGCGCAGCCCCCGCTGGCGCGGCCTCCTCGGCGACGACGCCGCCAGGGCCGGCGTCCACCCGCCCGAGCGCTACCTGGACGCCCTCACCGCCGCCGGCTGCGCGCCCGACGTCTGGGAGACCACCTACCGCACCCTGCTCCCGGGCCCGGACCCGGTCCTCGCCTGGGTCAAGGGCACCGCCCTGCGCCCCGTCCTCACCCGGCTGACCGACCCCGCCCGCCGAGCCGCCTTCCTCGCCGAGTACGGGGCGCTCCTGCGCGAGGCCTACCCGGCCGGGCCGCACGGCACCGTCTTCCCGTTCCGGCGGATCTTCGCCGTCGGGACCAGGGCCTGATGCGGGGCGGGAGGGCCGCCGGCCCTTCCGCCCGTCGGTCGCTCCTTCCGCCCGCCGGTCGGCCCCACCCCGCCGCCGGTTCGCCCGCAGGTCAGTCCTTGCGCCCGCCGACCAGCCTCGGGTGCCGCTCCAGGCCCTCCAGCCCGTGCCAGGCCAGGTTCACCAGGTGCGCCGCGACCTGCGCCTTGTCCGGCTTGCGGACCTCCAGCCACCACTGCCCGGTCAGCGCCACCATGCCGACCAGCATCTGCGAGTACATCGGGGCCAGTCGCGCGTCGAAGCCCCGGGACTTGAACTCCAGGCCGAGGATGTCCTCCACCTGCGTCGCGATGTCGCTGATCAGCGACGCGAAGGTGCCGGTCGACTGGGCCACCGGGGAGTCCCGGACCAGGATCCGGAAGCCGTCCGTCGAGGTGTCGATGTAGTCCATCAGCGCGAACGCGGCCTGCTCCAGCAGCTCCCGCGAGTGCCCGCCGGTCAGCGCCCCCGTGACCATGTCCAGCAGCAACTGCATCTCGCGGTCCACCACCACCGCGTACAGCCCCTCCTTGCCGCCGAAGTGCTCGTACACCACCGGCTTCGACACCCCGGCCCGCTCGGCGATCTCCTCCACCGAGGTGCCGTCGTAGCCGCGCTCCGCGAACACCGTCCGGCCGATCTCCAGCAGCTGCTCCCGCCGCTGCTTGCCGGTCATCCGGACCCGCCCGCCCCGGCGGCGCGGCGCCGGGGCGGGCGCACCCCCCGAGGCGCCCTCGCCCGCCGGTGCAGCGGTTCGCGGACGGGCCGGCGCCGCGTCGGGCGCCGCGTCCGTCCGCGTGCTCTGGTGGCCGCCTGTGCTGTCTGCGCTGCTCCCGTTCACCCCTACATCATGCTGGAAGCGACGACTCATGCGGCGCGGCGGGCGGCGATCCGCTGCGCGTCCGGCCAACGGACGTCCCGGACCCAGCCGGCCAGCTCGAACCAGCGGATCAGCCGGGCCGAGGAGTCGATCTGCCCGCGCAGCACCCCGTGCCGGGCGGCCGTCGGGTCCGCGTGGTGCAGGTTGTGCCAGGACTCGCCGCAGGAGAGCACCGCCAGCCACCAGACGTTGCCCGAGCGGTCCCGGGAGCGGAACGGGCGGCGGCCGACGGCGTGGCAGATCGAGTTGATCGACCAGGTGACGTGGTGCAGCAGGGCCACCCGGACCAGCGATCCCCAGAAGAAGGCGGACAGCGCGCCCGACCAGGACAGCGTCACCAGCCCGCCGACCAGCGGGGGGAGCAGCAGCGAGATCATGGTCCAGAGCCAGAACAGCCGGGAGATCCGCCGTATGGCCGGATCGCGGACGAGGTCCGGCGCGTACGTGAGCTGCGGGGTCTGCTCCTCGTCGAACATCCAGCCCATGTGCGCCCACCACAGGCCCTTGAGCAGGGCCGGGAGGCTCTCCCCGTAGCGCCACGGCGAGTGCGGGTCGCCGTCCTTGTCGCTGAACCGGTGGTGCTTGCGGTGGTCGGCCACCCAGCGCACCAGCGGGCCCTCGACCGCCAGGCTGCCGGCGACCGCGAGGGCGAGCCGCATCGGGCGGTTGGCCTTGAACGCGCTGTGGGTGAAGTAGCGGTGGTAGCCGACGGTGATGCCGTGGCAGGTGAGGAAGTACATGGCGACGGTGATCGCCGCGTCCGTCCACCCCAGTCCCCACCCCCAGGCCACCGGCACGGCGGCCACCAGCGCGGCGAACGGCACGAGGATGAACAGCCCGAGCGCCAGCCGTTCGGCGAGGCCCTGCTTCTCCCCGCCGCGGGTGGCGGACAGCCGGGTGGCGGCGGTGTCGGTGGGATCGGGGGATTCGGTGGGAAGCGCGGCGTTCCCCGCGCTCGGCTCGCCGGCCTTGGTGGTCATGGGCGTCCCTTTGCGTCATCCCTGTGCGGGAGGCAGGAGCGGAGGCTACGTTGGCGTAACCTACGGCATCGTAGGTTGCGCTCCGCGGCGAAGGGAACACGCCGCCGCACGGCGCTTGAGTGAATTCACCCGACTGGATGGATGAACCGGCGGCCCGGCTTGTTCGACCGTTCCCGGCGGATCGGGGCCTGCGGATCGCGGCAGTTGATACCCATGGCAGGGTCGACTCGGGTAGGGTCTGAGCAACCATCCGCCGTGGTGTAATGGCAGCACAGGGCCCTTTGGAGGCCTTTGTCTGGGTTCGAATCCTAGCGGCGGAGCCTCTGCACGCCTCAGGTTCGGGCGTACCGCCGAACCGCCGGTATTGTCGGTGCTGCTCGGCGGACTGTGCGAATGGCGACCGGCCTCGGTCCGGTCCGGGCCCGTTCTGCCCGCTCTGTGAACCGACCGAGGAGCCTCCCCGCATGGGTGCCAATTCGCTTGCCGCCGTTGTCGTGCTCGCCGCCGGTGGCGGGACCCGGATGAAGTCGAACAAGCTGCCCAAGGTGCTGCACGAGGTCTGCGGCCGGTCGCTGGTGGGTCATGCCGTCTCGGCGGCCAGCGAACTGACGCCGGAACAGCTCGTCGTGGTGGTCGGACACCAGCGGGAGCAGGTCCAGGAGCACCTCGCGGCGCACTACCCGGCGGCCCGTCCGGTGGTGCAGGAGGACCAGAAGGGCACCGGGCACGCGGTGCGCACGGCGCTGGAGGCGCTGGCCGCCGACGGCGTGGTGCTGGACGGCACGGTGATCGTCACCGCCGGGGACTCCCCGCTGCTGACCGGGGACACGCTGCGCCGCCTGGCGAAGGCCCACGCCGGCCAGGACAACGGGGTCACCGTCCTGACCGCCGTCGTCCCCGAGCCCTTCGGCTACGGCCGGATCCTGCGGGACGAGGACGGCACCGTCGCCGCGATCGTCGAGGAGCGGGACGCCACCGCCGTCCAGCGCTCGATCGCCGAGATCAACTCGGGCGTCTTCGCCTTCGACGCCAAGCTGCTGGTCGAGGCGCTGGCCGAGCTCACCACGGACAACTCGCAGGGCGAGGAGTACCTCACCGACACCCTGGAGATCCTGCGCACCGCCGGACACCGGGTGGGCGCCGTGGTCGCGGAGGACCACCGGGACATCCTGGGCATCAACGACCGGGTGCAGCTCGCGCAGGCCCGCCGGCTGCTGAACGACCGCCTGCTGGAGCGGGCGATGCGGGCCGGCGTCACCGTGGTGGACCCGGCGACCACCTGGATCGACGTGCAGGTGACGTACGAGCCGGACGCCCTCGTGCTGCCGAACACCCAGCTGCAGGGTGCCACCCACCTGGGCGAGGGCTGCGAGGTCGGCCCGAACTCGACCCTGACCGACACCCTGATCGGCGCCGGCGCCCGTGTGAGCAACACCACGGCGGACCGCGCCGAGGTGGGCGAGCTGGCCACCGCCGGCCCGTACGCCTACCTGCGGCCGGGGGCCAAGCTGGCCCGCAAGGCGAAGGTCGGCACCTACGTCGAGGTGAAGAACTCCGAGCTGGGCGAGGGCGCCAAGGTGCCGCACCTCTCCTACATCGGGGACGCCACGATCGGCGAGGGCACCAACGTCGGCGCGGCCTCGGTCACCGTGAACTACGACGGCGTCAACAAGCACCGCACGGTGATCGGTGCGCACTGCCGCACCGGTTCCGACAACATGTTCATCGCCCCGGTGGCGATCGGGGACGGCGCCTACACCGCGGCCGGTTCGGTGATCACCACCGACGTCCCGCCGGGCGCGCTCGGAGTGAGCCGGGCGCACCAGCGCAACATCGAGGGCTGGGTGGAGCGCAAGCGCCCGGGGACCACCTCCGCGCGGGCCGCGAAGGCCGCGACGGACGGGGCCGCGGACGCCTGACGGGACGGGCGGGAGCCCGAGGGCGGTCCCGGGGCGGACGGTTTCTGCGTGGGCGCGTAACCTTGGGGTCATACGTGCGCCACTGGGCTTACGGCCCGTGTCCAGGCGTACCGACAATTCCCCCGACCCCGTGCGAGCCGGCTGCGCCTGCCCGCACGGGACGACGGGGTTCAGCGTCAGCAACGCGAGGAGACGGTGCAGTGAGCGGGATCACGACGTCGGGTGAGAAGAAACTCAAGCTCTTCTCCGGCCGTGCCCACCCGGAACTGGCGAGGGAGGTGGCCGAGGCGCTCGGGACCGAGCTCGTCCCGACCAAGGCCCTGGACTTCGCCAACGGCGAGATCTACGTCCGCTTCCTGGACTCGGCCCGCGGCGCGGACTGCTTCGTGATGCAGAGCCACACGGCTCCCATCAACCAGTGGATCATGGAACAGCTGATCATGATCGATGCGCTGAAGCGGGCCTCCGCCAAGAGCATCACCGCGATCCTGCCGTTCTACGGGTACGCCCGCCAGGACAAGAAGCACCTGGGCCGCGAGCCCATCTCGGCGCGCCTGGTCGCCGACCTGCTGCGCCAGGCGGGCGCCGACCGGCTGATGGCCGTGGACCTGCACACCGCGCAGATCCAGGGCTTCTTCGACGGCCCGGTGGACCACCTGTTCGCGCTGCCGATGCTGGCGGACTACGTGGGCGGGAGGGTGGACCGCTCCAAGCTGACCATCGTGTCGCCGGACGCCGGCCGGGTGAAGGTGGCCGACCAGTGGTGCGACCGGCTGGACGCGCCGCTGGCGATCATCCACAAGCGCCGCGACATGACCCAGGCCAACACCATCCTGTCGGCCGAGGTCGTCGGTGACGTCAAGGACCGGGTCTGCGTCCTGGTCGACGACATGATCGACACCGCCGGCACGATCTGCGCCGCGGCCGACGCGCTGTTCGACAACGGTGCCGCGGACGTCCTGGTGGCGGCCACCCACGGCGTGCTCTCCGGCCCGGCCGCGGACCGGCTGAAGAACTCGCGGGTGAGCGAGTTCGTGTTCACCAACACGCTGCCGACCCCGGCGCAGATCCAGCTGGACAAGATCACCACGCTGTCCATCGCCCCCTCGATCGCGGCCGCGATCCGCGAGGTGTTCGAGGAGGGTTCGGTCACGAGCCTCTTCGAGGGCGTGCACTGACGAAGCCCGACGGCGGCGGCCCCGGTCCGGATCGGACCGGGGCCGCCGCCGATTTCACGGGAGGCCGTTCATGCGGTTAGACTCGTGAAACTGCTCGGCGAGGGATGCCGTGCGCCTGCTTGCCGGGTGCCCGCTCCGTGATCGACGCGCTGCCGGTGTCGGATTTCCGTCCGTCGGCAGAGGCCGTTACCGCCGAGTGACCCCCGAACGTACTGAGGGTGTGGCCCCGGCGGTTTTTCGCGTTGCCTGCACCCCCGCGCCAGTCTTCCCGAGGAGTGCAGTCGTGTCCGAGATCCGCATCGCCGCTGAGACCCGTTCCGAGTTCGGCAAGGGTGCCGCCCGTCGCGCCCGCCGTGCCGGCTTCGTCCCCGGTGTCGTCTACGGCCACGGCCACGCCCCGGTTCACCTGAACCTGCCGAGCCACGACCTGATGATGGCGCTCAAGACCCCGAACGCCCTGCTGGTCGTGCCGATCGAGGGCAAGGACGAGTACGTGCTGCCCAAGGCCGTGCAGCGCGAGGCCATCAAGCGCACCATCGAGCACGTCGACCTGCTGCTGGTCAAGCGCGGCGAGAAGGTCACCGTCGAGATCCCGGTCCTGACCGAGGGCGAGCTGGCCCCCGGCGGCAACCTGCTGGAGCACGTCCTCAACGCGCTGCCGATCGAGGCCGAGGCCACCCACCTGCCCGAGTCGGTCACCGTCTCGGTCGAGGGCCTGGAGTCCGGTGCCTCCGTCCTCGCCAAGGACATCGCCCTGCCGGCCGGCGTCACCCTGGCCGTCGACGCCGACGCCGTCGTGCTGCAGGTCATCGGCGCCCAGGCCGCCCCGGCCGAGGACGAGGCCGCCGAGGCCGAGGGCACCGAGGCCTGAGCCTCGCCCCACCAGCTGTGACCGCTGCCCCGGTCGCTCCCCTCGGAGCGGCCGGGGCAGCGGTGTGTCCGGGAAGATGACGTAGAGCGCGCACAGGAGGAGAGAGGGCATGGCTGACGAGTACGAGGGCCCCTGGCTGGTGGTGGGGCTGGGCAACCCGGGCGAGCAGTACGCCCGGAACCGGCACAACATCGGGTTCATGGTGGTGGACCTGCTGGCGCAGCGGATGGGCGCGAAGTTCAAGGCGCACAAGAGCCGGGCGCAGGTGGCCGAAGGACGGCTGTCCGGCCGCCGGGTGGTGCTGGCCAAGCCGATGTCGTTCATGAACCTCTCCGGCGGGCCGGTGACGGCGCTGCGGGACTTCTACAAGGCGCCGGCCTCGGCGCTGGTCGCCGTCCACGACGAGCTGGACATCGACTACGCGGCGCTGCGCCTCAAGCTGGGCGGCGGGGACAACGGCCACAACGGACTGAAGTCGATCACCAAGTCGCTGGGGCCGGACTACTACCGGGTGCGGTGCGGGATCGGCCGGCCGCCGGGCCGGATGGAGGTCGCGGACTTCGTGCTGAAGGACTTCTCCGGCGCCGAGCGCAAGGAACTGGAGTGGTTCGTGGACCGCTCGGCGGACGCGGTGGAGGCGCTGCTGTCCGAGGGGCTGGAGCGGGCGCAGGGCACCTACAACTCCTGATGCTCCATCAAGTCCGGGAGCGGTGTTACGCAACGGTCGTACAACGCTTGACGGTCCAAACCTGAATCCGTGTGAGAACCCTGTGCGGGATCGGATAGCGTCGGCCTGGTACGCGAACGAGTCCTGGGGAGTTCTCGATGCGGGGTTTTCGTCCGGTCCGCCGACTGCGGCGGCTCCGGGTGGTCCGACTGAAGCAGTTCGGACGGCGGGTCGGCACGGTCGGTGCGCTGGGGGCGGCCGGGGTGCTGCTCTCGGGCGGCGCGGTGGCGCACGCGGACGCGGTGGCCGAGCCGGATCCGGGCGTCTCCGCGGATCCGGCGGCGGCGCAGTTCGGGCCGCTGCTCGGTGACTCGATGGGCACGGACGCCGGGCTGCTGGCGGTCGGCGGCGGCCTGGTGGTCGCGGCCGGCGGCGCCGCGCTGTGGCTGAAGCGCCGGCGCACGGGCGAGCCGGGCGAGTAGGCCGTGTCCGGGGCCTGGCCGCCCGCGCGGTGAGCACGACACCGGGCCGGTGCCCACGGGCGCCGGCCCTTTCGCGTGCCCCGAACCCTTCCGGTACGGGACGGGGCCGCCGCCCACCCCGGAGGGCGGACGGCGGCCCCGTCCCGTACGCGCGGTGGCGTCAGCCGGTGTTGCGCAGGCCGGCGGCGATGCCGTTGACGGTCAGCAGCAGCGCGCGGGCGCGCAGCGGGTCCTCGTGGCGGCCGGTGGCGACCTCCTCGCGCTGGCGGCGCAGCAGCGCGACCTGGAGGTAGGAGATCGGGTCGAGGTAGGCGTCGCGGACGGTGAAGGTCTGCTTGAGCACCGGGTTGTGCTCCAGCAGTTCGCCCTCGCCGGTGAGCCGGAGCACCTCGCGCAGGGTGAGGTCGTGCTCGGCGACGATCTGGTCGAAGACGTGGTGCAGTTCGGCGGGCACCAGCTGCTCGACGTAGTGGCGGGCGATCCGCAGGTCGGTCTTGGCCAGCGTCATGGCGACGTTGGACAGGAAGTTGCGGAAGAAGTGCCACTGGCCGTGCATCTCGTCGAGCACGCCGCCGAGGCCGGCCGCGCGGGCGGCGGCGAGGCCGGAGCCGACGCCGTACCAGCCGGGGACGATCTGGCGGGACTGGGTCCAGCCGAAGACCCACGGGATGGCCCGCAGGCCGTCGAGGCCGGCGCCGGAGTCGGGGCGGCGGGACGGGCGGGAGCCCAGGTGCAGCGAGGCGAGCTGGTCGACCGGGGTGGCGGCGAAGAAGTACTTCGGCAGGTCGTCCTGCTCGACCAGGGCGCGGTAGGCGGTGTGGGCGGCCGCGGAGACCTGGTCCATCGCGGCGTCCCAGCGGGCCAGTTCCTCGGGGGCCTGGCGCGGGGCGGTGTGCAGCGCGGAGGCGGAGAGGGTGGCGGAGATGGTCAGCTCCAGGTTCTCCCGGGCGAGGGAGGGGAGCAGGTACTTGTCGGAGATGACCTCGCCCTGCTCGGTGACCTTGATCTCGCCCTCCAGGGTGCCCCAGGGCTGGGCCAGGATGGCCTCGTGGGAGGGGCCGCCGCCGCGGCCGACGGTGCCGCCGCGGCCGTGGAACAGGCGCAGCCGGATGCCGTAGCGGTGGGCGACGTCGCGCAGCCGGCGCTGGGCGCGGTGGATCTCCCACTGGGAGGTGGTGATGCCGCCGAACTTGGAGGAGTCGGAGTAGCCGAGCATGACCTCCTGGACGTCGCCGCGCAGCGAGACGAGCAGCCGGTAGGAGGGGTCGGACAGCATCTCGTCGAGGATGAGGTCGGCCTTCTGGAGTTCCTCGGTGGTCTCCAGCAGCGGCACGATGCCGATCTTGGCGATGCCGCCGTGCAGGTCGATCAGGCCGGCCTCGCGGGCCAGGACGGTGGCGGCGAAGACGTCGTCGGCGCCCTGGCACATGGAGATGATGTAGCTCTCGACGATCTCGTCGCCGAAGCGCTCGAAGCCCTCGCGGATGGTGTTGAAGACGCCGAGGGTCTTGGTGCCGGCGGCGTCCAGCGGGGCCGGGGTGGGGGCGAGCGGGCGGCGCGAGCGGAGCTCCTTGGCGAGCAGCTTCTGCCGGTACTCGCGGGGCATGTCGGCGTAGCGCCAGGCCTCCTCGCCGAGGCGGTCGAAGAGCTGGCCGAGGGCGTGGTGGTGGGCCTCGGCGTGCTCGCGGACGTCCATGGTGGCGAGCTGGAGGCCGAAGGCCTCGATGGTGCGGATGGCGCGGGCGAGGCGGCCGTCGGCGATCAGCTCGCCGCGGTGGGAGCGCAGGGAGTCCTGGATGAGCCGCAGGTCGGTGATCAGCTCGCGGGTGCCGAGGTAGTCGCGGCCCTCGACGTGCGGGGTGCCCTGGGCGAGCCGCTCGCGGGTGTTCTCCAGCTTGAGCCGGACGCAGGTGGCCTTGAGGCGGTAGGGCTCCTCGGCGTTCATCCGCTTGTAGCGGGGGCTGAGCTCGGGGAGCTGGTGCAGGTCGGTGTTGAGCGAGGCGAGCAGTTCGACCGAGGCGCCGGCCAGCCGCTCGGAGGTGGAGAGGGTGCTGCGCAGGTCGTCGACGGCGGCCAGGGCGTCCTTGATGCCGTACTCGTGCTGGAGGTTGAGGACGTCCCAGGTGACCTGCGGGGTCACGTTGGGGTTGCCGTCGCGGTCGCCGCCGATCCAGGTGCCGAAGGTGAGCGGGCGGACGCCGTCGGGCAGGGTCAGGCCGACCCGGCCGAGCTCCTCGTGCAGTTCCTCCAGGACCTGGGGGACGGCGTCGCGGTAGAGCTCGTCCAGGTAGTAGACGGCGTTGCGGGCCTCGTCGGTGGGCTCGGGGCGGGCGATGCGCAGCTCGTCGGTCTGCCAGAGCAGGTCGATGACCTCGGCGAGGCGGCGGTCGGCCTGGCGGCGGGCGCTGCTGGTGCGGGCCGGGTCGGCCTGGGAGAGGCCGGCGGCGATCTCCTCGCGGTGGATGCGGTCGAGGAGTTCGCCGATGCGGCGCAGCTTGTTGAGGACGCTGCGGCGGGCGGCCTCGGTGGGGTGGGCGGTGAAGACCGGCCGGACGGCGAGGTGGGCCAGGGTGTTCTCGAGGTGCTTGGGGTCGGCCTCGGCGAGCTGGTCGGCGGTCTGGGCGAGCAGCGAGCCCTCCCGGGCGCGGCGGGTGGCGAACTCGCGGCCTCGGTGCACCTGTTCGGTGACGTTGGCGAGGTGGAAGTAGGTGGAGAAGGCCCGGACCAGCTTGGCGGCGGTGTCCAGGTCGATGTCGGAGAGGAGTTCGGCGGTGGCCTCGCCGTCGGTGCGGCTGAGCAGGCGGACCTGTTCGACCAGGCCCAGCAGCTGGGGGCCTTCCTGGCGGACCAGCGTCTCGCCGAGCAGGTCGCCGAGGCGGCGGATGTCCGCACGCAGGGCCGCGTTGTCGGCAACTGGGCCGGTGGCGTGGACATTGGGGCTGTCCGCCGGGGTGGGGACCGGAGCGGTCACGGCTGGCTCCCTGTGGTGGTGGGGTTCGGCAACGGCTCATCGTCACAGGTCCGCCCGCGTGTGGCGGGTGTGACGCGTGCGGACCGCGCTGTCCGACGCGACCAGCATAGGTGTCGGGGCGGTCGCTGTCCGCGAGGTGGCCGGATGGCGGACAGTGACGCCGCAGGCCGCATGTGGTCTGGACCACTTGGGGGTCCGGGGAGGTGCCGGGGGCAATCCCGGTGGGGAGGGGAGGGGGTTGCCGCTTAGGCTGTCGGCCATGAGCAAGTCGCCTGGGGAGCGCGCGCCGGTCCGGTCGTTCTGGTGGTGGGAGCGGCCGCGCAGCGCCTTCCTGGACATCGGGCTGGCGGTGCTCGCCGCGCTGGAGTGCGCGCTCAGCACGATCGCCTTCCTCTCCGGCCGGGTGCACCTGGACGCCGCCGGGGTGGCCGGCACCTCGCTGCTCGGCGTGGTGGCGGGCGGTTCGCTGGTGCTGCGCCGCCGCTGGCCGGCCGTACCGGTGCTGGTGACCCTGGTGGCGATGCCGGGGATGCTCGGCGTCCTGCTGCTGGTGGTGTCGCTGTACACGCTGGCGGCGACCTGGGAGTGGCCCACCCGGCGCTGGCGGGTGGTGGCGCTGTCCGCACTGGCCTTCGCCGAGACCGTCGCCGTGATGATGGTGTCGATGCTGACGCCCGGCGACACGGCGGTGGAGCAGCCGCCGCTCTGGGGCCAGGTGCTGATCGCGGTGCTGGTCTCCGTCGGCCTGACCGTCCCGCCGGTGGTCACCGGACTGTACGTGGGCGCGCGGCGGCGGCTGATCGACTCGCTCAAGGACCGCGCGCACGGCCTGGAGACCGAACTGGACCTGCTGGCCGAGCAGGCCCAGGAGCGCGCCCGCCGGGCCCGGCTGGAGGAGCGTACCCGGATCGCCCGGGAGATGCACGACGTGGTGGCGCACCGGGTGTCCCTGATGGTGGTGCACGCCGGGGCGCTGGAGCGGATCGTCGCCAAGGACCCGGAGAAGGCCGCGCAGAGCGCCAAGCTGATGGGCGAGGTCGGGCGGCAGGCGCTGAACGAGCTGCGGGAGATCCTCGGCGTGCTGCGGATGGACGACGAGCGCCAGCCGGAGCCGGACTCGCTGGCCGGGCTGCCCCGGCTGGTCGACCAGTCCCGGGCGGCCGGCATGGCGGTGACGCTGACCGTCAGCGGCAGTCGGCAGGAGTTCACCGGCGAGGCCGAGCAGACCGCCTACCGCGTCGTCCAGGAGGGTCTGACCAACGCGCACAAGCACGCGGGCGGCGCACAGGTGTCCGTCCTGCTCGCGTACGCGCCCAACGGGGTGCGGGTGAGCGTGGTGAACGCCTGCCCGGGCGGCGGCGGGGGCGCGGCGAAGCTGCCCAGCGGCGGCAACGGGCTGGTCGGGATGCGGGAGCGGGTGATCGCGCTGGGCGGCACCTTCTCCTCCGGGCCGGAGGCGGACGGCGGGTTCCGGGTCGAGGCGGTGCTGCCGTCCCGGCTGGCGGTCCGGGCCGAACGGCTGCGGTGACGCGCCGCCAGGCCCGGCCCGGCGGTCAGGGCGCGTCGGCGGACCGCCCCGGGGCCCGCCGGGCCGCCGTCAGGATCCGTCGGCGGTGCGCAGCCGCTCCGGGGCGGTGCCCAGGACCAGGGTGGTGACGGCCTGGTCGATGCCGTGCCCGAGGAACCACTCGCCGGTGTGGTCCAGGCTGTAGACCCGGCCCTCCTCGTCGACGGCCAGCAGCGCCTGCCCGTACGCCTCCTCGCCGAGCGGGGCGAGCTGGGTGCCCAGGGCGCGGCCGAGGTCGAGCAGGGTGCGCGGCTGGTGCAGCCCGCACAGCGGGTCGATCAGGAACGGGGTGCGGGCCAGCTGGCGGCCCGGGCCGGCCAGGTCGAAGGCGAGGCCGCCGAACTCGGCCCAGGCCTCCACCGCCGCCGGGAACACCGCGTGCCGCAGACCGGACGGCCCGCCGTACCCGACCAGGGCGTCGGCCCACTCCTCGGCCTGCCGTATCTGCCAGCGGCCGGGGTGCCAGCCGGCCGCCTTGAGCTCGGCGGCGACGTCGGCGGGGAAGCGCGGGCGAACCCGCCCGGTGGGGGCGGCGGACAGGGTGGCCGGCGGGGGCGGGCTGGGCGGGTTCAGGGCGGACTCCAGGGCTCGGGGACAGGGGGCGTACGAGGGCGCGGTCAGGGCGCGGGCGGCCCGACGGCGACGCTCTGCACGGTGAAGTGCTCCAGCATCGGCGCGCAGGAACGGCACGGCGGGGCGTGGGTGCCGTGCGCCGGGTCGCCCTCCTCCCGGATGCGAACGGTCGTCATCCGGGAGCCCTTGAGCGCCTTGCGGGCCTCGTGCAGGGTCATCGGCTTGCGGGCGGCGCGCTTGGAGCGCCGGCCGTCGACCGCGGCCAGGTGCTGGGAGAGCAGGACGGCCTCCGGGCAGCGGCCGGTGAACCGCTCGCGCGCCTCGACGGGCAGCGTGTCCAGGAACTCGCCGACCAGCGGGTGCAGGACCGGCCGTCGGGCGTCCTTGTCCCCGGCCAGGGTGTGCACCTCGCCGCCCTTGAGCGACAGGGCGGCGGCGACGGCGGGCAGCAGGCTGTCGCGGTGGTGGCGCAGCACGGGCGGGCCCGCGGGCTCACCGGTGGTCATGCGTCGTCCTCCTCCTCTGTTCCCGCTGACGGAAGGACCGGTGGGACGGTCCGGGGCAAGCCTGTCAAACGACACCGACATCCGCACAACCGGGGTGCGGGGGCGGACGAACGACCGTGCGGGACCGGCCGGGCCGTCACCCGATCCTCGCCGGACCGGGGCCGGATCCGCACACCGTCGTCACGACTTGTCCGCCGATTTCCCGAAACCACCCCCGGGCCGGGGGCACGGCCGGTACCGTTCCGGCAGCGAGGCCGAAGGGGATCCGGCCGACCGTCCGCGGACGCGCGGACGGGCCCGGACCCGGTGCCCGTGCCGGACGTTGGGGCCGCCGGGGTGGGCCCGCGCCCGCCCCGGCGGCGGAGCGAAGGGGCTCGTGGATGACGTCGGAGCAGCCCGGTCGGAACGGACCACGGCAGCGGTCGGGGGCCTGGGACGCGCAGGCCGCCAACCAGGCGCCCGGCGGGCACGTGCCCACGCCGGGCGAACCGCCCCGGCCGGCGCCGGAACGCCCGGTGGGCCTCGCCGTGGTCGGGGCCGGCTACTGGGGCCCGAAGCTGGTCCGCAACGCGCAGGACACCCCGGCGCTGCGGCTGCACTGGCTGTGCGACCTGGACGAGGCCAAGGCCCTTACCGTGCTGGGGGAGTACAGCACCGTCCGGGCGACCGGCTCCTACCGGCGGGTGCTCGACGACGAACGGGTCGGGGCCGTCGCGGTGGCCACGCCCGCGGCCGCGCACTACCGGCTGGTGCGGGCCGCGCTGGAGGCCGGCAAGCACGTGCTGGTGGAGAAGCCGATCACCACCTCCGCCGCCGAGGCCGCCGAACTGGTCGACCTGGCCGAGCGCAGCGGGCTGGTGCTGATGTGCGACCACACCTTCTGCTACACCCCGGTGGTGCGCCGGATCCGCGAGCTGGTGCACGGCGGCGAGATCGGCGACGTCCAGTTCTTCGACTCGGTGCGGATCAACCTCGGCCTGGTGCAGCCCGACGTGGACGTGCTGTGGGACCTCGCCCCGCACGACCTGTCGATCCTCGACTTCGTGCTGCCGCCCGGCGTCGAACCGGTCGGGGTGTCCGCCCAGGGCGCCGACCCGATCGGCGCCGGCCGGGCCTGCGTGGCGTACCTGACGGTCCGGCTGAGCAACGGCGCGCTGGCCCACTGCCACGTCAACTGGCTCTCCCCGACGAAGGTCCGCACCACGCTGATCGGCGGCTCCCGGCGCACCCTGGTCTGGGACGACCTCAACCCGCAGGCCCGGCTGGCCGTGCACGACCGCGGCGTCGACCTCACCCCGCCCGACCAGCTGACCGACGCGATCCGGCACCGGGCGCTGATCTCCTACCGGGTCGGCGAGATGGTCGCGCCCGCGCTGGTCGAGCAGGAGGCGCTGCGCAACGTGATGGCCGAGTTCGCCGCCGCGATCACCGAGCGCCGGGCCCCGCTCACCGACGGCCGGGCCGGGGTGCGGGTGCTCCAGCTGCTGGAGGCGGCCTCGCTCAGCCTCGAACTCGGCGGTGCCACCGTCCCGGTGGGGTCCGGGGACCGGGCGGCCACCCGGTGAGCGCCGGCATCCCGCCGGCCGACCCGATCCCGCTGGTCGACCTGGCGGCCGCGCACGCCGAGGTCGCGGCCGAGGTCCGGGCCGGCTTCGACCGGGTGCTCGCCTCCGGCGGCTACGTCAAGGGCCCCGAAGTGGACGGCTTCGAGCGGGAGTACGCCGACTTCACCGGCGCCCGGCACTGCGTGGGCGCCGGCAACGGCACCGACGCCCTCGAACTCGCCCTGCGCGCCCTCGACCTGCCGCCCGGCGGCGGCGTCGTGCTGCCCGCCAACACCTTCGTCGCCACCGCCGGGGCCGTACAGCGGGCCGGGCTGCGCCCGGTACTGGTCGACGCCGACCCGGCGCACCTGCTGATCGACCCCGAGCGGGCCGCCGGGGCGCTGCCCGGCGCGGTCGCGCTGCTGCCCGTCCACCTGAACGGCCAGCTCGCCCCGATGGGGCCGCTGCTGGAGCTGGCCGACGGACGGCCGGTGGTGGAGGACGCGGCGCAGTCCCAGGGCGCCCGGCAGCACGGTCGCACCGGCTACGGGCGGATCGCGGCCACCAGCTTCTACCCGGGCAAGAACCTCGGCGGCTACGGCGACGCCGGGGCGGTGCTCACCGACGACGACGAACTCGCCACCGCCGTCCGGCTGATCGGCGACCACGGCGCGCGCGAGAAGTACCGGCACGAGCGGTTCGGCTTCAACTCTCGGATGGACGCGCTGCAGGCCGTCGTGCTGCGGGCCAAGCTGCGCCGGCTGCCCGCCTGGAACGCCGCCCGCCGGGCCGCCGCCGCCCGCTACGACGCCCTGCTCGGCGGCCTCGACGGCCTGACCCTGCCGCGCACCGCGCCCGGCAACGAGCACGTCTGGCACTTGTACGCGGTGCGGATCGGCCCCGGCCGGGACCGCGACGCCGTCCTCGCCGCGCTGCGCGCCGCCGGGATCGGCGCCGGGGTGCACTACCCCGTCCCGGTCCACCTCCAGCCCGCGTTCCGTCACCTCGGCCACCGCGCGGGGGCGTTCCCGGTCGCCGAACGGGCCGCCCGCGAACTGCTCAGCCTGCCGCTGCACCCGCACCTCACCGAGGCGCAGCAGACCAGGGTCGCCGGGGTGCTGGCCGGGGCGCTCGGGCAGCGGCTCTGACGGTTCCCCTTCTCCCGGGCGGGGGCCCGGGCCCGGAGACGACCCCCTACGCTGGTGTCCAGCAAGCGCTTCGAGAATTTGCAGCAGCCAGTGGGGGCTCCCAGATGACGACAGGTCGGCCCGGCGTCGCCGCCGCACCGAACGCGGCGTACGCAGGTCAGGTGGTGCAGTTCCCGGATCCGGTCCGCGCGGAGCGACACCCCGCCGGGGTCCGGGTGGACGAGTACGGCTACCCGGACTTCGGCCCGTACGCCGCCGCCGCGGCCGAGGTCGCCGACCCGCCGGACGGCTTCGGCGTGGACGAGCTGCGGCTGACCGACTACGTGTCGGCCAACGCCGCGCTGTTCACCCAGGGCCACCCGCTCTGGGCCGACCTGGACACCGCCGTCGCCACCCCGCCCGGCTGGACCTGGCACCACGCGGTCGGCCGGGCCGCCCCCGGCTGGCGGCGGATGGAGCTCGTCCCGGTGGAGGTCAAGGCGCTGCTGCGGCACCACGCCGGCCTGGCCACCTCCGCCGCCGACCACACCCGCCGCGGCACCCGCCCGTTGCAGGAGCGCCGGCCCGTGCACTTCTCGCTGGCCAAGGACGGCGGCGACCCGATCGGCGTCCCCGAGGACCTGGTGCAGCGCGCCGAGGAGCGCCTCGGCTACCGGCTGCCCGGCGCCTACCGCACCTTCCTCAAGCTGGGCGGCGGCCGCGCCCCGGTCGGGGTGGCGCTGGACACCGAGCTCGGCATGCTGCTCGACCAGCCCTTCCTCACCCTCAGCGAGGAGTACGGCACCCAGGACGTCGTGTACGCCAACAAGTGCCTGCGCGACCACCTCACCAAGGACTACCTGGGCGTCGCCTACGCGCAGGGCGGCATCGTCGCGCTCAAGGTGCGCGGCGACCGGGCCGGCTCGGTCTGGTTCCACCTGTACGACGACGCCCGCGACACCGGCGCGCCGGAGGCCCCGGAGGACCGCTGCGCCCGGCTGCTGCTGCCCTGCGGCGAGGACTTCGACGCGTTCCTGCTGCGGCTGGCCGGCAGCCCGCCGGAGCTGGAGACGGTCGCGGAGCTGATGGTGGACGGCGGGTTCGCCCGGGCCGTCCCGGTGGACTGACGTGGCCGCGGCGGTGGAACGAGCGGGGACGACGAGGATGAGGGCAGGGGTGAACCGGGCGTGGTGACGTACGCGCAGGCGCAGGAGCTCGCCGAGGAGTGGATCAACGGCGGGGTGCCGCAGCCGCGGCAGCGCGAGGTACGGGTCCGGGAGTTCGACCTGGGCTTCGTCTGCTGGGCGGTGGCCCCCGGGGACGGGACGGCGGGGCCGTCGGGGGCGGGGGACGGGTCGGCCGGCGAGGCGCGACTGGTCATCGCCCGGGACTCCGGCGCGACCACGCTCTGGCCCGCGCTGCCCGTCAACGAGGTGGTCCGGCAGTACGAGGAGGCGTACGGGCGGCCGGTCGCGGCCAACCCGGCGGGGGCGGCGAAGCCCGCGCCAGGGCCGGTCGAGGCGACGTCCTTCCTGCTCAGCCCGCCGCAGTGGCTGCAGGAGGCGGGGGCCGCGGCGATCGCGGCGGAGGCGGAGCGGCTGGGGGGCCAGGGGGCTCCGGCTGCCGTTGCTCCGGTGGCCGAGCCGCCCGCGCCGGTCGCTGCGGCGCCCGCCGTGCCGTCCGGTCCCGCTGGTTTCGCCGTCCCGCCGCAGGCCCCGGCCCCCGTGCCGGTGCCGCCGGCCGGGGCCGAGGCGGCCACCGTCCTGATGCCCGAGGGGCTGCGGACCACCGGCTCCGACGTGCCCGACGCGCCCGCGCCGGCCGGGGCCGAGGCCGCGACCGTGCTGATGCCGCCGGAGGGTGGCTACGGCATGCCGCCGGTCCCGCCGCCCGCCGCCCAGCCGCCCGCCGTCGTCCCGCTGCCCGTGCCCTCCGCCGTCCCGCCGCCCGCGGCCGTCGAGCCGGCGCCGACGCTGCTCGCGTCGCCGGACACCGTGCCGGGGCTGATGGGCCTGCCGGGTGCGCCGTCCGGGCCGCCCGGCGGGGTGGAGCAGACGCCGACCGTCCTGGCACCGCCCGCCGCCGCCCCGCAGCCGGCCGCGCCGGTGGAGCACGCGCCGACCGTGCTCGCCGCGCCCGGCGGCCTGCCCGGCCTGGGCGGTCCGCCCGCTGCCTCGGCGCCCGGGGCTCCCGCGGCCCCGGCGCCGACTGCGCCGCCGCAGGCCGGGCTCGGCCGCAACCCGGGGTCGGCCCCGCCGCCGCCTCCTCCGGCCGCGCTGCGCGGTGGCGCGTCCGGTCCGGGCGCGCACGGCGTCGCGCTCGGCCGCAGTTCGGCCTCCGCCCCGCCGCCGCCCCCGCCCGCCGGGCTGCGGCACACCCCGGGGGCCGGCGTGCCCGCCGCGGGCCCCGGCGGCCGCGCGGCCGGTTCGACCCCGCCGCCCCCGCCTCCGGCGGGCCTGCGCGGGGCCGGCGCCCCGGCGCCCGCCCCGGTGCCGCCGGCCGCGCCCGCCTCCGGCGCGGCGTACGAGGCGACCCAGCTGGCCGAGGCGGTCGACCCGGCGCTGCTGGGCGCCGTGCCGGCCGACCCGGGCACCCCGCCGTCCGGCGGCCCCGCCGTCCCGCCGCCGCCCGGCGGTCCGGCGGCCCCCGCCGCGCCCGCGGCCGGGTACGGCTACCCGAACGCGGGCGGTGCGGCCCCGGCCGTCCCGCCGGCGCCGGTGCCCGGCGTGCCGCAGGGCGCCGCCGTCCCGCCGGGGGTGCCGGCGGTCGGCCCCGGCTACTTCGCCGCGCTGAGCTACCGGGGCCCGGACGGTTCCGAGCAGAAGCTGCTGCACCGCAGCGAGCCCGGCACCCCGCACCCCGAGTGGAAGATCCTCCAGGACCTGCGGCGGCTGAACGTGCCGCCGGAGCAGGTGCTGGAGCTCTACACCGAGCTGGAGTCGTGCGACCTGCCGGGCGGCTACTGCAACCGCATGATCGCCGCGTCCTGGCCGAACGTCCGGCTCACCCACACCGCCGCCTACGGCCGCGACCACGCGTCCCGGCAGGCCGGCATGGCCGAGCTGCTCGACCACCTGGACGAGCTGCACCAGCTGGCCTCCGGGGCCCAGCGGGTCCGCCCGTCCCGGGTGCCGTTGCCCGCGCCGGGGACGGTCCAGCCGCTGCCGCCGCTCCCGCCGCAGCAGCTCGCCCAGGAGCTCGGGGCGGCCTTCGGCCAGAACGTGTTCCGCTACGAGCAGCGCGCGGTCTCCCGTCAGGGCGTGCCCGAGCCGGTGTCGCAGGCCCTGGTGTGGGCGGGGCTGCCGCGCGACTTCGGCCCGTTCTTCTGGGCGCAGGCGCAGGAGGGTCGGCCGATCCCGACGCTCGCCGAGCTGGCCGCCGAGCGCGGTCTGCCCGCGGCCCCGGACTTCGGCGGCTACCTGGTGCTCGGCAACGACTACGGCCGCCAGCTCTGTGTCCAGTACGGCACCGCGAACGTGGTCGCCGTGGACGTCGACGGAACCGGCCAGCCGCCCCGGTTCGTCAACACGGGTGTACCGGAGTTCGTCCGCGCGATGGCCCTGCTGGGCCGGATGTGGCGGCTGCGGTACGGGCTGACCCCGGACCAGGCCGGTCGCTGGACGACCGACTTCCAGGCGCAGCTCGCCGCGATCGACCCGGCGGCCCTGCAGACGGCGGACACGTGGTGGGCCGTGCTGCTGGAGCAGTTCTGGGACGGCCTGCTGTAGCGGGTCGTCGCGGATCCTCGCAGGTGGGGAGGGGTCGTTCCGGTGTTTGGAACGACCCCTCCGGCATGCCGTCCCGGCTGTGCCTCGTTGGGGTTTCGCCCGGATCTGCGCAAAATAGGTCAAGAGGATGGGTCTTTCGTCCGGTCCTCGACGTATTCCGGTCCGCCAGGCGTCCGATTTCGGCCCTGGCCGCCGAACCGGTTCCGGATCCGTCCGTTCCGTCCGATCATGGGCTCCGCAGCCCGCGACATGAGGGGAAGAGCCCATGAGCGACGCCGTCCCCGAGTACGGCTTCACCTCTGCCCGGCGCGGTTACGCGCCCGAGCAGGTCGACCGAGCCCTCACCGCCCTCACCGCGCAGCGCGACGAGGCGTGGGAGCGGCTGAGCGTCCTCGGCGCCGGGATCCGGCAGATGGAGGCCCGGCTGGCCGACATCCGCCGGGCCGCCGAGGACGCCCCGGAGCCCGACTACGAGGTGCTCAGCGAGCAGGCCGCCGGACTGGCGGTGATGGCCCAGAACGAGGCGCGCGCCGTCCGGGAGAAGGCCGAGCGCTTCTCGGAGGACCTTCGGGACGAGGTCTACGAGGCCGGCCAGGCCCTCGGCCACGCCGCCAAGGAGTACGCCGCCACCACCCGCTCCGAGGCCGACCAGGCCGCTCGGCGCACCGACGAGCGCACCCGCGCCGAGGCCGAGGGCATCCGGGCCGAGGCCGACCGGGAGAGCCGCAGCGCCCGGGACGCCGCCACCTCCTACGCCGCCAAGGTGCGGGTGGCCGCCGCCGAGGCCGGCGAGCAGGCCGAGGCCACGCTCGCCGAACTGCGCCGCAAGGCCGACGAGACCTTCGCCCAGGCCCAGACCAAGGCCGACGCCGAGGACGCCCAGGTCTCCGCGACCGCCGAGCGGCGGGTCAAGGAGGCCGAGCAGCACCGGGAGACCGTGCTCGGCCGGATCAAGCAGCTGGAGACCGACGCCCAGGCCAAGGCCGACCAGCTGATCGAGCAGGCCCGCCGGGAGGCCGAGCGGATCAACGCGGCGAGCGAACGCGAGCAGGGCGAGTTCGACGGCCGTCTGGAGACCGTGCAGAAGCACCTGGACCACATCAAGGCCACCCTGGCCTCGCTCACCGGCGCGGCGGTCGGCGCCATCGAGCCGGAGCGGCTGGCGGCGGCGGTCGCGGGGCCGGTCGCCGACGCGGCGCCGGTGGACGCGGCGCCGGTGGACTCGGAGGCGGACACCGGCGAGATCGAGGTGGCCGACCTGCGGAAGGCCGTCGCACCGGCGGCGCGGGAGAAGCCGGTGGCCGGGCCGCGGATGCCGGTGGTGGGCGGGGCCGCCGCCGGGGCCGCGAGCGGTTCCGGTGCGCCCGCCGACAAGGCGCCCGCCGGGGCGGTGGCGACCGGTCCGGTCGCGCCGGCCGCGGCGCCGCCGAAGCCGGTCGGACCGCCCCGGTCGGCGGAGGCCGACAGGGACGGCGACGGCGCCGAGAAGGAGCCGCAGGAGGAGACCCGGGTCATCCCGAAGATCGTCATCGTGGACGACGGTGCCGGCTACGCCACCCCGAACACGGTGAGCTACCGGCGCCGCTGACCGCCGCGCCGGCGCCTCCGCCGGCGGCTCGCCCGTGATCAGCCCGGGTGGGCTTCGCGTCCTGGGCCCTGACCGCTCCCACCGGGCGGCCAGGGCCTGCGCGTCGCGGCCGACCGGCCGGCGCCGGCAGCCGGCCGGGACGGCGAACCGAAGAGGAGCGGTACGGCTTCGCCGCCGACCAGGGGCACCAGGTGATGACGTACGACGTCGGCCCCGTCCCGCCGGTGGTCGCCGCGCCCGTGGCGGCGGCGGTGGGCCGCAACGCGGTCCGGCGGGGCGCGGCCATGAGTGAGGCCGAGACCCGTGGCGCCCTCCAGGAAAGGGCGCCACGGTTCCCGGCGCTTGGGCGGGCGCCCCCACCCAGGGTCGCCCGGCCTCGCACCTCCGACCCCCATCGGGGGTGCGACAGTGCCGCCACAGCCATCCCCCACGGTTGGGTGCGGCGGGCACATTCACCATGGTGCGCGATCTCCATGGACAGGCAGTGACAGGAGTATGTCCAGTTCGTGGCAGATCGCGGAGCCGAATCTGACCGGGGGCCGGACGGTTCGTCCACCGGCCGGTCCGGTGTTCCGTCCAGTGGTTCGTCCGCGGTCCGGTCGCGGCCCGGTCCCGGGCTCCGCCCGGGGCCGTTCGTCGCCCCGGGCGGTGGTTCGTTCCCGCCCGGCCCCGCCGGGCCGTACACCGCGTGCGCGTCCGTGCCGCGGCGTAGGCTGGAGACCCCCGGCCGCTCGGCGTGCCGGGCCGTTCGCGTTGCCCCGGCAGGCCGCTGCCGCCCGGAGGCAGCACCAGCCACGGGACGAAGAAGAGACCCTGATGAGTCTGACCGGACTGCTCGATGTCGTCGCGCGGGACTCGGCCCTCGCCGAGGCCATCGAGGCGGCGACCGCCACCGGAGCCGCGGCCGGCGGCCGCCGCCACCTGGACCTGGTCGGACCGCCCGCCGCCCGGCCGTTCGCCATCGCCGCGCTCGCCCGCGCGCTGGCCGGCCAGGCCGCCGGCGAGCGCGGCCGTCCGGTGCTCGCCGTCACCGCGACCGGCCGGGAGGCCGAGGACCTCGCGGCCTCGCTGCGCTCGCTGCTGCCGCCGGACGCGGTCGCCGAGTACCCGGCCTGGGAGACCCTGCCGCACGAGCGGCTGTCGCCCCGCTCGGACACCGTCGGGCGCCGGCTGGCCGTGCTGCGCCGGATCGTGCACCCGCGGGCGGACGACCCGGCGGCCGGCCCGGTGCAGGTGGTCGTCGCGCCGGTCCGCTCCGTGCTCCAGCCGCAGGTCAAGGGGCTGGCCGAGCTGGAGCCGGTGGCCGTCCGGCGCGGCGAGTCGCACGACCTGGAGGAGGTCGCCCGACGGCTCTCCGCCGCCGCCTACGCGCGTGTCGAACTGGTCGAGAAGCGCGGCGAGTTCGCCGTCCGCGGCGGCATCCTGGACGTCTTCCCGCCGACCGAGGAGCACCCGCTGCGGGTGGAGTTCTGGGGCGACGACGTCGAGGAGATCCGCTACTTCAAGGTCGCCGACCAGCGCTCGCTGGAGATCGCCGAGCACGGCCTGTGGGCGCCGCCCTGCCGCGAGCTGCTGCTCACCGACGAGGTGCGGGCGCGGGCTGCCGAGCTGGCCGCCGAGCACCCCGGGCTGGCCGAGATCCTGGACAAGATCGCCGAGGGCATCGCGGTCGAGGGCATGGAGTCGCTGGCGCCCGTCCTGGTGGACGACATGGAACTGCTGATGGACGTGCTGCCGCTCGGCTCGGTCGCCGTGGTCTGCGACCCCGAGCGGGTCCGGACCCGGGCCGCCGACCTGGTGGCGACCAGCCAGGAGTTCCTGCACGCCTCCTGGGTGGCGGCCGCGGCCGGCGGGGACCGGCCGATCGACCTGGAGACCATCGACGTCTCCGCCGCCTCGCTGCGCTCGCTCGCCGAGGTGCGCGAGCACGCCGCCGAGATCGGCCTGCCCTGGTGGTCGGTCAGCCCGTTCGCGACCAGCGAGTCCACCGTGAACGAGGTCCTGGAGTTCGACGCCAACACGCTCACCCTCGGTATGCACGCCGTCGAGGCCTACCGGGGCGACACCGCCCGGGCGATCGCCGACGCCAAGGAGCGGCTGGCCGCCGACTGGCGCGTCGTGATGGTGACGGAGGGCCACGGGCCCGCCTCCCGGCTCGCCGAGGTGCTCGGCAACGAGGGCATCCCGGCCCGGCTGGTCGCCGACCTCGCCGAGGCGCCCACCCGGGACGTCGTCTACGTCTCCTGCGGCTCGATCGAGCACGGCTTCGTCGACGAGGCCCTGAAGCTGACGGTCATCACCGAGACCGACCTGTCCGGCCAGAAGTCCTCCACCAAGGACATGCGCCGGATGCCGTCCCGGCGCCGCAACGCGATCGACCCGCTGGCCCTGGCCGCCGGCGACTACGTCGTTCACGAGGCGCACGGCGTCGGCCGGTACGTCGAGATGGTGCAGCGCACCGTCCAGGGCGCCACCCGCGAGTACCTGGTGCTGGAGTACGCCCCGGCCAAGCGCGGCCACCCCGGCGACCGGCTGTTCGTGCCGACCGACCAGCTCGACCAGGTCACCAAGTACGTCGGCGGCGAGGCCCCGACGCTGCACCGGCTCGGCGGCGCGGACTGGGCGAAGACCAAGCAGCGGGCCAAGAAGGCGGTCAAGGAGATCGCCGCCGACCTGATCAAGCTGTACTCGGCGCGGATGGCCGCCCCCGGCCACACCTTCGGCCCGGACACCCCCTGGCAGCGCGAGCTGGAGGACGCCTTCCCGTACGCGGAGACGCCGGACCAGCTGACCACCATCGCCGAGGTCAAGTCCGACATGGAGAAGTCCGTCCCGATGGACCGGCTGATCTGCGGCGACGTCGGCTACGGCAAGACCGAGATCGCGGTGCGCGCCGCGTTCAAGGCGGTGCAGGACGGCAAGCAGGTGGCGGTGCTGGTGCCGACCACGCTGCTGGTGCAGCAGCACTTCTCCACCTTCGCCGAGCGGTACGCCAACTTCCCGGTGTCGGTGAAGGCGCTCTCCCGGTTCCAGAGCGACAGCGAGGCCAAGGCCGTGCTGGAGGGCCTGTTCGAGGGCTCGGTGGACGTCGTCATCGGCACCCACCGGCTGTTCTCCTCCGAGACCAGGTTCAAGGACCTCGGCCTGGTCATCGTCGACGAGGAGCAGCGCTTCGGCGTCGAGCACAAGGAGCAGCTGAAGAAGCTGCGCGCCAACGTCGACGTGCTCACCATGTCCGCGACGCCGATCCCGCGCACCCTGGAGATGGCCGTCACCGGCATCCGCGAGATGTCCACCATCACCACCCCGCCGGAGGAGCGGCACCCGGTGCTGACCTTCGTCGGCCCCTACGACGAGAAGCAGATCTCGGCCGCGATCCGGCGTGAACTCCTGCGCGAGGGCCAGGTGTTCTACATCCACAACCGGGTGGAGTCGATCGACAAGGCGGCCGCCCGGCTCAAGGACCTCGTCCCCGAGGCGCGGATCGCCACCGCGCACGGGCAGATGGGGGAGAACCAGCTGGAGAAGGTCGTCGTCGACTTCTGGGAGAAGGAGTTCGACGTCCTGGTGTCGACCACGATCGTGGAGTCCGGCATCGACATCTCCAACGCCAACACCCTGATCGTCGAGCGCGGGGACACCTTCGGCCTCTCCCAGCTGCACCAGCTGCGCGGCCGGGTCGGCCGGGGCCGCGAGCGCGGCTACGCGTACATGCTGTACCCGCCGGAGAAGCCGCTCACCGAGACCGCGCACGAGCGCCTGGCCACCATCGCCCAGCACACCGAGATGGGCGCCGGCATGTACGTGGCGATGAAGGACCTGGAGATCCGCGGCGCCGGCAACCTGCTCGGCGGCGAGCAGTCCGGGCACATCGCGGGCGTCGGCTTCGACCTCTACATGCGGATGGTCGGCGAGGCGGTGGCCGAGTTCCGCGAGTCGCTGGCGAACGGCGGCGAGCCGGAGGAGGAGCCGCTGGAGGTGAAGATCGAGCTGCCGGTCGACGCGCACGTGCCGCACGACTACGCGCCCGGCGAGCGGCTACGGCTGCAGGCGTACCGCTCGATCGCGGCGGTCAACTCGGAGGCGGACATCCAGCAGGTCCGGGACGAGCTCGTCGACCGCTACGGCAAGCTGCCCGAGCCGGTGGAGAACCTGCTGCTGGTCGCGGCGCTGCGGCTGTACGCCCGGCGGTGCGGCATCGCGGACATCACCCTCCAGGGGGCCAACGTCCGGTTCGGGCCGGTGGAGCTGCGGGAGTCCCAGCAGCTGCGGCTGAACCGGCTCTACCCGCGCAGCCAGGTCAAGGCGGCCGCCCAGCAGCTGCTGGTGCCGCGGCCGAGCACCGGGCGGATCGGCGGCAAGCCGCTGGTCGGGCGGGAACTGCTGGGCTGGTGCAGCGAGTTCCTGTCGGCGATGTTCGACGACCTGGCGGGGTCGAAGAAGTAGGACCCCGGCGGGAGGGGCGGGTCCCGTCGGGCCCGTCCCCGCCCCGGGCGGGCGGCGGGTAGGTTCGGGGTGTGACGACGAATGTTCCGGACGCGAAGCTGATCCTGTTGACGACCACCCACCGGGTGGCCCCCGGGTTGCTGGCGTGGCCGGCGTGGGAGGCGCTGCGGTCGGCGGGGCGGGTGCTGGCGGGGGACGCGGGGCATCCGCAGGTGGCGGCGGTGCGGCAGGCCGGGGTGGAGGTCGAGGTCGTGGCGGCGGGATCGGCACCGGCGCTGGCGCGGCTGCTGACCGGACAGCCGGGCGGGGCTGGGCCGACGGTGTGGCTGGGCAGCCCGGACGGGGATCCGGGGCTGACGGACGCGCTGGCGCGGCTGGCGGTGGAGCACGCCGGTGAGGTGCCGGAGATCGAGGTGCTGCCGGGGTCGTACGACCTGCCGGGGGCGCGGCTGCTGGACCTGGTGTCGGTGATGGACCGGCTGCGCTCGCCGGGCGGTTGCCCGTGGGACGCCGAGCAGACGCACGAGAGCCTGGTGAAGTACCTGGTCGAGGAGGCGTACGAGCTGGTCGAGGCGATCGAGGAGGGGGACCGGGAGACGCTGCGCGAGGAGTTGGGCGACGTGCTGCTCCAGGTGTTCTTCCACTCCCGGATCGCCGAGGAGCACCCGGCGGAGGCGTTCTCGATCGACGACGTGGCCGGTGACATCGTCGAGAAGCTGATGTACCGGCACCCGCACGTGTTCGGGGACGTCGAGGCGGAGGGCGCCGCCGAGGTGGAGGCGAACTGGGAGCAGCTGAAGGCGGCCGAGAAGGCGGACCGGGAGTCGGTGCTGGACGGCGTGCCGGCCGGGCTGCCGTCGCTGGCGTACGCGGCGAAGCTGGTGTCGCGGGTGCGCCGGGCGGGCTTCGCGGGCGTGCCGGACGAGCCGTACGCGCTGCCGGCGGAGCTGACGGCGCAGTCGGCGGGCCGGCTGCTGCTGGCGGTGGCGCAGCGGGCGCACGACGCCGGGGTGGACGTGGACGCGGCGCTGCGCTCGGCCGCGCGCGGTTACCGGGACGCGGTGCGCGCGGCCGAGGGCCTCGGGCCGGTCGGCGGGTAGCGGGCCCGGGCAGGGCCTCAGGCGGCCGTGGCGGTGTTCTCGATCGGCCGCCGCTGCCGGGGGACGACTTCGCCGATGGCCTCGCCGACGAGGGCGAGGAGTTCGGCGAGGCGTTCGAGGTCGAGGCGGGCGGGCAGTTCGGCGAGCGAGACGATCCGCTCGCCGTCGGGGCCGGCGACGCAGAACAGGTCGATGGGGCCGAGGTGCTTCTCGGCGGTGTCGACGAGGGCGGCGACGTCGCTGGGGCGGCGGATGTCGCCGCCGACGCCGACGACGGGGCAGCCCGGCCGGTCGAGTTCGGTGGCGAGGTCCTCGGCGACGCCCGCACGTTGGTCGGCGATCAGCACTCCGGCGGCGCCGGCGGCGGCGAACCGGCGGGCGAGCTCGGCTCCCGATCCGCCGTCGAGTACCGCGATGACGACGACTGCCCCGCTGACCCGCATGGTCTGCTCCTCCCTGTGGGCGACACCGCACCGGCGCCCACGATTTCTGCGGAGGATCGTAGGCAGGTCCTGACCCTCCGCAACAGGGATTACCCCTCAGGTGACCAGGGTCACGCCCGCCACCCGGCCAAGAGCTGTCCAAGAGCTGTCCACGGACCGTCCACGGGGCGTCCACGGAGCGTTGACGGGCCGTCCGCCGGGTGTCGACGATCCGGCCCCGCCGGTCGCGTCCGCCGGAGGCGGTGCGGCCCCGACCCACCGGATACGGTCGACGCATGCCAGTGCAGCCCGATCCCGCCGCCCCGCAGCTCTTCACCTGGGAGTTCGCCACCGATCCGTACCCCGCCTACGCCTGGTTGCGCGAGCACGCCCCGGTTCACCGCACGACGCTGCCGAGCGGGGTGGAGGCCTGGCTGGTGACCCGCTACGCGGACGCGCGGCAGGCGCTGGCGGACGGCCGGCTGTCGAAGAACCCGGCGCACCACAGCGAGCAGGCGCACCGCACCGGGCGGGTGGGAATTCCGGGGGAGCGCCAGGCGGACTTGATGACGCATCTGCTGAACATCGACCCGCCGGACCACACCCGGCTGCGCCGGCTGGTGTCGAAGGCGTTCACGCCGCGCCGGGTGGCGGAGTTCGAGCCGCGGGTGCAGCAGCTCACGGACCGGCTGATCGACGGCTTCGCGCAGCGCGGTTCGGCGGACCTGATCCACGAGTTCGCGTTCCCGCTCCCCATCTACGCGATCTGCGACCTGCTGGGCGTGCCGGCCGAGGACCAGGACGACTTCCGGGACTGGGCCGGGATGATGATCCGGCACGGCGGCGGCCAACGCGGAGGCGTGGGGCGGGCGGTGAAGCGGATGCGGGCGTACCTGCTGGAGCTGATCCACCGCAAGCGGGCGGATCCGGGTGATGACTTGATCTCGGGCCTGATCCGGGCGAGCGACCACGGCGAGCACCTGAACGAGAACGAGGCCGCCGCGATGGCGTTCATCCTCCTGTTCGCGGGGTTCGAGACGACCGTCAACCTGATCGGCAACGGCACGTACGCGCTGCTGCGCAACCCGGAGCAGCGCAGGCTGCTGCAGGAGTCGGTGGTGCGCGGCGAGACGGCGCTGCTGGAGACCGGGATCGAGGAACTCCTGCGCTACGACGGGCCGGTGGAGATGGCGACGTGGCGTTTCGCGACGCGGCCGCTGTCGATCGGCGGGGTGGACATCCCGGTGGGCGATCCGGTGCTGGTGGTGCTGGCCGCGGCGGATCGCGATCCGGCCAGGTTCGCGGACGAGAACACCCTGGACCTGGCCCGCACGGACAATCCGCACCTGGGTTTCGGCCACGGGATCCACTACTGCATCGGCGCCCCGCTGGCCCGCCTGGAGGGGCGGAGCGCACTGGCCACGCTGCTTTCCCGGCTGCCGGACCTGCGGCTCGCGGAAAACCCGGAGAACCTGCGCTGGAGGGGCGGCCTGATCATGCGCGGCCTGCGGGAACTCCCGGTCGAATTCACTCCGGAGACCCGCTCTCCGCACGCGCCGCCGGTCACGCCGACCGCCGCCCCGACACGCTGACGGCATGTCTCCGGCGGCCCGTGGAGCCAGGTCTGAACCCGCATTAATCCGGACATACCGCCGCCGTTGGTAGGCGATTGACCACGCGCCGTAATTTGTGTGTGATATCGGTGATATGAGCTTGTTATTGGTCTGATGATCTGTCTACTCTCCCTGGAGTTCGCAGCTGCGGACCTCGTGCGCGGAACGCCGAATCCTGCCCGCCGCGTCACGGGAAACCGACCAGACCCTGGGCAGGGGCGGGGGAACCAGGTTTGTTGCCGTTCCCCGACGGCTTGGGGTGAAGCCGCCCGAGCGGAATCGTTTCCGCTTTCGGCGGCCGGGCCACCTCCCGGTCCGAACCCGACAGCTCACCTCGCAGGCGTGCGGAGAGGGACCTCTTCATGCTGTTCGTTGGAACCGGCCGCCACCGCCGTCGCACCCAGACCGAGAAGGCCATCGCCGTCGCCGGTGTGGCCGGCGTCGGACTCGCGATGCCGCTCCTCACCGCCACCGGCGCCTCCGCCGCCCCGGCCTCCACCTGGGACGCCGTCGCCCAGTGCGAGAGCGGCGGCAACTGGAGCATCAACACCGGCAACGGCTTCTCCGGCGGCCTGCAGTTCACGCCCAGCACCTGGAAGGCGTACGGCGGCACCTCCTACGCCCCGCAGGCCAACCAGGCCAGCAAGGCGCAGCAGATCTCGGTCGCCGAGAAGGTGCTGGCCTCGCAGGGCCCGGGCGCCTGGCCGGTCTGCTCCCAGAAGGCCGGCCTGAGCAAGGGCGGCGCCCCGGCCTCCGTGGACACCTCCACGGACGCCAAGCCCGCCAAGCAGTCCGCCGCCAAGCCGACCCAGCAGGCGCAGGCCCCGAAGCCCGCCCAGCAGCCGGTCAAGCAGGCCGCCCCGAAGCCGGCCGCCCAGCAGCCCGTCCAGCAGGCCCCGCAGCAGACGCAGCCGCAGACCCAGGGCTTCTCCGGCAAGGCCGGCTGGGATGCCGACGCGAAGGTGTACTGGTACCAGAACAACGGCGCCTGGTACTGGACCAGCCACCAGAGCGTCTACCAGCAGTACGCGGGCCAGCCCGCCGCCCAGCCGCAGTACGCGCCCCGCGCCGCGCAGCCCGCGCAGTCCGCCCCGGCCGCGCAGCCCGCCGCCGCGCAGGGCGGTCACGACTACACCGTCCGGGCCGGCGACACGCTGTCGACGATCGCCGCCGCCCAGGGCGTGTCCGGCGGCTGGCAGTCGGTGTACGACGGCAACCGCGGCACCGTCGGCGGCAACCCCAACCTGATCATGCCCGGCCAGGTGCTGCACCTCGGCTGAGCGGCCCGGGCCCTGAACGGCCCGCGCCCTGCGGGCGAAGGGGGACGGGACCCGTCCCCCTTCGCCCGCATTCCCCCGTATTCGCCCGCTTCGATCGGGCAAGCAGGTGAACTACCGGTGGGTAGCCGGGCCACACGCTGAGACGGGACCGAGGCCAGCGCGGCCCCGGGGGCCGGGGCGGTTAGGCTCTGGTCGTAACGACTCCGCAATCGTCCCGCCGGCAGCACCCAACGTCAGCCGGACCCTGCTTCCGCAAGGAGATGCCTCGTGCCGTCCATCGATGTCGTCGTAGCCCGTGAGATCCTCGACTCGCGTGGCAACCCCACGGTCGAGGTCGAGGTCGGCCTCGACGACGGCAGCACCGGCCGTGCCGCTGTCCCGTCGGGTGCCTCCACCGGCGCCTTCGAGGCGCTCGAGCTGCGCGACGGTGACAAGAACCGCTACTTCGGCAAGGGCGTGGAGAAGGCCGTCCTGGCCGTCATCGAGCAGATCGGCCCGGAGCTGGTCGGCTACGACGCCACCGAGCAGCGCCTGATCGACCAGGCCATGCTCGACCTGGACGCCACCCCGGACAAGTCCTCGCTCGGCGCCAACGCGATCCTGGGCGTCTCGCTGGCCGTGGCGCACGCCGCCTCCGAGGCCAGCGACCTGCCGCTGTTCCGCTACCTGGGCGGCCCGAACGCGCACGTGCTGCCCGTTCCGATGATGAACATCCTCAACGGCGGTTCGCACGCGGACTCCAACGTCGACATCCAGGAGTTCATGATCGCCCCGATCGGCGCGGAGTCCTTCTCCGAGGCCGTCCGCTGGGGCGTCGAGGTCTACCACACCCTCAAGGGCGTGCTGAAGGAGCGCGGCCTGTCCACCGGCCTCGGCGACGAGGGCGGCTTCGCGCCGAACCTGGACAGCAACCGCGAGGCCCTGGACCTCATCACCGAGGCCATCCAGAAGGCCGGCTACGTGCCCGGCCGTGACATCGCGCTCGCCCTGGACGTCGCCGCGTCCGAGTTCTACGAGGACGGCGCCTACCAGTTCGAGGGCAAGGCCATCTCCGCCGTCGAGCTCATCGAGTACTACGCCGAGCTGGTCGACGCCTACCCGCTGGTCTCCATCGAGGACCCGCTGGACGAGTCGGACTGGGACGGCTGGAAGGCCATGACCGTCAAGCTGGGCGACAAGGTCCAGCTGGTCGGCGACGACCTGTTCGTCACCAACCCGGCCCGCCTGGCCAGGGGCATCGAGACCGGCACCGCCAACGCGCTGCTGGTGAAGGTGAACCAGATCGGCTCGCTGACCGAGACCCTGGACGCCGTCGAGCTGGCCCAGCGCAACGGCTACCGCTGCATGATGTCGCACCGCTCCGGCGAGACCGAGGACGTCACCATCGCCGACCTGGCCGTCGCCACCAACTGCGGCCAGATCAAGACCGGTGCCCCGGCCCGCTCCGAGCGCGTCGCCAAGTACAACCAGCTGCTGCGCATCGAGGAGATCCTCGACGACGCCGCCGAGTACGCCGGCCGCGGCGCCTTCCCGCGCTTCCGCTCCGCGGAATAGCAAGCACAGCCGCTTCGCGGAATAGCGAGCACAGCCGCTCCGCGGAGCAGCGAGCACAGCCGCTCCTCGGAGCGGCGAGCACGGTCGCTCCGCCGACCGGTGAGCACGCCTGACCGGTGCCCCGCCGTTCACCCCGTAGGGTGGACGGCGGGGCACCGTCGCGACCAGGAGGGGAACGGGAGATGGCAGGCTGGAGGATCCCGGGCTTGGCGGCCCGGCCTCGCTTCACGAGCCGGGCGACCGTCCTCGTCCTGGTGCTCTGCTCGCTGGTGGCGATCCTCGCCTACCCGACGCGGCAGTTCATCTCCCAGCGCGCCGAGATCTCCGCCCAGCAGGCGAAGGCCGACCGCTCCCGCCAGCAGGTCGAGCAGCTGCGCCGGGAGAAGGCCCGCTGGCAGGACCCCGAGTACGTCAAGGCGCAGGCCCGTGCCCGGCTGCACTACGCGATGCCGGGGGAGACCCCGTACATCGCGGTGGATCCGGCCGGTCCGGCCGCCGCCCGGCCCTCGGCGTCCGCCTCCGGTGTCGCTGCCGGCGCCGCCCCGGCCGCCTCCGACGGCGCGCCAGGCGGCTCGGCGCGGGCCGCCAAGCCCTGGTACGCCAGCATCTGGGACTCGGTCGACGCCGCCGACACCACCGACGCCGCCGCCCCGGCCCCCGCCTCCCCCCGTCCGCTCCCACCGTCCCCCGCTGGAGACACCTCCCCCCATGACCACTGAGAACCACCCCGCCGTCTCCGACGCCGACGTCGCCGCCATCGCCGCCCAGCTCGGCCGGGTGCCGCGCGGCCTGCGCGGCGTGGCGCACCGCTGCCCCTGCGGCAACCCGGACGTCGTGGAGACGGCCCCCCGACTGCCGGACGGCACGCCGTTCCCGACGCTGTACTACCTGACTTGCCCCAAGGCCGCCTCGCTGATCGGCACCCTGGAGGCGGACGGCGTGATGAAGGAGCAGACCGCCAGGCTCGCCGAGGACCCGGAGCTGGCCGCCGCCTACCAGAAGGCGCACGAGGACTACATCGCCCGGCGCGATGCCATCGAGGTGCTGGAGGGCTTCCCGAGCGCCGGTGGCATGCCGGACCGGGTGAAGTGCCTGCACGTGCTGGTCGGCCACTCGCTGGCGGCCGGCGAGGGCGTCAACCCGCTCGGCGACGAGGCGATCGGCCTGCTGGAGGACTGGTGGGCCAAGGGCCCCTGCGTCTCCCCGGCCGAGGTCGAGGCCGCCGGTGAGCGGGTCGCCCGCAACCGGGCCAAGGACCAGGACCACCAGGCCGTGATCGAGGCCAAGCAGCAGAAGGCCGCCGAGCGCGCCGCGAAGAAGCGGGCCGCCGAGGAGTCCGACGCCGGGGAGTCCGCGTGAGCATGACCCGGGTGGCCGCGATCGACTGCGGCACCAACTCGATCCGGCTGCTGGTCGCCGACCTGGACCCGGCCACCGGGGAGATCACCGACCTCGACCGCCGCATGATCATCAATCGGCTGGGCCAGGGCGTGGACCAGACCGGCCGGCTGCACCCGGACGCGCTGGCCCGCACCTTCGCGGCCTGCCGCGAGTACCGGGAGGTCATCGCCGGGTTCGGGGTCGGCCCGGAGCGCACCCGCTTCGTCGCCACCAGCGCCTCGCGGGACGCCGAGAACAGCGACGAGTACGTCGAGGGCGTGCGCGCGATCCTGGGCGTCGAGCCCGAGGTGGTGAGCGGCGAGGAGGAGGCGCACCTGTCCTTCGTGGGCGCCACCAAGGAGCTGACCGGCGGCCAGTTCCCGGCGCCGTACCTGGTGTTCGACCTCGGCGGAGGCTCGACCGAGTTCGTGCTGGGCGGTGCGGACGTGCAGGCGGCGCGCTCGGTGGACATCGGCTGCGTCCGGCTCACCGAGCGGCACTTCGGCGGCGCCGAGCTGCCCTCGCCGGAGCAGATCGAGACGGCCCGGGCGCACGTGCGGGCCGAGCTGGACAAGGCCGAGGAGGTCGTCCCGCTGCGCGGCGCGGCCACCCTGGTGGGCCTGGCCGGGACGGTCACCACGGTGTCCGCGATCGCCCAGGACCTGCCGGCCTACGATTCGGCGGCGATCCACCACTCGCGGATCGGCCGGGAGCGGGTCGCCGGGATCGCCCGCGAGCTGCTGGGTGCCACCCACGCCGAGCGCGCGGCCATCCCGTCGATGCACCCGGGCCGGGTGGACGTGATCGCGGCCGGCGCGCTGGAGCTGCTGGAGATCATGGAGCGGACGGGCGCGGCCGAGGTGGTCGTGAGCGAGCACGACATCCTGGACGGCATCGCCTGGAGTATGGCCTCCTGACCTCCTGCGAGCCTTACCCGACCGGCCCCGGCACCCCTTTCGGGGGTCCGGGGCCGGGGCGCGCCCGGACCGGTGCGGGAAAGTTCGTGAATTTCTTCACATGGCGATCCAGTCATTCGTCGCAGCCGCTCGCCCGCTACGTCCGAAATGTGGGACCGAAGGTCTGCTCGCCGTGACGACCCCTGGATCGCAGGTCAAGCCTCGGTTGAGGTTTGAAAATCGAAATCACGAGCGGGAACCCGGGCACCGTACGGATCGTTGCTGCTCAGCAGGGTGGTATTCCGGCGTGCGCTCACGAGGGGGCGCCCGAGGCCGTGAGCCGGCGCGCCGGGCCCGGATTTGCGGCCGCGCAGTGTAGCACGGGGTGTCCAGAAGCTTGTGACCGGGCTCACGAAGGCTGCTCCGGACGGTGCTGGATACTTTCGGATATGAGCACCACGGAGCGTCCTCGCATCCTCATTGTCGGCGGTGGTTACGTCGGCCTGTATGCCGCGATGCGCATCCTCAAGAAGATGCGTTACGGCGAAGCGACCGTCACGGTCGTGGACCCGCGGTCGTACATGACGTACCTGCCCTTCCTCCCCGAGGCGGCCGGCGGCAACGTCGCGCCCCGCAACCTCGTCGCGCCGCTGCGCAGCGCCCTCAAGAAGGCGGAGGTGCTCACCGGTGCGGTCACCGGTGTGGACCACGCCCGCAAGGTCGCCACCATCCAGCCCGCGGCCGGCGACAGCTACGAGCTGCCCTTCGAGTACCTGGTCGTCGCGACCGGCTCGGTCTCCCGCACCTTCCCGATCCCGGGTCTGGCGGAGCACGGCATCGGCATGAAGACGGTGGAGGAGGCCATCAGCCTCCGCAACCACGTCATGGCCCAGCTCGACAAGGCCGAGTCCACCGCCGACGAGGAGGTCCGCCGCAAGGCCCTGACCTTCGTCGTCATCGGCGGCGGCTTCGCCGGTGTCGAGACGATCGCCGAGGTCGAGGACATGGCGCGCGACGCCGCCAAGATCTACAAGACCGTCAGCCGTGACGACATGCGCTTCGTCCTGGTGGAGGCGGCCAACCGCATCCTCCCGGAGATGGGCCCGGACCTCGGTCTGTGGACCAAGGAGAAGCTCGAGGAGCGGAAGATCGAGGTCTACATCGAGACCTCGATGGACTCCTGCGTCGACCAGCACGTGGTGCTGAAGAACGGCCTGGAGATGGACGCCTCCACCATCGTGTGGACGGCCGGCGTGAAGCCGAACCCGGTGCTGGCCAACTTCGGCCTGCCGCTGGGCCCGCGCGGCCACGTCGACACCGCGCCGACCCTCCAGGTCCAGGGCTTCGACTACGTCTGGTCCGCCGGCGACAACGCCCAGGTCCCGGACCTCGCCTCCGGCGAGGGCGCCTGGTGCCCGCCGAACGCGCAGCACGCCGTGCGCCAGGCCGCCGTCCTCGGTGACAACGTCATCTCGGGCATGCGGGGCTTCCCGCAGAAGAACTACGAGCACAAGAACCTCGGTGCGGTCGCCGGCCTTGGCCTGCACAAGGGCGTCGCGATCCTCTTCGGCAAGGTCAAGCTGAAGGGCCGTCTGGCCTGGTGGTTCCACCGCGCGTACCACGGCGCCATGGTCCCGACCATGAACCGCAAGGTCCGGGTCTTCACCGACTGGACGCTGGCCATGTTCCTGAAGCGCGAGATGGTCGGCCTCTCCCAGATGGAGCAGCCGCGCCTGCCGATCCAGGAGGTCACGGCGCCCACGAAGCCCGTGGAGGCCGCCAAGCCGGCCGCCGAGAAGGAACTCGCCAGCAAGTAAGCGACTGAGACCCCGGTGTGGGAGCGCCGGGGTATGAGTCGGAGGCCCTCCGCCCGGCAGTGTCGCCGGACCACGACCTCCGTGGTGCTCAGCCGGCCGTGCGACCGGGCGGAGTACAGAAGTAGAAGGGCCCCTGCCGAAACCCTCCGGCAGGGGCCCTTTCTCGTCGTCCGCCCGCTGGGCGGGCCCGTGAGGGGCGGTCAGTCGGTCTTGATGCTCGCCAGGATGTCCAGCTTGGACGCCCGGCGGGCGGGCCAGATCGCGGCCACCAGGCCGACCACCCCGGCCAGGGCCAGGAACAGCGCCAGCTCGCCGAACGGCAGGACGGTGGTCAGGCCGCTCAGGCTGGACTTCAGGGTGCCGTTGATCGCCCAGGCGATGAAGCAACCGAGCAGCAGGCCGATGCCGGCGCCGAACAGCGAGATCACCACGGACTCCAGGCGGACCATCCGCTTGATGCCCCGGCGGTCCAGGCCGATCGCCCGCAGCATCCCGATCTCGCGCTTGCGCTCGAAGACCGACATCGCCAGCGTGTTGATCACGCCCAGGATCGCGACCAGCACGGACATCGCCAGCAGGCCGTACATCAGGTTCAGCGCGAAGGTGATGGTCTGGCTGAAGTCGTCGCGGACGTCCTGCTTGGACTTGACGTCGATCACCGGGTTGGCGCCGGTGGCGTCCTTGAGGGACTGCTTGAGCGCGGTGGTGGCGCCGTCCTTGCCCTTGACCAGGACGTCGGTGATGTAGGGCTTCGGCTCGTGCTTGGCGACCTCGCTGTTGGCCAGCAGGACCGGGCCGAGCATGCCGCCCTTCTCGTACACGCCGCCGACGGTGAGCTGACCGGTGGACTGGTCCGGGTAGGAGACCGCCACCGTCGAGCCGGCGGTGAGGTGGAGCTTGGTGGCGAGGTCCTGGTCCACCAGGACCTTGCCCTGGCCGAGCGCGGCGGTGGCGCCGCTGGTCAGCTTGACCTCGGCGAGCTGGTCGAAGGAGCCGGCGTCCATGCCGGTGATCGTCACGCCGGTGCCGTCGAACTTCCAGTCGGCGGTCGTCACCGCGGAGGAGGCGGCCACCCCGGGGGCCTTGGCGATCTGCCCGGGCACCTGCTCGGACAGGCTCATGTGGTTGGCGCCCGAGACCATGTAGTCGGACTTCATCGAGCTGGTGACGGCCTTGTCGATCGCGCCGCCGACCGAGGCACCGATCACGGTGAGGCCGCTGACCAGGGTCAGGCCGATGGTGAGCGCGGCGGCGGTGGACGCGGTGCGGCGCGGGTTGCGGACCGCGTTCTGCTGGGCGAGCTTGCCCGGGGTGCCGCCGAGCCCGCGCAGCAGCGGGCCGATCAGTGCGACCACCGGGCGGGAGAGCAGCGGCAGCAGGACGAACACGCCGATCAGGGCGAGCAGGGCGCCGAGGCCGACCGGCAGGCGGCCGCTGTCGTTGCCGGTGGAGGCGCCGAAGCCGATCAGCGCGAGGCCGCCGGCGGTGAGCGCCGAGCCGATCGCGTTGCGGACCAGCAGGCTCTTCTGGCTGGCCGGCTGGTCGCCGCTGCTCATCGCCGCCACCGGGGCGATCCGGGCGGCGCGCACGGCCGGCAGCAGGGCGGACAGCACCGTCACCAGGACGCCGACGGCCAGGGTCACCGCGATGGTGAGCGGCTTGATGACCAGCGTGCCGTGCGGCATGTTCTCGTTCAGCCGGCCCATCAGGGACTGCATGCCGGCGCCGATCCCGATGCCGGCGAGCAGCCCGGCCAGCGCCGCGACGGTGCCGATCGCCAGGGCCTCGACCAGCACTGAGCGGGTGACCTGCTTGCGGCTGGCGCCGATCGCCCGCAGCAGCGCGAGTTCCTTGGTGCGCTGGGCGACCAGCATGGTGAAGGTGTTGGCGATGATGAAGATGCCGACGAAGAGCGAGATCCCGGCGAAGACCAGCAGCATGGTGCGCATGCTGTCGGTGGCCTTGGTGATCATCTCCTGCTCGTCGGCCTTGAGCTTGGCGCCCGTCTCGACGTCGAAGTGCTGGTCGGACGGCACCTTGGGCTGGACCTGGGCGAGCAGCGCGTCCTCGCTGGTGCCGGGCTTGGCGGTGAGCACGATGCTGCTGAAGTGGCCGGGCTCCAGCAGCAGCTGCTGGGCGGTGGCGCGGTCGAACAGGGTGAGGGTGCCGCCGCTGTTCACCACCGGGTCGTCGGTGGTGAAGACGCCGGTGAGCTTCGCCTCGATCACCGGGCCGTTGATGGCGATCCGGACGGTGTCGCCGATCCTGTAGCCGGCCTTGTCGGCGGTCTTGCGGTCGAGGGCGATCTCCTTGCCGTTCTTCGGGCCCTGGCCCTCGGCCATCGGGTAGCGCGGGTCCTTGCCGTCCGCGGCCGGGGCGAAGTTGGCGCCCTTGGCGGCCCAGAACTGGCCGATCAGGTTGCCGCTCCGGTCGGCGACCCCGGTGAAGCCGTTGACCACGCCGCGGGCGTTGGCGGTGCCCGGCAGGGCGGCCAGCTGCTGGACGGTGGCGTCGGTGAGCGAGGCGTTGCCGCTCTCGCTCTTCACCTTGGTGCTGGCGCGGGAGCCGGCCGAGTAGTCCACGACCTGGACCGAGACGTCCGAGTAGCTCTTGGAGTTGTTGTCCCGCATGGCCTTGCCGAAGGTGTCGGAGAAGACCATGGTGCCGGCGACGAAGGCGGTGCCGAGCATGACGGCCAGCGCCGTCATGAGGAGTCGGCCCTTGTGGGCCAGCACGTTGCGCAGTGCGGTGCGGTACATGGGGTGTCCTGGGTTTCGCGTAGGGGCGGCGGCTGGGCTGGCGGGCCCTGGCTGGTGGTGGCTCTAGCTGGTGCGGCCCTTGGCGTCGAAGCGGCGCATGCGGTCCAGGACGGTGTCGGCGGTGGGGTGGTGGAGTTCGTCGACGATGCGGCCGTCGGCGAGGAAGACGACGCGGTCGGCGTAGGAGGCGGCGACGGGGTCGTGGGTGACCATGACGACGGTCTGGCCGAGTTCGCGGACGGAGTTGCGCAGGAAGGAGAGGATCTCGGCGCCGGAGCGGGAGTCGAGGTTTCCGGTGGGTTCGTCGGCGAAGATGATGTCGGGCTTGCCGGCGAGGGCGCGGGCGCAGGCGACGCGTTGCTGTTGGCCGCCGGAGAGCTGGGAGGGGCGGTGGCTGAGGCGGCCGGAGAGGCCGACGGTGTCGACGACGCGGTCGAGCCAGGCCTTGTCGACCTTGCGGCCGGCGATGTCCATCGGGAGGGTGATGTTCTCCAGGGCGGTGAGGGTGGGGAGCAGGTTGAAGGCCTGGAAGATGAAGCCGATGTGGTCGCGGCGGATCTGGGTGAGCTGCTTGTCCTTGAGGCCGACGAGTTCGGTGTCGCCGATGGTGGTGGAGCCGGAGCTGATGGTGTCGAGGCCGGCCATGCAGTGCATGAGGGTGGACTTGCCGGAGCCGGAGGGGCCCATGATGGCGGTGAACTGGCCCTGCGGGAAGTCGACGCTGACGTTGTCGAGGGCCACGACGCGGGTCTCCCCGTCCCCGTAGACCTTGTTGAGGCCGGTGGCGCGGGCGGCCGCCAGGCCGGTCCGGACGGCGGTTGCGGTCGACGTGGTCACGGGGGTGCTCCTTGGTGGTCGCGGGCTGCGGGAGACGCGCTGGGCGCCTGGACGGCCGGGCCGCCAGGGGCGCCCGGCCGTACCTCCATGCTCCGCCGTGTGATCACGAGTTCTCGTCGCTCCGCCGGACGGTTGGCCTGACCACCGCTGGACGTACGGCCAGGTGACGCCCTCCTCCTGGGGTATGACGCCGACCCTGAGCGCTGGGCGGTGGCCGGAACTCGTACACTTCGTGGCCGAATTGCGGACTGTTCGTCAGATCGCAAGGAAACATGACAACTTCCCTGGCTGGGAACATGCGAAAGGGTGAGGCGGGCGACTAGGCTCTGGGGTGGCCCGCACCGGGGGTGGAGCGCTTCTTCTCCGGCCGATGGAGGGGTCCGTCCTCAGGACGCCCGGATGGTGGAACGCAGACACGGGCAGCTTAAAACTGCTTGGCCGCGAGGCCGTGCCGGTTCGAGTCCGGCTCCGGGCACCGCTCGACTCGCGGGGGCGCCGACGGCGTCCCCGCCGGGAGTCGTTCAGTGATCCTCCTCGCGGCGTATCCCGATATTTTTGCCAAGCCATTACCCTGGTGGCTGGGCGGTGCAGTGCCGCCACGGAGGGAATGTGCAATGAGAAGCAGCAACCCGGTCTTCTCGCGGGAGGGGTCCTTCACCCGCGAGCCCGGCTACGCGGGGTTCGGTACCACCACGCAGGCCGGGGGCCAGTACGGCAACAACCCCTACGCGGGGACCCCTTACGCCCAGCAGCCGCAGGCGCAGGGCCCGCTGACCGACGAGCAGCTGTACGAGATGTACAACGGGCCGTCGGCCGGCCCCGCCGCCACCGGGCGGATGACGCTCGACGACGTGGTCGCGCGCACGGCCATGACGCTGCTGACCCTGGTCGCCGCCGGCGCGGTGGCCTGGTTCGTGCTGCCGTTCGAGAACTTCGGCTTCGCGATCGGCGCCAGCCTGGTGGCCATGGTCGTCGGCCTGGTGGTCTCCTTCAAGCGCAGCGTCAGCCCGCCGCTGATCCTGACCTACGCGGCTCTTGAGGGCTTCGCGCTCGGCGCGGTCACGCACGCGCTCAACACCGTCATCAACGGCATCGCGATCCAGGCGGTGCTGGGTACGGCGGCGGTCTTCGCGGCGATGCTGTTCGCCTACAAGAGCGGCCGGATCCGGGTCACCGCGCGCTACACCCGGATCGGCATCGCGATTGCCATGGGCTTCGTGCTGCTGATGCTGGTCAACATGATCGCGATGGCGTTCGGCGCCGACATGGGGCTGCGTTCAGGCCCGCTGGGCATCGTGGTCGGCCTGATCGGCATCGCCCTCGGCGCCTTCTTCCTGTCGCTGGACTTCGCGGCGATCGAAGAGGGCATCGCCCAGGGTGCGCCGCAGAAGGAGGCCTGGCGGGCCGCCTTCGGGCTCACCCTGTCGCTGGTCTGGATCTACGTCGAGATGCTGCGCCTGATCGCGATCCTGCGCGGCGACGACTAATCGCGTTCCCGCCGTACCACTGCCGCCGGGCCCCCGGAGCGAAACGCTCCGGGGGCCCGGCGGCGTTTAGGCTCCCTGTCATGCATGACGTACAGCCCTTCGTCGAAGCCGTCGACTCCTTGGCGGATCGTTTCCGCTCGCTGCCGCAGAGCAAACTGCTGGGCGCCGTGCCCGGGTACGAGTCCCGGGCGGCGGCCGCGCTGGCGTTGGCCCGGCGGCTGGCGGCCCTGGCGCTGGCGGCGGAGAGCGGGCCGGATCGGGAGTTCCCGGACGCCGGGGCCTTCGCGGCGGGGGACCAACTGGCCGTCGCCGGGCACGACCTGGCGGCCGCGCTGGCGGCGCTGCCGGAGGACGACGCGGTCGCCCTGCCGGGCGGGCCGGTGGCGGCCGCGGAGGTGCTGGCCGGGGCGCTGGCCGCGGTGCGGGAGACGGCGGCGCTCTGCGGATAGACGTCCGGACACGCCGAAGGCCGGCCGGGTCGGTAACCCCTTGACCCGGCCGGCCTTCGGCGTGCTGTGGTGTGCCGCGCTGCTGGGGCGGCGTCAGATGCTGGCGACCACCCGGTCGGCGAGGACGTAGACGGCCTCCTCGTCGGTGGAGAAGGTCAGCGAGTACGAGCCGGAGAAGCGCGAGCCGCCGAGCAGCCGGACGTGCTCACCGGCACGGACCGCGTCGATCAGCCGGTAGGCGGCCTCCCGGTCGCCCGGGGCCACGCAGAGCGTGGTGCCGTCGGCGAAGGCGTACACGTCCAGGGTGCCCAGCGGGCCCGGGCGGACGTCGATCAGGGCGACGGCCTCGTCGGCGAGGGTGGCCAGCCGGGTGTCGGTCCACTCGCGGGACGGCGCCTGGCTGGGCACGAAGTCGGGGTGGGAGGGGTGGCGGCGCGGGTCGGGCGCGGCGACCGGGGCGTCCTCGACGGCCTGGTCGGCGTCCAGCAGCCCGGCCTCCAGACCGGTGGCCAGCAGGTCGGCCTCGCGGCGGGCGCGGGCGTCCCCGGTGGGTTCGGCGGAGCCGGTGGAGGCGGAGCCGGCGGAGAAGGTGCCGGTGCCCTGGCCGGGGAACAGCGACGAGCCGCCCTCGGGTCCGGGCTCGGCGGGACCCTCGTTGATCAGGTCCTCCAGCGCGGAGCGCAGCGCCTCGCCGAACTCCGGGTCCATGGTGCCGGCGTTGTCGACGGCGTCCTGCGGGCCGGTGGGGCGGGGGAAGAACAGCGGCCACTCGTCGGTGCTGGCGAACGGGCCGGTGTACGGGGAGTCGAACAGTGGCGCGTCCTCGGCCGCGCGGGCCTCCTGCTCGGCCCAGAACGCCCGGGCCTCGGTGATCTCCCGCTCGCGGTCGGCGGCGAGTGCCTCGGTGACGGCCTGGCGTATCGCGGCCTGGTCCACCGGGGCGGGTGCGGCCTGGGCCGCGGCCCGCGCGTCCAGCCGGCGGGAGAGTCCCCGGAGGTGGAGCAGCACGGCGGTCGACACGGTGATCAGGATCAGCAGCAGGATGGTGTAGACGGCGCTCACGGAACGTACTCCTAGCGAGGAGCGGAACGGGGTTACGTGTCCACACTGCCGCATCCGGGGCTGTTGCCGCAGTGGCGAATGTCTAATTTGTGGGGGACTTTCGCTCTTGTCCCCAAATTGTTAGGTAACACCGTTCTACGCAGTGGAGTTGATCCGCTCCGCAGTGTCGATTTCCGAGCTGAAAACGAGCGAAAAGAGGGCCGGATCGACCTCGCGATGTGATCCGGCCCTCAATTACTCACGGTCACTCCAAATGGGTGGTCCAGACCCTTTTCGGGGCGGCCCGGCGGGTCAGCTGAGCCGCTCGATCACCATCGCCATGCCCTGGCCGCCGCCGACGCACATGGTCTCCAGGCCGAACTGCTTGTCGTGCCACTGCAGGGAGTTGATCAGGGTGGTGGTGATCCGGGCGCCGGTCATGCCGAACGGGTGGCCGACGGCGATCGCGCCGCCGTTGACGTTCAGCTTGTCCAGGTCGATGCCGAGATCCCGGTAGGACGGGATCACCTGGGCGGCGAAGGCCTCGTTGATCTCGACCAGGTCGATGTCGTCGATGGTCAGGCCGGCCCGCCGCAGCGCCTGCCGGGAGGCCTCGACCGGGCCGTAGCCCATGATCTCGGGGGAGAGCGCGCTGACGCCGGTGGAGACCACCCGGGCGAGCGGGGTGATGCCCAGCTCCCGGGCCTTGGTGTCGGACATGATGACCAGCGCGGCGGCGCCGTCGTTCAGCGGGCAGCAGTTACCGGCGGTCACGGTGCCGTCCGGCCGGAACACCGGCTTCAGGCCGGAGACGCCCTCCAGCGTGACGCCGGCGCGCGGGCCGTCGTCCTTGCTCACCACGGTGCCGTCCGGGAGCGTCACCGGGGTGATCTCGCGCTCCCAGAAGCCGGCCTTGATGGCGGCCTCGGCGAGGTTCTGCGAGCGGACGCCGAACTCGTCCTGCTCGGCGCGGGTGATCCCCTTGAGCGCGGCCAGGTTCTCGGCGGTCTGGCCCATCGCGATGTAGGCGTCCGGCAGCAGGCCGTCCTCGCGCGGGTCGTGCCACTCCCCGCCGCCCTCCTCGGCGCGCTTGGCGGTGCGGGCCTGGGCCTCGTCGAAGACCGGGTTCGTGGTGCCCGGCATGCCGTCCGAGGTCCCGTTCACGCTGCGCGAGACGGTCTCCACGCCGGCCGAGAGGAAGACGTCGCCCTCGCCGGCCCTGATCGCGTGCAGTGCCATCCGCGTGGTCTGCAGCGAGGACGAGCAGTAGCGGGTGATGGTGGCGCCGGGCAGGTAGTCCATGCCCATCTGGACGGCCACGATGCGGGCCAGGTTGTGGCCCTGCTCGCCGCCGGGCAGGCCGCAGCCGAGCATCAGGTCGTCGATCTCGCGCGGGTCGAGCTGCGGGACCTTGGCCAGGGCGGCCTGGATGACGTGGGCGGTCAGGTCGTCGGGGCGGACGTCCTTGAGCGAGCCCTTGAAGGCCCGGCCGATCGGCGAACGGGTGGCGCTGACGATGACGGCTTCGGGCATGGCGGGCTCCTCGCTGGGTGACGGCGGACTGGCGTCCGGGAGGAAAGTTACCGCCTGGTAGATCAGGCGTCACCCGTCCCGGCGTGTGAGCTGGCCGACGTGTCGCCGGCCTCTGGAACGGCTCCTTCCCCGGCCTCCTCGGGCGCCCACGAGCCGGGCAGCCCGACCCGCAGCCGGTGGCGCAGCAACGCCCAGCGGCGGCCGGCGCCCTCCGCCTCGACGGCCGCGACCTCGGTGCCCGAACGCCCGGCCGCGGCGGCGGCGGCCATCGCCACCGGCAGCACCGTCCCGCCCGGCACGGGTGTGGCCGGGCGCTCCTCCTCCGGCCAGAGGCCGAGCGCGGCGCACACCGAGGGCAGCACGGCCATCGCGGCCGTCGCGTAGCCCTGGGCGGACGGGTGGTAGCGGTCGGCGGCGAACATCTCCGGGCGCGCCGCGAACTCCGGGCCCAGCAGCGAGCCCAGCGAGACCGTCCGGCCGCCGGCCTCCACGACCGCGATGGTCTGCGCGGCCGCCAGCTGCCGGCTCAGCCGGCGGGCCACCCAGCGCAGCGGCGGGCGCACCGGCTTGATCGTCCCGAGGTCCGGGCAGGTGCCGACCACCACCTCGCAGCCGTTCGCCCGCAGCGCCGCGACCGCCTCGCCGAGCTGGCGGACGGCCAGCTGGGCCGGGCTGTGCCGGGTCACGTCGTTGGCGCCGATCATGAGCACGGCGACGTCCGGGTGGTGCGGCAGCGCCTGCTCCAGCTGGCCCGAGAGGTGGGCGGAACGGCCGCCGGTGCGGGCCACGTTGACCAGCCGGACCGGGCGTTCGGCCACCGAGGCCAGGCCCGCGGCCAGCAGCGCGCCCGGGGTCTCCCGGGCCCGCAGCACACCGAGGCCGGCGCCGGTGGAGTCGCCGAGGACGGCCAGCACCAGCGGCGGCTGCGTGGCGGCGGAGCTGTCGGCGAAGGCCTCGCCGTAGACGCCGTCGGCCTTGGGCGGATCGCCCTCCAGCACGCCGATGGCCTGGATCGCCAGCTTGCTCTCGGTGAGCAGCACGCCCACCAGGCCCACGCCCAGCAGGCCGAGCCCGCCGCCGCCGTACGCCGCCGCGGTGGCGATCCGGCGGGCCACCCGGGCCCGCGAGTCCTGTGCCCCTGGCATCCGATGCCCCCTTCGCGTCCTCGTGCCGCCCCCTCCGGGGCCATGGCGATGCCTGCACCCCCCTCCTACCCGCGCGGGGGCCGGGGCTACCTGCGGGGCTGGGCCATTGGGGGAGGAGGGTGGGTGGGGGGCCGCCGCGCGGGGCCGGGGCGGGGCGAGGGACGGGTGGGGCGGAAGGGCGGGCTGGGGCGGGCGGCACGGCCTAGGCTTTGCAGTACCGAAAGCACTCGCATGCCCACAACCGGGAGGACCCCCGTGCGGTACCACAACTCGATCATCGACCTCGTCGGCAACACGCCGCTGGTCAAGCTGAACAAGGTCGCCGAGGGCATCAGCGCGACAGTGCTGGCGAAGGTCGAGTACTTCAACCCCGGCGGTTCGGTGAAGGACCGCATCGCGATGCGCATGATCGAGGCCGCCGAGGCCTCGGGCGCCCTGAAGCCGGGCGGCACCATCGTCGAGCCGACCTCCGGCAACACCGGTGTCGGCCTGGCGATCGTGGCCCAGCAGAAGGGCTACAAGTGCATCTTCGTCTGTCCGGACAAGGTGTCCACCGACAAGATCAACACCCTGCGCGCGTACGGCGCCGAGGTGGTCGTCTGTCCCACCGCCGTGGCCCCCGAGCACCCGGACTCGTACTACAACGTCTCCGACCGGCTCGTCCGGGAGACCCCGAACGCCTGGAAGCCGGACCAGTACTCCAACCCGGACAACCCGGCCTCGCACTACCACTCCACCGGTCCGGAGCTGTGGGAGCAGACCGAGGGCCGGATCACCCACTTCGTGGCGGGCGTCGGCACCGGCGGCACCATCTCCGGCACCGGTAACTACCTGAAGGAGGTCTCGGGCGGCAAGGTCAAGGTGATCGGTGCCGACCCGGAGGGCTCGGTCTACTCGGGCGGCACCGGCCGGCCGTACCTGGTCGAGGGCGTGGGCGAGGACTTCTGGCCGACCGCCTACGACCGTGACGTCGCCGACGGCATCGTCGCCGTCTCCGACAAGGACTCCTTCCAGATGACCCGCCGCCTGGCCAAGGAGGAGGGCCTGCTCGTCGGCGGCTCCTGCGGCATGGCCGTGGTGGCCGCGCTGGAGGTGGCCAAGGACCTGGGCCCGGACGACGTCGTGGTGGTGCTGCTGCCGGACGGCGGCCGCGGCTACCTGTCCAAGATCTTCAACGACGACTGGATGGCCGACTACGGCTTCCTGCCCTCGGCCACCGACGAGGCGCACATCGGCGAGGTGCTGGCCCGCAAGGACGCCATCGAGCACGAGGGCATCCCGCAGTTCGTCCACATGCACCCGAACGAGACGGTCGCCGAGGCGGTCCGGGTGCTGCGCGAGTACGGCGTCTCGCAGATGCCGGTGGTCTCCCCGGGTGCCGGCCACCCGGACATCATGGCCGGCGAGGTGATCGGCTCGGTGGCGGAGAAGCTGCTGCTGGAGGGCGTCTTCGCGAAGGAGATCGAGCTGACCGACACGCTGGACCGGGTGATGTCCAAGCCGCTGCCGGTCGTCGGTGCGGGCGAGACGGTCACCAACCTGATGACCGTGCTGGAGAAGGCCGACGCCGCGGTGGTGCTGGTGGAGGGCAAGCCGCAGGGCATCGTCACCCGCCAGGACCTGCTGGGCTTCCTCGCCGGCCGCGCCGCGCACTGACCCGTCGGCCCAGGCCCCGGCCCTGACCGGCCCCGCCGCCGGCCCCGATCCCGCCGCCGGCCTCCGGTCGGCGGGGCGGACGAGGGTTCGCCCACGCTTCGCCCGCGGTTCGCCCACGGGCGAAGTGGTACACCGGCGTCACCTGCCCGCAGCACGCGGTTAACAACGGTCCGGCATCGTGGTGGTCAACGGCAAGACGCCGAGCGAGACGACGGCAACCGTCCGGGAGCGGCTCCCCGGCGGACGCGGTCGGCTCCGGACACGTCGGGCGGTCCTGACCCGGCCCGCCGTGTCCGCCCTCCAGCCCGGCAACGGGGGAGAGGGGCCTCCGCGGGAGGCGCCGTCGTCCCGCCCCTGCCCGGCTGCGGCCGGTCGACAGGGTGCGGCGGCTCCCGCGGCACCTCGCGCCGCACGGCGCGTCTCCGCGGTTCCCGGGTGGGGGAACCGAGGCGGAGAACGGCAGGGCCGGTCCTTCTCCGAGGGACCGGCCCTTCCCGTACGCTCACACGCATGACCAGCACTGAAACCACCCAGGACGAGCCGCGCTACGTCCGGCTCAAGATCGAGCTCATCGCGGAGATCACCGACGAGGGCGCGCTCAAGGCGGCCGCCCTGAAGCAGGTGACCGAGGACGAGTACCTCGACGACGACGAGCGCGCCCAGTCCGTCGACGCCATCGAGGTGGACCCGTCGGGTTCGCTCGCCCACTTCATCGACCCGGTGGCGCTGCTCGGCGACGTGCCGGGTGTCGAGCTGGCCTCGGCGACCTGGGAGTCGGCGCAGACCGAGTTCGACCCCGAGAACGAGGGGTGGGACGAGTACGTGGTGGACGAGTCCGCCGAGTAGCGGCCTCGCCCCGCTGGCTCGTCACCGCTCGTGAACGCCCGGTCTGCCCCGCAGGCCGGGCGTTTTTTCCCTGTTCACCGGGAAGTTGGGTCATCTCATACGATCGCTTACCCTTCGGAGGTGGAACCGTGCACGGGCGGATTGCGTTTCTGTATCCGTAAATGCCCGGGATGATCAGCAGGGAGACGCGACGTGACGGCACGGGACGGTCAGGGGCGGGCAGGCGGAGGCAACTGGAGCCGGCGCGGAGTGCTCGCGGGCCTGATCGGGGCGCCGGTCCTGCTGCTCGCGGCCTGCAACGACACCAAGAGCGCCGACGCCAACGGCTCGGGCGGCTCGGGCGGTTCCGGTGGAACCCCGGGCACTGGCAGCGGCTCCGGCGGGACCAGCAGCGCGCCGAAGACCTCGACCGCCGTCATCACCGTCACTCCTGCGGACGGTGCCGCCTCCGCCAGCTTCAGCGAGCCGGTCAAGGTCACCGTCAGCAACGGCACCCTGGGCACCGTCAAGGTCACCGACTCCACGGGCAAGGAACTGGCCGGCCAGCTCGCCTCCGACGGTGCCAGCTGGACCTCGGCCGCCGCCCCCGCCAGCGGCACCAAGTACACCGTGGCCGCCACCGCCCTCGACAAGGACAAGCTGGAGGCGGACGCCAACGCCACCTTCACCACGGCCACCCCGGCCAACACCTTCGTCGGCTACTTCACGCCCGAGGACGGCTCGGTCGTCGGCGTCGGCATGCCCGTCTCGGTCACCTTCAGCAAGCCGATCACCGACCGCAAGGCCGTCCAGCAGGCGATCACCGTGATAGCCGAGCCGGGCGTCGAGATCGTCGGGTACTGGTTCTCCAGCACCCGCCTCGACTTCCGGCCGCAGGAGTACTGGGCCAAGGGCACCAAGGTCACCCTCAAGCTCCGGCTCAAGGACGTCGAGGGCGCCAAGGGCGTCTACGGCACCCAGTCCAAGGACGTCCGCTTCACCATCGGCCGCGCCCAGACCAGCGTCGCCGACCTCGGCGCCAAGAAGCTCACCGTCACCACCGACGGCCAGGTCAGCGCCGTCTACAAGATCTCCGGCGGGTCGCCCGAGCACCGCACCTGGGGCGGCAAGATGGTGATCTCCGAGCAGTTCCAGCAGACCCGGATGAACTCGCAGACCGTCAACCTCGGCAGCGAGTACGACATCGCGGACGTGCCGCACGCCCAGCGGCTCACCACCTCGGGCACCTTCATCCACGGCAACTACTGGTCCTCGTCGTCGATCTTCGGCGGCCAGAACACCAGCCACGGCTGCATCGGCCTCCAGGACGCCAAGGGCGCGCAGGACGGCAGCACGGACGGCTACAAGTTCTACAAGAGCTCCATGGTCGGCGACGTGGTCGAGGTCGTGAACTCCGGCGACAAGACCGTCGCGCCGGACAACGGCCTGAACGGCTGGAACCTCGGCTGGGCCGCCTGGAAGGCCGGCAGCGCGGTCTGACGCCGGGAGCCGCCGGGAGCCCGCCGGTCAGCGCTTGGCGTAGTCGGCGAAGCCCTGCCAGTCGACGATGACGCAGGGCTCGTCGCCGACGATCCAGGCGTCGTGCCCGGGCGGGCAGATCATCAGGTCGCCGGGGCCGAACTCGGTCTCCTGACCGTCGTCCATGACGATCCTCATCCGGCCCGAGACCACGTACCCCGTGTGGGCGGCCCGGCAGCTGTCGGTCCTGGCGATCGGCTTCACGTGCTTGGACCACTGCCAACCCGGGTGGAACACGGCCCGGCCCACCGGGCCGGCGTCCAGGTTGACCAGGCGCAGCTCCCCCGTGCCCTCCTCGAAGGGGCGGACCTCCTCGGGGGCGTCGAAGTTCATGCGGACGAGACCGGACATGGCGCACTCCTCTCCGCGCGGACGGCCCGGCCGCCCGCGCGGAGAGGAGGCAGGCCCGTCTGCTGGCCCTTCCAGTCTGCGCCCCGACCGGCGGGCGGTCACCTCGGGTGGCCGGCCCGCCGGAACGGTCACGGACGGTCAGCCCTGCGTGCGGGCCACGCCGATCGGGCAGGAGGCGCCGGTGCCGCCGAGGCCGCAGTAGCCGTTCGGATTCTTGGCGTCGGACAGGTACTGCTGGTGGTACGGCTCGGCCGGGTAGAACGGGCCCGCCGGGGCGATCTCGGTGGTGATCGGGCCGTAGCCGAGCGCCGTCAGGGCCGGCTGGAAGGCGTCCCGGCCGGCGGCCGCGGCGGCGGCCTGGGCGGGGGAGTGGGTGTAGACGGCGGAGCGGTACTGGGTGCCGACGTCGTTGCCCTGGCGGTTGCCCTGGGTCGGGTCGTGTGCCTCCCAGAAGGTCTTCAGCAGCCGCTCGTAGGAGATCACCGAGGGGTCGAACACCACCCGGACCGCCTCGGTGTGCCCGGTCAGCCCGCTGCACACCTCCTCGTACGTCGGGTGGGGGGTGTAGCCGCCCTGGTAGCCGACCAGCGTCGTCCAGACGCCGGGCAGGCGCCAGAACGTCCGCTCGGCGCCCCAGAAGCAGCCCAGCCCGAAGTCGGCCACCTCCAGGCCGTCCGGGTACGGCCCGGTGAGCGGGTGGCCGAGCACGGTGTGCGGCTCGCGCAGTGCGAAGCCCGGCGACTCCCGGCCGGGCAGCGCCTGGTCGGCGGGAACGAGCGAGGTCTTGTGGCGGTTGAACAGCACGGCCTGCTCCTGCGGGGTAGGGAGGGTTGCGCAGGATTCAACGCGGCGGGCTGCCCCCGGATTCCGGCGCCGCCCGGATTCCGCCGCAGCCCCGCTTCGCAGCCGGCCCGGTTCACGGCGGGCTGGGACGTTCCGGAGGGCGCCGGGCCGCACGGCCACTAGGCTCGACCCATGACCGAGCACCAGCTTCCCCAGGGCTTCGAGACCCTCGCCATCCACGCGGGTCAGGAAGCAGACCCCCAGACCGGGGCCGTCGTCACGCCGATCTACCAGGTGTCCACCTACAAGCAGGACGGGGTGGGCGGCCTGCGGGGCGGCTACGAGTACAGCCGCAGCGCCAACCCGACCCGCACCGCGCTGGAGGAGTGCCTCGCGGCGCTGGAGGGCGGCGCCCGAGGCCTCGCCTTCGCCTCCGGCCTGGCCGCCGAGGACACCCTGCTGCGCACCATCCTCAAGCCGGGCGACCACATCGTGATCCCCAACGACGCCTACGGCGGCACCTTCCGGCTGTTCGCCAAGGTGCTGACCCGCTGGGGCGTCGAGTTCTCCGTCGCCAACACCCAGGACCTGGCCACCGTCCGGGCCGCGCTGCGCCCCAACACCCGCGCGGTCTGGGTGGAGACCCCGTCCAACCCGCTGCTGGGCATCACCGACCTGGCCGCGCTCGCCGAGGTCGCGCACGGCGCCGGCGCGCTGCTGGTGGTCGACAACACCTTCGCCAGCCCGTACCTGCAGCAGCCGATCGCGCTCGGCGCGGACGCGGTCGTGCACTCCACCACCAAGTACATGGGCGGCCACTCGGACGTGGTCGGCGGTGCGCTGGTGCTGGCCGACGCGAGCCTGGGCGAGGAGGTGGCGTACCACCAGAACGCGATGGGCGCCGTCTCCGGGCCGTTCGACGCCTGGCTGGTGCTGCGCGGCATCAAGACGCTGGGTGTCCGGATGGACCGGCACAGCGCCAACGCGGAGAAGGTCGCCGAGCTGCTGGCGAGCCACCCGAAGGTCAGCCAGGTGCTGTACCCGGGCCTGCCCGAGCACCCCGGCCACGAGATCGCCGCCAAGCAGATGAAGGCCTTCGGCGGCATGGTCTCGTTCCGGGTCCAGGGCGGCGAGGAGGCGGCGGTCGAGGTCTGCAACCGCGCGCAGCTGTTCACCCTCGGCGAGTCGCTCGGCGGCGTGGAGTCGCTGATCGAGCACCCGGGCCGGATGACCCACGCCTCGGTGGCCGGTTCGGCGCTGGAGGTGCCCGCCGACCTGGTGCGCGTCTCGGTCGGCATCGAGTCGATCGACGACCTGCTCGCCGACCTCAAGCAGGCACTGGGCTAGGACGCGTTCAGAGGCCCGGATTCTGTTGAGGATCTTCGGCCTCGATGAGCCGGCTGGGGACCGCGGTGGTCACCTGCCGCGCTGTCGGCGCACTCGGCCGGAGGAGCCCCTGCGGGCTCCTCCGGCCGGTCCGTCGCGTCATGCCCTCACGCGCTCGCGCCGGAGCGGTCCTTCAGGAGCGCTTCCAGGAAGTGGGCGACGCGGAAGCGCAGTCCTCGTTCGGACCGGACTCACCGCGTACCAGGTCCCAGAGGTTCCGTCCGCCCCACATGGTCCATGAGTCCGCTGAGGCCCATGAGTGCGGCGGGTGAGGGGGGCGCGGACACGGCTTCGGCGGGCACTTCTCGTCCTCGACCGTGATCGTCACACACGGGCAGTCCACGGTCAGTTCGACCGTGGTCACCGCGGTCTGGGGCAGTTCGTAGCCGGGGGGAGCGGCGGTTTCCTGCCAGTAGTAGGTGCCGAACGGAAGGTTGTCCGCGGAGCAGACGCCGTTTGCCCCGGTGGTGCAGGGGGAGCCGACGGGGGTGTCGGGGTTGGTTCCGGTGGTTTGGAGGCCGGGGGTGCCGTTGGTCTCGTGCCACAGCTGGAAGGTGGCGCCGGCCAGCGGTTCCCCGGTGGCGGAGTCGACCTTGGTGACCGTGGTGGAGCCGGTCGGGGTGGTGGTCTTGGTGTCCTGGACGGTGACGGGGATGCTCTGTCCGTCGGTGTCGAGGACCACGGTCGTCACCGCGGGCTGCGGCAGGTCGTAGCCGGGGGGAGCGGCGGTCTCCTGCCAGTAGTAGGTGCCCAGGGGGAGGCCGCTTGCGGAGCAGACGCCGTTTGCCCCGGTGGTGCAGGGGGAGCCGACGGGGGTGTCGGGGTTGGTTCCGGTGGTTTGGAGGCCGGGGGTGCCGTTGGTCT